>JAZLGY010000041.1:0-24078 GCA_045616525.1 Acetatifactor sp. | reverse complement strand
TCTCAACATACTTTGAATTGCTTTGTTACATAAAATCATCATCAAGAACAAAATAGTTGCAATTGCTGATGCATAGCCCATCTCAAATCTGGAGAAACCATAGTCAAAAAGGTGGGTTACAATGGTACGTGCTGCGTAGTCGGTACTAGGATATCCACAAAGTGCCATGGTTACGTCACAAACACCGAATGCCTGTGTAATAGCCATAACCGCACCGAACATCAACATTGGCTTCATGTTAGGAAGTGTGATGTACCACAACTCCTGCCATCTGTTCTTAATACCATCCATGTATCCTGCTTCGTACTGAGATCTGTCAACACCCTGAAGACCTGCAACGAAGGAAAGGAATCCACTACCAAGACTCATCCAAAGGATAACCAGCATACATACAGGTAACATGTATGTAGGATTAATTAACCAGAGGATAGGAGCATCAATAATACCCATGTTCATCAAAGCTGCATTTACATATCCGTATGCATCACCTCTGAAGAATACAGAGAAGATTACGAATACGTTACCAGCGATAGAAGGAGCATAGAATACGATAACCGCAATGCTTCGAATCCATCTTGGAAGCTCGTTGATTAACCAAGCAAACAGGAATGAGGCTATGTATCCGAGAGGTCCCGTTACAACCGCAATCATGAAGGTATTTTTAATACCTGTCAGGAATACATCATCCTGCAAAATCAAGTTGATATAGTTTGAAACACCGATAAATCTAGGTGGTTCCAAAATATTGTAGTAAGTAAAGCTAAAGAAAATTGATGTACAAACTGGCAATACATTAAATGCAATAAACAGTATTGCATATGGTGCCAGGAAAGCGTAACACATTTTGCTACGCTTAGCCTTCTTCATTGCAACTACCGCATTATGTTTGCGGAGTTTGAAATACTTAGATATATATTCTCCCATCTATACGCCTCCTATTATTCAATCGGCATACCGAACTCGGTTCTCTTCTTGACGATTTCTTCATCAATCTTGATAGAGTAGTCAATCAAGGTCTCACGAGGATCATCTTTTTCGTTGATAACCTTACGAACTGCGTTCGCGATATGACGTCCGGTATAGTAACCACCGGGAACTTCACGAATACCAACTGTCTGATCCCACTGAGCACTAAGAACTTCGATGTCATCTGCACTCCAAGCCAGATTACAGAAAGCATCCTTGTTAGCGGTTGCATATCTTGCAGATGATCCAAGTAATGCTTCGATTTCACGTCCGAAACGTACCTGAGTATCTACACTTGCCCACCACTTCATGAACTCCCATGAAGCATTTCTGAGGCTGTCTTTATCTGTCTTAATCATCATAGTAGCACTACCTGTGATGAAGTCAGAACGATCAATATATGTGTTTCCGAATGCATCCTTCTTTTCAGTACCTGGGATTAATGTAAAGTCCCAAAGTCCCTTAATTTCAGGAGCAGATACCATCAAGGTATTGTAGGTGCTGTATGCGATAATACCGATAGGCATTTCACCGGTACGGAAACGGCTTACGAAGTCGTAAATTGTAGGAAGACCGTAGTCATTGAAGTATCTGGTGTAGTCATCAAATGCCTTAACACCTGCCTCGTCGCCTACTGTTGTCTTTGTTCCTGCTTCATTGTACATATCTCCGCCGTACTGATACAGTAAGCTGAAGTACATTGAAAGGTCAGGAGTGTTAGAGTTTATTGTTGTGGAAGCTGCCGCACTACCTGAAGAACCTGCCGCAGTAGGAATAGCTACTGACATGTTGTTACCCTGGATAGTAGGAAGAATCTCAATAAGATCCTGCCAGGTCTGAGGAACTTCAAGACCAAGCTCTTCCAAAACGTCTTTTCTATAGAACATTACGTTGAAGGTCTGTGTCTCAGGGATTGCATATAAGTGACCGTCCAAGCCGTACTGTTCATATGAACTTTTTGTATAATGAGATAATACTTCGTCCAAATCATTGAACTGAGTTAAATCTTCAACTGCATTACGTAATGCGTAGTTAACAGGCTGGTCAGCACCAACTGATAATACTACGTTAGGACCTCTACCTGCGATAACCGCATTCAGAAGTGCATCCGCACCAACGATTTCAACGTTAACCTTGATACCGGTCTGCGGTGTAAATGTATCGTCAACCATGGCCTTAAGGATTGTACCCTGGTCACGACCGGTTAATACCCAAACCTTTACGATATCTTCCTTGGAATTGTCATCATATACGTCGCCGACTGCATTGTAATCTACAAAGAAGGAAGCGAAGAATGATTTACCTTCATGCCAAAGCTTTGAAAGTGCATTAGCCTTTTCTTTCTTTACCTTTACATCCGGGCTTGAAACAACAATGTAGTCGATATCAAGCTTTGTTGAGCTAAGGTTCAGAGAAGCTGTACCAAGTGAAGTAATGTTATCCTTAAAGGTTGTAAATTCAACCGAAATCTTGTTAGGTTTCTTAATGAATCTTTCAAGCTGCTGAGCAACTGTCTGAGCAGAAGCGATATTATCTGCCTTCTGTCCTGTGTAGATAACCATGTCATCTACAATCTTGTATAAACGCTTAGACTCAAGATCCATAGCTTCGATAGCTTCAGGGAATACCTTGTCAATCTTGTAGTCTCTGTAGATATCAGGGGTAGAACCGGTATATACAAGAATCTTTCTATAAATCTGATTCAAACGGAAGATGGAATCTTCAAGTTCTTCCATGATAGGACCCATACTTCCGAGAGTGGCTTCTAATCTCAATGTATGTTTACCTGCTGTAAGGTAGAACTTATAAGCATTGCCATTATCGTCTGCAAGCTGTTTGCATTCCCAATCGTTTGCGTATGCGAACTGGATTTCTTCCATTTCCTTGAAAGGAATCTCTCCATCGATTATAACGATACGAGAACTTACACTTCCTCGCTGGTAGTTCTGACGTCCCTTTACCATGATGTTGTAGTAACCATCAGAAGGAACCTCGAATTCCCATTCAATCCACTGACCCGGATCTCTCCAAGCTTCTCCACCAACATAGTTCAAAACAGTAGTGGTCACGCTGTTTGGCTGTGTGGTAGGTGAGGATCTGTCGTATTTTGCATAAAGAGAAGATTCTGAACGAAGAGTTGAATCTTCACCCTGTACAACCTGCTTAAATCCGATTGCGTTGTCTGCGGTACCCTGGCTTGGGGTTTTTGCAAGGTACTGCTCATATGAATCTCTTTCTGTGATTGCTGTAAGTGTAACCTTGCGGAATGCCATAGGTTCATTTTCAGCCTCAAAGGTCAGAGTGTTTTCTCCCTTTTCGAAGTAGAACTTATATGGATCTGTGATATAACCCATATCATCCTTGAAGAATGCGTTCTGCCAAGCATACACCTCAATCTGTGTAGGACGGATCTGGTTGCCTTGGTTGTCAACCTTAACCTCGCCACCATTGGTCCAGATTCTGGTGAATGAAAGGTCCTTCGCATTATCAAAAGGAAGTTCCCCATTAATATAAATAGCACGTTCTGCAGCAACACCTCTTGACTGCGGTGCAAGGTAATCTACATTTACATTGTAGAAACCAGCTTCCGGAACGTTAACGTTCCAAGTTACGGTAGAACCGGCTGCTGTAAACAGTGCCTGACTCTCATTAAAATAATTGCTTTCAACATGAACGTCGCCTGTACTAGTATAACTGTACAAATCAACAACCACGTCTTTTGCAGGATATGCAGCATCCTTATGTGCAAGTAAATACTTACTGTATGTACCTTCACGCTCCATACCTTCAACATCCACAGTCAAGTCAACCCCTGCGTACTTGTCTGCGAAGCTGTGTGTTTTCTTTCCGGTCATAGCAACAACTGCAACGACTGCCACTGCAGCAATTCCTACGCCTATTCCGATTTGCTTTCCAGAGTATTTCATAAATGCCTCCATATTTCATAAACTGAAAGTTTCTGAGGAAGTATAGTGTGCCACTCCACCATACACCCACTTTATAATGATTATAGACTACCCATAGGGATACGTCTTATCATCCATTGCTATTTTTTATCAACTATTTGTCTTTTTCATAGGCAAAATGAAGAAATAATTGTGCAATATTTACTTTTTTAGAGTTTAATGATATTATATCTTCATAGAAAAAGCAACATTTTTATTCTATTTTATATATATAAACGTTTTCGTTCTATACAATGTGTACAAATTTTCAGATTTCGTTCAACAATTCAAACAATCTATTGCAGAATAGCAATATTTAACCAATTAGTGACAAAAAAGTTAGGTGGTTTTTAGCATGTATCACATCCCTGAAAGTATTAAAGATTTAGATTTTCATACAGCCAACAACGACTTCAGCGGTGTGCGTCGTGTTTTCCCCAACAGTAGGGAAGATGTTGCTTACCAAAACGACTCTACCATGCGTATTTGGTACAACAATGTTCCCGTCTCTTACAACGAACATTGGCACAATTCCTTGGAAATCATTATGCCCATCGAAAATGATTATACTGTAAGCATGAATGGGAAAACCATCAGAGTTTTGCCGGAGGAGGTGATTCTGATTCCTCCCCGTGAAGTGCACTCTCTGCTTGCTCCGGAATCAGGCAGCCGCTTTATTTTTCTCTTTGACTTAAGTCCCATGAGTTCCTTAAAGGGATTTGCAGGTATTCAATCCTTGCTATCTCAAACAATTCATGTAACCAAGGAAAAATATCCTAAGATTTATGATGATGTTATGAATATTCTATTACAGATTCGAACAGAATATTTCAGTGAGACTGAATATCGTGAGCTGACCATATATTCTCTTCTCATGAACATGCTTGTTAAATTTGGTTATGACTTTGTAAGCACCGAGGATCTTTTCCCCAACGTAAGACTTTACAAGCAGCGTGAATATGTACAGAAGTTTAACAATCTTATGGACTATATTGATGCACATTATATGGAGGATTTAAATTTGGAAGACATTGCTTCCGCTACCGGTTTTTCCAAGTATCATTTTTCACGATTGTTTAAGCAGTACACCAATTACACATTTTGCGATTATTTATGCTATCGGCGTATCAAGGCTGCCGAGGAGCTACTGGCCAAGGCGGAGTTGTCCATTACAGAGGTTGCCCTGCAGTCAGGCTTCCCTTCCATCTCAACCTTTAACCGTCTTTTCAAGCAACAAAAAAACTGCACTCCCAGCGAATACCGCACTAAGAACAGCAGTTACAAAATCTAAATATTTATGGCAATATAAATCACGATATAAATTAAGGAAGAAACGCATTCGGTTTCTTCCTTATTTTTTGTATTACTTTAGTTTTCTTTCTCTTCATTATAAAGATATTTAAAGTCTGTAAAGGTTGCTTCTCCTCCGCATCTTTGTGTAGAGTACAGGAACAGTCCATATCTTGCACCGCTAAAGTGATCCAGCCTAAAATACATCTTATGTCTGTTACCCACGCGCAAAAATCTCTGGTCTGTGGCATAGGAAAATTCAATCTTATCCTGCATTTCATCAAAGAGTGCTGTAATCTTTAGCTTCACCACAGGTCCGGGCAAAAGTATTTTTTCCTGCAAAGTACCCGGAAGATAATCTCCCGCGTTCATATCAACATTGGTATTTTCCAGTTCCCTTGTCATAACAACCAGGTAGTAGCTTCCGGTGTTTTTGTAAATACCCACAAAT
Organism: Acetatifactor sp.; assembly: GCA_045616525.1. Lineage (GTDB taxonomy): Bacteria > Bacillota > Clostridia > Lachnospirales > Lachnospiraceae > Acetatifactor. Next base: position 18,426 of record JAZLGY010000041.1, on the reverse strand, counting down.
CCGTAGCAGCCCTGCAGTGCGCAAATTCCTGCATAATCTCCATCATTTAATTCTGAAGCATCCAGTGTTACCTTCGCTGCACTTCTTGGCCACATCATTCGCTGCGTCAGTGTATTAACTGCATGTGTAATATTAGAGGAAATCTTACCACTTTTTATTGTAAGCCCTCCCTCTTCGCGCAGTCTCCACAGTTCTTCCCTGGGTTCATGATTCCATTGCCACTGTTTCTTAAGCTGATACTTTCCGTCTGCATTCTTAATGCATTTGAAATTATCTGAAGTATATAGCGGCTCATATACATAGGAAGGTCTGGTTCCGGAAATATAAACATCCAAAGGAATGGGACCATTTTTACAGAATACAGGCCAGCCATCCTCCCATTCCATGGGAACCAGAATAGGAATTCGGCCCACTGCGCCATGATCCTGGAAGAAAAATCCATACCATTCTCCTTCCGGTGTCTCCACAATTCCACCCTGCGCAACGCCCTGATTATGATAATCTCTATCCTGATCAATCACAACTCTTCCCTCGAACTTACCATCCTCAAGGCTATCACCTCTAAACACCAGCTGGGTTCTTCTGGAGGTTCCGGTTTTGGGCCAATGTATAACAAATATGTAATATTTTCCATGAATCTTATAAATATGAGAGCCCTCATATCCCAGATATACTTCATCAGTATCTCTGAACAATACGCGGTTTAAACCATCTTCTTTAAAATCACTTAAATCCGGCAGTAATTCTGTAATCGCAATTGAACTCTGTCCATGTGAAACGAACACTCTTCCATCTTCAAACAAAAGTGATGGCTCATGCAGGTATCTTCCCAAAGTATTTCTTTCCCATGGTCCCTCAATATTTTCCGATCTGAACACAAGTGTCTGATTTCGATCCGGTGATGCAAAGCAGGCGTAAAACACACCCTCATGATACCTTAAGGATCCTGCCCACATACCTTTTCCATAATTCGTCTGTTCCCCTTCCAGTTTGCTTCTCGGGGATTGGTTACCTTTTTCAAACAGGTATCCCGCAATCTCCCAATGCACCAGATCATAAGAACGAAGAATCGCTCCGCCGGGGGTAAAATGCATGGTAGTCGAAAGCATATAATATGTATCGTCCACCCTAATAATATCCGGGTCCGGATAGTCTGTTTTGGTTATGGGATTCACCCTCCACATGACACTCCTAGCCTCCTAATTGGCCGGTACCACCAGGCAGAGAAAATATATTTATTTTTAGGACACGCTTTCGCTCTACGGTACACGTAACGGATACTAACACATTTTCATCGTAAACTCGAAAATGTGAAGTACCGACGTGTACCAACGGTCCAAAAAATAAATATATTTCCCCTGCCTTCTTCGACCGGTATAATTTAAACTAATGTTTTTTCTTTGCTTCTTTTACACAAAATCTCTGTTAAAAACTTTGTATTCGTTTAGTTTTATTCCTGATTTTCAAGTTCTGTATTTGGTGGTGGCAGTTCCATCACAGGTTCCTGTGCGGGTTCTGGTACGGGAGCTGTTGGGCTCTGGTCCTGTGCTCCATTGGTTTCTTCCACAGTCACTTGTTCCTGTACATTTTCTGCCGTAGCAGGTATTTCCTCAGTAGCAGGTGTTGTTTCAGGATTGCTGATGATTACCTTGCCGTCAACAAATTCCAGACGAACCTTGTTTTTGTTATCCTTAAGTCCCATAGTGTTTAGGATTTCTCTGGGAATCTGAACACGTCCCGCTTTATCAAGAATAACAAATTCTTCCTGGGTATCTTCTGCTCTCCAGTCGATATTTACTTCCTTTAATCTATCCTGGTAGCTTTCCTTTAGGATACGTTCACTACTGATTTTGCCATCACGAATTGCCACAACACGGCGTACCTTCTTGGAAAGTGCAACGTCATGGGTAACAATAAGAATGGTCTGCCCCTGTTTGTTCAGTTCCATAAAAACATCAAAAATAAAATCAGCAGTTTTGCTGTCTACGCTACCGGTAGGCTCATCCGCAAGGAGAAGCTTGGGTGAATTGGCAAGGGCAATTGCAATAGCAATTCTCTGTTGTTCACCACCGGAAAGCATATTCAGTCTGGAATGCTTCTTGTGTGCCATGCCAACCATTTCCAGAAGCTGCAGCGCTTTTTCACGTTTCTTTTTCTCTCCGGAAAGGTGCATAGGCATAATTACATTTTCAAGTGCAGAAAGATAAGGAACAAGATTACGGCCATTATTCTGCCACACAAAACCAACCGTTTCTCTCTTGTACTTTACCAGCTCTGCTTCTGTCATATTAAAAAGATTTTTTCCACCTACAATCAGGGAACCGGCACTGGGACGGTCCAATCCACCAATCATATTTAAAAAAGTAGATTTACCGCTACCACTGTTTCCGATCAATGCTGTAAGCTCGCCCTGTTCTACAGTTAAATCCAACCCCTGTAGTGCTAAAACCTCTGTTTCTTTTGTCTTGTAGATTTTTACCAGGCCATCTGCCTGAATCATCGGTTCAGCCATTTATTCCTCCACATAACCCCAACCAAGAATTGTAAATTCTTTATCTTCCTGGCCTTCAACCATTTTTACTTCCACATGATATGTCTTCTTCTCATCGCCACGGATACAAATATATGGATTGCAATGAGTCCAGCCAATGACATGTGGATCAATGGTAAGAACCTTTTTGCCATCTACAAATACATCTGCCGAACCAACCTTAATATCTGAGCTATCCTTGTAAACAATCAAAAGATGCTTACAGGTAATATCCATTTCATATGCTTCGCCGCCCTTTACATGCATCCAGTTTGCTGCAAACTCAGGTGTACCGAATAAATTCATATCCATTTCTACCGCCTGAAGCTCAGTATCTGTTTCTGTAAAGCTGCCTTCCTTTACACTGGCAAGTGCGTAAGCATGGTCCTTATCAAAAAGCTTAATATTTTCAAAGTCTCCGCTCATAGGAGCTTTGATTTGATCTAAGCTGACAGGCTCTTCATCCAATGCTTCCTTGCTAGCAAGCTCCATCAGGTGAAGTATGCCGTCTGCCATAATGGTATGTCCCACATTGGTAGGATGGAAGGTGTCATAGAAGAACTGATTCTTGCTGACAACTCTTCCCTCACCGGGCTTTTTGTAGAACTGCTCAACAACGGTATCTTTGGTACTTACCATAGGAAGATTGTAAGCAAAGCCTACCGGTGAAAGTCTCTCCTGTAAGTTAAAGTCGCTGGCAAATACTGCAAACAACAAAATAACCGCAGGATTTCCGGGACCATTAAAGGCCTTTCTTGCCAAAGAATCATAGGAATGACCCTTGGTCTCATCGCCTTCATCATTTACCGCAAACTCAATTACAACGATGTCAGGTGTTACCTTGCCATCGCGAAGCACATCTCTGTCATAACGAATCATACCAAGCTCTGAAGGTGTACCACCAACGCCGGCTTTTACATAATGAATATTTTCATCTGTTCCCTTACCGCAAAGCTTACAGAAGCCTTCAAAGGTCTTGTATGCATAGCACTGCTTGTTAATAGGAATCGCACCGGCACCCTGGGTAATGGAACCACCGATAAATCCGATGGTGACATCCTCGCCACGTTTTGCCTTGGCAATTGCCTTCTGAAGACGATTCAAATTACCTCTGTTCAAAAGAGATTTATCAAGCATTGCCTTGTATTCGGCACACTCAAAGTTTACAGGTGCCTCATCTTCCACATCAGGCGCATCAAAGCCATCGTGAAGATAGAACTTTACACTAACAGCTGCAAAAAGTTCAGGCTTTTCAAACTCAAAACGAATCTGTCCGGGCTCTTTATCATCCTCTGACCATTCCACCTCATCCAGATGAACCATATATTCCATACCATTGGCCTTCATAGGAACATTGATGGTTGTACCTGACTTATACGGATCTGTATGTCCATACATCTGAAAAGCAAAGTTTATATTCATCTCACGGTCATCTGACTCTGCCACAATACCAATACTATGAACCAGCTTACGAAAGCCTTCTACCGTAGTCATCATATTCAGCATTTCTTCATCCTGAATGCCGCCTACAAGCTTAGAGCTTCCAATCATTCTTCCATCACTCTGATATAAAAACTGTATCCCTCTTCCGTCAGGCTGTGGAGAAGCAGCAATATTTTTGCCTCTCATAATATAAAAGCCTTTACGCTTCTTTGTCGGATCTTTTGGTGCTACAGGACCTGTCATATGTTTTTCCCCCATATTTTTATTTTTCAAATTTCCAATCTACAAACTGATAGCCTTCACCGCAGAAAACAAACATTACATCTGTTACGCCTGTAACTTCCTCAGAAAGTTCCATCGTACATTTTCCATTTTCAGCGGCGCTTACATCAACATATCCCAATACCTTGGATGCGCCACCAACGGTTTTTACCATAATTGCCTTGTCACCCTGAACATCTCCGGCAACGGTTACTGTCAAGGTCTTGGGAGAAGAAGAACCAAAGTCAACGCCCTGCACCTTAATAAAATCTCCGGTATGAATCTCTGTTACCGCTCTTTCATGGGTAGCATCACTCACGCCAATTTCGCAGAAGGGAACTGTCTTAATTCCACCCTCTCTTGCAAAGGTTGCACCATTATTTACAACATAAGGATCTACAAAGGCAATCTGCTTACGACCGTCATAGGTCATCTTAATGTGGCCGATGCTTCCGTCCTGGCCCATTTCAAATGCATCAATATTCGTAGAACGATATCCCTTGGTAATACCCATTTCCTGTTCCACTGTTCTTGCATGGTAGGTAATATACCACTGATCCTTGTAGTTAAATACGCAGTGATGGTTGTTTCCATAGAGGCCAAAAACCTGTCCCGGATTCTGTAAAATCACTTCCTTAAAACGGAAAGGTCCCATAGGACTGTCACTTTCCAGCATAGCAATTTCTGCATTATGAATGCCGAATTCCTTTTCTCCTGCCTCATCTACCTGCCAGTTGGTACAGTAGGTATAGTAATACTTATTGTTAAACTTATGAATTCCTGAATCCTCAAAAAGATAAGGAATATCAATTGCCACAGCCTCGCCCTTGATGCTGATCATGTCATCTCCCAGCTCTGCTACACGACCGGTTCCGGGTGCGGATACCTTGCCTTCAGGAACGCCGCCGCCAAAGTAGATATAGGCTCTGCCATCATCATCTACCAATACTGCCGGATCAAAAAGCCAGAGAACATTGCCACAGTTTGGCATATCTCTGCGGATTAATCCCTTGCCGATAGGATCAACGAAGGGTCCTACCGGGCTCTCGCCCTCTAAAACACCGATTCCACCGCCGCCATCTGCGAAGTATAAGAAGAACTTGTCCTTGCCATCAATATTTTTCCATGCTGCTGCAGGTGCCCAGGAATTCTTGGCCCACTTTGCTGCGCCGTTAGGTCCTGCCACCTGAATATAACCATGGTCAGTAAAGTTCACCATATCTGTTGTTGAGATTACATTAATGGTGTTAATCTGCTGATAGCTGTTCTCCTTCACCTCATCTCCGTCATATTCAAAAGCATCTGCTGTCATGTAAATGTACAATCTTCCATCATAAACAAGTGCATATGGATCCGCACCAAAATACTGTGTGTACAAAGGATTGGACGCTGTAGCACCCTTGTAACTTTCTGTCAAAGTAATCCCCTTAAACATTGCTGCTAACTTTTCGTTCATATCAATTCCTCCATCTTCTTCAGTACTTACAGAGCCCTCACTCTGCACATTCCGTACCGAAGTCTCTTCATCATAGGAACTTACTCCCTCACCACAACCTGAGAAAAGCAGTGTTGCCAAAAGTAAAAGTCCTGTTATTTTATGCTTCTTCATTTTAAAACAATCCTTTTTGTTTCTTACCAGATTCTATAATTACCGCTCAGTGCAAGGAAAGCAAAAAGGTGTAAGCAGTTATCGTAATATCTTCTTTCTCCTGTACGAAGTGGCATCTTAAAGAAGGTTTCTACCCACTCCTTGGTATATTCGTTGTCTGCTGCAAGGCTGGCCTGCGCAACAGTTGCTGTAATACCATAAGGATGACGAGCCTCTTCTCCTGCAATGGTTCCATCGATTTCATAGATATGATAGGTATCATTTCTCATATCCTCGATCAGAGCCTTCTGGATTCTGTTACAAGCATCCTTCTGACCGGCATCCACGCCAAACCATTCATAATCAAGTCCAATGTTTGCAGCAGTACGATATGCATCGCTGAAGAACCAGTTATGACGTTCCTTGCTCCAGGGAATAGGTCTGTCCATAGGAGAGCTGTCAAATTCTGCATATTCTGATGAAAATCCGGTAACAGGATGACAGGCCTTTGTAAGATACTCTCTGCTTACCTTGGCAGCCTCCTTATAAAAAGCTCTGTCCTCTTCATTGCCCCACTCTGCAAATAACTCATAAAAATGAGGTAAATGATAGGAAGGATCGGTATAATCAATACCGGGCACAAAAAGAATCTGATGATTCTCCTGATTAAACATAGGAGCACCCTTTCTACCATTAGAGCCCTTGGAAATCATGGCATGCAAAATCTCCTTTGCTTCCTTGGAATAGTTAAAGATTCCCTCTCCGTCTCCCCATCTGTGTGAGGCAAAGAAAAGTGCCATGGCATAAAACTCCTCGCCGTCAGGTGCAGGGCCATATGCATTCTTGGTTCCATCTGTCTTGCAGGACCATGCAAAGTATCCTTCATTGTCCCCCTCTGACATATACATATAGGTCTTGGACCACTTCCAGATACGGTCAAATTCTTCCTTCATATTAAGCTGAACACACATCATCATTCCATAGGACATGCCCTCTGTTCTGGCATCATAGTTACCTGTGTCCATAAGGTAACCCATATCCTCTCCTACCGGATGGTAAATCCTCTCCTCTTCCGGACCATAAAAAAAGGTCTGAACAATATCTTTTAGGCGGCTGTCGATTTCTTCCTGTGTGAAACCAACCTCCAGAAACATGTTACGGTAATCTTTCTTCATAATGTACTCTACCTTTCTGTTGTTTCCGTATTTTACACCTATATTATATTATTCAAACCTTATTTCTACTCTTTATTTGTTGTGATATTTTTCTCATTTATTGCTTAGAAAAGCGCTTTAGCCAACCTTGTAGCCCTGTCCCCATACAACTCGTAAATATTTCGGTTCCTGTGGGTTGGATTCAATCTTCTCACGGATGTGTCTTACATGCACAGCCACTGTATTATCTGCACCAATAGGAGACATCTTCCAGATTCTTTCATAAATCTGCTTGTTGGAAAATACTTTTCCCGGTTCCTCCATAAGAAGATGCAGAATCTTATATTCTGTAGGTGTCAAATCCACCAGATGTCCTTCCACTCTAACCATCTTAGACTGGTCATCCACCTCTAAGCCCTCCAAACAGATGACGGACTTTTTCTCTAACTGGGAAAGTCTGTCGTAAAAACGAATCTGTGCATATATTCTAGCTACGATTTCAAGGGGATTACAGCCTTCTTCCACGCAATCATCAAGTCCACAGTTCAACGCCAGAATTCTGAACATTTCTTCCATATCCTCTCCGATTCCAATGACCGGCTTATCAATCATATTTCGCACCACAGACAGCCTCTTCATTTCAATCTGCTTGTCCATATCCTCTTTTTTTGCTACATTTCCAAAGCTGTAAATTAAAAGCTTGCTATCAGCTTTGTCCATCCAATCCATCATTTCGTTCAGATTGTCTGTTACGCATAGATCAAGTCCGCCTGACTTCAGCAAGCATCCAACTCCCATCTTCTGTTTCATGTCACTTCCAAATAAAACTACCTGTCCATTCATACCTTTTCCTCCTTTGATTTTACATTCATAAACCTTGTTAACGGTACCCCTACCGTCCTTTTTATCTATCGAAACCTTTTTTACTTCTGAACACTGTCCCATATTGTTCTTGCCACTTCCGGCGGAAGAGCGTGCGCCCCAAGCACTGTTTCATAACTAACCAAACCTGTATATACGGTACAATTCGTTCCATATTCATTCTTCATTCCTGCAAAATAATATCCATCATGATAACAAATGTACTTTTCCAGCTGCTTTAACAAGTTAGGATCCGTGATAATTAAATGGACCTCCGTAAAGTCTTCGAACTGATCTGTATATACATTCACCCCGTCACTTGCAGCCGTGCACTCCGTAAAATCCCCCTGCGAGAGTTTACGAATCAATGAATATGTATCCTCATAGTCGTAGGTAGCAAAGAAAATATTTAAGGAATCTCCTTCCTCCAGGGAAGGCAGTTCCAGGAACTCGCCATAGCCATACGCCCTTAACACCTCCATTACATTGGTCATTCCCTCTCGAACCACTATGCTGATGGCATTTCCATCAAAATAGATACCCTCATCATCACGGATACCGTTTCCGGTTACATTGATGGTACAAAGTGCTTTCGTTTCCGGATTCCACAGCTCCTTGGGATGTTCATCAATATCCTTGTTGTAGGCCAGCAGGATATCATGTGTAAAGGGTGCAAGCTCCTTGGAATCTTCTAACATTTCTATGTATTTATTATTGTATTCCTGGTAGATATTCACATAATCTGCATGCTCCACCGCCCGGTCCACATCAGCTTTCAGTATTTTCTCCGTATATTCCTTGGATGAAAAAATGGGTTCCTTTACATCCCTGTCAGCGACTGTGCTTCGATAGGCACGGGAATAGGTTTTCCCGTTTTTGAGTTTTACCACTACATATTCCGAATAAAAAATGTTATAAAGGAAATCCTTATCCCAAGCAAACTCTTCATTCTCTATCATTCGCTTCAAAAAAGCATAGATTGCCCGATTGTCGGTAATCTCCGCTCCCATTCCGTATTCTTCCCTTGAATATCCGACGTTTCCGTTGACCATTTCATAATCCCAAATCTCCATGGAAAGGATTTCCTCTTCCTTGGGCAGATACTTGTCATAACCGAAAACATCCATTTCATACGCCCTGCAAATCGTTAGTGCAAGCAGCATGGAAACAACCAAATATCCCTTGTGTTTAAAGGCACTCTTGGGATCCATTTCAAAAATCATGTTCAAAATAGCAAAGCACAGGATACCTGCAACCATAAGTGCCAGGAAATTCCATACAAATCCATGGCGGTACCCTTCTCCAAAAGCCACTCTGGTCATTCCGCACATGATAATGTATCCCGCCGATGCTACACCAATGGTTGTTAATACCTGCAACACTCTGGAAACACATGGATGCTCCAGGCCCTTGTGTGCAGCCTCACTCTTTCTGTGCCTGTAAACAAAGCTTGCAAGCACCAGCATGAGAACCACTGTAATAAGGCTGACCACAAGATCCGGTATCTCCGGCTCATTGATCAAAAATGTAATTGGCTGCATTAATGGTGACAAATAAAGAAAATGAATATCTTCACCGGACATTAGATAAAATGTTTTACGGAATAAGAACTGAAAAGCTATGCTTTCCCCCGCAAAAACTCCCGGCAACAATCCAATAATTGCCATCATAATAATAGTATTCAAATAGTTTCCGGTCAGAACCATGGCTAAAATCGTCAAATGATAAACCAGAAGATATACAAGCAGCACCGCTGCAAAGCCCTGTAAAACTGCAGTCACATTTCTTCCCGGCTCAAACACATATGTCAGATTTTTCTTTTCATAAATCTGCCAAACTGCTGCCGGTACCAGACTTTTTTCTCTGGCAATGGCACTCAGGGAAATCGGCAGTGCTACCAGGAAGGATAAAATACAGGAGATTACAAAGCCTACCATACCATCCACATACACCATAAAAAACTGCTGCATTCTTCCGATGGGAAGGCTCTCATAGGTATCCTGCAATCTTCGGTTCATCAGGTATCGAAAGCTGTATAGTGCCGACAAAAGTGCCAAACCACCGGCAAGAAATCCATTTAATAAGCAATTGTATGTTGTAAAAAAGCGAAGCACATCCATTGCAAATCTTGCATATTTTCCGTCTACAACTGTATAACCGTAGCTTATACCGCGCTCATCTGACAGCTGTAAGAAAAACAACAAGCCTACCAGAACTGTGCTCATTTGCAGTACAAAGGTCAGAATCAAAAGCCATTTTTTGTGAGATAAATCATGTTTCATGCATCTAGAGAAGTAATTCTTTGATGTCATAACCCTTCACCTCCGTCTCGCAAATAAATATTTCCTCCAGACTAAGTGGTAAAACCTCGTAGAAGGGAAGATTCTGCAGTTCTAAATACTCTCTAATCTTTTCAAGGTCACCTCGAACTGTAAGCATATACAGAGAGCCCCTGTTTTCACACAAAACAGGCTGCAGCGTTGCTTTTATATTTTCCACTCGAATTCGGTCCTTGATGACACACTGAATCTTGTGAATTCCTTCCTTTACTCCTTCCAAATCATTATCAAGGAGAACACTACCTCTATGTAAAAGTCCCACATATTCACAAAAATCTTCCAATTCTCTTAGGTTATGGGATGCAATAACGGGAGTTAACCCTCTTTCATCCATCTCCTTAATCAAAAGCTTCTTGATTCCCTGACGCATTACCGGATCCAACCCATCAAAGGTTTCATCGCAAAGCAAATATTTTGTGTTGCTGCAAATACCATAAAGCAGAGAAAGCTGTTTTTTCATTCCCTTGGACATGGAAGAGATTCTCGCCTTTTCAGATAGGCCAAAGCTTTTCATCATCTCATGCCACTTTTCCTTCTGAAAATCTACATAATAGGTAGCGTAGAATTCCATCATCTCCTTGGGTGTCCCACTGTTATAGTAATAATGGTCATCCGCAATAAAGAACATCTCTCTCTTGGCCTTGGGATTGTCATAAGCCTTTTCACCATCCACCAAAACCTCACCCTTATCCGGCTTATAAACACCTGCAATCAGTCGAAGTAGTGTGGATTTGCCTGCGCCATTGGTTCCCACAAGACCAAATACACTATTCTCTTTTATGGTTAAATCAATTCCTTCTAAAGCCTGCTGGCTTCCGAAGGCTTTTTTCAAATTTTTGATTTCAATCATAACAATTCATCCTTTATGTCTCATAGGCTTCATCAATCAATTTATGAAGCTGCTCCTTGGGAACTCCTGCATCCTTTGAAATATTTAATGCTTTTTTAAATTCCTCCAAGGTCTTATCAATCTTGCCATCCTCCCAAACATCTCTGGGGGATACAAAGCTTCCTCTGCCGGAAACTGTATACAAATATCCCGCCTGTTCCAAACTTGCGTAGGCTCTCTGTATGGTATTGGGGTTTACGGACAAATCCATGCCAAGACTTCTGACACTGGGCATCTTGGAATTGGCTTCCAAGGCGCCGCTGACAATCAATTGTTCCAGCTTATCTACGACCTGTTCAAAGATTGGTCGTTTATCTCTGTAATCCAGTAGAATCATCCGCATTCCCCCTTTCTTTTCATATTTTTCACGCTCTGTTCCACTTTTATAACAATTTATAAGGTGTATTATGTGCGTATTAACCACAATAAGTGTATTAAGCTTCTTAATACACTTGATAATGTACCACTTTTGACTGTATTTGTAAACCTTTTTTTGTATTTACGCTCCTGCTTGTTTTCTTTCCGACCCACAAAAAAAGCTGCCACTTTAACTGTGACAGCCTTTACTTTATTATTTCGCACTATTCAAAAATATCATCCAATGTATTTAATCCAATTTCTTTTTGACGTTTAGTGAATACAACCACCTTGTCTCCGGCCTTTAATACACTGTCTCCACCAGGGATGATACAGACATTGTCCCTGATAATCATACCAATCAAAAGTCCCTTCTTCAAACGGAATTCCGGCTTCTTGATTGCAATATTCAAGTTCTTATTGTGATTGTAAGCATTAAATTCTACAGCCTCTGCTTTTCCCTCCGCAAACTGCTGAACGCTCTGGATATCATTTCCGGATGCATTGTAAACAGCTACATTTCTTACAAAACCAAACATACTATTGATGGTAATAATAGAAGGAGAAACTGTAATATCAATATTAACCTTGGTCAAAAGGTTTTCATAATCTGTAGATTCTACCTTGGTTAAAATGGATTCGATTCCCTGTGACCATGCAAACAGAGAAATTACAAGGTTATTCTCATCGCTACCGGTGACAGATACGCAGGCGTCTGCATCCTTCATGCCTTCCTCCAAAAGAACCTCTTCCTTTAATCCATTGGCAAGACACACCTTGGCCTCCGGAAGCTTTTCTAAGAGTTCCATGCATCTCTTTTTATCCTTTTCTACAATGGTAACCTTCTTCTTGTCCTTTAAAAGAGCCTCGGCAAGATAGAAACTGATGTCTCCACCGCCTACCATAAAGACATTCTTTGTAGCCTTCTTAACAAGACCAAGCTTCTTTACAATCTCATGAATGCTTTCGTTAGAAGCCACAATATCAAGCACATCTCCCGCTGTTACATAGGATTTACCATCCGGAATCATGAGTTCTCCATCTCTTTTGATGGTTGCAACCAGCATTTCAACGCCAAAGAAGGACTTAATCTCCAGTAAAGGCATCTGCTCCTTGGGAAGCATGTTCTTTTCCACGGTTACTCGAATCATACATCCAAGACCATCAAAGAACGCATCCGCTTTTACTCTGCCGGACAAACCAATCTGGTTCACCATAACCTTGGCTGTTTCCATCTTAGGATTTAAGAGGTAATCCACCTGGAATTCCTGTGCCAATTCCTTCTCTTCCATAGTAAGTGCAGGCTGATAAAGTCTTGCTGCACCATATCGGGTTCCGCAGCTTTTGGCGATTTTACAAATCATAAGATTTACTTCATCAAGTTCTGTCATGGCAAGCACTACATCTGCTGTTTCCGCACCGGCACTCTTTAACACTGCCTTGGAAACGCCACTTCCGCACACACCGCTTACACTGTAATGATTGGTTACATAGTCAATTTTTTCCTTATCACTGTCAACGACAATAACATCATGTTTTTCTTTTGCTAACAGATCTGCAAGTCCCATACCGGACTGTCCCATACCAACTACAATAATTTTCATATTTTCGCTCCTATTTTTACTTCTCTCTTTTAAGCCATACCCTTGTCACTGTTTTTTCTGATTCTGTTTGCCTTATGCTTTTCAATCAAGCGATAGCCGGTTGAAACGCTAAGTCCCTGAACAACAACGGTAAAGAAAATAGTAATATATGTTGTATTTAACACAATCAAATAAACATCTTCCGGTAGGAATTCTCTGCATCCCATAGCAAGCGCAAGAGAAAGACCACCCTTTAATGCACTCCATGTCATCAGTGTTACAAACTCCATAAAACTATAGCTACTGGGAATATTATTCTTTCCCGTAAGGATACTTGAAATACCAACTCCTAAGAATCTGGAAAGGACTACCGTAACAACAGAAAGAGGAATCAGGAAAACGAAGTATTTACTTAAGGATACGTTCATAACGGAAATACCAATCATGACGAACAATACTGCATTAAAGATACAGTCCATAACCTCCCAAAAGTCTACATACAGATTGTGGGGGTCGTATACCGCTCTCTGTCTTGACAGCTTACTGCAAACGCCTGCAAAGTACATACCGCAGATAACGGAAGCAATAACACCGGAAAATCCGAAATGCTCACAGATTGCATAAACCAAGGCTACATTCAAAATGCTGATAAAAATCTGTCTGATTGGATCCTTGGTAAGCTCCATGCATTTTCCAAGAAGAAAGGAGATGGCAAAAGCAACCACAACTGCGCCCAAAATTTCCTTGGCCATAACAGCCAAAAAGTTACTTTCTCCGGACTTGGCCACAATACTCTTTACAAATACAAAAAGGGCAACACCTGTACCGTCATTGAAAAGGGATTCATTCTCAATAACACTGGTCACATTCTTGGAAAGACCAAGCTTGTTCAGGATACCGGTTGCTGCAATGGGGTCTGTAGGAGAAACAATACATCCAAGCATGACGCAGGTCCATGCATCAATCGGCAGATTGATCAATCTACCAAGTGCAAAGAATATTGCGCCATACGCAAAGGAAGACAAGACTGTAGTCAAAAGTGCCAGTAAACTAATGGTTTTGATATTCTGCTTAAACTTATTCATATTGACCTTACTTGCTCCTGCAAAAAGCATGAAGCAAAGCACACAGTCAAGCAAATACGCCTCAAATTCCACCGTTCCAAGGGAATGAACGATATGATCATAGCCCTCCGAAATATGTAAGCTTCCAACCAAGGCCATCACCACACTGATTATGAAGGAAATCAAAATAAGTGCGATATCACTCTGCAGATGCAGGACCTTTTCATTAAACAGTCCAATTACAACTACAAACAATAACAATGCAATCAACAATTCCATCAAACTCATACCAACATACCCCTATACAAATTGATTTTTATCGGCATCATAGGTATAGCCGATACCATTTAATTTATCAGTCATTTCCTTTTGATCTAGATCAAGTTCCTCACACAGCCTTTCCAAGGTCGGATAAAAATCGCGAAGCTTTGTGTTTAAAAAACTCATTAACATTACAGGATCCTTTGGAATCATATTTTTCCTCTTTTCTAGTATATTCCATCTTACCAATCAGGTAAGATATATTCCTAATCATATATGGCATTTTAGTTCATAACTTACATTCTATCACATATAGTAGAAAAATGCATTTCTATTTACTAGAATTTGTATTTCTTCACTTTATTTTTGCTACATATAGATTCTTTTGTCAATTTGAATAATTTTACGACTTTTTTACCTAAAAATGTGGATATTTTTACCATTTTCTGTTATACTTTCTGTATATTTATAAGAATAAGAATAACTTTCGGAAACGGCGGTATTTATCATGGAAGATAAAGAATTCCTAACTCCCGAAACTGAATACACCAAGGTGAAACCTGCAAAGAAAACCCATGTGGCTACTGCTCCCTCATCGAAAAAGGCAGCAGCAAAGGGTCAAAGTGATTTGGACGATGCTTTAAGTATGCTCTCTTCCATGTTTTATTGTATTTTAAAAATAAATCTGACAGAGGATACCTTTAAGGAAATCACGTTTTTCAACGATTCCAAGACCAATGCTTCGACTTTAGAGGCTTTTTCTTCATGGGCAAGCGCTTTGGCTGAAAGTGGCGAAATCCATATAGATGACTTAGAGTTATATGACGATTTTACCAGTCTTAAGAGTCTGCGCACCACCTTTTCTGATGGAAACAATTACACCAGCTGTAAGTTTCACCAACGTATCAATGGTGAATATCGTTGGGTATTGATGGAGGTGCTTAAGAGCCACGAATATACAGAAGACAGCCAGGTTGTGGTCTTGTACCTTCGTGATGTTCATGAGGAATACTTAAGACAAAAGAACGAATTTGCACAATTATCCAACATGGCGGCCAAAACTACTTTATTAAACCTAACCGCCGATCTTGCAGAATATACATACGGACCTTTAACAAAGCATTCCGGTAAGCTTAACATCGCATTAGATAAATATTTTGATCTTATTGTATCTAGCATACCTTTAAAATCCGATGCAAAGAAGTTTAAAGAGATTTTTAATTTGTCCAACCTTTTGGAGAAATATAACCAAGGGGAGAAGGCGCTTTCTTATGAGCATCCTTTCCTTGACAGTGCAAATGAAATGCATGCACTTCGTTCAACGATTATTATGAATGAAGATTCTGTGAATCAGAACATTGTGGCGAGCCTGTTTGCATTTGATATTACACAGGAATATATCAATTCCACTTTACCTAATTTATTTTTTTCAGATAACAATTGGAACCTATCCATTATTAATACCCGTAGCAATGAGATCACCTTCCTGGAATTGTCCAATAACTCTTCCGGTGATAGGACACCTGCAACGGACTATGATTCCAGCATGGATTATGTATGTGAGAATTACGTCGTACCTGCGGAAAGAAAGCTGTTCCGCAAGCGCTATGATCTCAGTCACATTCAAAAAATGCTTGCTACGAATGGCACCTATGAGTTTACCACTAATGTCACCGGCACAGATGGTAACCCCCATTTATTAAAGAGCAAATACAAATATTTCCACAAAGAACTGGGATTTATTTTGAATATAATAGAAGACGTTACCAGTCTTTCCGAGCAGGATATGTTAACCGGCGAATGCAACCGTCAAGGTTTCGTAAGGCGTGCCGGAGAGATACTTAACAACCCTGAGGACAAGAATGAATATGCGATTCTTTATATGGATATTAAGCGTTTCAAAGCAATCAATGAGCTTTTTGGTACAGAAGTTGGCGATAATATTCTCCGTACCATTCCACAGCTCACCGCAAAATCTTTTTTAAATCCTATTCTCACTGCAAGACATACCGCGGACCGCTTCGTATTTCTTGTCAATCGCAGAAATCTGGATTTAAAGGAACTCACCAATTTATGCACCTTTAAATATGATGCTGCAGGCAAATCTATCATGATTTATATTCACTGTGGTATTTACTATATTGATGACAAAACCTTAGACATTGACGCTATGTGTAACCGAGCAACGATTGCAGAGCGTTACATTGATAACGAGCACGTTCGCCCATATTCTATCTTTGAAGCAAGGATGAGTGAATCCTACGTTGACCGCTCTGCACTTTACAATGCTCTGCCGGATGCTTTGGCCAACGAAGAATTTAAGCCCTATTATCAGCCAATCTTCGATTCAAAAACAGGTGAAATCGTATCTGCCGAGGCCTTGGTGCGCTGGTTCCATCCACAATGGGGCTTTATGAATCCCGGATTGTTTGTACCTGCACTGGAGGAAGGCGGTTACATTTCCTCTGTAGATTTGATGATAGCTACCCATGTACAGAAGTTTTTGGAAGAAAGAGAACGTCAGGGAAAACCAATTGTTCCTGTTTCTATCAATCTTTCCAGAATGGATTTTTATGATTCAGAAATGATGAGGGTTTTAAAAGAACGTGTTAGCGGCACATCTCTTGCACAAGGTTTCCATCGTTTTGAGGTAACAGAATCTTCCTATATGGATATTACAGAGACCGACGTATCCCTACTCGATACCTTACGTTCTCTGGGTGCGCAGATTCTCATCGATGACTTCGGAAGCGGCTATTCTTCCTTTGGAACCATCGCTGACTATGACTTCGATATTATCAAGCTGGATATGGCCTTCATCAAAAAGATTGGCAAGAATGCCAAGATTGAAAGTATTATCCACTCTCTTATCGATATGGCGCACCATATGAAAGCCAAAGTTATTGCAGAAGGAGCTGAAACAGAAGAACAGGTTAACTTCCTTCGCGAACATGACTGCGACTATATCCAGGGCTTCTACTTTAGCAGACCCCTTCCGGAAGAAGAGTTTGTAAAGCTTCTCGACACCTCCAAGGTCAAGAAATAAGAACCCGTCATCCACTCCAAAAGAAAAAAATGCAATAAAATAATCCCACCACATTGATATGTGGTGGGATTTAATATTCTATTACTCGATGTTTGCGTTACGGATGATTCCTTTTTTCTTAGCAACTTCGTCTTCAGTAAGGTTGCCCTCACGGTCGATCTTCATTTCTCCTAAGTCTTTTCCGTCAACCAAGTCTTTTACTCTAACATGAATGATTCCATTCATATCATATTCCATTGATACGGAAATAGGGGAACCTGCAGGTCTTGGTGTGAGACGTAATGTTGAGGTACCGATAATGGTATCGTTATCAGGATCTTCGTCTTCACCTTCAACTACACAAAGGTAAATTGTTTCCTGATTGTCTTCCTTGGTAAGGAATCCTCTCTCTCCACGTGCAGGTAATGGAGTATTTCTAGGAATAATAAAGGTTGCAACTTCAACCTTGGTTGATTCATCTACAGATACAACACCTAATGAATGAGAGTTAACATCTGTTACTTCTACAAGCTTATTAACGCTTCTGTCACCATTCTTGATTCTGGTAAGAATCTCTGCGTAGTATACAGCTCCAACTGCAACTGCTTCATCAGGGTTCAATTCATGTGAAGGAATGATTCCGGATACTTCTCTGATTCTGTTCTGAATTGCAGGAATTCTTGTAGAACCACCAACCAATAAAATCTTTGAAAGATCCTTGTACTTTAACTTAGCATCCTTCATTGCTCTTTCCATGCTTACGATGGTTGATTCGATATAGCCCTTGATGCCCTCTTCGAACTCTTCTCTGGTAACATCAACCTTCATACCCTTGCCATCTGCAATGATAGAAATACTAGCCTTATTTCTGAAGGAAAGTGCCTTCTTAGCATTTTCAGCCTTGATACGTAAATCCTGGAATGCCATATCGTCATCCTCGATATCTACGCCATAGCTACGCTTGAACTCTTCAATAACCTTGGTAATAATAAAGTTATCAAAATCGAAACCACCTAAGTTTCTGTTACCGGTTGTAGCAAGAATCTCAACCTTTGAAAGGTTATCAGAAAG
>JAZLGY010000040.1:0-5398 GCA_045616525.1 Acetatifactor sp. | reverse complement strand
GCCGGAATTTTCGTGAATTAAATAAAAAAGATTTAGAATTGAATAGAGAACATAAAGCCAAGTGTATATGACCATGTTGGATATGAAAACTACCGCTTTTATTAAAATAGATTATACACCATTTTTTTGTTTAATGTAAAGTTAAAAGAATTACCACAGGGGGACGTTTCTTTTGGCCTAGTTTTAGGCCACGGGGACGGTTCTAGCCGGCCTAAAAAGTAGGCCGTTAGAACCGTCCCCATGGCTCCCCATGGTATCAAAACTCATTCTGTTCTATAATCATTCCATCCTCAACAACAATGTAGCTAACAGCGTTTTCTTTTAACCCTTCAACTATTGGGTCCAGATTTGGCGATCCGGTTACAGGGTTATCCGGACTTCCTCCTAACCTGTAACCAAGTAGCTCACTTAACGTTTCCGCGGATTCACCCCTACATGTCCAAAATGCACCTTCTTTTTTTACAACCACATACTCCGGATATGCTGCTGCCCAGTAAGCATATGTATTCTTTTTTCCTGTTTTCTTTGGTAACACTACCCTCTTCGTTTCATTAGTTACTGGTGCAACCGTTTTATGTGCAACGGATTCCTCACGAACCTCTACCTTCTCACCGTTTTCCAAAGACATTCCCATTTTAAATGCGATTGGAAATATAAATGTTTTTTCTACACCTGTATCAAATTCAACTGTAAATTTCTCTATTCCGCCATCTGTATTATATTCAACGTCGTTTATTACTCCGGCCCCATATTTTACTTGAACAACTCTCTCTCCTATAACCAGTTCAAAATCACTCTTCAATTCTGCTTTTGGGCCAACCGAATATGGAACTCTTGTCTTTAAAACTTTTGTTTGGCTTACGACCTTTTTACCTTCTCCTGTAAATACACTAGCATCCATCTCACGAATAAAAGCTGAAGATTCACTTGAAATTTTAAATATGTGAAGATCATTTTTGGCTCTTGTTATTCCCACATAAAATAATCTTCTCTCTTCCTCAAATGCCTTCGTCTCCTGTGGTGTAGCATGCGAAGAACTACCCACATCATTGGGAAATACACCATCACATATATCCATAAGGTATACCTGATCATATTCAAGTCCCTTGGATGAATGTATGGTTGATAATATAAACTTGCATTCCGGATTTTTAGCCGGATTCTTTAGCATATTCTGAAGATACTCAAGCCTCGACAAAAAGCTTATAACCGAATTTTCATTATTAGCAAGCTGCTTCAATATATATAATTTTTTTGCATCTATATTATTACGTTCCAGATAGTCTCCATATCCTAAGGGCGTTTCTATCCGAAACAAAGCCTTGGATGGTGCTTCCTTTAACATTCCTTTTAAATGAGTAGCAAGGGCCTTGCATTTACCTATTACCATACCATTCAAACCCGATACATACCCTGCCGCTTCAAGGACCGGTATTTCTCTTTCTGAACTAATACGGCACAATTGCTCTGCCTGATTTTTTTTCAAATAGGTCTGGCACTTAAAATAGATTCTCATGAACAATTCTGTATTATATGGATCCAATGCAAACCGCATAATATTCGTTACGTCTACCACAATTCTATGCGTAAAAAATGCCATATCCACACTTTTAATTCTATATGGAATATTTTTTCTGTCTAACTGGTCAATGACAGGTAACGCACTCTCATTATCTCTGTATAATACCGCGGTTTCTCTGGTACAGTCGGCAGCAACCTTAACCACATAACTATATTGATAGGAACGATTTTTCATTTCTATGTAATGA
The DNA here is from genome assembly GCA_045616525.1 of Acetatifactor sp. Taxonomy (GTDB): domain Bacteria; phylum Bacillota; class Clostridia; order Lachnospirales; family Lachnospiraceae; genus Acetatifactor. The sequence continues at coordinate 3,629 of JAZLGY010000040.1, read as the reverse complement.
ATATCCGACTCAGCAGACCTGGTTGATATCATATGCTTTTCATGACGATCCTTATTACGCTGAATGAATTTATCTGCAGCTGCTACTATCTTAGCATTGGAACGATAATTTTGGTCCATAACCAATACCTTAGCCGTTGGATAATCTTTTTCAAAATTCAACAAAGCTTCCGGATAAGCTGCTCTAAATCCATATATGCTCTGATCTTCATCTCCTACCATAAAAAGATTACCATTCTCCCCTGCCAGAAGCTTGATAATAATATGCTGTACCTTAGAAGTATCTTGTGCTTCATCAACGCAGATGTATTTATAAATCCCCTTATAGTACTGAAGGAGCTCCGGACTTATTCTTAACAGGTTATATGCATATATCATTTGATCATCATAATCCATCAAACTATTAGCTTTTAGATATGCATTATATTCTTTATAGATGTTTAGAAGTGGAATGCCTTCTTGCTCTCCAAGCTGCTTGATCTCATCTTCTTTAAGAAGCATATTTTTACAATAAGTGATCAGTGTCTTGGCTCCCTTAACATCACTCTCTGTTGGGTATTCTGTTAAGTTCTTTACCAAAATATCTGTCAAAATTCTAACCAATGATTTTTCATCCGATACCAGTTCAAATGCCGGCTTTCCTATCATCTGCGAATAGCGCTGTATTATTTTATAACAGATACCATTAATCGTTCTAAATTCTAACAAGCCATCATGTTCTTCTCCAAAAATGGAAACAAACCTTCTTGCCATATCATTTGTCGCTGCTACTGTATATGTCAATGTGAGAATATTGCTTGGATTTATTCCATTGCAGAACACCATATATCCAAGACGATTAACCAATACTGTGGTCTTTCCGCTCCCCGGTACTGCTAACAATAATGTGGGGCCATCTACAGCCTGTACTGCCTTAAGCTGGTTCTCATTCAGATGTCCTGCATATTTAGTTAAAAATTCTTCTTTATCCATCACCACGGGAAACCTTTCTTGAGCCAGGGGGACGTTTCTTTTGGCCTAGTTTTAGGCCACGGGGACAGTTCTTCTACCGGTCCTTCAAAATTCTCATATTTCATCACGAATCACTCTTTCATTTATTGTCATTACTAAATCCTGCACCTGCTTCATATCAGGTTCCTCTGGTAAATCTGTATTTTCCGATGCATATTGCAGACGTTTTTCAAAATCTGCTAACAGATCATAAAAACTGTCTTTGAAGGTTCCATCCTCTTTCTGATATTTTCCAAAACGAATATCCATCAAAAGATCATGTTCATTTACTCTACAAGTATTTATTTCACCTTTTTCCAAAATATCAAGTGCCATCATAAAAAGCCTAATAAGATGCATGGCATGTTTATTAAGATGAAGATCATCCTTCTTCTTATTTCTTTTGCCAATTTTCTCGTAATCCCTTACAACATTTGCCATAGTATTCCACATACTTGCATAATCTCTTAGCGGATAGTGTGTCATATTGGCATTTACAAAAATCTCCGTTTCAAGTTCAGGGTTCACGGCTTTATCGATAAAAATTTCCAGACTACCGTTTTGAAAGTTCTTATAACTCGAATTAAATCCGTGCATCGCATTTTTTACAGAATTAAAAATATGCTGTTCTTTTTCACTCTGTGGAAATGTATCTCTGGCCAATGCATTTTGCAATCTTCTAAGTTGAGCATCTGCATATCCCCCAAAAGACTGGATTGCTCTTCGGGATAAAAATAACTTTTTATTATCCAGAAGCATTTGCCCAATGTCATTGAGATACAAGTAGTGTTCCGGATTAAGTCCTAACAATTCTATTGTGTTTGGATTGCAACTAAGAAACAATGTGATTATCTTATTAAAAGCATAAATCACAGTATCTGTATTATCATCCACATATTGTTCAAACTGCGTCAGGCCTATGAGGTCTGATTTTTGATTTAGGGTAATTCCTCTAATATCTATATCACTACCCTCAATGTTTGTCCCATAGGAATAACTTCCCGCAAGACCAAGAAGGATTACATGTTTTCCCAGATGCTCATTGCTATTTATAAACTCATATTCTTTTTCATTTAAAATCTCTTTATAGTTAACCAACAAAATTTTTTACCCTTTCAGTTATTAGTTCCACTGCCTTATTAGATTCTTATCGGTCTTCCCCTCTGACACCCAAAAGCTTTGCTATGTACTTGTCCGGATTTTTCAGCATGCAAGCCATGGTATAAAAGGTTTCCAGCACCAGCGATTCCTTGTTGCAGCTTTCTGTATTTTTTCCTATGTCATGAATCAGGTTGTACTTGCTCATACGGAACACGTATAAATCCGTTAATCGATAGCCGCAGCAGTCCATCTTGTCCGCAAATCCATGATGATCCACGTAGTAGATAAACTCCTGAAATAGCTCTGGCACTGCCACCAGTTCTGCCCACAGCTTATCAAGCCACGCTGTCTCCATACCGGCATACGCTCCCAAACGATCCAAAGCCTCCCTGGCCAATATATAACGTCCATCTAAGATAATCCCACTCATGATGATACCTCCTACTAGGGCTCCATTGGAGATAATTGTAAAGTCCTTTTATGGACTCTATTTTACCATAGATTATTGATTTTCGGGAAATAAAAGCTAACTATCATTGCCATTTTAGATATACCCGAATAGCACAACCCAGAATCCTTCTCACTTGTCATATACACACACATATGATAATCTTGAACCAGATATATACACAGATGGCTTTATTGATATGCAGCACCTGGTTATGGTTAAAATTGGAAAAGGACGAGTACATAAAATATGACTGAAAAATCAGTAGCAATATCGGAGGAAAAGAAACTCAAACTTGATAATTTATTAAAAGAATACAAGAAAAAGTTAAAAGAGATAAACAAACAGGAAGAAACGAGAAAGCCAAACTTTAACGGATTTGATGAAAGCTTGAACAAACCCTATTGGGAACTAAATAAATGGCTTAATGAAAGAAAGAGAGAGATTTTGGAAGAGGAATAATCGAGTTCATAATGTAGAAAATCTCTGCACCATTCATACTGACAGTAACTCTACACTATCCATTCAGAATGTTTTCGTTATGCCCAAAATCAAATTGTGATATAATATTTTCAAGAATCGAACATGTCAAACAAAATATGTCCAAATTGTAAACATACAGATTTTGATGCCAAAATTATTAGATTCGCTTGGGTTTATCCAGCACATTTTACCATACTTTTTTATTCCTGCCGAGAGAAAAAGGCCATTGCACTAAGTGATTAGGGCAATGGCCTATGTGTGCCTTACAAAGCTTTTTCGAACTCTTCTATTGTCCTTGCTCTGGCTGCTATTTTATTTAATTCTTTAAGTTTCTCATAATCATCTATGGTGATTATTTTTTCCCTCAATTCATCAGCGATTGAAAACTGCTCCTGTAAAAATTCTAAGATAGACTCCTGCATGGATTCAGTTTTTCCGATTTCTTTTCCTATTTCTTCGCCTTCAACTTTTCCATCTTCATAGGCCTCATTTTCTGTCATTTCCAAACGCTTTTCAAACGTAAAATCCAGTTCCATCACCTTCATTACCTCCTCTCGTCTAGCAAGAAAGAATTCCTTCAAAATATCATTTTCTATACAATAGTCTAT
>JAZLGY010000039.1:0-25651 GCA_045616525.1 Acetatifactor sp. | reverse complement strand
CTTGGTAGGCAGATGCAAATCTGTTTTTTTGTGATACAATAAATTAATAAAAAATGTAAGTCTGTTTAATTAACGAAAAAACAATACAGCTTACTGTATTTTTACGTGGCTGTAATCGTTAACTAAACGCTATTGGGACGTTGTTTATGGCCCTGTTTTGGGCCAGGGGGACGCTCCTTTGATTGATTGTGAAGAGAAGTCTATTATATTAGGGTGATTTCCTCATACCTATTATAAACATTTTTTCCACATGCATCCTTCAGCCATATGATCCCGTCCAGGATATACAAAACATCTGCATCTATGGCATCTTTTACATTGTGTAAAGATACCATAGATGCAGATGTTTTGCGGATTAATTCTTGTTTTTACGTATTTCAAAGGTTGATTTGATTTAAAATTTTGTCAACTGAAGCCTAAGACCATGAGGACGTTGTTTTACAGTTTCATAGCTGACTTTATCCCTTACACCATATTCTTTATTGGATGCCGTGACAGATGAATATGACTTTTATCATAGTTTTGATTTACTCCTTTTTGCGCGTAAACTTCAAGTCGTGCACTTAGCATAATCAAGTGTTTTCGTCAAGCTTGCTTGTAAGAAAATGCTTGATTTATGCTAAATATAGGACGCTAGTCCGCGACCGAGCAAGATTTTCTTGCGAGGTGCACGACAGTTGAAACGCCTTATTTTGCAAGGGTTTTCGGGGATTTTGTGGTTGTTGTGATTTTGTGTCAAAAATGCAGATTGAGGCAAAATTTAGCATGCTTTTGCATTGTTTTACTACCGCTTAATAGTAGAAATAGTAGTGAAACGAGGGGTGTTTACTACTATATTAAAATCAGAACCACCCACATAGCAGGTGGTTTATTTGTTTTGCTATTTACTCTTTCTTATAATCTATTTTTTCCAAACAAGGCCTTGCCCTAACAATAAGAAAATTGGAATAAAATTATTTATTCCAATTTTCTCGAGTTCTTATTCCAATTTACTCAACATTAGTAGTTTTTACATGATTATACATTTTAGTTATATCTTCGTTCATATTAATCGGAACTAACACAATATCTGGATGGGCATTGGCAAAAACAACAAATAATTGATGCGCAAAAGCTTGTCCAACCCAGACAATTTCATCAAAATCAACTATAACTTCTTTAAATTTGTCTAACCTATTACAGACTCGTTTTGCCTGAGACCTAGAAACCGGAGAAACATCAAATATATTTTTTAACGGTATTCTGGTTTTTATAAATCCACCATCAACATTTGCATATGCATCAAATACTTCTTTGGCAGTCTTATGACTAAAATTAGATATAGACATAATTACACAAGTACCTTTTTGATTTTCTAATGCTAAATCAAGAATTCTACTGTCATCATACTTGTTATTTGTAAATATTTTACCACTTGAAATTATAAAGAAATCATCCATCAATTTAGAGCTAAAAAAAATACCCTCGCCGGAATGATTTGTAGTATCGGTAGTTAATTTCCCTTTAAATAATTCACAAATAGCTTCTTCCACTGAAAGCAAATTAAAATGATCTCTAATCTTTTTGAAAATACCAACACCATTATCTGTAATTGTTACACATGTTGTTAAAAAATCCTGTGAAACTACAATCCTAACCTTATCCGCCAACGAATGATCCATAACGTTATTTATCATTTCACTAAAGGCATAACTCCATATATCTTGAACATTATCTCCAAAGCTATTTATATGTTCCTTCAAACAAACCTCAAAAGCATAAGTATCATTATCAAGATCTCCATTTTTTCGACTTAATTCATAAGTAAAATCGCTACTAACTAACTCATACTGACCACGTTTTATTTTTCTAATAACATTATCTTCAATAAGTTCATTCATATACGCATGAATAGTTGACGGGTTGACAGAAAATGTGTTTGCAACAGTTTTCGAAAGAGAAGGATCCTGCTGAGAAATTTTTTCAAGAATATATCGTTTTATACTTTGCTTTCTATCTTCATTAAACTTCATTTCAATTCCTCCCTTCTTAATATCAAAATACCACTAAATTGTTTTTACGTCAATATTAATTGTCTTATTTGTCAAGAAAATTGGAATAAATACTTTTAAAGTTGTCTCAAAAACATTTATTCCAATTATCTTCTCTCCATTAATATCTATTATATATAAAAAAAAGCAAATTATACATAAATGCACATGTATTATATTGCCTTAAACATTCTCTTGGTCATCGGTTTCTCATTCTTCTTTTCCACCTCTGCCTGAGCCTTTCTGAACTCTTCCATTCGCTTAAACTCTTCCTCTGCATCGTCAAAGCCAAAATGTGTGTACACATTCATAGTTACTGAAATGTCTGAATGCCCCATAAGATACTGGAGTGTTTTAGGATTCATCCCAGCTTTCGCTTGATTGCTACAATAGGTATGCGGCATACATGCGAAGTGATATTTGGCATCTGCACTCTATAAATATCGTTGTACCTGCCTACCATATTATTAAATCTGTGCTGCCAATGCATGGCCACCAATGGCATATCATTTTCATCGTAGAAAAGAAATCCCGTATGTCCGTCAATTACCTTCTCGACCTTCGGTGGCTCTCTGTCCTCAATAATCGCTCTAAACATATACGCAACATCATTAGTAATAGGAATCTTTCTTCTTCTGGCATCCATTTTTGTGGTTTCAATAATGTATCGCATATCAGCAGTTCTCTGCAATTGATAGTCTATATTCAATGTGTTATGCTCAAGTTCAATATCCTTTAATGTCAAACACAAAACTCCGAAATACGAAGTCCTGTATGAAAAAGAATATAAACTACTTCGTAATACTTGCAATAAACCACATCGTCATGCACAAACTTAAGGAATTTCCTCATCTGGTCTACCGGCCAGAGGGACGTTGTTTATGGCCTGGTTTTGGGACAGGGGGACACTTCTATCATGATAACTTCGGGACAAGGTAATATATACATTCAGTTATTACCATTATAAATGTTTTCTATCCGTAATATTATTCCTTTATAACATCGGGGAGAGTCGTAGGGCAATTGAAGGGATATGAAGAACGAGGGGGATAAAACCTGCCCGGTATCACTAACGTGGTACCGGGCCATAGAGTGCTATTCACGTTATATATTATAGCGCATCAATACTACCAGAAATATCTTTTATTGCCCTGGCAGATAAATAATACTTTAATCATAGTTTTGATTTACTCCCTTTTGCCCTGAAATGCCTTGTTTTGCAAGGTTTTCTTGGAATTATGTGAAATGCTCTGAAATGTATGAATGTTGCAAATCAGAGCAGATTTTAGCAAGTTATTACTACCCGTTAGTAGTAAAATTTGTAGTAAAACGAAAATTCTTACTACTAAGGATTTTTATAAAAAAAAATAAAAGCACCCGCATTTCTGTGGATGCTCTTACGCCAAATACATGGCGACTAGCTTTCTACCGCTAGCTTTACCGTACTATTATTATACACAAGTTAGCGAAAAATGCAACATCTTTGATAAAATTTTATAATTTCATCCACACGCTTAGTTTTTTTCGTCCCATCATAGCCAACGCCTTGTCTGCAATTTTCTTTCTCATCTTCATAAACATTTTAAAATAGAAAACAGCAATTACCCTCTTAATATCTGTAATACTACCAAATATTATAAATAACTTTAAAACATCCAAATAATTAAGTTTACCATGAGATAAATTTGCCCTAACAGTAATATCATTTAAGTTATTTAAACTTGCTTTTCTTTTCAACCTAAATCTGGTAATCAATTCCAGATGAGCACACTGATTTCTCACTTCCTTTAATACGAACAATGCCTGCTCAAATACAGCAGCATCTGTTGGTTCTAACCCAAAATCTTTTAGTACCTTTTCCTTTACCACATCGTCCAAAAACACAAACGTATAATACAAACTTCCTAATGGCAAAGCCTTAATCACAACCCAAAAAGGAGGGTCTGTATACTGTCCAACATAATCTCTATCACTTTTAAGTTCATCAACAAATGATTTCTTTTTTACCTTTCCATTCGGTAATAATTGCGTCTTTCTAAACAAATCAAACGAAGCAAAAATATTACTCATGTGCTTATCTGAAGGACTAGGTGCTTTGTAATATGCTGGGTCTGTATAATTCATTGTGTCAGAAGGTGTTTTACAATATTCCTCAGCAAAATTGTATGCGATAGAAGTTCTCAATCGTGATTCAATATCGAATATTTTAAAAAGAGTATATTTTTTTAACTTCATATCAAAAAAATACAAATCTCGAAAATCTTCAAAATATACACCTTCATATTCTTTTACAGTAGTGTTTTTCTTAAGGAGAATACTTTCAAATCCATTGATTACATCAAAATAATTATACTTTTTCAAAACATCTGCTGCTTTTCTTCTATTCTTAAATTTCAATCCTCGTCCATCAAGACCAGAAATCTGTTCATCTATCGTTTTAAAGTCTTTAGTGACTGGCATTCTTTCACCTCAATTATTGTTATATATCAAAAAACCCTCTCAGCACAAAAAAAATACTGAGAGGTAATACGCATTTTTCGACAAAATAATAATATCACTTAAACGCTGTTTTTTCAATGAAATCCTGCCGAGCCACGGGGACGTTGCTTTGGGCAACGATAAAGCATGTTGCCAAAAGCAGACGTCCCCATGGCTTCCCCATGGTGTGTTGCGATATTTTATTACTCTTTGATTTTATCCGATACTCTAATATCTTTTCCAAGCTGCACTTCTATCATCTTTAATTCTGTGATAGCTTTTACTGTATGCTTACAGCCTCGCTTCATCTTAAGCACATCACCAATAGAAATCTTCTGAATCTCTCCATCCAGATTGGCTTCGCCCTCGCCGCTAATCACTATCCACACCTCATCTCTATACTGGTGGCTGTGGTAGTTCATGGCATGTCCCGGGTTCAAGGTTACTTTCAGTGTCTGGCTTTCCTTCTCTGCATCTATCACGCGAAAGCTTCCCCAGCTCTTCTCTGCAAATCGAACCTTACTGTCTATTTTTTCTACATAAGGCTTAATATAGGAGCTTTGTTCCTTGTCACTAACAAGGATTCCCTCCGGGGATACTGCAATTACCACGTCCTTAAGTCCCATGGCTAGGATTGGTACATCCAGTTCATTTACAATATGAACCCCCTCGCATGTATCGTTTAGAATTCCGTCTCCTACCACATGTTCTTCCATAGCCTCTGTCAAAGTATTCCAGGTACCAAGATCCTTCCATTGTCCATGAAAACGCATTACCTGAATTTTAGCTTCTTTTTCTACCACCGCATAGTCAAAGGATATTTTCTCCAAGAACTCATACTTCTCAAACAAGTCTTTATAATCCGTAAATTCCATTAACTCATGGGCTTTATCAATGACATATTTTAACTTATAAGCAAATACTCCACCGTTCCAAAGTCCACCCTTGGCAATGTATTCCTTGGCCACTTCCAAAGCAGGCTTTTCTTTAAAGTTCTCAACCTCTGCAACTTTTTCACCACTCTTTGGAATAATGTATCCATATTTTTCCGAAGGATATGTTGGTTCAATCCCCATTAGCACTAGGTTCGCTTCTCCTCTTTGCGCCTGGTTATCCAGTTCCTTCAAGGCCTTAAAATATTCGTCTTCAACATAAGGATCCACCGGACATACCACTACGGTTTCCTCCGGATCTACTCCTTGTACATCTGTAAGATACAGAGAAGCAAGTGCGATAGCAGGAAAGGTGTCTCTTCTACATGGTTCCACAGAAATGCCTACCTCTTCTCCCAACTGATTATGAATAGCAGAAACCTGTGTCTTGCTGGTTGCGATAGTAACCTTAGCATCCGCATCTACCTTCTTAATCTGTCCATAGACTCTCTGTACCATAGACTCATAACTGCCATCTTCTTTTTTGAATATCTTGATAAACTGTTTACTTCTTACATCATTGCTCAGTGGCCAAAGTCTCTGCCCCGATCCACCCGATAACAGAATGATATTCATTGTTTTCTCCTCTTAAGCCAGAGGGACGTTGTTTGTGGCCTACTTTTAGGCCAGTGGGACGCTCCTTTGTTTTGAATCTGCTTATATTATTCTGGCTTTCTATAATAATTATCCATTGTACCTTTGTCCAGCATATCGGATAGTTCTACTTTTTTAACTAAAATTTTTTAACATACGAGATAATTATAACATAGAGAAAATAGACAGGCAACTTAAGGAAATATTAAGACCAGGGACATTGCTGTGGCTTCCCCATAGCTATTTATTCTATTCCCATTTTCTTTTTCAGTATTTCTCTTCTATCCAGCTCTATATCCAGAGCATCCATGGCCTGTTTCAAGGTAAAGTTTAGGTTCTTCATCATAGAACGGAGATTTTTAATATCCTTGTTATCTTCTCCAATCTCTATTCCTCGTGCTTCCCCAATCTTTTCTCCCTCTTTCATGGCTTCAGTACGCGCCCATTCTATTTGTCTTTCAAATGTAAAATCCAGTTCCATTACCTTTTTTACCTCCTCTCCACGTTTTCGGAAGAACTCTACAAGTATGCCCTCACGAATACACCTGTCTATTGCCTCTGCTATTGCTGTTTTTATTTCGAATGCTAAGGGACACTCCCTTATCCAAGGTATGAATCTCCACCAGTTCAGGATTCGTATAATCCGTTCCGTTCAATACATTATACACTTGCAGCGCATTTCTCTTGTCCTCCATCAACATGCTAAATACATCGCTTTTGTACTCTCTGTTTCCTTCCATTCTTATCCTCCTGCATACAAATATTGACAGGAGCATATTTATCCACTACCCCTGCCTCTAAATATTGATTTTTAAAAGCCGGAATTTTCGTGAATATCTTTGAATTTTAAAATTAGAATTGATTTAGAACATGTAATCTTGCGTTTTGTCCATGCTAGATTTGAAAATCACTGCTTTTATGGTTTGATTCTATCATAGGCTGATATGGAATACAAGCCAATAAAAAAGCCACGGGGACGTTGCTTTGGGCAACGATAAAACGTGTTGCCAAAAGCAGACGTCCCCATGGCTTATCGCTCCGCTCTCATAGGATTATGTAGGAAATCCTCGTAGCTGAGTCTGATTCCTTCTTCTAACTCTGTCTTGTACTTCCAGCCAAGTTTTTCTGCCTTGGATACATCCAACAGCTTTCTAGGGGTTCCGTTTGGTTTACTGGTATCCCACTCGATTTTTCCTTCGTAACCGATAACCTTTGCTACAAGCTCTGTTAGCTCTTTGATACTAAGCTCCTTACCTGTGCCGGCGTTTACGGTTTCATCCCCGCTATAGTTATTCATAAGGAATACACACAGGTTCGCCAGGTCATCTACATACAAAAATTCACGTAAGGGACTTCCATCTCCCCAACAGGTTACGGTAGGTAAACCTGCTTCTTTTGCTTCATGAAATCTTCTGATTAAAGCAGGAAGTACATGGCTATGGGTTGGATGATAGTTATCATTGGGTCCATAGAGATTAGTAGGCATGACTGAGATATAGTCTGTGCCATACTGTTTATTCAAGAACTCGCAATATTTAAGTCCTGAGATTTTTGCAAGTGCATATGCTTCATTGGTCTTCTCAAGCTCTGAGGTAAGAAGGCAACTCTCTGTCATAGGCTGCGGTGCCATTCTTGGATAGATGCAGGAACTTCCAAGAAACTCCAGCTTCTTACACCCATTCTTCCACGCACTATGGATCACATTCATCTCCAAGATCATATTGTCATACATAAAGTCTGCCAATGCATTCTGATTAGCGACAATACCACCCACCTTGGCTGCTGCCAGGAACACATATTCCGGCTTCTCCTGCTCAAAGAAAGCCTCTACCTGGTCCTGTCTACAGAGGTCCAGTTCTGCATGAGTTCTGGTAATAATGTTGTTGTAACCCTGTCTATTTAACTCTCTTACAATAGCAGAGCCTACCATACCACGATGGCCTGCTACATATATTTTCGCATTCTTTTCCATCATTACTTGATAACTCCCTTTTCAAGATATGCTTCCAGGTTATCTGCAACCACTTCTTCTGCTCTTTCTGTTGCAACCTTACGCATATCATGCTTTACCATAAGCTCTACTAATTCTTCAAAGCTGGTCTTGGTAGGGTTCCAGCCAAGCTCTGTCTTCGCCTTGGTTGGGTCTCCCCATAGATTCACTACATCTGTAGGTCTATAGAAGTCAGGTGATACTTCAACCAATACTTTTCCTGTTGCTTTATCAATACCCTTTTCCTCCAGGCCCTCACCTTGCCATTCAAGCTCGATACCAACATAATGGAAGGCAAGGGTCGTAAACTCTCTTACTGAATGCTGTACACCGGTAGCAATAACAAAGTCCTCGGGCTTATCATTCTGCAGGATGAGCCACATACACTCAACATAGTCCTTGGCATATCCCCAGTCACGAAGGGAATCCAGATTACCAAGGAATAGCTTTTCCTGCTTCCCCTGTGCGATTCTGGCTGCTGCCAAGGTAATCTTTCTGGTTACGAAGGTCTCTCCTCTTCTCTCTGATTCATGATTAAAGAGAATACCGGAGCAGCAGAACATATTGTATGCCTCTCTATACTCCTTTACAATCCAGTAACCGTATTGCTTTGCCACCGCGTAGGGACTGTATGGATGGAAGGGAGTCGTCTCGCTCTGTGGCACCTCTTCTACCTTACCATAAAGCTCCGATGTAGATGCCTGGTAGACACGACATGTCTTTTCAAGTCCGGCAATTCTGACTGCCTCTAATACTCTAAGTACACCGGTTGCCACTACATCTGCTGTATATTCCGGAACATCAAAGGAAACCTGCACATGGCTCTGTGCTGCCAGGTTATACACTTCATCCGGCTTTACCTCTGTCATAACCTTGATCAAGGAAACTGCATCTGCCAGATCACCGTATACCAGATGGAATCCCTTGGTTCCTTCCAAATGTGCAATTCTTTCTCTATAGTCAACAGATGATCTACGAATCATTCCATATACTTCATATCCTTTTTCCAGCAACAGCTCTGCTAAATATGAACCATCTTGACCGGTTACACCTGTTATCAATGCTCTCTTCATTTTATTCTCCTTTAAACCAACGGACCAGGGGGACGTTTCTTTTGGCCTACTTTTGGGCCAGGGGGACGCTCCTTGTTCTTGACCTTTTTTAACTAATATTTCTGTCTATTATTCATTTGATTATACCATAGTCGAATCCGACAGGCAACTTCGTTAAAAACGCCTATTATTAAGGCCAGGGGGACAATCGTTAAGAGGCCACAAAAATAGCCACGGGGACGTTGCTTTGGGCAACAAAATGCGTGTTGCCAAAAGCAGACGTCCCCATGGCTTTCTTTCTATAGTCCTTCCAATGCTTCCAGATGTTCAAACTCTTTCTGGGTAAATGGGAGTTCCTCTCGATCTATTTTTTCAAAATCATTCAGCTTAACTTTCCTTTCTCCTTCCCTGGTTCTGAAGTTAAGTGTAATCTCTCCATCCGATGTAATCTGTCCGCTAAGAATTATGAATTGATAAAGTTCTACTTCGTCCCCTGTCTCAAGTGCAATGGCACCCGGCATACTGGTTGCAAATAGAACGACGTTAGGATCTCCTTCCGTGTCTACCAAATCCACAGAAATGAATTCCACTGCACCGCTAAATCTGAGATAGTAGGTGGTGTCTCCTTCTGTCCTTTTCCAAGCAGTGCCACCAATCTTCTTACGATTGATTTCCCATCTGGTGCAGGTTGCACCGGTTGCTTCCCAGGTATCGGTTCCCTTCACTCTCTTGTATTCCACTGTTTCTACCTTTTTCTGTGGGAATACCTCCAAGGGATCTAGACATTCGATGGTTACTTCCATCTGATCTATTGCATCATACTTTCCTTTTTCTGATGTCTTTCGATCTGTAGCCGATACCTTATGGCTATCGATTTCGATCTTTTCCGTACCTACCCTGGTTAAATCCGAAACTACGATGTCCTCGGTGCACTGTGTATCCGGCGATAAACTTCCGCAGCCGCCAAGCATTATACCGACCAATATCAGCATAGCCCAGATTCCAAACTTATAAATTGCAATTTTCATAAATCCTTCTCCTCCCTATTTCTTGTCTTCAAGGAGAAAGATATCATATTCTCTATTTAACTGTGAGAAACATCTGCATTCAAAGTAGCAATATTTGCACAATCTTTTCTATAGGTGCTGGGTGTCACCCCGGTATTCTTCTTAAACACCTTGATAAAGTAGTTGGCATCCGGGTATCCCACACGTCCCGCAATCTCACCAATCTTAAGTTCCGTTTCCGCCAGCATGATTTTGGACAGATTAATACGCATCTTCTCTAAGTAGTTCATGCAGGTCATGGAGGTTTCCTTCATAAACATGGCATTCAAAAGATTTCTATTCATGGAAAATTTTCTGGTAATATCCTCCTGGGTAATCTTCTCTCCCATATGTTCTCCAAGATAAGCTATGATTCGGTCAATATTATCCTGAGGGGTATCTTCCACCTTGGACTCTTCGTTCTCATTCATACAAGCATATCTTAGGAAGTATAGAAGCTCCATGAGATAGGACCTGCTTCTACAGGGCCAGAACCCATCCATTTGCTCAGTAAGCTCCTTCTGGATATTTTCCAAAAGCTTTCCAAGCTTTGTAAATACACCCAATCCCAGAGACATTACCTTGTTTCTTTCCTCTTTCTTTTCGAAGTTTTTTAACAGGATATAATCCTGGAAGATGGTTCTTCCTTCCTCTTTCTCCAGCTCACCACTTCGTATATTCTCTATGGTAAATTCCTCACGAATCTCCGTTGGCTGAAAGAATAGTGTCTGTACTTCTGCTTCCTTTAAGCTGATCTTCTCTATCTTGTCATCGTTTAATAGTATCACTGCAGGTGCTGTTACGGTTTGTACCTTTTTACGATCCTGATTCTCTATGGATACCTTGCCCTTTTCTATTAACATCACCTTGTAGTATCCGGGTACTGCAAGGCTTTCCACCATTTCCTCCTTCCCCACCACCTGCATATATACGATTCTCTCCCAATCAGGGTCCTTACTTTCAGCATACAGGCCACGGGGACGTTTCTTTTGGCCTACTTTTGAGCCACTGGGACACTCCTTTACATCATAATTTACACGTTCTTCCATAAAATACCCCCTATGAGCATTTCAAATCCTTGTCATCAAAACTTGTCTATAACATATTGCTTAAACAGGTTTAACTGAAACTTACTTATAATATCAATTTGCATTCAGAAAAAGCTGTCTTACCCCCATTCCCCCAACAGTTCGGTAAAGCAGCTTTTTCTATCCCCTTTTCACATAGCGAGAGAGAGCCATGGGACTTTTATTGCCCCATGGATAATTTGGTTATAGGGCTGATCTCTCAACAGCCATAAGTGTGTTTCAGAAAATATCAGATTTTTTCTGACCACCTCTTACGTAAATGATTATAGCATAGGGGCATGGTCACTTTTAGGTACTAAATGAAGAGTTTTTAAGGTTTTTCCGGCGGAAAAAGTACCTAACTAGGTACTTTGGGTGAGAATTTTGGAATAGGGAGGGGAATTATCTGACAATTTTGGGGGTATAAAAAAGCCACGGGGACGTTGCTTCTGTCATGCTGGAAAACGCATGACAGGAAGCAGACGTCCCCATGGCTCGTCATTATGCTTTTATCTTGATCCACGGCCGGCCACTACAACCCATACGGTTTTGCAAAGGATCTGAAGATCCTTCATAATGGTCCAGTTGTCAATATATTGCATATCTAAGTTTACGACTTCGTCGAAGTCCTTGATGTCACTTCGTCCGCTTACCTGCCAAAGGCCGGTAATACCGGGGGTCATACTAAGTCTGCACTTGTACTTGGGATCATACTTCTCAAACTCATCAAGTGTCGGTGGTCTGGTTCCTACAAGGCTCATATCGCCCTTTAATACGTTCCAGAACTGTGGTAACTCGTCAATGCTGGTCTTACGGATGAACTTACCAACCTTGGTAATACGAGGGTCATCCTCCATCTTGAACATCAGTCCCTTGACTTCGTTCTTCTCCATGAGTTCCTTCTTACGCTCCTCTGCATCCTTGTACATAGAACGGAACTTGTAGAAGGTAAACTTTCTACCGTTCTTGCCGATTCTGGTCTGTCCAAAGAAAACAGGACCGGGAGATTCCAGCTTTATCGCTGGTGCTACGAAGATGGTAGCAATGGCAAGAATCACCATACCAAATAGTGCACCAACAATATCAAGGCATCTCTTCATGGCAAGCTGTACCGTAGAGAATTCATTTCTCATTAGGGTTACCGTTGCATACTTACTAACCCTGTTAATGGTCTTGGCACATGGGAAACGGTAGTCAAAGGTAGAGATATTTACATCTACTACTACACCCATGTCAACCAGCTGTGGAATCCAGTTGTCTAACTTTCTTCTATGATGATCAAAAGCATCTACAATAAAAATCTCGTCAATATCGTTCTTGGTCACATAGTCAAGGAGGTCATCTGCATAGGAAACTACGGGAATTCCGTGAATCTCACTAATATTTTGGGACTCATCCTTGGAAGCATTCTCAAGAAGTGCTACACCAATCAGCTTTCTGTTCCACTCATGGTAACGAAGGATATTATCTACAGTCTCATCTGCACGCTCCTTGGCTACAATGAGAAGCATGTTGCTACTGTATCGACTCTTCTGGAATACATTTACCATAATAGTCTTGAATATCATGTGTAATACAAAGGTTAATCCAATAGCAATGCCAATATAATAAACAAATACCAGTCGTGACAACTCAGCAGCTCTTCGAACCAGGTACAGCATCAGAATCCAGCCGCCTGCAAAGACTAGCTGCTTCTTGGTACAGGCCCAAAGTTCATCCAGGACACCTCTTCTAAAGAACCTCTTGTCAAAGAGTCTTGGAAGGTCCAGCATGATAATAACCACAGCCATATAGCCCAGCATCCACTGCATATCCCAGTCCGCTTCAATACCGGTAATATGTCCATATCTAATCTTAAAAGCAATGCAGGTTGCCACCAGCATGCTCACAATATCCATAACGATAATAAAGAATTGTTCCAGTGTTCTTCTCTTCTGATACATTTCTATCACCCTCTAAATTTAAAAGACTATTGCCTATTAAACTACAATTTGTGCCACTTGTCAACAATCTACCAATATGTTGTAACGATTATAACATCTTGTTGTATTTTCGTCTAGTTTTCCTCATATTTTGCATTGTTTTTGACAAATTTTACCGGGTCTACAGTCTTGCCCTTTTGGCCTGCAAGACCATCTAAGTATGCCTTGCATACCATCTGAAGACGAAGAAATCTGCTTTTTCCCAAGTTCTTACGTACCAGAGAGTAGCCTACCTGCCACAAAAAGTCCTTGGTTAAGTAGCCAAAGGCCAGTATTTTTTTTAAGCCCTTATTGTACTTCATGGCAAGAAGAATTCTGTTTCGAACGGTATAATACAGCTTCCAATAGGTCTTGTAGCTGAATACATCTCCTGCCTTGGGCGGGTCGTTATGATCAATGACCGCATCTCTGATCAGGTAAAGCTTGTATTTCTGATGGACTCTGGTAGTGTATTCCGTATCATCCCCATAGATAAAGAGGCTGCCATCTGCAAAGCCGCAACTGTCTACTACTTTTTTAGGAAATAATGGTCCTACAAAAGCATCTGCGTCCACTTCATTTACCGCCTGCATTTCCTCGATGCTTTGAAACTTGGGTTTTTCCTTCGTAAGATGCTTGTACATGGTCTTGGCATGATAGAGCTGGTATTCCTTCCAGTCGACGCCATAGATGACAGGAAGAAGAGCTCCAAGCTTAGGCAAGGTTTTATGCTTAAGCAGATTTTCCAGTGTATTTTCTCTTGGATAGGCATCATCGTCCATAATCCAGTACCAGTCGGGATCCAAATTCTCTTTTGCAAACTTCATACCCGCTTCAAAGCCGCCGGCGCCGCCAAGATTATCGGAAAGCCACACCACATAGATGGGGCACTCTTTACTTGAAAGTTCTGCCACCAGCTGCTTTAACCTTTCCTGATTTTCCCTGTTACTGCAGTTATCCGACACTACGATAGCATCTACCTTGCGGCTGGAGTTTAACAGTGCGCGCAGGGTGTTTTCTAAGGTATGCACTCTATTGAAGGTAACCGTAATGGCTACAATGGTTTCTTTCTTTTCCATAAGAAATTCCTTTATTACTTAATTAATTGGTTCACGATTTTTTCAAAGGCTGTCTTGCTGGCCTGAATGCTATAGCATTGTTCGTATAGTTCTCTTGCCCTAGCGCATTGTTTTAGATGTTTTTGTGCTAGAAAAGCATTGATTTTGTCAATAAATTCCTGAGCATTGTTACACTCATCTCCAATTTCCGCTGGATCAAATTCATAGCCCACAAAGGCTTCCCTGGTGCCAAAAACATATTTTCCAAACATCATGGCTTCCGCGGTCTTAATCTTCATGCCGCCACCGGAAAGTAAGGGAATCGCAACCAGGCTGGCCCTTTCATATAGCTTCTGGATGTCATCCACAAAGCCGATGACTTCTACCTTTTCACTACCAAAGGCATCCTTGTAAGCTTCGAAGCCCTTGCCTGCAACGACGGTTTTGGCATTGAGGCTTGGGGAAACCTCTGTTACAAAGAAGCGGAATGCTTCTTCGTTGGCCTGCCCTAAGGGGCCAAAAAGAAGGACGATGTTCTCCTCCTGTGTATCCCCCTTTTGTTCCTTTTCTTCCTTAATAAGCGTTTGTCTAAAACTGTCCTTAAGGGTTAGGGGAATAATCTCCGGATTCTTTACCTGATAGAGACTGGCCACTCTCTGCTGATCTCTTTGGGTAAAGACGATATTGACATCGCTTAATCTGGCTGCCATTCCTTCCTGTCTTTTAATTAGGAGCTTATACAGGAATTTCTGCAGGGACCATTTTTTCCCAAGACGCACATCCAAGTAGTCGTATTCGCAGTTATGAAAAAAACTAATTACCGGTATTCCTTGTTTTTTTCCGTATTTTACAATATTTCCAAAGTGAGAGCCGTCGAAAAATAGTAAGTCCACCTTATTTTGTTGTGCTCTTTGTTTTACCTGTTTCAGGATTACATCGTCGATGGGTGGGAAGTATCCGCAAAGCATTGCTTTTACGTTGGCCATGTTTGACCTTTTTTTCACGGCGATGACCTCTACGTTGCCCAATGCTTTTAGTGTCTCATAATTGCGTATGCTGGCTTTGGCACCGCCAAAGGCGGCATCCTCCACCCCGTTACAGGTTAAAAATAATATATTCATACTGATTTTGCCCCTTCCAAGGCCTGTATATATTGCTTTGTCACGTTTTCAAGTTGGTACTGTGGGAAGCTTTCTACTTTTTCTTCCTTGGTTAATGCTTCACTTACAGCTTCCTGCCATGCCTTTTCATCAAATGGATCCTTTACATAGGTTGCCTTTCCCTCGGTCACTTCGTATAGACAGCATTCCTTGGTCATCACCACTCTTTTTCCAAAGCTCATAGCTTCAATAGGCGGCATGCCGAACCCTTCATATACGCTGGGGAATAGGAATAAACGGGCATTCTGATATAATGCATCTCGTTCTTCATTGGACACAAATCCGGTTTGGATGATATCCCCTTCTATACCATATTCCTTGATTTTCTGCTGAAATTCCTCTATATTTCCGCCCACGCCGCTCAGTACCAAAGTCTGCGGGTTACCATTTTTTCTGCAAAAGCTTAGATATTTTAGGATGGTTTCTAAGTTTTTGTGTGGTAAAAGTGAGCTCACGCAGTAGTCATAGGCACCCGGAATGATGCTATATTTTGCAAGACATTTCTGGTTTTGGATTGTTTGCTGCGCGACCTCTTCATTGTTTGTTGGTTCTGCCTGCTCAGTGGCAGCATCTTTTTCCTTGCAGATGGGGTTATATATGGTTTGAATCTTGTCTTCCACAAATGGATAATGGCTGATCAAGTCTTCCATGCAATAACTGGAAATCGTTATCACTTTTGCTGAGTTTTTACAGCTTGCTTTCCATGCATGCTTAAGGAACATGTATCTACCCTTGGAGAAATACTGCGGATAGTGAAGTGCCTGCAGGTCGTGAATCACCGTTACATAGGGGATCTTCTTTCCGGAATGAGGCTTACTATATACCGGAATAAACATCACATCCACACCCATTTTCCTTGCCTTACGATCTAAGAAAAGATTTTCCCACAGGATACGGATGGGCTGTCTCTTACATTCCACGTTACAGATTTCTATTTTCATCTGAGAGTACTTACTGTACTCAGCAAAGGTTGTGTGGTTATCCTTTGTAGTGAAAAGAATATATTCATTTTTCAAGTCATATTGACCAAATCCATGCAGCAAATTCCTTATAAACGATTCCGTTCCACCGCATATTCCCGGTCTAACCCATAATAGGTCAACTCCTATGCGCATATATTCTCCTTTCCAGCCAGGG
Organism: Acetatifactor sp.; assembly: GCA_045616525.1. Classification (GTDB taxonomy): domain Bacteria; phylum Bacillota; class Clostridia; order Lachnospirales; family Lachnospiraceae; genus Acetatifactor. The sequence continues at coordinate 9,146 of JAZLGY010000039.1, read as the reverse complement.
GCCAGGGGCCATGGGGACGTTTCTTTTGGCTCTGTTTTGGGCCAGGGGGACGTTTCTTCTGGCTCTGTTTTGGGCCAAAAGAAACGTCCCCCTGGCCCACTATGCTAGTATAAACTTTGCCATCTCAATCAGGATACATTCGATGATATAAAGTCTGCTGTATCCGTTGATTCGATAGCAATATTTGTATCTGTCTTTGATTCTCTTTATAGATGCCTTCAGGCTTCGCTTGTTGCTGGCACCTCCCATGCGGAAGTTGGCCAGGACTTTATCTACGATCACAATTTTTTTCTTTTGCCGACGTATCTGAAGGTAAAATCCATAATCATCATGGATTCCTAAGTCTCTAAAAAGATTTTCCTTATAAACACTTGCTTTTACAAAGGTGGTTGGATGGTTCCAGTCTCTGGAAGTTTGAAACTTTCTCTGCCTTGCTTTCTTAATAAAGCTGCTGCCATCCGTCTTGTGCATGCGGATATTGGCAAACATAAGATCACACTTTGTTTCGTCAAAAGTATCAACTACTGTTTGAATCGTATCTCTCTCATACCAGTCATCGCTGTTTAAAATCCCAATGATATCACCCGAAGCCAGGCGAATTCCTTTATTCATGGCATCGTAGATTCCCTTGTCCTTTTCACTGACAATGCGGTATTCCACGCCTTTTTCCTCTAATGCTATGCGATAGAATTCGGCAATTTCCACGGTTTTATCCTTGCTGGCACCATCAATAATCAAATATTCTATTTTTTCATATGACTGCGCCAAAATGGACTCTATGGTTTTTCCTATAGAATTCTCACTGTTGTAGGCTACCGTGACAATACTAACTTTCATATTTTTCACTTCGTTTTACACTTTCTTCAAAGCTATATATACAATATTCGACCCTGTCAGAGCTTAGATTTTGATCGATGCACAGGCTGCCAAAGGCCTTGTTGGTAAGCTTGCCTATCTTGCCCGGCATATGGCTCATCAAGCGAACCAAGGGATTTAAAGCTTTTACAAGATGTACCCTTTTTCCTCTTGTCCTTGCAATCTCCTGCACCATTTGGGGGGTGGAAACATATTCTCTATTTTGAGGATAAATGATGCCCTCCTTTTCCCCATCGATTGCTTGTCTAATACACTCGCACAGGTTGTCTATATAAATCATACTACGCTGATTTTCCGCAGTCGGAAACACCGGCGTCTTCCCCGCAATCTTCGCTAGCACCTTGTAATTTCCCTTGCTCCCCGGCCCATATACCATGGGAAGCCTAAGAATGAGTATAGCCATGGGGACGTTTCTTTTGGCCTCTTTTTGTGCCAGGGGGACACTCCTCTCGACTTCCTCAGTTTCCTCGACTTCGTCAGATTCCTCGATTTCGTCCCGGTTTTCATCTAATTCTTGTTTCAGGACCATAAGGGATTTCTCTGCACAGATTTTGCTATCTCCATAGAAACCTGTGTTACTAGGTACAGTATCCGCGGTGATCACTCTGTTTAGTCCATAGGGGGCACTGTCGCCATAGATGATGACGCTGCTTGGGTAGATGAACTGCTTTACACCGGCCTTGGCCGCTCTTCTTGCTGTATCTACCGCAAGGTCACAGTTTACTTCGTAGTACTTCTTCTTTTCCTCATCTGTCACCTTGTCTACATCTACATGGGCGATACCGCTGGCCTGGAATACCACATCATAGCCTGTCATATCAAAGGTCTCCCACATGGAATCCCTTTGGGAGATACGATCCACACGGTACTCTTCCCTGCCAAGTTTCGAATTATACTCCTGCAGGTATCTATCTATATTTTTTCCTATATAACTACCGGCACCGGTAATCAAAATTTTCTTCATTTTAACATTCCTTCTGGATGGCCAGGGCCGGAGGCCGGGGGGACGTTTCTTCTGGCTCGGTTTTGGGCCGCGGGGACACTCCTAAGGAGTGTCCCTCTGACATATTTTCGGGCCAGAAGACACGTCCCCCTGGCCCTGGCCCCTAGTCTCGGTCGATTTGCTTGAGGAAGAAATCTAAATCTTCCTTCAGACTACTGCTACAATGCTGGAACTTCTCCTGCTTGGCAACAATCATGGCCTTCATCTTTTCGGTCACTTCCATAATCTTCGGTAAGTTTTCATTTGCCGCTGTATCCTTCTCTACACTGTCAAAATAACCGCGCAGGAGCTTAATATACTCTTCATAATAAAATACATTTAACTTCGCAAGGCTCATGTCAAAGTTGGTGTAGTCGTTGGCGCTTATAAGATCATAAAGCTTTTTACTCTCTTCCTTCAGGCTAACCAGCGCCTTGTATATATCCTGGCCCATACTGTGATGCGTTAAAAGTATGGTGTCCAGCTGATTTCTAAAGTTCATGAGATTCTCTGTATCGGTTTTGATTTCCTGTTCCTTAGGTGATGGTGCAATGATCTTTTTTTCTGTTAATTCAAAATCCATATCTTTTCCCCCTAACATTCTTAGGTAGTGTCAAAAGTAACACTACTTTTTTATTATCTAAAGGCTAAAAAGCCTTTATTTTCGACATTTCCTGGAGGTTTGCAAATAAAAAGAGCATTTACCTCCATTTTTGTTATAATTGTCCGTGACCAAACTTCCAAAAAAACAAAAGGATTAAATGCTCATGAACATTATACTTTATTTACTTCAAATTATTCAACAACTCTATAAACAAAATTGCTGGTTAATCAACTTTATCTGCAAATATATTCCTCTAAAGCAATGGGCTTTTGATGATTCCCACTCTCCAAAGTATCAAAAGTTTAAGATTGATGAGCTTCCTAAAATCATTTCATTTAAACAGGAATGGAACTGGAATGATTTAATCTCTTATTACCAAAAGCGCTATAACAAAACCATAAAGCCTGTATTTCGCCATGGTGAATGCACCATTCCTCAAAGTTGTTCCTGCCCTCAATGCAATGCACCTTATCATTACCTTATGTGGAATGATGGTAAGAAGCAAAGTCAGCTCCTGTGTAAGGTTTGCCAGTCTCTTTTCTCTATAGCTTCCGAAGGACGTTTTGCCAAAATATATGTCCTTAGATGTCCTCACTGTGACCATTCTCTTGTTCATAAGAAAGACAGGAAAAATTTCATTGTTCACAAATGTGTTAATCCTAAATGCCCTTACTATCTTAAAAACCTTAAGAAAGTCGATAAAGCTGACCTTGATGAAAACTATGGAAAGAATAAATATAAGCTCCATTACATCTATCGCGAATTCGCTATAGATTTCTTTAAGATGGATCTTAATTCCCTTCCCAAGAATGCTTCATCTCTTAAATTCTCCAAGTTTGACAAAAACGTTATGGGCTTATGTCTTACCTATAAAATCAATCTCGGTTTATCACTTCGCAAGACCAAAGAGGCTCTCAAAGCAGTTCATGGTATTGATATTTCTCACCAAACTGTTGCTAACTACTGCAAGACCGCAGCTATCTGTATCAAGCCCTTTACTGACAACTATGATTATGGTTCCGGCAGGGTATTTACTGCTGATGAAACCTATATCAAAGTCCGTGGTATCAGAGGTTATATCTGGTTCATAATGGATGCTGCCAAACGCTCCATCATCGGTTATCGTATATCATCAGAGAGAGATGTTGGTGCCTGCATCCTTGCAATGAGAATGGCATTCTCACACCTTAATAAGCTCCCTGATAACTTTCGCTTTATTGCTGATGGTTACAGTGCTTATGTTCTTGCTGCCCAGCAGTTTCTACGCGAATTCGGCGAGAACTTTAAGTTCAATATCACCCAGGTTATTGGACTTACCAACGACGATGCTGTTTCCACTCAGTACAGACCTTACAAGCAGATGATTGAGAGACTCAATCGTACCTATAAAGCTTCATACAGGCCTACAAACGGATTCGATAACATCGACGGTGCCAACTACGATCTTGCACTCTGGGTTACTTACTATAACTTCCTGCGACCTCACGAGCATAACCACTACAAAGTGCTCAATGAGATTGATGACCTAAAGCTCATCGACAACATGCCGGGTAAATGGCAAATGCTAATCGCACTTGGTCAACAGTCAATCTTAAATATCCGAAACGGCGAAGCCGCTAACTGTTCTTAGATTCAGAGCCAGAGGTGCTAACCCAGCCACCGCGATGCGGCTTGCCCTTGACAGCTAAATAAAAAGAACTGCTACACTGTTGTCAGCGACGGAGAAAATCAAACTGTTCTTGAGTTCTTCGCCGTCGGTAATTATCTGACAGCAGTTCTTTTTATGCTGTCAAGGGTGGCGGAACTTATTCACAACCTATAATATTTGCAGTTTTCAATGTGCAACTATGCTCTGAGAACTCGTGGGTGGAACCCAAATCCTCCAAATCACCTGAAAAGTATATAGGGTGGGCGAGTTCGAAGAGCATTAATTTTTTCATAACTTATTTGACACTATCTAAACCATAGAAATGTAAAATAAAAGAGCCCTTTTAAGACATGCTCAGGTCTGTGATTAATAGCTTTTATCAGTGTTTTGCTGCTTTGTGATTAGCTAATATCTTTCCAGCTTTGCTTTTTGTGCTTTTACTGGTCGAATTACTAGCCAATTTCTTAGCTGCACTACCGACTTTACCGCCATGATGTACTGCCATTTCACATTACCTCCTTTGCAAAATCTCCTTGCAGAAGAAGGTTTTCTTTGGTATTATTAGTCTGTGAGAAAAATAAAGTCCAAAGACCTTCTTTGGCAAGGGAATCAGTCAGAGTTTTACTCTGGCTATTTCTATGTAAAGAGTTCTAAACTCAAAACATACACATAATTATTCAGTTGTGGACTAATAATATTATTTATACTATTAAGTCAGCCAAACACACCTCATCTTTTGGTATATTTGCAAGTCTTTTATATTCATTAATTGCCCAAACTAATTCCTCAGTATTCATAAAGTATTTTGATACAAATTCTTGTGACTTTACTTCCTGCATCTTTAAAATTTGTTTGCAATATTCACTTGGCTTCATTTTGCTTTTAACCTTGCTATAATCAGAGAATTTGTTCTCTTTGATAATAATCAACATTTCAATTTCGGGTGCTGTAATAACATTTATAACATCTACTTTGGATTTATACGCCTTGTGAAGCTTAAAATCTTCTCTTCTTGAATCCAATATACGATACACTGCTATTTTTTTAGTGAATCCTTTCCCTAAATATCTATCTTCAAACTTACTGGCACTTCTACATCTTAATACTTCATTATCCAATAAATCATCTCTTGAGAAAATGAGTTTCCCTTCATCCAGCAATTTATTAACAATGACACTCTCAGCACTTCCTTCACATATACATGCTATAATCTTATCATTTGTCAAATCAGAACTATGCCTCCTTTATCTTACCTGAAATAATTGCTTTTTTCAGTTGCATATAAGATTCATAAGCTGGCACAGTTCCTTCAAGGAAGTCACTCTTGAATGCTTCACTCTTCTTTATATCATTTCTTGTAAGTATATCGCTTAATTTCTGTGCAGAAATACCATTTCGGTTTCTTACTATAAAAATTCCATCATTACGCTCAAATTCATCAAGCAATTCAGAATAATGAGTCGAGAAAATAAGAGTTGCTCCATTTTTATTAACACTCTTATTCATAAAAAATCTTACAAGAGTTGCAACAATTTCCCTATTGAAATGATTCTCAAGTTCATCAACAATCAGATAGCCGCCCTCTTCAAATACCATCATTGCATGTATAAAGATATTAATACCTTTAATTGTTCCTGACGATAAATACTGTTCAAAAAGCATAGGATTAGACACTATAATCTCTTCTCTGTCATAGAATTTCAGTTTTGCTTCTCCTGTTTTCCTATCAAATGAAATATTCTCAATACTTGGGTCAAGGAATGCAATTAATTCATGTGGGAAATTACCTATAAGCCCTAAGAAATTAACATTTGTCAATCGTATTAAATCTTTCAAGTAAAAGCTCTTATTCTTATTAAGAGACAACACAATACTTGTATCATCCTTTAAAAACTCTGCTTTATTGTCTCTTATTCTAACAATTTGATCATCTTCAAAATCAAATAAATCTTTCTTTGATTTTACTTTTGATATTTTCTTTACCCACAGGTGTTCACTATTAACTACATATCTGCTATCAATTTCATTATCCTGAACCTTTATAATTTCAGACGCGAGCTTACATACTCCATTTTTCGGATCATAGAAATAAGCTTCAATAGTTACTCTATCTGTTTCCTTTAAAATATCTTTGTTAAAAATATTATTGATTGATTCACCATTAATAAACTCAATTACAAAAGAAACCACCTTTAATAATGATGTTTTTCCCGAAGCGTTAATACCCACAATAGACATTACATTATTGGTATAAACACTACCAAAGCATGGTGAAACCATTTCATTATTATCGCTAGAGACTCTTTGTTCTGCATAGAAATCAATATCGATTTTCTCCTTAAATAGTGTCAGTCCGTCTACAACTATTTTTAATAATCGCATTACATCAACCCCCCCTTACTCCAACGTATAGATATAATATCATTTACGCAATTAGTCGTCAAGGGTAAAAACGTATTTTCCGTTTTTATTTGTTGTTTTTTTAGTTTTTATTTCATTTTTATTATTTTACGTCATATTATATGTTTTTATTCCATATTCAAAAAGAAGGTATTTCTACCTTCTTAATATCATGCCGGTTCTTTCTCAAAACGTGTAGTAAAATGTGTAGTAACCCAATACAAAGCCCACGAACCCGCTTAAATGCCTTTAGAAGAGATACCAAAAATCCTGCCGTGGCAAATAAAGAGCACGCGTATATGTAAACGCTATTATAAAAGTTGACCGGTGGTAAACTTTTTCATTGACGTTTACACGTATACTCATGTTTTCTCCATAATAATGTTTATTTTTCTCTTGTTAACTCGTTTTTTCTCACTTTTTCTTTTTTCATAGATTAGCTTTTCAAGTCTACGCCATTCCCCATGGCCATAAATCACGGATAATCCGGTATTTGAGGTGCACTTAATAAGACGTCGTCTTATTCTGCTATGATCGGTCTTTCCTTATCCCCAAATCCTTACGGCAGCCCAACCTCCCATGTCATACAGGATCACCTTTACTTCCGGATCCTTAATTCCTTCGTTCTGCTTATCCACAAAGGGACGTCATGATGCTCCTTCGCTGAGTCATTGCTCTGATGGTGAAAAATCTGACCTCGGCTCTCTATGTTATTACTTTTCTTTCCTGCTTCATTCAGCACCTTACGGCGGACGTCTCCTGAATTTCACACTTGTTCTTCTTACGTTACCTGCGGTCTATGGATATCCGACATCATTTTCACCGGATCATAGGTTACTCCGTTTGCCAGGATGGCATAAATCTGTTTTTGATCTGGGTAATCTCCCTGATAAGTCTCTTACGATTGGCCACCATAATTCTTAAATCTGCATACACACCATCCGGTGTATATGGTGCTGAATATCTTCCCTCGATAACTAGCTTTGCTATTACCTTCGGGTCCTTATTGTCATTCTTACTTTGGCTGTTGTCATCCAGTTCCTTGGTCTGCTTTACCGCATAAGGGTTAACCATAACCAGAAGGATGCCTTCATCCTCAAGAAAAGCGCCAAAATCAAACCAGTAATGACCTGTTGGCTCGATTCCTACAATCACATCTGACTTTTTGTACTTGTCCTGTAACCACTGCATCCAGCCCTTGAAGTTTTCATAACCTTCTCTGCTGTTGCTGAATTTAAAGACCTTCCCCAGTTCGATGCCGCGCCAGTCAAATGCTCTGGCGTACTGTGTAGCACTTCCGATATCAATTCCAACTACCAAAGTTGATTCTTTTACTTGATTGATTTTTTCATTCTGCTTATAATTTATTTGTGGGGGTCTCCACTGAACAATGATTTTTATTAACCGCCAAGTTAACAATCATTATTCTATGGCAGGCACTCTTTTTTTTGCAAATCGGCTATTTGTTACTTAACAGGAATGCTCCTCCCATTATTTAAATTCAATAATCTTTAAAAAAATAAACGTATACACATTAACTTCGTCTCCCGAAATGCCACTACGCTATTGAATCTTCCAACGCAAAGTCCTATTCCTCATAATTTACACATCTTTTTACTATATCTTTATATTTACCTCTATTCTCATGCAAATATTCTTCAATTGTCCCAAACGGAATATCAAAGGCATTATTCTGAAGTATTCCATCCAACACAATAATTGCCTTTTGCGCCAAGCTTAAGTTTGGCACTTTTAATTCTATATTCTCTTTATGCGCTACATATTTATTTCTGAATGGTTTTACTTCATTAATGTAATCGTCGAATTGCTCCCTGCTAATATTATATTTTTTATCTAATACGTCCACAAATAAATTTTCACAACCTAGCCGTTTAAAATTTGTTTCCTGATCAGTTCCAAATACTTTACACCATTCTGTAATATACATTTGAATATGAGCATTGCATGTCATAACAAGCAATTCCTTTTCTTCCAAAACAATTGTATCATTTATACATTCATAAAATGCTTTATATAACAAATAATGCTCAACACATTGGTTCAATATATTTCTAATTTCACCATATAATTCTTCTTCCAGATATTTCAATTGCTTACCTCACCCCAGTGTTACTTTCAAATATTTCCACCAGAACTTTTCTCATTTGCCCTTGTTGCTTTACAAATGAAGCATAACTAAACATACTCCCCGGTGCATCCAAATTCTCTGCATTGCCAACACATACAAAACCATTACCTTCTATCCCTATATATGTCACGATGTGATGTATTTTCCCTTTTTCATTTTTTGTGATGACATTCATCAGGGTTAACCCTTCTCCATAGTCATACATATCAATACGCTTATGTGTTTCTTTAATCATTTTCTTTCCTACTTTGTTCATTTATTTGGCTCATATTTATGTTCATATTATAGCATAATAGCGTTAAAAATCCTATGTGCTATCACAAGGAAACCAGCCAGGGGGACGTTGTCAATAGCGTTTAGTTAAGCCATTCCCCATAACCTTATATTGTTTTTATAGGACTATCCAAATGGATAGTTCTTTTTTGCAAAAAGTGTTGACAAACACTTCAAAATGTGCGGCCGCATTACTAATCCATAGACGCCAGAT
>JAZLGY010000038.1:0-10515 GCA_045616525.1 Acetatifactor sp. | reverse complement strand
ATGGGGGAAAAATCTATATTTAGATGCCTAAAATGATGATATTTGAATAAAAGTGCATCTAAAATGGGGGAAAATCAAAAATTAGATACCTAGAATCATATTTGAAAAAAGTGCATCTAAATTGCAAGAAAAGCAAAAATATGATGCTTTCAACATGAAAATAAGGCAAATTTGCATCTGAATCAGTGTTTTGAAAATGTTTCGATGCCATTTTGAAAGAGTTGGACAACTCCCAGGTTTGTTGAGCTTATGTGTTAGGCAAGGAAATTTTTATGTGCTACATGTTTTACGGTAGCTATTATGATTTGATAATATAGTCCAAAGAGATTGCGAACAAATTCTACACTCATAATCAATGTCACTTGACAAGTGACAAAGTTCAAAATATAATTGGTGGATTTTGAATTTAGAAGTATGTATATTGTCTATATAATCAATCAAAGGAGATATGCATATGACATTAGGAAATAAAATACAAGAGATAAGAATAGCACATGGAATGAGCCAAGAACAGTTTGGAGAGTTATTAAACACAACCAGACAAACTGTATCTAAGTGGGAATTGGATCAAGTTGTTCCGGATTTGAAGAATATTATTGCTATTAGTAGGTTGTTTTGTATATCCACTGATGAACTCTTATTAGAAGTTTCCAATTTTCAGAATGTAGGACAAAGATTTGTATGTGGTGTATATTCTGATGAGAATAGTGAGATTGTGGAGACCGAAAGACTTATTTTGGTTTTTTATCATCGAGGAAAGCACATTATGGGTGCAAAATTGTATGACGGAAACGGAGATACAAAGTATTTGCTTTCTGTGTGTGAAAAGAATTTTGAAACGAATAAACTGGTATGGGCTTATGCTGAAACCGGAAAGCCGGATGAAATACTAAGTAGGCATTCAAATGATGTGCAAACGGAAGAATTGTTAGGCGAATTGTTTAATCGCAAGCTACTGGATAAAATGAAATTACAAGAGTCTTTTTTAGTAAATCATGGAGAGTTTGAAACTCATACAGTCAGCGAGAAGGGAATAAGACAGTGTTTGTTGGAATGGAGAAAAGGCGCTAAAGTTACAGTCTTTAACGATGGTGTTGGGGTTCAAATTTGTGTTGGAAACAAAGAATATGTTTATGAAGTGAGAGAAACAGATGAGAATATATATTGTGGCTGTAGCTGCAATATCCCATTTGAACTTGGGTTACGTTCCTATGGCCAATATTTTCGGTTAAGAAATTATCAGGACAACTCTCAGCCATATTGTAATTCCTTTTTTGATTTTAACTATAAACAACAGGATATTGATAATGTTGTTACGGATGTTAATCTTGGAAGTGTTATTAAGGGTCAAGATGACAATTATATTTGGTTTGTAAAAAGGTACAGTGATACAGAAATAGTACTGGCTGGTTGTGGTGATGACGAATATAGATATAGAATGAATGAAGTAAAATATGAACGTTTTGTATAACCGTTAATTTTTCTGCATAGAGATAAATCACATTTGTAATTGTATGGCAGTCTTCAAATGGACTGCCTTTATTTTTTGTGAAAATTATAATATTCATGTGAGACATTTTATTTCAAAACCGTAGAGTATGAAATCTAATGAAAACGAGGGACTATATGGGTGACAAAATATTCCTTTTTATGATAAAATAATATATTATTTATGAATGGAGGAGAGCTATGGATAGACATAATTCAAATACGAAAAAGAGTCTATTTATATGTACACTAATTGTTGTAGTTATATTGCTCTCTTTTTTATGGGTAAAGATATATACGGTAAGCAGGACTGTCTATAATGATAAAAAAGCAAATGAATATATAGATCATGATTTACAATATATAGATTCTAATGAAGAGGAAGAAAAGAATACCCTGAATAATCTAGCCGAGGAAAGATATATGTCCCCGGAAGTAAGGGGTCATGTATATGAAAGATTATCCCTTTTATACTCTGTAGACGAAACGCCAGTATTTTATTTTGATACACTTGGAAAAGCCCAATATTATCTTGAGAAGGGTAAAGATATTGATACTTTGTCGAATATCTATGCCGATTTGGCAAACTATTATTACACACACAGTGAGATGGGGCTGGCTCAAGAAACATTGAACAGCCTATATTCTATAACCAGTATTGATGATTTAAACAGTTTTCAGCAGAAAAGTTATATTTGTCGACTTCAGGGAATTTTTGATTCTCAAAATGGTAATTATTCTGCTGCAAAGGAGCAGCTACTTAAATCTATAGATTATGTAAATAGTGATCCCGGCCTAATGTTATATGGTCCATCCTATATAGCAATATCAGAAGTTGCGCTTGCAAATGTGTATTATCAAACCGGAGAATATGATAAATGTCGAGAACTGGTTGAGAAATATGAGGAATCGGAGCTTTTTGCACAGGAAATATATGCTGATATTATTGCGAGGGACTTCTCCATACCATATTACAAGATTGCAATCAATATCAATATTCATGATGGAAATATTCCCAAGGTAGAGCCACTGATTGTTAAGTTTATAGATACCTGTGAATATTATGGATATCGAAACATAGAGTTAGACCAGCTTACATTTATGCAGGAATATATTCCTTCTGATAATCCGGAATTCAATCAAAAAATGATTGAGAAAATTTCGGAGTGTTATAAATATATTAACGAAGACCTATATCATAGGCAGGCTATTTTTGCTGAAAGTCAGATACAATTCTCAAAACGAAATATATTGGATAAAGAAAATGCAGCAAAAGACTCACAAAGAGAATTAATCAACTTGATGATTTTTATTCTTATTGTGCTCCTGCTTCTGTTCTTTATTTTTGTAATATTTACACAGAGTAATATAGATGCTCTCACTCGGGTCAAAAATAGGCGTTCTTTAAAAAACAGATTGAATCTGTACAATTATTGGCATAAAGAGTATTCTGTAATCATGATGGATATTGATAATTTCAAGGGAATCAATGATACCTATGGACATGATATGGGAGATGAAGTTCTTCGAAGATTGGGAAGGCTTCTTCTTGAAAAGCAACATGAAGGCTTCGTTCCTTACAGATATGGTGGCGAGGAATTTGTACTTCTACTAAGTGAATGCAATATTCAAAAGGCACTATATACCGCAGAAAATGTTCGTGTCGCAATGGAAAACCTCAAATTTGAGGGCATCAACGGAGAAGTTACAATATCTCTTGGGATAGGCTTAAAAAATAAAGATGAAGATGGTGGTATTAAGCAGGCAGACAATAACCTTTATTATTCAAAGCACAACGGAAAGAATGTTGTATCTTACAGTAAATCCGGAGAATCTGTTTTGTTTAAATTATAAAATGCCAAACGTAAGATTTGATATGGTATAATCATAAAAGAGGAGCGATAAGGCTCCTTTTTTTTAAGGGAAAGATGGAGAGCATGCCACAGTGGTGCCAGAGACGGGGTTTTACCGGATGGTAACGATTAATGGTTGTTTTTAGAGAGAGGGAAAAGATGATTAGAAGAATTCGATTTGGAATGCCATTTCCAACAGAAGCGGTTTACGATGACAGTAATGTAGTTGATTGTACAGTGGCAGATATTGATAAATATGCACTGGGATTTATGGTAAGTGAGGATGGAAAAGAGATCACCATTCCTCTTGCATCAGATGATGTTATATATGGTTTGGGTGAAACTCTTCATGGGATGAACAAGAGAGGGTTTACCTATATCAGCTTCAATGCAGATGAACCACATCATAATGAGGATAAATATTCCTTGTATGGTGCGCATAACTTCTTTTGCCTGGACCGTTGTTATGGTGAAAAGATGGGTATTTTTGTGGATTATCCGGGAAAAGTGATCTTTGATATGGGAGATTCCGACAAGGATTTCATAAAGATTACTCTGGGAGATCCGGTATACCCGGAGGAAGAGCTGCAGGGAAAGACTGTCAATTATGACTTATATGTTGTGAATCAGATGAAGGTGACAGAGGTGCTTACTGAATTTAGAGCCTTAATAGGACCTTCCTACAAGGCACCGGAATGGGCCTTTGGTTTTGGACAAAGCCGCTGGGGATATATGAGTGAAGATGATATCCGAGAGGTAGTTAGAGGCTACAAGGAAGCCGGTATGCCCCTAAGTATGGTATATATGGACATTGACTACATGGATGATTATAAGGTTTTCACATTAAATGAAGAAAACTATCCTAATTTTAAAGACTTTGTACAGGAAATGAAGGACCAGGGAATTCATTTGCTGCCTAATGTGGATCCGGCGGTAAAAATAGAGAAGGGCTTTGCATTATACGAAGAAGGTCTTCAAAAGGATTATTACTGTAAGGATGAGAAGGGAGAGGTTTATCCTGTAGCAGTCTGGCCGGGACTGTCGGCCTTACCCGACTTTATGAAGCCGGATGTAAAGACATGGTTTGGAGAGCAGTATAAGCTATTTACCGAGGCCGGTGTAGAAGGCTTTTGGAATGATATGAACGAGCCGGCTATTTTCTATTCTCCCAAAACACTGAAAAATGCACTGGATAAAGTAAGTGAAGTACAGAAGAAACAGGATCGTTTAAAGCTGTCAGAGCTTTGGGACATGCTTGGAACCATGGATGGTATGGCCAACAATATGGAAGACTATCAGAGCTTTTATCATGAAACCTCTATGGGAAAAATCAGACATGACAGGGTACACAATCTCTATGGATATCATATGATGAAGGCCGGTCATGAGGCCTTAAAGAAGCAGGTGGCAGAGGGGGAGAGCTTAATCTTTTCCCGTTCCTCTTACATTGGTTCCCATCGTTATGGTGGAATTTGGACAGGAGATAACTGTTCCTTCTATAGTCATATAGAGCTTTTGATGCATCAGCTTCCGGGATTAAATATGTGTGGATTTTTGTATGTGGGTGCAGATACGGCCGGTTTTGGCTTTAATACCAATGAAGACCTTGCCATGCGCTTTTTACAGTTATCCATCTTTACACCCCTGTGCAGAAACCATTCCTCTATTGGAACAAAGGAGCAGGAGTTTTACAAATTTAAAAACAAAGAAGCATTCCGTAAGATGTTAATTCTTCGTTATGCATTAAATCGTTATTTATATAAGAGTTATCTTCAGTCGATTGAGAAAAACACCTTAATGTTTACGCCCCTGGGAATTGCTTACCCTGATGATCCGGAAACCAGACACATTGAGGATCAGCTGATGGTAGGAGAAGAGGTTATGATTGCTCCGGTATGTCAGGCCAATGTTACAGGTAGACATGTATACCTGCCGGAAAAAATGAGAATGTTCCGTACAAGAGGTGTCGGAGACTATGACACGGAAATTGTCGAAAAGGGACACCATTATATTCGTGTGAACATCGATGAGGTACTTGTATTTCTTATTGAATCATAAAAGATGGATTTGATTTACTAGATATAGTGGTGTCAAAAAAATCATCCACCGATTTATCCACATTATCCACAATATTTTGTGGAAATTTCAAAAAAGCCTAACAAAATGTAGAAAGCCCTCCGATATATAGTGTATAACTGAAAACGCTGGTTGTTATTTTCCAAGGAGGGATTGGCAATGAACGGATTTAATGCATTATTAATGATTCAGTCGGTATTGGCAGCAGATGGACCTGCGAAACATCCTGTGGAACGCAGGACTCCTACGGATTTTGAGCAAAAGCGAAATGAGGATAATTCGTTATTTGCAGAGATTCTCGGTGTAGCAATTAAAGAAGTACGTTGATGTTTTAAAAAGCTCTTGTTTTGCAAGAGCTTTTTTTGTGTTATAGTATAAAAAAAGGGACTGTTGATTTGTTTTCGAAAAGAAAGCAGGTGAGCTATGGAACAAGAAAAAGATATGCGTTTAGTCAATATCTACATTAAGATTCATAACAAGAAAACCCTGACTTTGGATGACCTTTCATATCTTGCAAAGGTGAATCCGGAGTGTTTTCGAAAGACCTGCGATAATCTGATTTACAATATTCCTAAGGCAAAGCCCCTAGTAGAGGAAAAAGAGTCAGAGCCTAAGAATACGAAAACAGAAGAAAAGTCAAGTGGTGGAAATATCTTTGAGATTTCACCGGAAGAAAAAGCCAGAACAGAAAAGATTGTAAGAGAGTTCCTGAGTAATCTACAAAAAATGGAATCAGAGGAGATCAGCGATTTGCAGGATGTAGATGTGGAACAGGTAAAGGATTTGGTGGGAAATCTTTATATGGAGATGATGTTTCCACATAGCGGCGTTCCGGGATATTTTCAAATGTATGATGGAGAGCAGCAGTCCACATTTAATGTTAAGGCATAGGAGAATTCAGTTTTTATTATGGGGAATATGAATGAAGATGGGAAACCAAAGATTACCATAATGGGAATTATTATTATATTTGCCCTTATGATTACTGGGATAGTGCAGTTTTTGTATGGAGGACAGATTATATTAAAGTCCCAAAGTCCAAAGCACATGAACATGGAAACGGCGGTAACTCTTCATAAAGGAGAGTATGTTTCTGCAGATGTTATGTATAGTAGTAGCGAATTTTGCACTTATAATCATAGTATCAATTTGGTGCCTATTGGTAAGGAACATTTCTTCCTGATTATTTCGGATGATTTTTCAAAGTGTTATGCGATACGAGCAGATAAATCCTGGGGAGATCATTTTGACAAAGTCGTGGCAAAGTCCTTGAATGGAGAAAAGTTGGACGGCTATGTGACCGGACTAAAATACAAGGTTCAAAATGAATTGAAGAGATATTTGGTGGATATAAATAATTCTGGAATGGATGTTGATTGTGATACAGTTATCGTGATAGATACATTGGCAAAAAGATATGCATGGTTTCATATAGCGGAAGGATTGTTCCTTGCAATCCTTATGGCTTGGGCATTTGTTCGTGGCATTCAGATCAGAATGGGAATACGGGAACCTTATGATGCAGAGAACTCAACTTTTGAATGGGGATTTAAGAATATTGCCCTTGTTGTTCTTTGCGTAGTTTGGGGTATTGCCGTAATTCATACAATCAGTATGATGGTATAAGTAAACGGAAAGGAATGTAAGAACGTGGAAGTTAGTCTTTCAAATAAAGGAAGATTTGAAAAAATAACATATACGATGGTACTTATTTTTTCAAATATATATATGGTTGCGTGTTTCTTTTTGTACTATATGCAATCTATTCAGCCGCTGGATTATAATAACCGTTATTATCAGTCGGATCTGCCATATCACATCAGTATGATTGTGGATGATGGCTGGTATTATAGTTTTACAGCTTATGCATACAAATTACTATATACACTTGGTGGTGGAAAAACCATCTTGATTGCATTGTTACTTGCGGTAATGACACAGGGAACATTTTTCCTGACAGAAAGCTTATTAAGGAAATTATTTCAAATAAAAAAGAGATGTGCTTTTACCATGGGAAGCGCTCTGATGCTACAGTTTATGATGCCGTTTTATGTGAAGCAAGTGGGACAGTACCGATATGTCAGCTACCAGGCCGGAAACCTCTGGCACAACTCAACCTATATCTGTATGAGATTCTTTTCTCTGCTGGCAGTATATATGTTTATGGAACTGGCTGAGGATTATAAAAAAGAATTAAACGGAAAAAAACTTGGATTATTCTGTTTGAATTTAGCGGTATGTACCGGAATTAAACCAAGCTTTTTGACCGTATTTGCACCGATTATGGCATTGAAGCTTTTATATGATTTATGTAAAAAAGTACCTTTTAAAAATATTTTTATTTTTGGATGTACTGTGCTTCCGGCATGCTTCGTAATGCTGTGGCAGAATATGGTATTGTTTGGGGATGATACAGGCAATGGATTTGAGATTCGTCCCTTTGCTACCTTTTCTCTTCATGCAGACAGACCTAAGGTTGCAGTGCTTTGCTCCATTGCATTTCCGTTAGTGGTTCTTGGGTTCTTTTTACTTCTTCGTATTGCAAAGGGAAAGCAGACCATCTTACAGATGTTTGGTGAAAGGGAATACAATACCTATATTTATTATTGGTTTGTAACAATCTTTGGATTTATCCTGGCGCTGTGCTTAACAGAAACAGGAAAGCGTGCCAACGATGGTAATTTCCTGTGGGGATATTCCATTGCAATCTTCCTGATTCAGATTTTCAGTTTCTATGTTTTCCGTACAGAGATTGGAAAAATGAAGGTACTTAAGTTAAAGGCCGGTTTGGAAACTGTTATTTTCAGAGTAGCGATTGTAGTTGAGGCCCTCACCTTGTTTTATCAGTTATATTGTGGTTTGTACTTTTTCCTTCGTTTGATGGAAGGGGAAACTTATTTCATGCAGGTTTAAGTCGATAGAAATTTTTAAATTTCTATTGACAAAGCCTGGTGCTTTATGTAATATATTCATTGTTGTGACGAGCAATCGGCAACAGTGTGAGGAAACTCAAGCCCAGATAGCTCAGTTGGTAGAGCAGAGGACTGAAAATCCTCGTGTCACTGGTTCGATTCCGGTTCTGGGCACTATATTGATTATGCGGGTGTAGTTCAATGGTAGAACACCAGCCTTCCAAGCTGGATACGTGGGTTCGATTCCCATCACCCGCTCTTGTTATGTCAAAAAATCCTTCAAGCACATCGTGCTTGGAGGATTTTTTTGACATAAAGAGCGGATAAGACCTCGAACCCAAGGGTTCGGGTCTCCGCTCCGCTCCGGTCGGCGCAAAGCCGAGGTCCACCGGACCTCGTGCGCCCCATCACCCGCATGCGGCTTTCGGTCTCCGCTTTTGCTCTAGGGTGTGCCATGAATTGTAACAATGAATACATGCATGATTATATGCTGGAGTGGCCTCCCATGTTACTGATGTAGGATATCTTAATTTTGTCATAAATGAAACTCCTTATCCTATGAACATTATGCACTGGTTAATGGTTTACATAAATAAAAATAATGAATATAATAAAAATATACTGATAGATTGATTATAATAGGTTAGAATAAGATATATATTATGTTTATAGAGAAATCGGAGAGCTGTGTTATGCCAATTTTATCTGAATTTTTTGGAATAAAAATAACAATGTATTATGATGACCATAATCCACTGCAGTAAGGAGCATTTATATGATTCCACAGATTGTACAGGTTGTTCCAACCGAAGATTATAAAGTATATGTCTATTTTGAAGATGGAAAGATTGTTTTATATGATGTAAATAACCTTCTTGATAAGGGCGTATTCAAAAGATTGAGAGACCTAGATTTCTTTATGAATAGATGTATGATTTTAAATGATACATTAGCATGGGATGTTGCTGGAAATAGAGACGAATCTGAATGTATTGATATCGCACCAGATACATTATATTCATTGCAATGTGTAGAAGATATTGCATAGATTTTTAGGGGGTTAGTTGGGGGTTACCTGAGCATGATGATGTGGTCAAACTCCTTATTTTACTTTGGGTTAAGAGAACTGTAAAGATTCGGGTCTCCGCTCCGGTCGGCGCAAAGCCGCTTTTTTCATGCCCATAAACACTGCGTTTATGGGCATTATTTTTTGCTCTAGGGTGTCACCTACTGATTATTCAAGGCTTCCAGCGCTTGTTCACAGTAATCATAGTCTGCAAAACTGTAGTATTTCAGATTAACATCTATAAAAAATAGCATACTTATTCAGCATGCCCAAAATGGGACAGATATATGGGAAATGGGATTTTGAAGATTCCCAAAAAGAGTGCGGATTTTAGAGAATTTGGAGGGGTTTGGGACAATGGGCTCCGCGGGGGTAATAGTACCACTCGCGGAGGATGTGCCATGGCACATTCCTTTTCAGTTTGTGTTCCTCCTTATTAATCAGCAAGTCCTATGCATGAATCACAGAAACACTGGTAACAATCGCAACTATCGCATACAGCATCACAGAAGCAGTCAATGTCACAGTTGCCGTCACAATAACAGTTGCCGTCACAATAACAGCCGGTATCACAATTGCAATTACAGCTGTTATCGCAATTGCAATCGCAGCTGTTATCACAGTTACAATTGCAACTATTGTCACAATCACAAGGTGAGTGTGCAATCAAATACTCTACAAACTCTGATATTGACTTAAATTTGAATAAGTCTTGTTTCTTCAATCCATATGCATCTAATGTTTCTAGTAATTCTGCAAAATCTGCATCTGTTTTATAATTTTGATAAACCCAGTCAGGAAACTCTGCTTGAACTGGTGTATCATCTGTTTCAGGTGTTTCATCTGATGGTGTTTCATCTGATGGTGTTTCAGAATCTTCTGGGGTTGTGTCTTCTGCCTCTAAGCTATCACTATCTTGATTATCAGAATCATCTGTATTTTCAGCATCATCTGTTTCCTGAGCTTCAGAAAATTCCGCTTCGTGGCTATCATTTTCTTGATTTTCAGAATCTTCTTCAGTATCAGTTTCATCTATAGACTCTTCAATTACGGTTTCAGGTTCTGTTGTGATTGGTTCGGTTTCCGTTCCATTAGCTGTTCCACATCCTACAAGACAGGA
>JAZLGY010000037.1:0-4156 GCA_045616525.1 Acetatifactor sp. | reverse complement strand
TCTGAATATCAAGGTATTGAAACAGAACTATTTAAAGAAATGTCCGGTGAATACTGGATGTTAAGTGGTGCAGGCGGATGGCAATCTCGCATCTATTTATACAGTGACGGATATTTTGTAGGAATATTTGAAGATAGTGATGCGGGTAGCGTTGAAAGATGTGAATTTTCCGGATATTTTGAATATCCTGTAGACTTAAGTGAAACTGCATATGTTACCCACATAGGAGAACTAGTGTATGAAGAGCCGGGAAAAATATCAGAAGAAGATGGTATTAGAGTAACAACAGTTACTCCATATGGATTTGATGGTGCATCAACAACATATATTTATACTCCGGGATACCAGGTTTCCTCGCTTTCAAACATTGAGTATGCTTGGTTATCTGCTGAAAGAGAAGAGTTTTGGGATAAGAGCTATGCAAAGGCTCAAGATGATGTGTTACCATGCTTTGCTATCAGAAATATAAACGCGAATAATCTTAGTGAAGTCGATTATATGTTTACAAAAGTACCAGAAAAGTATCAGTCTGATCTTGGGTCGAAGAGAAATGCTGGAACCGGCAATACTATTTCTTATAGCGAGTATACATATGACTTAATACTAAACTTTGGTGGTAGATTCTATTTATCTGATGCCTATGAAGAACCAATTCACGGAGAAGGTGCACCTGAAGGGTGGTATGCGCTTGGCGGTGAGGGTGAATGCATTGATCCCTCATATTCACAATGGGAAACTTTTTACAACGGAAAACTGATAGCATATGATCAGTGGGGCAATCATATGGCATATGAAAAAATCATGCCATTTTCAGTAGGCGGCTATACCTGTTGTCTATATCAATATTCTTTTGAGCTATTTACTGCTCCTGAACTTGAACAGTACCCGGACGTTGATATAGCATCCAATTATTGGGTTGTCTTTTATACTGAAGGGGAAGGAAAACCGCTATACATCAAGTATTTTAATTGTGATTACTTTACCAAAGAACAGGCTATGGAGAATATAGCACCTGGTTTAGCAATCATTTTAGGAACAGGCATGGATGAAGAAAATATGGGAGTATTTTACCGTGAACATCCGATTAACCATGAATATACGGTTGATGGTGATATGGTGCTAAAATATAAGAAATCACTGGTTGGAAAAGATCCAACATCTAGATATTCGGTTCAGTACATTATTCTTACGAATGATGAGGATGTTACTTGGGAAGAGGTAAACCAAAGCATATATAGTCATGACAGTGATGACTGGCTTCCAGGCACAATCATAATTGGTATGAATACTATTTTGGAATAAAAAAAGAGGCTCGTAATTTAATTTTATAAAGGCACATTTTATCTACAACAGTAGGTATAATGTGCCTTTGTTTTTTTATCATTTCTTCTTGCCCCTGCCATTGCCTTTTGGCACCTTAAAAGCGCCTGAATATCTCTGAAGGATATCAGTAAAAGTTTTGAATTCATAGGGATCCATTTTGGAAAAGTTGATTTTGAACATTTTACTGTACATAATCATTTGAGCCTGTGTAGCGTTATCAGCCTTCTGCACCTGTTCAAAGGCATCTTCGATTTCATCAACTTCGGTTGTGTCACTTCCGGTATTGGAATCCTTTTTATGAGCTTCTTTAATACTTTTTGCTATCCCGGTTATATCATTACCGAGAAGATTGGCAAAATAGTCATCTTCCTTTATAGTAGCAGCTTCAAGAGTTTTCATATAGTGGTCGGTAGTGCTTGTACCTCTTTCTTGAAGTTTTGCTCGGGTAAACTCAATATATTTGTTCATGTTATGAATCTGCATAGCAGCCAGATTATCAACATAAATTTCCATATCAGACATGAAGTTAATAAAAGCAGGATTTTTGATCATCTCGCAAATGAGCCTGACATTTAAATCACCGCTTTTCAGTATTTTTACAGTGGCATCATCGAGACCAAGTTCATCAACCGGAAATAGATGCTGTTCTTTATTATCTGTCATACCAAGCAGATAGTCAGTTGTTACTCCATAATACTTTGCCAAAGTAATAAGTGGTGCAATGGTTATTTCTTTCTTTGTATCATCACTTTCATAGCTACCAAGTGCGGATTTTGATATTCCGGTAGCTTCTTCAAGTTCTACCAGAGACAGCCCAGCCCCTGTCCTTAAATCTTTTAATTTTTCTCCAAGCGTTAGCTTGCAATTCATCTATATCACTTCTTTCATTTATATTCACAAAGGTTCACAAATGGTTACTGACACATTATACAGCAGAACAACAGTTCACATCAACAAGGATTTCCATAAGCGTGGAAATTCTTATTTTTTTGCCTTAAATCCTACTTTTTGGATATACGGGATGTGGCCTTTGATTTTGAGAAAATCGCTATACAAACAAAAACTAAATGAGCGTTCCAAATCAATACCGATTCAGAGAAGCTAAGCGATGACCGGAATTCCGCAAGCGAGCCAAGATCGTGATAACGGCACAGTCCAAAACAGTCCACAGGGCTAAAGAAACCAGAGGTTACCTGCCAGGAATTGAGGAGGGGAGACGACGAAAAAATCTATTAACGGGAGGAAAGATGAAGAAGCGATTTAATTATTTTTATGGTGATCAAGCACAGCTGTTTGCTTTCTATAGAACACCAAAAGCGTTTTTCCAAAGCGGCGAATACAAAGATTTGTCGGCAGAAGCAAAGATTTTATATGGAATTCTTTTAGACCGGGTATCTTTGTCAGCGATGAACGAATATTGCAGCCATGAATGTTATGTGGCAGACAGATTCGGAGGTAATTAGTAATGGAAGAAAGAAGAAAAGACGGTTTAGTACCTGTAGGTGAAAAGTATGCTTTGACGGTAAAAGAGGCGGCTGCTTATTTCAATATCGGCATTAAGAAAATGCGTAGACTTGCTGAAGAAAACACAGGCAGATTTGCCGTATTAAGCGGAAACAAATATCTCATTGTAAGAACACAGTTCGAGAAATTCATCAATGATTCATCGCAGATATAAATACCGTTTGTCTGCCGAAAGTAGTTGATATATAAGGCGTTCAGAGTGATATATGGTATACCCCGTAGACCTGGGGAGAATGCCGATTTTAGTAGGAAAGGAGCGAGTTTACATGAAGACACAACTTGCAGATAAAGACCTCCTTACGGTGCAGGAGGCAGTAGAACACTTTCAGTTAAGTAGAAGGAAGTTCTATGAAGTATTACACGAAGAGGGGCATACATTCTTGGCTTTCTACTTTGACCACAGAAGGTTAATCATAGTCAAAGAGTTCGAGAAGTACCTCGAAAAACATCCAGAAATAAGAAGGAGGGGATGCTGATGGCAGGTAAGGAAGGATTGCGTAGGGACTCCAAAAGAAGGGTCCTTCGCAGGGGAGAATCAATCAGAAAGGATGGCAAGTATCAGTTCAAGTACCATGTAGCCGGAAAACCACATTTTTTATACAGCTGGAGACTTGAGCCTACGGATACACTTCCAGTCGGAAAGAAGCCATGCCTTTCGCTTAGGGAGATGGAAAAGCAGATAGGTTACGACCTTGATAACCAGCTTGACCCACTCGGAAAGAATATTACAGTAAATGAACTCTTGGAACGTTACCTTGCTACAAGGACAGCTGTTAAGCCAAGCACAAAAATGAATTATGGATTTGTGCAGAACATCCTTAAAAAGCATCCTTTTGGTGACACCAAGATTTCAAGGATTAAAACATCAGATGCGAAACTTTTCCTTATCAAATTACAGCAGGAAGAAGGAAAAGGGTATAGCACGGTAAAAACAGTAAGAGGGGTTCTTCGCCCGGCTTTTCAGATGGCGGTTGACGATGATGTACTTCTTAAAAATCCATTCGCATTTCAGCTTGTTGGGGTTGTGGTTAATGACTCAGTTACAAGAGAGGCAATCACAAAAGACCAGATGAGAAAGTTCCTGAAATTCGTTCATGATGACCTTCTTTACTGCAAATATTATGAAATGGTTTATATCCTTTTCCACACAGGAATGCGTATATCAGAGTTTTGCGGATTAACCATAAAGGACATAGATCTGGAAAACAAAACGGTTAATATTGACCATCAGCTGCAGAGAACTTCAGCAATGGAATACATTATTGAATCCACCAAGACCAATGCCGGAACAAGAGTACTGCCTATAACA
>JAZLGY010000036.1:0-59171 GCA_045616525.1 Acetatifactor sp. | reverse complement strand
TGTTCTAAGAGAATTAAGCCTCTTCAGGTGTATGCCACTGCCAATCACGTACTTCAGGAAGATCCTGGCCGTACTCAGCGATATACTGGTCATGAGCAACCAATGTATCACGCATCTTCTGCAACAAGTAAGCGCCACGGTTTCCAAGCTGAGGAAGGTGATTGATAACATCCATTACCAAGTGGTAACGGTCGATTTCGTTCTGTACACGCATATCGAAAGGAGTAGTAATAGTACCCTCTTCCTGATAACCATGAACGTAAAGATTTCTGTTGTTACGGTTATAGGTAAGCTCGTGTACAAGTGTAGGATAACCATGGAAAGCGAAGATGATAGGCTTATCCTTGGTGAATAATGCATCATAATCAACGTCGGTAAGACCATGAGGATGCTTAGCATGAGGCTGAAGCTTCATCATATCTACTACGTTTACGAAACGGATCTTAACTTCAGGAAGGTTGTCACGCAAAATGGTAACTGCTGCAAGTGCTTCCTTGGTAGGTGTATCACCACAACAAGCGATAACAACATCAGGCTCTTCACCCTGGTCGTTGCTTGCCCACTCCCAGATACCGATACCCTGGGTACAATGCTTAACAGCCTGCTCCATGGTCAACCACTGATCTGAAGGATGCTTAGAAGCTACGATTACGTTTACATAGTTCTTGCTCTTGATACAGTGATCGAAGCAAGAAAGTAAACAGTTAGCATCGGGTGGAAGGTACATACGTACAACGTCTGCCTTCTTGTTAGCGATATGATCAAGGAAACCAGGATCCTGATGAGTAAATCCGTTGTGATCCTGCTGCCATACATTTGAAGTAAGGATCAAGTTAAGAGAAGCAATCTTTGCTCTCCAAGGAAGTTCGCTGGTAACCTTTAACCACTTAGCATGCTGAGCACACATAGAGTCTACTACACGGATGAATGCTTCGTAAGAAGCGAAGAATCCATGACGACCTGTTAATAAGTAACCCTCTAACCAACCTTCGCACATATGCTCAGAAAGGTAAGAGTCCATGATTCTACCTTCGATTGCAAGATCTTCATCAGCGTCATGATAATCGCCGTTCCAATCTCTCTTGGTCTCTTCGAATACTTTGTAAAGACGGTTAGACATAGTCTCGTCTGGTCCAAAGATACGGAAGTTCTTTTCATTCTTGTTTAACTTGAATACGTCACGAACATATCCACCAAGTTCGATCATATCCTGTGTCTGAACTGAACCAGGAACAGGAACGTCTACTGCGTAATCTCTGAAGTCAGGAAGACGAAGATCACGAAGAAGCTTACCACCATTTGCATGAGGGTTAGCAGAGATTCTCTGATCTCCCTTAGGTGCGATATAACGAAGTCTTTCAATAAGCTGGCCATTCTCGTCGAATAACTCTTCTGGCTTGTAGCTTAATAACCACTCTTTTAAGAGGTCAAGATGCTCAGGCTTCTCCATAGTAATAGGAACCTGATGAGCACGGAAGGAACCTTCAACCTGAAGTCCGTCTACGAACTTAGGACCTGTCCATCCCTTAGGGCTGCGAAGAACGATCATAGGCCAGAAAGGACGCTCGTTGCTTCCACCGTTTCTAGCTTCGCTCTGGATAGCCTTGA
Source organism: Acetatifactor sp. (assembly GCA_045616525.1). Classification (GTDB taxonomy): domain Bacteria; phylum Bacillota; class Clostridia; order Lachnospirales; family Lachnospiraceae; genus Acetatifactor. The sequence continues at coordinate 57,563 of JAZLGY010000036.1, read as the reverse complement.
TCTTCTCGATACACTGATCAACAGCTTCAGCCATAAGCTTGTGCATTGTCATAGGATCGCTACCCTCTACAAATACAGGATCCCATCCATAACCATGGAATAAGCTCTGTACTTCGTCATGAGAAATATGTGACAATACAGTAGGGTTAGAAATCTTATATTCGTTCATGTGCAGAATAGGAAGAACTGCACCATCGTTCTTAGGATTGATAAACTTGTTTGAATGCCAAGCTGTTGCAAGAGGTCCTGTTTCAGCTTCGCCATCACCAACGATTACAGTTGCGATAAGATCTGGGTTATCAAATACAGCACCAAAAGCATGTGCGATAGAGTAACCAAGCTCACCACCCTCGTTGATAGAACCAGGAGTTTCAGGAGCAACGTGGCTTGAGATACCGCCTGGGAATGAGAACTGCTTGTTTAATCTCTTAAGACCTTCTAAGTCTCTTGAAATGTTAGGATATACTTCGCTGTATGTTCCCTCAAGGTATGAGTTAGCAACGAAGAAGTTTCCACCATGTCCAGGACCTGAAATAAGGATCATGTTAAGATCGTACTTGTTGATTGCACGGTTCATATGTGCATATACAAAGTTCTGTCCAGGAACTGTTCCCCAGTGTCCTACAATCTTCTTCTTGATCTGGTCTCTGGTAAGTGGCTCTCTAAGCATAGGGTTGTCTAATAAGTACAACTGAGTTGCTGCTAAGTAGTTAGCTGCACGCCAATATGCATTGAGATCGGTTAAATACTGCTCTGTTGAAAATTGATCGTTTGTCATATATATTATCTCCTCCTATTATTATCAAATGTAGTATATCGCACTCCGTCAAGAATTTGAATACCTAGAAAAGTAATTTTTTTGCTAATCTTGATACTTTTTTTGTGCAATTCCACTAAGAATGTGCTCGTGCACATATTCTAAACGTTGTCCGCTATCTTTTCTACACTCTGTATAATACCTATTTTCCCATGTTTGTCAATCCACATTGTTAAATTTTGACAATTTTTTATCATTTTACTTGTTATACGAGCACGCATATCAATTACAAAATAAAAAAACTACATTCTTTTTATAATTTAATCCATTGTTTTTCCTTTTTTCCCATGTCACAATACCAATATAACCCTTATATATTTATTATAGAAGAGTTTATATAGTAATTAGATGAATATTTAGGACACTTGAAAGGAGACATCATGGAATTAGATTACACTCTTGCCCATCGTAAAAGTCGTAGCACACTTCGCGTGTTGGATGAAACAGGAAAGCCCCTTGCCAACCGTCGCTTAAATCTTCGTCAGACGAATCACGAATTCTTATTTGGATCAGGTGCTTTCGATTTTCTTGCCCTGACCAATCTTTCCAAAGATATGGATACAGATTTTCTGACTGCTTCTACCCTGACCAAGGATGCCAATGAGGCCTTTATAAAGGAGCGTTGTGAAAAATGGTTAAAGCTTTTTAACTATGGTACCATTCCATTTTACTGGGGTGGATTTGAACCCAAGGAAGGCGAACCTCTTACAGAAAGCCGTATGAACGCTGCTAAATTTTTACAAAAACAGGGCGTTACCGTAAAGGGTCACCCACTCTGCTGGCATACCGCCTGTGCAGACTGGCTTATGCAATATGATAACAAAACCATTTTGGAAAAGCAGCTAAAGCGTATTGAAAGAGATGTTACCGGTTTTAAGGGTACCATTGATAAGTGGGATGTCATTAACGAGGTAGTTATTATGCCCATCTTTGATAAATATGACAATGCCATTACCAGAATCTGTAAGGATCTTGGTCGCGTAGGCATTGTAAAAGAAATGTTTGCTGCTGCCAAAGCTGCAAATCCTGATGCGGAATTTTTGATTAATGACTTCAATACTTCTACTAACTATGAAATTCTCATCGACGGATGTTTAAATGCCGGAGTTCCTATTAGCACCATTGGTATCCAGTCTCATCAACACCAGGGCTATTGGGGCAAGGAAAAGCTTTTGGAAGTATTAGACCGTTTCTCTCACTTTGGACTTCCTATTCACTTTACAGAAAATACTTTGGTTTCCGGTAGTCTCATTCCACCTGAAATCGAAGACTTAAATGACTGGCAGGTTTCTGAATGGCCTTCTACTCCTGAAGGAGAAGAACGACAGGCAAAGCAGTGGGAAGAAATGTATCGTATTCTTTTTGCACACCCACAGGTGAAAGCCGTTACCGGTTGGGACTTTGCTGACGGCGCATGGCTCGGTGCTCCAAGTGGTATTATCCGCAAGGACAATTCTACAAAGCCTGTTTATGACATGCTTTTGAACCTGATCAAAGACGAATGGTGGACTCTTTGTGAGGTCTGTACAGACGAAAATGGTATGGTTACCGTAGAAGGCTTCAAAGGTGACTACGTTTTGGAGATTCCTTTCTTCCAGGCTTCTCTTAAATTAAAAGACGGACTGACAGAGCAAACCATCCAGTTACAGCATTCTAATCAAACAATTCATTAATCAGTTAACGCCTGGCCATATGAACCATGACCAGGCGTTTTTATTCTCATACTTATTTTCTCTTATAATTTTTAGCATATAAAAGTACCATCAAGATCATTCCTATGACGGCTGTCACACATACATAAAGTACTGTTTGACCGGCTGTAAATTCCTTTTCGAACAGCTCTGTTGTAAATCCAAAGCTTCCCTTAATCGCTTCCGTGAACATGCCTTTGTCAACCCCTCCGATTCCCGTATTCATTTCATCCAACAATCCATTCAATAGATTGTTACGTAAGAGTACAGTAACTCCGGTAGCCGGGAACAAGTTACAAAAGGTCTGAATGCTCTTGGAAAACTGTGAAATAGGCATGTACGCACCAATGATAAAACCACAGGCTGCCGACAAAATTCCAAAGAAGGCGCCGCTTGCTGAGGAAGATTTGAAGAAAATCATCAAAATCATGAAGATTGCGGTGGCACTGACAGAACCCAGGAAAAGTACACCCAAAGTAGCCAGTATACTTGCTCCATCCATGTAAAGATTTCCGTTTGCTGAAATCATTCCAAAGCCGACCATAAACACAATACTAGTCATGAGAAATGCACAAATGGTAGATGCTGTAAAATAAGATAAAATAATCTGCCATCTCTTTACAGGTGTTGCAAGGATATCATAATCAATCTTATTCTCTTTGTCCTTTACAATTGTTACAAGACAGTTGTAGGGAACCGTAATGGTTGCCGAGCCAAGAATTCCTGTTAGCAGGATAGCATTGACCAGCGTATCCACATTTTCTGCCTTAATAAAATTCTCCAGGCCTTTCATAGATTCATTAATAGAATCCACAAAGGTCATCTTGATAAACAGAAGGTATAAAACAAATACAATAATAGAAGTCAGCATGGAAAAAATAACAGACTGCACATCTTTAAAATAGATCAGTATATTTCTTTTGGTTAATCCTAAAAATCCTCTCATTAATGTAACTCCTTTCCGGTAAGCTTTAAGAACACATCATCCATGGTACCTTTCATGATTTCATAATCTGTAATACTGTCCTTGTTTTCATATAAGAACTCTGTCATGCTACCCTGAAAGAAAACATTGTAATGATCTGCATCATAGGTATATTCCATACCCTGCAATATTTTCTCCGCCATCTCTCCCTTCTCGGTATACCATACCAAACGGCTGGAGGCATATTTACTTTTTAATTCCGCAGGTGTTCCTCTCTCAATGATTTGTCCTTTATCCAGGATTACCACTTTATCTGCGTCCTTGGTCTCCTCCATATAATGCGTGGTTAGAAAAATGGTCATATTCTTTTCTCTTCTCAAATAAGAAATATAATCCCATACAAGCTTTCTACTTTTGGGATCAAGTCCGGTGGTTGGCTCATCCAAAAATAAAATCTGTGGAGAATGAAGCAGTGCTCTCATGATATCCACTCTTCTTCTCTGTCCACCGGAAAGCTTTTCGTATTTTCTGTTCCAGATTTCATCCATTTCAAAAGCCTTGGAAAAGCTCTGTAGTTTTTCCTCAATTTCCTTTTTGGTTAATCCGTAGTAGCTTCCCCTGGTAAAAAGATTTTCTCTGACAGTAAGCTTATGATCCAAGACGGAATTCTGAAAAACAATTCCCAGAAGCTTTCTAATACAGTCATCTTCTTTTCCCAGTTCATGACCTAAGATTGTTACCTTGCCTTCTGTTTTTTCTAATATAGTGCAAAGCATATTAATGGTAGTTGACTTACCTGCACCATTCTCTCCCAGGAAAGCAAATAACTCTCCCTCTTCTACGGAAAACGAAATATCATCTACTGCCCTGTGATTTTTATAATCCTTAATCAGATGTTCAACCTTGATTGCTTCCAATTCTTATTCCTCCTATTTGCTTCTCTTGGGTTACATTTTTGTTATGTTTCCTGTCTGATGTTACCCTACAACATTCGCAAAAATAAAAAAAGCACCTTGAAACCAAGATGCAAAAAATTGGTCCCAAGATGCATTTTTTATTATTCTTCGTCCTGAATATCCTTAAGTGCTGAGTTAATCTGTTTTTCCTCATTGCTGTAGAGCCAGCTGGTCATTACCCACACAAAAATATAAATCAGAAGGAACGATACAAAAATTGACACATAGCCAAGCATATTGCTACACCACTTGAAAAGGAACGCTGCTATAGTCACTACCGCCCAGGTACTCAAAAAATGAAAAACTAAACTGAGTTTAAAATTCTTCTGTGTCAGCCCATCCTCTTTCATAAATACCAGGGATGGCAGGCTGCTAAAAAATCCTGTAAATATAATGGATAGAATGGTCAGCCAGTTTAGTGAGAACTCCTCTTCCATTCCATATGCAATTCCTCCATATATTCCATTGGCCAAAAATATGGCTGTAGAAATAATGCAAGCCTCTTGGAAAATAATTTTCAGTTTGTTCATCCTATTTCCAGCCTCCTTTTCAGTTCTTTTACATAACTACGGGAAATTACAATTTCCTCCCCATTTAACAGGGTGGCATTCATTCTGCCACTGAGTTCTGATTTTACTGCCTTAATCTTCTTCATATTCACAATCATTGCTTTGGAACACCGAACAAAGCTTCCCGGCAGAAGTTCCTCCATTTCATACAATCGATTTTTGGTTTCGTAACAGTCATCCTTGGTGTAAATAAAGGTTTTCTTGTCCACTGACTCAAGATAATAAATCCCATTCAGTTTCAGCATGACATTTTCATTATCCTTTTTCACCGGAATGCTTCCACTGTTACCGGACAACAGTTCTGCTGCCGCCAGAATATCCTCTGTTTTCTGTGTTACATACAAAACAGCCTTTTCCTGGTCCCGGGTCTCTACCTTTACATATTCTATTTTCATCCTATAGCCTCACAAATGAATAAACTCTATGGCTCATTCTTAATCTTCAGAAAGGTTTCATAAAAGAAATCATGATCCTTATAAAGCTGTTGCACACCATTCTCCAGTATATAATAGTGTCTGATATATGGAACCAGCAGCACTACCAGTAATAGAACCAATACCCAAAGCATGGGCTGTACCAGAAACAGGCTCGATAGCATCACCATCATGGTAAGTATGGCAAAGGTAACGGTGACAATCAGATGAATCAGTCTCTCATGCTGAAAAAACTGAATCTGCAGCAGCAGGTCCTCTATCACAATTTCCAGTTCTCGCCGTTCAAGGTTTTTACTCCTAAGCTGCTCCATCTTGGCCAGATAATTCTTTAATCGTTTCTCCATGTATATCTTCCCTCATTTTCTCATTGTCTATGTCATGGTACTATTCTCTTACTAAAAATCAAATCTCTTTACTTCACAATTTTTTACGCCAAATGCCGCATATTCCTGATTGGTCATATCGTAGAAGTAGGACTGGATAACTCTGGCTATGCCATTGTGCGCTACCAGAATGTAGGTCTTATGGTCCGCTTCACTACGAATTTCATCAAGCAGGTTGTAAATACGTTGTGCCAAATGAAGCATGGTTTCGCCACCCTCATAGCTATTGATAAAATCTTCTTTTGCCTTCTGGAACTCAGCACCATTGCGTGCAGTAGATTCCCATTTTCCAAAGTTCTGTTCCTTAAGCCTTGGTTCCTCCCTCGCAGGAATACCGGTCATCTCAGAAATATGCAATGCAGTATCCTTTGCACGAATCAGCGGAGAATAAAGAATCTCATCTGCCCTAATTCCCTCTTCCAGAATCTTTTTCCCTGTTTCTATTGCCTGTTCATGTCCAAGCTCAGTCAGAGCAATATCTGTAGCACCGCAAATCTTATTTTCTACATTCCAGATTGTCTGACCGTGTCTGACAAAATATACACATCCTCTTTTTTCTTCCATGCTAAGCTCCCATCTCACTAAAAAAGCACTATTTAGTACTAGCATACTTTTATTGTTTGGCAATGTCAATCAGCGCATATTTTTCTTTCATTCGATATTGCCGATTAGACCATATTTTTCCTTAAATCATATGTACACTCAATTGTATATATTGTCGAATTATGTTATAATTTGTCTTAATTAGGGGTATTTTTTTGTTCTGAATTTTAAATAATTACAAAGGTGGAAAAAGCATGCTGTATAATGTTGATTTTGCGTTAGCAGGACTCATTTTTATGTGCATTTTATTTATCGTTGTGAAGTATCAGTACAACAAAGAAATGCAGACAATACAACAGTTAAATAAACTGTTATTCTTTTTAATTCTGGCCGATTTTGCCGATATAGTTTCATCGGTTACCATATCCTACCCGGCCTCTGTTCCTCTATGGGTAAATTACGCCTTAAATGTTCTTTTCTTTGAATGTGAAATCGTTTGTATTTCCATATTTCCCAAATATGTTCAAGCGGTATTGCAAAAGAACAATGCCTTTTCCTTGTTAATCAATAAGCTAAACGATTATCTGGTAATTATATTTGCAATTATATGTGCATCTACTCCATGGACGCACTTAATCTTCTATTTTGACGAGGACACCAAATACACTCACGGCCATATTTATTTGGTCATCTTTATCTTGCCATTGTATTTCCTCATTTACTCCTTTATTCGACTGATTTATAACAAAAACTCATTTAACAAAAAACAGTTTTATTCCATCATTGGTTTTATTGTTTTCGCCATTGCCGGTCCTCTTTTACAGATGACTCTCCTTGGTACCACCATAGTGGACTATTTCTTCCTTAGCGTTGCTGCCTATATTATTATTCTTGGTCTGGAAACCCCTGACTTTATAAAGCTGGAAAAAGCCATGGAAGAATTGGAAAATCACAAGAACCTTTTGGAAATTGCCAATAACCGTGAGGAGGAACGTAACCGTCTTATCCACGAAATGACCAAATCCGCTTCCTGGCGACTTCTCATGGACAGAAGCTACAATGTCATCGAGGCCTTCTGGAGCGATGAATTCTTTTGGCTTTTGGGTTATGAACCGGAGGAAATGGTCGGTAGCGAAACCAATCTCTGGGGAAACTCTCTTCATCCCGATGATGCTGCCAAAACCATGGAAGCCTTTACCAAAGGAATGCAAGGAATTGAAGATTATGATTTAATCTATCGTTTGCGAAGCAAAGATGGTGAATATCGTTGGTATCGTGGTACCGGTGAAGTGAAACTTACGCCGGATCACGAAAATATTATCTACCATGGCATTATTCAGGATATAAACGAAGAGAAGATACGTGAAGACCTTACCAGGGAACGTCTGGCAGCTATGGAGGAACTGGAAAAATCTCAGGCTGCATTGAAGGAAGCTGTTATAAAAGCGGAGGCTGCAGACAGAGCCAAGTCTGATTTCCTTGCCAATATGTCCCATGAAATCCGTACTCCCATTAATGCAGTCCTTGGTATGAATGAATTAATCCAAAGAGAAAGTTCAGAAAGTGCTATTCAAGGCTACGCAGCCAATGTAGCAGATGCCGGTAATGCTCTCCTGTCTCTGATTAATGATATCTTAGACTTCTCCAAGATTGAAGCCGGACGTATGGAGCTTACACTTGTTGAATACGAGCTTTCCGATCTTCTTCGCGAAGTTAACAATATGATTCGAATTCGATGTGAAAACAAAGGCTTGAAGTTTGTAATCAAAAACAATCCTGAGATTCCAAATAAACTGTATGGTGATGAGGTTCGTATTCGTCAGATTCTCATTAATTTTCTTACAAATGCCGTGAAATATACCGATCAGGGTAATGTTTCCTTAGATGTCAACTTTGAAAAAATTAGTGATGAGAAAATCAATCTACGATTGTCAGTTACCGATTCCGGCATTGGTATCAAGGAAAAAGATATTGAAGTTTTGTTTGATTCCTTCAAGCGAATTGATTTGGAACGTAACAGAAAAAAAGAAGGTACCGGTCTTGGATTAAGCATTACCAAGTCCTTTACAGAAATGATGGGGGGAACTATTTCCGTCACCAGCGAATACGAGAAAGGTTCAACCTTCTCTGTTTGTATTCCTCAGGATGTTAAAGGAGAAGATCAGATAGGTTCCTTCAATGGTCTCGGTTCCAATAGCAACAAAACCAAGTATGAAGCCAGCTTTACAGCTCCCGATGCACATATTTTGGTGGTTGATGACGTAGCGATTAACCTTAGAGTACTTCAGGGATTATTAAAACAAACAAGAATTAAGGTTTCCGTTGCTACTTCCGGTCAGGAATGTTTGAAAAAGATTGTAGATACTTCTTTTGATATCATTCTCCTGGATCACATGATGCCAGAAATGGATGGAATTGAAACCATGAAACGCATCCGTCAGAATAAGGAACACGTTAATCAAAGCACACCTATCATTATGTTAACAGCCAACGCCATAATAGGTGCCAAGGAAGAATACCTGAACGAAGGCTTTTCTGATTATCTCTCTAAGCCTGTTCGTTCAGATGAGTTAGAAGCTGTTCTATTAAAATTTTTACCTGCAGATAAAATCATGAAATAGCTTAAAGATATTAAGGATGGTTTATTTAAAATGAAAGATGTATTCATATCGTTCTCTTCCAAAGAACAGGATGAAGCAACCAGAATATGCAATTATCTGGAAAGCCGTTCCCTTACCTGCTTTATCTCTTCCCGAGATCTGATTCCAGGCGAGGAATATGCATCTCAATTGGTAGATAATATAAGTGATGCCAAATGTGTTGTATTAATGCTTTCCACCAATTCCAATCAGTCTCCGCATGTACTTCGTGAGGTGGAATATGCCGTAAGTCACAGAATACCTATCCTGGTATACCCACTGGAACAGGTTACCCTCTCAAAGTCCATGGAGTATTTTTTAATGACACACCAGTGGATTGTAGATACCCCGGACAAGGATGAAAAGCTATACGAAGCAATCAGGCGTCTTATTGAATCCCAAGATGAGGAAACCAGGAAAACGGAAGCAACATTTCCATCCCCTTCAGAAAAAGAAGTTCTACTAAAGCTTATTGCTTCCATATTGCTTATGATTGGTATCATCTTAGTGATTGTTGGTATCCTGCTTGGCCGCTCTGCCAAGTCAAAGAATCCCATAGAAGAATCGACGGATTCCACTGAAATCCAAGAAAGGATTGATTGGAAGCTTGGCGACACCATTACCTTTGGTAACTACTATGGCGCCCCCATTGAATGGCGCGTCATTCATCTAAACGATGACGGTACTGCAGTGCTCCTTTCCAAATATATCTTAACCTTTAAGGTATTCGATGCTGCGGAAAGTGGTAACTTCAACATCTATGAAGGAGAATCCTATTGGGGTTCCGCCGGAGAAGGTATCACCGATCCCTTCCTTCTCATGCAATTGCATGGAAGTAATGATTGGGCCTTCAGCAATATTCGTGCTTGGTTGTATTCAGACAAGGAAACTGTAAGCTATAACGATCAGGCGCCTACCAGAGAAGCAGCCGGCAAGAACTTTTATAGTACAGAACCGGGATTTTCCTATGGTTTTACTCCTGAGGAAAAAGAAGCTATTGTCTTAACACCTCATTATGCATTGCCCAATCATTCCGCTATAGATGCTTCTGAAAGAGCCTCACTTACTGTATATGATACCTTTTACCTGCTATCCTCCGATGAGCTTGACTGGCTCAAGGAAGCCGGTATGAATGTCTATGCTACCCCCAGTAGCGCCGCTATCGAACATAGCAAGGACCCTGAAGACTATACCAGTCATGTAAACGTTTATGGTGTTGAATCCTATTATTGGTGGCTACGTGATACCCCGGAAGAAAATGCTGATTTGGTCAACGTGGTCATGACTGAAATCGAAGAGGAAGTTGGCTTTCGTATTATTCCCTGGTATGCAGGTGTCGAATATGGAGTTCGCCCAGCTGTCACCGTAGACATGTCCAGCCCTATATTTAAATAAAAAAAGGCCTCGTATAGAAAACGCGAACTAATAAATATTTTTAGGTTGACGTTTCTATACGAAGCCTTTTTTCTAATTAATATACAACCTGTTCTGTAACCGGGGAAGCAAAAGGTCCCGGGATAATCTCCATACCTCTATGATTACCGAGATAGTCTGTATCGAAGATAATGTCAGCTCCATCACGGTCCTCAAAACGCTGTTCCGGTTCAAAGGCCTCTCCTAACACATCTGTAGTAATAAGGGATACCTTGAAGGAATCAAGGACCTCATACATATTAGTCCTTAAGATGGTTTTTCCATCCTTTTCTTCCAGTTCAATCATAATCTTGGCATCGGCATTGATTAGTCGATTATTTTCCTTATGATAGCTCTCTGCTCCCTGAAGATATGCATTACCATCAATCCAAACAGGAAGACTGTGGTAGTGATAAGGTTCAATACCCTTCATATCAGGAACATCACTGTCCATATCAAAGAACTTGATCCACTCATCATAGGTGATGTAATCATTGAATACATGGGTACCTACTTCTCTGTTGTCCTTAAACATTACATCCTCACTATCGCTTCGGATGGCAATGTCCTCCTTGGGCCATCTCTGGACAAAGATATTATTGTAAAACCTATCATCTCCATGAAGAATAGTCATAAAGCCCATGACTTCTGTTCTGTGCGGAATATGATATGGGGTATATCTCTGACGTAGCTTACCCTCTACCATGGAATCAACACCTTCTCCAACAGATGTAAAGGCTCCACATATCAGATTGTGAACCATAGCGACACCTTCTGTTGCCATACGTAAGGATGCATCGGATAATAGAATGTTATGATCAATCAAAGTCGGTCCATGACCAACCTCTACAAAAATATCCTGACACATCATACCACCCTGTAACTGCTTTGCAAATTCAGGTCTCTGGTTGTCATGTAATAGATTCTGACTGATTCTGGTTCCCTGTGCCTCCCAGTCTGTCCAAATACCCATAGTACAGTGATGAATATGATTTCTTCTCATCACCACATCAATCGCCGCATGAAGCTTGATTCCTGCAATCTCTGCACCTCCAAGCTCCATCATGTTATTGATATGATGAATATGATTGTCTTCAATAGTTGAGAACACACAACCCATTCTTCCAATAATACCACCCTGCTCGCAATGATGAATATTATTTCTACGGATAATATGGCCGCCAACCTTCTCCTTTACCCAGCCATGATACTGCCCTCTACATACAGCATCTCTTTCCATCTGTGTGGGGCTCTTTACATGCTTATAAGTAAAGTAGTGATTATTATCGGGATCTAGGTATTTTCCAAGACCAATACCTGAGCACTTACTGTTAGAAATATCACAATCCTCAATAATCCATCCCTTTGACCAGTGAGGACCTACCATACAATTCTGATATGCTGCCGGAGGTGCCCAGTTGGTAGCAGCTTTATTAATATTGAAACCGCTAACAGTAATGAAACCAATGCCTGTTTTTTCCGGTACAAAGCACTGCTCACGTACATTAATTTCTACGTTTTCCTCATTAGGATTTTTGCCTAAGAAGTTCGCATAAAATACTGTCCTTCCATCCTTCTGCTCCGCATACCATTTATATCTGGAATTTTCAGGATCCCAGGAACAGGGATAAACCTTTGCTTCCAAACATTCTTCTATGCTTGCCGCTTCATAAAGCATTCTGTCATTTAAATATACCGCACCTGTATGTTTCGTCTTGCCTGCAAAATACCAGTCACCATAAACATAGGTAGTATATGGATTGAAGCTACCGAACATTGCATTATCTACACTAACTGTCCATACATCACCTTCGTACCTGGTCCAGCCCTTTAACTCTTCTGCACCGGTAATAATTGCCGCATGCTTCTCCACACTTTTGTAAGTAATTCTTGCATTTTCCTCACCTGCATGCATAGGATTTACATACTCTCTGTACACTCCCGGATATACCAATACTTCATCTCCCGGCATAGCAATACTGGCTGCCTGCTGGATTCTTTTAAATGGCTTTTCCTTAGTTCCGTCACCATCTACTATTGCTTTTGCATCTACATAATACTGCATACTCTTCCCCTTTCCTGTTTACATTATATGAAATATTTTTCTACAAAATATTAACCCCACAAAGATCCGCCTGCTTTCTGATATACAAAGCTGTATCTTTGTATGTCTCATAGTCAGGTAAATGTTCAATAAAGAATGCTGTATCCTTTCCAAGCTTTTCCACCATAGGAAGAATCTTGGTATAATCCAAGGTACCTTTGCCCGGACAAACCTCATGGATTAATGTGGTATACGCTCTGTCCATCAAAACATCCTTGCCATGAATACTCTTAATATATGGTCCCAAAAGTTCAAAACAATGTGCAATAAATTCAGTACTCTTTACATATCTCTTAGGACAGTTAATCATATTTACAAAATCTAAATGTACGCCAAAGCCTTCTCTGTCTACATCCTTAATCAGTTGTAAATATTCCTCTGGTGAATCCGGTACCATCCATGGCATAGGTTCAATAGAATAACAAGTATTCTTAGGATTTACAGCATCAATGATTTCTCTGATACCATCTACAGCCAAGGTATATAAATCCGGATCATAGTTTTCAATATCAAAGCTATCCCATATTTCACTTCTACTACCAATAATATTGACACAACAGTTGGCACCTGTTTTTTCTGCAAGCTCTAACTGCTTCTTGGCATATTCCATGGCATTTTTACGTTCTTCATCATTCTTTGACATACAGTTACGCCATACGCCGACCTCACCGATAATCAAATCATTTTCTTTTACAGCCTTCAAATAATCACGAATGGTTGTGTCATCTGCGTTACAATCCACAGGACAAAGAACCGCACTATAACGCAGATCCTTTACAAGCTTTATCCACTCGTCCGGATTGTTGTACGGTTTTTCTACTCCTCCACCTAATCTCATCTCTGCTAACCTCTCACCTTTCTCTTTACTTCATCCAAATTACAGAGTCATCAATTTCTGACACCTTAGAAAAACATGTTCTGGCCATAGCACCCTTCAGCTGTGTGTTCATACTCTTCATATATTCAGCTACACCTTCTGCTCCCTTTTCCTTTAAGGGCTCCATAATAGCTCTTCCTACACAAATACCATCTGCACCAAGTGCCAATGCTTTAAATACATCCATACCGGATTCCATACAGCAATCTACAAAAATAGGAATCTTTTTATCAATCACTTCCACAATTTCAGGTAACACCATTAAAGGCGGAACTGCATAATCCAATATACCATGATGGTGAGAAACAATAATTCCGGCAGCACCAATTTCCAAACACTTCTTAGCATCCGTTGCACTTAAAACACCTTTAATAATAAATGGAAGCTTGGTTGCTTCAATAAAACTCTTTAACTCTGCCATGGACTTGGGTTTCATGGGAAGACCACATACCACGTCGTATTCTCCGCTTCCGTTAAATGCATGATCAATATCCATACCTACTGCAAAAGCACCTGCTGCTTCTGCTTCTCTCATCTTCTGAAATACAGTTTCGTTGTTTTCATGAGGCTTAATAATCTTGATTACTTTGGCACCGGTTGCACACATGTCAATAATTTCCTGTTCTTCTCCCATTCCGGAAAAACAAAGTGCATTACACATTTTTGCACCCTCTGCCATTTTAGCCATTCCATTCTCACATGTGTTGTTCAAATGTGATAAAGCCGCTGTGGCAATAGGCATATCAAACTTCTCACCAAAATATGTAACCTCGGTACATGGTTTTTCCCCATCAATATGTCTCATTTCCACCAGTATCTGATCAAAATATTCTCTTGTAATCTGATTTGCATCCTTCACAGTAATACCCTCCTTTTCATACTAAAATATTATAACATTCTATCACTATTTTAAATGTAGAATATTTACTTAATAATGGTAAAAAAGTACACACAAAACCCCGGAAAGAATATCTTCCCGGGGTAATTAATTGTTTCTATTTATACAAATAAAAAGTATTCATTACTTCCATGTAGACAGGTTCAAAATTGGCAAAATCTGAACTGATACATTCCATATAAACAACGGTATCTCCATCTGCATATAAAGTACAATAGCCGCCTCTCGTTTCCATATAATCTACAACAAATACATGAAAATCATATCCGTTTGCAGTAATATCTTTTTCCTCTAAAATTGTATAGAATTGAGGTAACTGGCTTCTATATACTTCTTCCACTTCTTCTTTTGCTACCTTTACGTTTCTACTGACACTCATCGTAAAGGTATTATTATTCCTTATGTAAACAGCATTCTGTTTTGTCATATTGTTGCCTTTACTATATCCTTTTCCCAAGGTAAAGCCGGCACCATACCAGTATAGTACGCCATCCTCATATCTGTTTTCACCAAAAGCTTTTCCACATACTTCGCATTTTGTAGGATATCCGGCCCACTGATGTCCCAAAGGATCATCTGCCGTAGTTTTACACACAGAACAAAAAGCAGGATTCTCACAGTCAGCCTCTACCCAATCATGACTTCCCATGGTGCCATCTGTATAGCCGCAGGTAACACAGGTTTTGGGCGTCATACAATCACCTGCGCTGAAATCATGACCTAAAGCTTCTCCCTCTGTAGTCCCACATATTTTACAGACCTTAGGTTCTGTACAGGTGGCTTCTTCCCACTCATGACCAAGCGCCTCCCCTTCGGTTTCTGCGCATACCTTACAGGTCTTTGGCTTTTCACAGGTAGCTTCCTCCCACTCATGACCAAGCGCTTCTCCTTCGGTTTCTTCACATTTTACACAGGTCTTGGGCTCTGTGCAGGTAGCTTCCTCCCACTCATGACTGATACAGCATCCGGTTAATAGCACTCCAACTGACAACATTCCCAATAAAGTAGCAATTCTATTTTTCATATCTGACTCCTATATTATTCTAAACCTTTCTCAAAACATCACTTACTAAGTCTATCAAATATTAAGACAGAATAAAATAGAAAAATGTTACACTTTTCTGTTACTCCTGAATTAATTCTCTTACATCCACACTTTTTACCTTGCCTGATGCCAAATATGCAAATATAAAAAATACAATTCCGGTAAGAAGTATGGTTGATAAAAAGTTTCCGGGTAAGAATGCCAGCTTCACTCTGCTAAGTCCGATACTTGAAAGTGCAAGTTCCATACACTTCTCAGAAAGCAAAATACTCATAACCATTCCAAGAACACAACCCATGACAGCCACCAATGTATATCGAAGTGCAAAGGACAAACGAATCACTCTTGTAGACATTCCCATGGCCTTGTAGATTCCTATATCTCTTCGTTCCTGACGGAATGCCTTACCACAGGCAAGAAGTACAACAAATATAGAGAAAATAATAGTGAATCCATTAATTACATATTTTAGTACTTCCACAACATCTTCATATCCGGTCGCAGCCTCTGACAAATCTGTATAATCTGCCTTTATTACATCCTTGTACTTTTCATTTAGGAAGTCGACAAACTCTTTTCCCTTCGTTTCATCCTTCATCAAAATATTGAGAACGGAAAATCTTACTTTCTCCCCTACAATTTTTTCCATACCTGCTTTGGAAATTATAATACATTTTCCTGCATCAAGCATTTCCTGTCCAATACCACAAACCATGAATTCTTCCGTATTGTCACCATAAGTAATACTAATCATATCACCTACATTTTTCTCTAATACCTTTGCACTTTTTTCGGTTAACAGAATTTCATTGTCATATTTAGGTACGCGTCCCTTTGAGACTGCAGTTATATATTCCGGATAAGCCTTGACCACCAGCAACATCTGAGTTCCATCTGCGGTACCATACAAATTCTTTATCTGCATCAATCTCTCATAGCCACCATAATTCTCTGTATCAGTAATGATGTCTGCATACAATTCCTCTATATCTCCCTCATACCCCGAGTGAACCGATACTCCAACATCGCTATAATCCATACCCATAGCATCCCAACAGGTTCTGCTACTTAACATATTGCTGGTTTCCCCGGCTGTCATTCTGAAAAATACTAAGATCATGACAATCAGCATAATTCCAATATATCTCTTTTTACCGCTACTAATCTGTCGGTATGCAAGTCTCACAAGTAAACCTTTTCCATATACCTCCACCATGCCTCGCTCAGAGAAATGCACATCCCCTTTATTTCCTGAGATGGCTCTCATAGGGGATATAGTACTAATCTTTTTGGTAGAGAAAATTAACACAACAACACTGATTGCCAAGATACTTGCCAAAATCAGTAAACACATGAAAAGAGACAATCTAACCTTGGGTAAAATACCTGTACTACTTATAAAAACAGAGGAAATAATACCTAACAATACACGCGCAGGTATGAATGCCAATGCTGCTGCCATAAGTTCTGCCACCAGATAACTTAAGCTAAAAATGATTCTTATTTTATTGCTGCCAAAGCCCTGACTCTTCAATATACCAATATTGGTATAATCATAAGCAATATCATTGGATATACTATTGGTGATAACAATCAGTACTACCACAAACAGAATCATGGAAAATGCCATCATAATTCCACCGACAATCTGTTCCATCATAGTGGTATAGAGCTTTGACTCTTCTCTAGTAATACTACCTTTGGCTTTGTCCAAAAGTCCTGTATTTTTATTTACAGCATCACGAAAATCATCTCCTGATAACGTACATCCCTCCTTGGGATACACATAGATCAAATCAACCAGAACCGTATATTCCTCTTTTACTTCCTGCAGACTTTTACTTTTCTCCATATATTTTTCATAGTCTGTCTGAGAAATAAAAACCTGCTTCCAGCCAATAGTTTCTGCACCAATTGCCGGTTCTTCCACAAAGCCTTTAATGGTTAAATTTACCTTTTCATCACCAAGTTCTACTTCATAAATATCTCCTACATTGCAATGAAACTTCGTCTTTAATCCCAGCGGTAGATAGATTTCCCCTGCTTGTAATTCAGGGACATCTGTCACATGAGCTTTTAAATCCGAAGACATTAACTTTAACTCATCTCTCATAGGAATAAAAGCATGGCCATTTCCATCCTCATATTGTCCCACTCGTACTCTTTTACTGCTATAGAAAAAAGATGGATACACTGTAATATGGTCTACATTTTCATCTTTACTTAATTTATCCTTTAGTTCCTCTGTCAATTCGCTGTCCTTAATTAATACCAGTATTTCTCCAAGATCTGCCTCATCCATAGCCTTTACAACACCCTTTTCATAATTCATATATAGGGATGAGAAGGCCCAAAGGCAGCTAAAGATCAAAATACATAACAAAACAGTACTAATAAAGGAACCCTTACGACGATTAATGTTGGCACGAAGTAAAGTTAAAATTTCCATTTTGCTTACCTCCTACCATTCAAGACTTGAAAGCCATGCATTTACCTGGGTTTCACGTGCCTTGCCATTTTCTTCTGTAAAGGGGGGAAGAGACAACTCTCCGATTACCTTACCATCAGATAAATACAATATTCTGGTTGCTCTAAGTGCTGCCCTTACATCATGAGTAACCATGATAATACTCTGTCCTTCCTGATTTAAGGAGGTAAATAAATCTAACACTTCTCCTGTATTCTTTTTATTTAATGCGCCGGTAGGTTCATCCGCAAAAACAATCGCCGGCTTATTGATTACGGCTCTTGCAATGGCTGCCCTCTGCTGTTCTCCACCTGAAACACGACTGGGAAGATGTGATACCACATTCTTTAATCCCATCCTTTCTAGAAGCTCCTTTGCTCTCTTTTGCGTATCCTTTGCAGGTACCGATTTATTCAAATATCCCGGAACAGCAACATTTTCCAACAATGTTAAATTGTTTACCAGATGCATCGCCTGAAATACAAATCCAAAATCACGGCTCCGTAAGGTGGTAAGTTTTTTCTCCTTTGCCTTCACCAGATCAATTCCGTTAAAGAGAACCTCTCCTCCGGTTGCTCTGTCCATTCCGCTTAATGCATATAGAAGTGTACTTTTTCCACTTCCGGAGGGTCCCATAATTACAGTAAAATCACCCTCATAAATCTGTAAATCCACATCAGATAATACATGCACCTGCATACCATCATTGGCAAATGTTTTACTCAACTTTTTTACTTCAAGAATTACTTTTTCTTTCAAAACCTTGTTCTCCTTTTTTCTCCTAGTCATTCATTGTATCTGCAATATAAAACAAGAGTGATTAAGAAGTAATTAAGAACTTTTATTTTTTCAAATAAATTTTTGCACATAATCCCGGGTTCGCATTTTCAAGTTCAAAACTGCCACCCATCTTTTGTACCAGATAATCGACAATAAATAAGCCAAGGCCTGAACCTGAAGCTTCTCCCACATTCTTTCCCCTGTAAAATTTATTCTTAATAAACGGCATATCTTCATCCAAAATTCCCTGGCCGTAATCTCTGACTTTCAAAAGAATCTTATCATTTTCCTGTGTCAAGGCAATATCAATAGGACTTCCTTGGGCATATTTTTCTGCATTGTTTAGAAGATTTTCCACCACCTGTTTCATACGAACCTTATCACAAAATACAGTGATATTTTCATTCTCTTCCAATCGAATCTCTGCTCGGTTACTGGTATTCCATTCCTCTGCCTGTTCTTTTAAGATTCCCGATAAATCAACCTCTTCTCTGTTTATTTTTAATCGGTCCATTTCACTGATAGAATGGGTAAACAAATCATTGGTCAATCTGGTTACTTCATCACATCGCTGAATCAGCATACCAATATACTTTTGACGTTTTTCCACGGATGTGTCCATCCCCGCTTCCAAAGCCTCTGCTACAGCCCTCATACCGGCAACAGGAGTTTTTATATCATGGGACAGGGCTGCAATCACTGTCTTATTGTTTTCTATGGCTTCCTGTTCTGCTGCTTTAGACTTCTTCATTTCAGAGCGCATATGATCAAATGCCCAGGTAAACTGCCCAAAGTATTGACCACGATCTACCTCTAAGGGAATATCCAATTCTCCTCGTGCTATATTTTCCGCAAAAGCCTTAAGCTTTCCAAAAGGCGCAAGAATGGAACAATAAACATAAATCATTAATCCACTTATAAATATACCAAAAGCAATTACAGCCATAATAATTAGTTTATTTAAATTCCCATGAATGTCCGGTTTTTCCACGGTATCCACTAATTGCCTAAGAGCTACACACTCCTGCAAAGCCTCTTCCTGTTTTTCCTCTTTCATTAGGTTTTGAATCTCATTTATTTTCAATTTCATTTCTATATTTTGAGATTCATCGGTTGCCACTTCCTTAAAAATACCTTTGCCACATACCACAAAAAGGGCTGTAAACACAGCCCAAAACAAAATACCTATCACCAATAATTTAGTTTTTTTATCTTCTTTTCTTTTCATAAAAACTCCAACTTTTAACAGAAACTATAGCCAACCTTATAAACCGTTTTTATGTACTTTGGTTTCGCCGGATCATCCTCCAATTTTTCTCTGAGCCAGCGTACATGTACCACAACTGTTTGCGTTTCCACCTCAGAAAAAGTACCCCAGACCTCAGCTAAAATTTTGTTTTTGGGAAGTACTTCACCTTTATTCTTGCAAAAATAAGAAAGCAAATCAAATTCCCTTAACGACAAGGCTACTTCCTTTCCGTTTTTTTGTACTGTTCTGTTACTAAAATTCACCACTACATCCCCAAATGTAAAGGTAGCTTCTTCCTGCTCCGCTCCATAGGTTCTTCGCATTAAGGCATTCACATGTGCCAGCAGTTCCTTCATGGAATATGGCTTCTGCAAATAGTCATCGCCACCAATATCCAGACTGTCCACACGGTCGTCTTCTGAAGTTCTGGCACTGGCAAATATAATAGGAACATTGGAGCACTTACGAATTTCCTTGCAAATTTCAAACCCCAAGGCATCCGGAAGATTAATATCCAAAATCAATAATCGAAAACTCTCTCTTGTCAATATATCATAAGCACTCTCTGCACTATCAACCGTCTCCACGTCATAACCGTGTTCACTGAGCATTTCACTCATAACAAAGGATAGAACTGTATCATCATCTACGATTAATATTTTGCCTTTGCTCATGCTGATCTCCTTTTTCCTACTCCTGCAAACTTCTCTTGTAACTTAGCAAAATCTTTTCAATCTGTGTATTGAGACTTTCCCTAAGTTCATTTTCCTCTTTATCCTTGAATCGGAGCCACAGATCTAAGTCTCTGTAATCTGCTCCTTTTCCTCGTCTTTTCCTTATTGCTTTATTTAAAAGCTTCATCTTTACCTGTACAAGACGCTGTTCAAACAATGGAATAATCACATAATACAACCGATCATCCAAAAAGGATAGATATCCTACCTCTACCCCCTTTTCATCCTGAAGATAAAGCTTATGAGCACTGATTTTTTTGGGAGAGAGAATCTCACCTGTAATCTTTTCACCATTCGTTTCCAACATGGCGGCAAAATGGTATGTATTCTTCTCTCCCTCCCTACGGCTTTCTGTGAGATGTGCTAAAGAATATTCTCCATCCAGAAACTGCGCCGATAAAAGATAGGAAAGTTCTGCCTGCACCATGAAACGTTTTGATTTTTCCATAGTGGTGCCGATTTCCTCATCTATGTTCTCCAAAAGGTCCTTACTTAAGGTAAACATACTTTTAAGAAACATTGTAAAGTCTTCATCTGCTGTCCAATAAAACTTCCCCTCCGCTACACAAATGTCTCCTAATTTCTCACCATCTTCATCCAATAGTTCATGAAATATTTTACGCTCGCAGTATGCGCTTTTGTTTTCTTTTGCTTTCCAATTATCCTGATGTTTCTTGGCCTTTACATCTGTATTTTTTTCTTTTTTATCCTTCTGTACAACATCAGTTCTCCTAATTCTATCCTCTTCTGCATGTTCGCACAAATAAGCATAGGCCTCATTGATTTCCTGCGCTGAATATGGATATACTCTATCCTCATTTTGAAAAGCTTCCGCATCCGGATGAACCTTCCGAATTAAATTACGATATTTCTTTTTAATTTCATCCATCTCTGCATTCACTTTGATTTCCAGAATGCCACAAGCTTTTGCTCTATCCAATGTTCACCTCTTGTGTCTGTATCACTAATCTAAAACAAATCCAACATACTGCTTAAATATGTTTTTTCTCTTACAACTAACTGATATTCCGGTTTCACCATATAGTAAAGCAAAAATTCCAAAATCAGCGCTGTTCCAAGTCCCCTGCCTTCTATTTTAAAATTCGAAAACCCATGGAGCAAATACCAGTCTTTAATATCTTTAATTCCTATGAATGCCGGATTCTGCATCGCTTTTGAAAAGAGATATCCCTCTTCTCCACCCGGAGATTTACAAACATGTTCCTTGACTGCCTCTCCAAGCATTCTGCGACTGACATTTTCATAACACTCTTTCCGATCCTTACAACCTATATAACAGCATTCATTACACAAGAATTCAAGCTTATCCTTTTCATTCTGTGGCAATACATTTAGTCTTTCATATTCTTTGTTTAAACGAAAATCCGGAACCACATATGAAAATTCTTCTCTTTTTACTTCCGAGAATAATTCTTCGAACTTCGTTTGAACCTTAGTTGTAGAAGATACCAGATATAAGTTTGGATATTTTTCTCTTATATAGGAAAGCAACAAATCCGAAGAAACAATCACACCATTATGCATCCTATTGCTTTCATTAAAAAGCTTACATAACCTGTTACACTTTCGGTTCTCTAAATGCTCTTCCCTTAACAAAGAATTACTAAAGGTTAATCTGGCAGAAATACCATATTCACTTAGAAGGCACAGAACCTCCTCCGGATCTGTGTCAGCATCGCTAAAGCGCCCTCCGCTCCAAATACAGTCTCTGGGAGCCCCATAAATAGAGGCAATCTCTGCAAAGTCATAAAAATATTCTCTGTGCTCATAAAACAACGGAAGAAAAACCTTATAAAATTCGTAAAATTCAAATAAACCCGGAAGGTGAAAGAAAGCTTTGTTTTTCATGTTTTCCTCTTTTACACAGCTGAATTTCTCTTCGTAGCTAATATGATAAATACAATAAGTTCTAACGTCAATAACACCAGCCATCCCATAGTAACCTGCATAATGTATCTGCCGCCGGATACACTCATTAATATATTAAAAATAAGACTAAACACAGCAAACAGCAACTCCATAATGGTTACCATATATGCGATTAAACCATACACTGCCCTTTCCTTTTCAGGTTTTACCTTAAAAGGCATGTTCCATGATTTAAATGGTAAAAAATGTAACAAAACACTGATCGCTGCATTAACAATCAACATCACGATTGAAATCATCAGAAGGACCCCTGCATCCGAGGTTCCTTCTGCATTTCCTTCAAAATCTATATGTTGTGGCATTGTCTTACCTGAAGCCAAAGCGGCAATGGCAACTGCAAATCCGGCGATTAAAATCACGTAAGAAAGAACTTCCAATAAATAATGACCTTTATTCAATACTCTTTTATTTTCATTCATTTTAATATCATCCCCTATAGATTTTGCAATCTAATTAAATTCATTTTACTTAATATCGAATTCCGGTGGTACATCTATTTCCTCTCCAACATATTTTCCGTTTTTCTTACGCTGCTTTACACATTCAGTCAGCAAGTATTCGATTTGTCCGTTGACGGAGCGGAAATCATCTTCTGCCCATGCGGCTATGGCAGAATACAGTTGCTCCGACAGACGAAGAGGAACCTGTTTTTTTTCTGCCATTAATACAGGCTTCCTGAATTCACAATAGGCTGTGCATCATGGTTGCCGCACAAAACTACTAATAGATTTGAAACCATGGCTGCTTTTCTTTCCTCATCCAATACTACCATCTGCTTTTCATTCAATCGATCAAGTGCCATCTCCACCATTCCTACTGCACCATCAACTATCATCTTACGTGCGTCAATAATTGCACTGGCCTGCTGGCGCTGTAACATGACAGAAGCGATCTCAGGTGCATATGCAAGATAAGTAATTCTTGCTTCAATGATCTCTAGACCGGCATCTTCTACCTTGCTCTGAATCTCCTGTTTAATTCTTTCTGCAACAACCTCTGCAGATCCACGAAGGCTTCCCTCATCTGCCTGACCATCTCCTGTTGTATCCACATCTGTAGCTACATCATAAGGATAAATTCTAACAATATTACGAAGTGCTGAATCACACTGCAGGGAAAGATACTCTTTGAAGTTATCTACATTAAACACAGCCTTGGCTGTATCAGTTACCTTCCAAATAACAGCAATACCAATTTCAATAGGATTACCAAGACAGTCATTGATCTTCTGACGACCATTATTTAATGTCATTGCCTTTAATGAGATCTTCTTGCCTGCTGTTTCCAAAGAAACATTTGTACCTTCTACGTTTACGCTCACACCACTTTTCGTTGTTGTTTCACCACTCTGAGCAAGCTTTGTTGCTGCTGCAGGATTTACTGCACTACAAAAAGGATTAACAAAATAGAAGCCTGCTTCACGAATGGTTCCCTTATAATCACCAAATAAAGTAAGTACCAATGCTTCCTGTGGTTTTAAAATCTTTAAACCACCTACCGGAATCCATCCAAGGACGAACACAATAATCCCCCCTACCAAAAGACTGACACCCAATGGAATATTATCATTTTCAAGATTAATTGCTCCAAAAACAATTGCGGCCACAGATGCTGCCAAAACAAGGATAATCATCATCAGTGCTACCATTCCATTTTTCTTCGTTGTATAAATTTTCTCATTCATAATATACTCCCTTTCTCGTATTCTATACGAAGCAATATACATTTGATATCATTATGATATCACTTTAGAAGCAATTGTCAATAGGTATTCGTCAATAGGTATCTTGTAATGTGACCATAATATGATTTACAAAACAAAAAACATGTAGAACCAATGGGGAGACTGTCTCCTCAATTGTGTTCTACATGTTTTTATTTCATTTTCAATCCTTATTCGTTAGAATCAGAAAGTCTCTTTACCAAATACATGAATTCTTCACGATAGGAATCACTCATATCTAACTGGCTTAATCCATTATAAGCATCATTGATGGTATAGCCGGCCACAAAATCCTCTCCACGAAGAATCTGTGCTGTCATAGCAACATAGGATGCAAATTTAAAATCTTCTGATGCATTTTCTGTGTAGGAAGACTGACCAACAGGGTATTCGAGGAGCTTTGAAGTGTCTTCCTTAGGCTCCTTATAACGGATACTGAGTGTTAACCATTCATCTGAATTTAATGCTGCATCTGATAAAACAGAGGTCTGATATTTTAATTCATCTTCATTATTTCCCGTCTGTGCATCTACAGTAACAATCTCATATAATGCAGTTACTGAATGACCTGCTCCAATTTCTCCGGCGTCCTTTGCATCATTCTTGAAATCTTCGGCATTTAATATTCTGTCTTCATAGCCAATCAATCTGTAAGAAGAAACCACTGCGGGATTGAATTCAACCTGAAGCTTTACATCCTTGGCTACAGTATACATATTCGCTCCAAGCTCCTCACTGAGTACCTTCTTGGCTTCCGTCATATTGTCTATGTAAGCATAATTGCCGTTTCCATTATCTGCAATGGATTCCAGTCTGGCATCACTATAATTTCCCATACCAAAGCCTAAAATAGTAAGATAAATACCACTCTCACTTTCCTCTTTGATCAAATCTGTCAAATCGCTCTGACTGGTAATGCCGATATTCATGTCACCATCTGTTGCAAGGATGACTCTATTATTTCCATTCTCCAGGAAATTTGCCTCTGCTAAACGATATGCAGAAATAATACCCTGTCCACCATTGGTTCCACCGTAGGCTTCTAACTGATCCAAAGCATCGCAAATAGTCTGCTTTTCAGATGCAGGAACACCTTCCAATACAACCTTGTCTGTTCCGGCATAAGTCACTATAGAAACCGTATCCTTTTCATCCAATTCATCCAGCATTAACTTGAATGATTTTTTCAAAAGTGGAAGCTTGTTGGGATCGTTCATGGATCCTGAAACATCTATTAAAAATACGATATTGGAAGCCGGTGCATCTGAAAAATCAATGGCCTCTGTCTGTAAACCGATTCGAAGCAGCTTGGAATTTTCATTCCAGGGACAGTTGGAAATCTCTGTTGTAACACCAAAGGGTTCTCCGTTTTCGGGAGTTTTGTAATCATAATTAAAATAATTCAGAAACTCCTCTGTACGAACCGCTCCCTTAGGAATGTTCTCCAACATATATCCCTGATTAATCATTCTTCTTACATTGCTATAAGAAGCAGTATCCACATCTGCTGAAAAAGTAGAAAGTGGAGAAAGTGCAACAGAACTAAAACCATTTTCCATTAAAGCAGCATATTCTTCTGTATTGAACGGAATTTCTTCAATCATCTCATACGGGTTCCTTGTTTCAACCTTGCTTACACCACTAAAATTCTGTGTTGCTGCGGGAGCAGTATTCACTACAGCTTCTTCAACACATTCCGCTTCATAGACTACATTATCATCATATTGGGGATTATCCTTCTGTTTCGCCGCATATTTTTCAACAATAGACTCTTTTACCTGTTTTTCCGGTTTCTGCTCCGGATCCTCTTGTTCCTTACTCTGGTCTTTTCCGTCCTGTGTTTCTACTACTGTTGATGGATCCTGATTTTGCTTCGTACTTTCGCAACCGGTAAACACACTCATGACCATCATCATGGTCAACATCATAACAACTACTTTTTTCTTCATTTTAAAAATCCCTTTCCTTCCTTACTACATAAATAACTACATAAAAGCTACATACATTAGTAAAGTAGGAAAAGGATTCCATGGGTTACATTATTTTTTTATTTCTGTAAACAAATAGTATATACTTTCTTTAAGGAGCTATATCGATGCATTTCCTGCTCCTCACAAAACAGAAACCGAAACGAAGAAAAGAAAACCTCTACATCCTGTTTATCAAAAAATCTTTTAAGCATTCCCTCTTTTGTTTTGAACAAATGATGTTCCATCTCTTCTCCCTCACCGGCACCATGGTTAAAATCATTGATTGAATTTACCCGAACCAACAGGTAACCATGATTTACAAGAATTCTCTTTAGTTCTTCTAATATATTAAAGGTATCCTCCTTCGTAAAATAATGTAAGCTTAGGTCCGCACATATCAAATCAAATTCCTCGTCATGAAAAGGGAATTCCCCCGGCATATGAAAACAAACTGCCCCTTCAAGCTCCGGAAAAATATGCATCATATTCTCAATCGCTATTTCTGACTGATCGCATGCTACTACTTTTTTCTTCTTTTCTAAGAAAAATAAAGTATCATTTCCATTGCCACAGCCTAGATCCAAAACCTTATTACATTTACCAATCCACTCATCGAACTCCTGAAGCCATTGATCTGTTACAATATCCTCCCTATTTTTTATTCGTCTGTTGCTGTATATGCCATTCCAAAAATCCAATGATTTTTCTTCTTCTCGTTTCATTTTTCGACTCCATCTTGACTTTTTAGAAAGAGTAAGGGGTGCACTTGGGCTTGTCACCTTAAAGTCACCCAATAAAAAAAGCTCAAACCCTTTAAATAAAGGATTTGAGCTAATGCTGGTGGCCGGACTTGAACCGGCACGGGGTTGCCCCCGAGGGATTTTAAGTCCCTTGCGTCTGCCTATTCCGCCACACCAGCGAACGCTTTATAGAAACCGACGGCCTCTTCCCGGGAAATCCCTAATGGACCACTTCGATTTCAAATGGATGGAGGTGGATTCGAACCACCGAAGCAATTTGCAGCAGATTTACAGTCTGTCCCCTTTGGCCACTCGGGAATCCATCCATACAGAGCCTAGCGCTCTGACTTTAGAAGTTTATCACACTTATTTTTAAAATGCAACATTAATCTTCCTCTTCTTCCCAGTCTGTTTCATGGTAAAGAATCATGGAAGAATATTTTGGCATAGTCACCTTAACTCTGCCGGCATGAACCTCATATTCATACTCCTCTGTGTTGTACCCAATATCATAAGTAATCATAATACGTTTTACCTTGCAGGTACGAGGAATATTGGCAGGCCATACTCTTACTTCACGATCTATCTCATGATCATTATTATTAATAATCACAACACATTGCTGCTCTCTGTTAAATCTTCCGTATACTAAGAGGTTATATTCTCCCAGGATAAATCGAAGAGAACCGGTTTTTAATGCAGGAATGGACTTATGTATTTTAATAATGTCCTTGTGGAATTGAATCATTTCCTGATCCTCTCTACCCCAAGGATAGGTTCTTCTGTTATCAGGGTCTGTAAATCCACAAAGTCCTGCTTCATCACCATAGTAAATGGTAGGTGCTCCCGGCCAGGTCATCTGCATAACCACCGCTTCACGAAATACTGCATGATTAATTCCCATAGATGCCGCCTCAGGACCCAAGGTATTGGTTCTTCCTACTCTTCTGTTGGTTCTGGTTAAAAATCTGGAATGGTCATGGTTGGATAATTCATTCATTGCCGTCTGCAAGGATGGGCCTGAAAAATCTGAACTATGTCTTCTCATGGCACCCCAAAAGCTGTCTGCGTTACCTAAAAGATCTCCTCTAAAGTCATCGCTATGCTTTTCCATACCGGTCAAAAACCAGGTAATTGGTTCCATAAATGCATCATAGTTCATAACGGTATCCCATTGGTCACCCTGCAACCATGCCTTGGTACTACCATAATGTTCTGCTAAGATTACTGCTTCCGGATTGGCTCTCTTTACTGCTTTTCTAAAATCTCTCCAGAACTGATGGTTAAACTCCGGACTGTGGCCTAGATCTGCTGCCACATCAAGTCTCCAGCCATCTGCATTAAAAGGGGGAGAAACCCATTTGGCACCAACTCTAAGAATGTAATCATACAATTCTCTGGAGCCCTCATAGTTTAGCTTAGGCAGAGTATCATGCCCCCACCATCCATCATATTCTCTGTTGTAAGGCCAGTTCTGACCATAAAAACCAAAGTAATTACGATATGGACTGTCAGCGCTAACATGCGCACCCTTTTCATAACCAGGGAAATTCTCATATATTCTTTCACGGTCCATCCACTTGTTAAAGGAACCACAGTGATTGAAGACACCGTCGAGAATTACCTTCATACCTCTTTTGTGTGCCTCTTCCACTACCTTGATAAACAGCTGATTACTTGCTTCCAGGTTCTCTTTGTTGGCTACACGGTTAATATACTTGCTGGCATGAGAATTGTCCTTGTCGCCGGGAGAAAGTAAATCTCCCTGTTCGTTTACAATCTTGCCTATATGAGGATCGATGTAATCATAATCCTGAATATCATATTTATGATTAGATGGAGATACAAAAAGTGGGTTGAAATAAATAACCTCTACTCCAAGGTCCTCTAGGTAATCCATCTTGTCTAAGACACCCTGCAGGTCTCCACCATAAAACTCTCTAACATCCATAGATGCTGGATATCTATACCAGTCGTCTACCCTATGAACATGCTCTCCAATGTAATTGTACTCATCCGTCTGTACATCATTGGTTTTGTCACCGTTACAAAAACGATCGACATAAATCTGGTACATAACTGCACCCTTTGCCCAATCCGGAGTTTTAAATCCCGGAAGGATTGTATAGTTATAGGAATCATCCTCTGTGGTTTGAAAACCTCTGAAGTCATACACTCCCTTAATCTTTCCTGCAATAATTTCAAAGTGATATGACAAAACCTCATTTTCAAGCTGTACCTGACACTCGTAATAATCAAACTCTCCATCGGATTCCATCTTGTACATCTGCATTTTTTCCGCATTTTTAGGAACAAAGTAGACCTTATCTACATTGTCTGCACTGGTACGGAACTTTATGGTAATCTCCTCATAGGGAGACGGTTCGTTTGGTATTACATAATCCGCCGTTGTATCAGAAAATAAACCCCTCTTGTTGAATACCGGGCGCATTGATGAAATATAGATCTGATTATAATCGCTTTTAAATCCATGAAAATCCATGTAATCACTCCTCAAATCATTATTTCCCTTTTTATTTCACATACTTACATACATTTTAATGTATATATACATGATAAGCAAGTAAAAAAGAAAAACCTTTTCCATGGAAAAACACAGAAAAAGGTTTCTGGACAGTAAAAGAGACAGCCGGGCAGCTGTCTCTCTTAGAGAAGGTATTTCTTTCTTATGGGGTATAGCAAAAACTATATAATGTATTGGGGGGTTACGCATATTATAATAGCATGACCCCCCAAGTTTGAATATACTCAAAAACAACAAAATTTACAAATTGACATCTTTGTTTTTGGTAATTTTATACAATAACTGTGGTAAATAATCTTTCAAACTCTTCTCTTCCAATTTTCTCTTTTTCCAGCAAGAGCTTAGCACAGGCATGTAAAACCTTTTCATTTTCCAAAATCAGGTCCTTCGCCTTCTTGTAACAATCATCCACAATTGCCTTTACTTCTTTGTCGATTTCGCCGGAAATAGCTTCACTGTGAGACTTCGTATGTGCCAGGTCTCTACCAATGAATACTTCGTCATCTCCGTCCTCATAACAAATAACACCAATCTTATCACTCATACCAAAACGAGTTACCATATTTCTGGCTGTCTTGGTTGCTGACTTAATATCACTGGATGCACCGGTTGTAATATCATCAAAGATAATTTCTTCTGCAATACGACCACCCAGGGAAACCATAATATCCTGAAGCATATGACCCTTTGTCATAAACATGTCATCTCTCTCAGGAAGCGGCATGGTGTATCCGGCTGCACTGACACCGGTAGGAATAATGGAAACACTGTGTACAGGTCCTACCTCAGGAAGTAAATGGAACAGGATTGCATGCCCTGCTTCGTGGTATGCTGTAATCTTCTTTTCCTTCTCGGATACGATACGGCTCTTCTTTTCTGCACCGATTCCAACCTTGATAAATGCTTTTTCGATATCTTCCTGATTTAATTCTTCACGATCTTCCTTGGCCGCAACAATTGCTGCCTCATTCATCAGGTTCTCCAAATCAGCACCAGTAAATCCGGCTGTAGTCTGCGCTACTTTCTTTAAATCAACATATTTGCTGACTTTTTTACTTCTGGCGTGTACCTGAAGAATTTCTTCACGTCCGGCAACGTCAGGTCTTCCTACCGCTACCTTTCTGTCAAATCGACCGGGACGAAGAATTGCGGGATCTAAGATATCCACACGGTTTGTAGCTGCCATGACGATAATTCCCTCATTTTCACCAAAACCATCCATCTCCACCAATAACTGGTTCAGGGTCTGCTCTCTTTCATCGTGGCCACCACCCATACCGGTACCACGTTTTCTTGCTACAGCATCAATTTCATCAATAAAGATAATACATGGAGCACTCTTCTTGGCTTCCTGGAACAAGTCTCTTACACGGCTTGCACCGACACCAACGAACATTTCTACGAAATCAGATCCGGAAATGCTAAAGAATGGAACTCCTGCCTCACCGGCTACAGCCTTGCCAAGAAGGGTTTTACCTGTTCCGGGAGGGCCCTCTAAGAGAACACCCTTAGGAATTCTGGCACCCAGCTTTGTATATTTTCCGGGATTTTTCAAGAAATCAACGATTTCTTCCAATTCCTCTTTTTCTTCCTTAAGTCCGGCAACACAGCCAAAGTTTACATGATTATCTCCTACGGAAAGCTTTGCTCTGCTCTTTCCGAAGTTCATCATCTGTCCACCACCCTCACCGGGATGAGGTCTTCCTCCTAAAAGGAATAGGAAGAAAATCATAAGTACACCCATTCCCAGGAACGGTGCCAGCGTAGACAACCAGCCTTCTCTTTCAATGTCCTCTACGGAAGGATCATATCCAAGATCTCTGGTAAGCTTTTCTATCTCTCGGATATCTGTTGCATACAAATCCTTACTGGTGTCATCCGCAAAGACTACCGTTGCATATCCGGTAGGTGCTTCTCTGTTTGGAGTAATAATAACTTCCTTAACTGTACCGGTTTTCAAATCCTCAATATAGTTAGAAAGCTTATAATTGATGGTATTTTTTCTCATAATGCTCATCAAAAGGAACACAAGAGCTAAAAATACAAAAATTAAAAGGTACGAATTATTGGCTTTTCTTTTCAATGTTGGCCTCCTAGTGTATTTATTCAAACTCTACTATACCAATGTATGGCAGATTTCTATATTTCTGATCATAGTCAAGTCCATATCCTACAACAAATTTATCCGGAATCCGGAAACCTACATAATCGACTTTTACTTCTTTTTCTCTTCGCTCCGGCTTATCCAATAGGGTACAAAGTCTTAAGCTCTTTGGCTTTCTCTCCAATAGATTCTGATAAAGATAGCTTAAGGTATTGCCGGAATCGATAATATCTTCAATAACAATAACATTCTTTCCCTCAATGGATTCATCCAATTCCTTTTTGATACGAATGACTCCACTGGAAACAGTCCCTGAACCATAGCTGGATGCAGACATAAAATCCATAGTTACCGGCACGGTAATTCTCTTTGCCAATTCACAGGTAAAGAATATACTTCCCTTTAGAATACAGATTAAATGAACTTCTTCTCCCTGATAATCCTTACTAATCTGTTCGCCCAATTCTCGAATTTTCTGATTTAACTCCTCTTCCGAAATAAATACCGATATTTTCTCTCCCATTTTTATCCTCACTGTGTATCTTCTATATTTTCTCCAAAAGTTACCTGAAGAATTCTTGTTGTATCATTTGTTACCTTAATTTTTTCATTGATACGATATCCCACCATCCAAAGAACTGTTTTTCCACTGGCAAGTAACCAGATATCTTCTCGTTCCTTGGCCGGAATTTTTTCGTTAATCATATAATCCTTGATTTTCTTTTGACAGGTTTTCCCTTCTTTGCCAAGGATATCTATATAATCTCCGGTCTGCCGTTTTCGCATCACGACAGATTCATTTATTTTATCACAGTCAAACCACTTCGTATACGTTTTCTTTGGAATATCCTGAAAATCACTGGGATTTATAAGGCAAATCTCCAGTTTTTTCCCTCCGGGCAATATTTTCTGAATAGAATCTCCCGGATTTTTAAGCATGCGAATGTCGATTTCCACAATCTCTTTTTCTTCACCGGACTTCCTCTTCTCTTCATCCTTTTCAAAATAAAGAGCATCATAGGAACGCACTGCCTTGATTCCATAGGGAAGATGAATTTCTCTATTTCCTTCCAACCTACACAGCTCCATAAGCTGTTCCACATGCACATAGGAAATATCCTTGGAAGTTCCTGCCACATCCTTCAAAAGTTCAAATAGAAGTTCCCTTTGAATGGCTCTGTGTTCTTTGCACAGGCTTGAAATAACAACCTTACTTTTCCCGGCCTCACTAAGAACACACCTTTTCCCGGCCTCACCTACATTGATAAAAATAAAGTCCGCCATCTCTTCCATAAGATCTGCTGTTGTACATAGATGTTCTACAGCCTTTTGGCTAATCTGCTCTTCTGCAAATGGCAATATATGATGTCTGATTCGGTTTCTTGCATATTCATCTGTTGCATTGGTGCTGTCTATACAATATGCAATGTTTTTTTCAGCTAAATATCCTTCAATTTCGTCTCTGGATAAACACAAAAGAGGACGAACCACAAAATCTCTTTTTGCTCTTATGCTACCCATACCTGCAATACCACTGCCACGAAACAGCTGAAACAACATGGTTTCAGCACGATCATTTTTATGGTGGGCCACTGCTATATGTGCATTTCTATATTTTTTTGCTTCGGTTTCAAATGCTTCATAACGGATTTTTCGCCCGGTTTCTTCCTCTGATAGCTTGTATTCTTTCGAAAGCGCAGACACATCCTTTTCCACAAGCACATAGGAAACCCCTAAATCCTCACATAGCTTCTTTACATATGCTGCATCCTCTCCGGCATCTGATCGAATCAGATGATTGATATGCACCACATGCAGCCTGATTCCAAGCTCCTTTTGCAAACGATACAACACAAACAAGAGGCAAACAGAGTCTGCCCCTCCCGAAACACCAAGTACCACTTCTTCTCCCTGCCTAAACAGTTCTTTATCTCTGCAGTACTTCAATACCTTTTTTTCTGTATCGTTCATTTTCTCTTGGATAGTTGTTTTCATAATCTAACTATATCCACATCCTCTGAAGAAATCAAGTATACATGGCATCAAAGCTACTTTTCTACATCAAAGATACGTAAAACCAGGATTGTCATATCGTCCTCTACTTTGCCCTTGCAGCAATGAAGTACATATTGTATCAACCGTTCTGCCATGTCCTTGGGATATTTATCGGATATTTTTGAAAGAAACTGAGAGATTCCTTTTTCGTAACCGCAATCCTTCATTGCCTCTAAGACACCATCTGTAACCATCACTATATAATCCCCATCTACCAGTTCTCTTTCTATCACAGGTCTGTTATTTAAATAAAAAGCCTGTTCCTTTTCCACCCATAACCCTAGAGGAAGGCAGGGATTTACAATCGTTTCCACATAAGTATTACTTTTTAAAAAGGAACATACGCCTCCTATTTTATAAAATCTGCAGGCACCTTCACACAAATCAATATTGCACAAATCCATGGTAGACATGTTTCCTTCCTCTCTTAATAGAAGAAGTCTGTTAACTGCATTCATGGACTTTTCCAAGGACAAACCACTGTCCAAAAAGCGCTCCATATAATCTAACACCTGACAGCTGTCTGTCGCTGCCTTCTCTCCACTTCCCATACCATCGGAAAGAATCGCGGTAACCTGACCTCTGTCCTGTTCCACAATAGAGAAATTATCCCCGGATACCTCATTGCCTTCCTTGGCAATGCGCGCAATCCCATGCAGACAAATATATTTCTTTTCCGGACCATATATACAGAAAACCGGTTTTTCTCCTATTACAGAAATCTCCTCTGTATAAGCAGATAACCTCCTTTGCAGGATGACGGAAATCAGTCCTGCAACATCTTTGTTTTTATGTCCACCTCTTTTTTTACTGCACATAAGAAAACAGATAGGTGCTTCCTTTTCTTTACTGAGATAATAAATTTCACCCACAATCAGCTTTTCCTTCCGTAACTGACTGCGAATTCTCTTTTCTTCTTTATCAGGAAATCTGATAAATGCTTCTGATTTCTCAAGCATTTGCTCTACAGAGAACGAAATGTCCCTTAAATAGTTGCTTAACAGCTGCCCCTGTTTGTTCCTTCTCTCTGTATCAAAAATCTCTTCTCTGTTTTCATCCCTGTTTTTGCTTACTACTTCCTTTCCGTAACAGGATGACAGCTCTCTCAATGACCTGGCATAAGCACTAAACTGTCTTTTTGTATATTCATTGACCATTACCTCTCTGCTGTTCATTCTATATATCTCCTTTTGCCCTTTGGTTCCCCATACACAACCTATATCTTATGACGAAGGATATACATATTTTGTCAAAATAGAGTCGGTCCCTAGTTTTTTTATCGACAAAAAAAGCTCTGCCTATGGCAGAGCTTTTATCATTAATTTTCAGCTTTAAAAACAATCTCACCCGGATATACTAAACCAAGCTTTTCCTTTGCCTGCTCCTCATAGTATTCCTTGGTTTGAACCTTCTTTCCTAAAAGTTCAATTTCTTTTTCTCTTTCGTGCTCTTTTTCGATGAGCACTTCATTTTGCTTCATCTCTTCCAGCTTAGCATCTAACTTTTCCTGTGTCTGATGACCGCCATACCAAGCAACTCCAACCAACATAGAAAGAGCAATAACTACAAGAAACTTGCTGTATCTGTTCTGATTATTCTTTTTATAAGCTGCTTTCTTCCTTTTTGTTCTGCTCATCTGTTGATTCCTCTCTCACTAAGGCACACTTTAAATTTATTGTAATAAGTTCTTCTAGGTTTTTCAACCTTCTTTTTAAAGTTTTTTTCAAAAAAATTAAAACATTCTTGATTTTTCTTAAAATTGACACACTGACCTTTATAACCACTCTACCCAGGGTCTTTTCATACAGGATCACACCCAATAGTCCTCCCATAATCATAAACCACCTAAGACGACCATTATTTTCATAAAATAGAAAAACAAAGGATGCTCCCAGCGCGATCGTCCAAAACCACAAATCTTCCAAGTAAACCTTAAATCTGCTATGTCTAAATACCATTCTATGGATTCTGAAATGATCATAAATAACCGATAATCCTATACCCAGTACAAAAGAATGAAAGAAAACAACATTGTCTCTAACCATTCAAATGCCTCCTCTTATCGAAAAAGCTTTGATAAAAAGGAGTTGTCCTTATCTTTATCGGACGAATTGCCTTGATAATAAAGACTATCCACCACACCTTCTATATCAATTTCTCCTGTTTCCAGACTCAGTCTTTTCATATGAAGATTTTTCCCCTTAATCTCCATGATGCCCTGCCAGGTAATCAGGCGAACCTCTTTTTCATCAAAGGTATCTACATCCTTTATCCCTGTCATTTCCAGATTTTTACGGTTAAGAATCATAACCTTATGATTCTTATCTGTAGAGACATTTACATTTTCCATTGTTTTCTCTTCCTTATTCCTTTGCATAATTATATGAAAGAGAAACTGTAAATAGACTTTATTTCCTTTAAATATATTTAAACAATTCCTTGGCTTCTTCCTTTTTCACGGTTTCCTGTACGTCCAGTACTTCTACCTTAACCTCTTTATTTCCGAATGCAATTGTCAGAATATCTCCTTCCTTAACAGTTGCAGAGGCCTTCGCCGGTTTATCGTTAATCAGCACTCTTCCTGCATCGCAGGCTTCATTGGCTACACTTCTTCTTTTTATTAATCTTGATACTTTTAAATACTTATCTAATCTCATTTTTAACTCCTAAAAAAAGAGAACCTTTTTCAAGGTTCTCCGAATAGTATCGCTACTTATTTATTTAAAGAATCCTTTAAAGCCTTACCAGCCTTGAACTTAGGAGACTTTGAAGCAGGGATTGTGATGGTAGCCTTTGTAGCAGGATTTCTGCCTTCTCTAGCGCCTCTTTCAGATACTTCAAAAGTACCGAAACCAACTAACTGAACCTTTCCACCCTTCTTTAATTCAGCTTCAACAACATCTGTGAAAGCCTTTAAAGCCTTTTCTGCATCCTTCTTAGAAAGATCAGCCTGCTCAGCCATAGCTGCAACTAACTCTGTTTTGTTCATTTTAGAACTCCTCCTCTTTAAAAAGTCTATTTTTCGACAGATTCATTACTAGAAACGTCTAAATATATATATATATGTTTTCCTTACGTTTGTCAAGGGATTTACCCTTGAAAATGCCCAAATTTACTATATTTTCGGCATTTTTAGGATTCATTTTCAGGGGTGCTATTTTCAGTTTCTGAGGGGGTCGTTGTCTCCTCCGTGTTTTCTGTTTCAGAAGATTCATCTTCACCCACCATACTTTCTGTTTCAGCCTCTGTAGTAGTATTGGAACTTTCCTCCTCCAGCTCTGCAAATGAGTAATTGATATCTTTTGCATCCGTATCAATATTTACAGTATAGCTTCTGGTAACATAACCGGGTTTACGAAGTGTAATGGTATGGACGCCACCGGTTTTCTTGGTACTAGTTGGTGCAATACCAATATAGTTGCCATCTAAAAATACCTCACAACCCTCCGGTCCATCTACAAATAGTTTGTAGCCATTGGTATGATCCTCTTCCTCCTGTTCCAGCTTGTCCAAGGTAACATCTATACCACCACTTTCACTGGCCACCTTAATATAACTTGTCAGTGTCGCATATCCATCTGCTCTTGCAATAATCTGATGAATACCATAGGGAAGGTTCACTGCCGTACTGGTATCCACCTTATCCCCATCTACATAAAGTGTTGCATCTGACGGAGACATAGAGAAGATTACCATTCCTTCCTTGGGGGCTTCAATCTGAAGATCGCCAATATCCAGTTCCACCTCTTTGTTTCTGGTGATATTGACGTTTTTCTTGCCACCGCCCAGGGAATGACTGATGGTTACCTGATAGTTACCTTCCGGAACCGTCAAAAGCATATCCTCCGTAATCACATGAATAATAGAAGAACCTATCTCTATAAATCCGCCCTCAAACTGTGCATCGTTCTTTAAACGCAAATATCCATGTCCCTTCGTAACCGATACAGACAATACATTGCTTCCCATACCCTTGACAGTCAAATGGTCTACAGGATTCAGATCCATCAGCTCCACCTGTTTTCCCAGAGAGAAGAACAGGGTATTGTCATTTAACTGAAAAACCTCTGAACCAATTGTAATGGTCTTTCTGGTAGGATTAATCTCATATCTGGAAATATCCTCATTGCTCCAGGCCAGGGGACTTAAGGATAAGCTGTTCAATCT
Organism: Acetatifactor sp.; assembly: GCA_045616525.1. Classification (GTDB taxonomy): domain Bacteria; phylum Bacillota; class Clostridia; order Lachnospirales; family Lachnospiraceae; genus Acetatifactor. Next base: position 19,785 of record JAZLGY010000036.1, on the reverse strand, counting down.
CTTTTTATCCTTCAGGAAAGTGATATCCACCACCTCCCCTTCCTTTACCTGGTCAAGAGCTAAAGCTTCTCCATACTTATCATAGATGGTAGTAGTTCCCACAACAGATAAAGTATAGGTTCTGTTTTTTTCTAAATTGAGAAAGGTAATGGTTCCTTCCTCTGTATTCTTTTTTACCAGTACAGCCGTATCCTGGGAATCATAGCTATCCGGACCCGGAACGATAAAGTCCACACCAATGCTATCCTTTTCTTTGCCATCTACCGGAGGATTGGCAGGTGTACTTTGCGTACATCCACTCATCAAAAGCCATCCGCTGATACAAAAGAAAAAGGCTTTTATCCTATGTTTTTTGTTTTTCATACTCTACCACCCAATTCCTTTAGAAACGCATCCTTTCCACTTTCCTGACTCATCAAAAGCCTAAGCTTCTCCATATTTTTTGCAGGAATAAAGCTTTTGGGAGCGTTCATATAAAAATTGACAAGCTTCCAATATTTTTCAGGGTATGCAAATCGATAGTACAAATCAATCAAATCCTCTTTTGTAAAGCTTCTTTCCTTTTCATATTCATTCATAAGCTCACATCCAAGGTTTACATCCCAATTATTTTTTTCCAAAATCTTTCGTAAAAAGAAATGCAGATCCCGCATCTGCCTGTCCTTAACTATTTTCTCAAAGTTTAAAAGGTACAATTCCGATTCCTGATAAATCAAATGATGATACTGATAATCTCCATGACAAAACCGAATTTCTCCTTCACTGCCTGAAAGCTTCTGTTCCTTATCATATGCTTCATATACAGCAAGAGCTTTATCCATATAAAAATCCATGGATGACAAAAGCTCTCTTTCAAAATCGCCTTTCTGTCCCTTTTTACGTAAAAATCTTTGTGCTCTTATTATTTCCCTATTTCTTTTATCATATTCTTCCTTCATGGATACAGATGGAAAGATTCCCGGATCTTCGGAAAGGGTCATACAATTATGTAATCTTCCCATTAAGCGAATTGCTTCTTTTACTTCCTCCATATTTCCCGGATTCAGTTCTCGTCCTTCCGGCGTAGATTTCAAAATATAAGAAACACCGTCCGTATCCTTTATAAGCAATTCTCCATCTGTAGTGGCATACAGCATTTGTGTATGGACTCCATGTTCCGCTGCCTTATTCATGAGTTCCTTCATCACTTCCAATCGCTTCAACTGTCCGTGATATTCCTGAAAACACAGATTTCCTTTCTCTGTCTCACAAATAATCGTGCCTCTTCCTTTTCTGGTACGAAGAATATCTATATCATACTTTTCTAATAAACTAACTGCTCTCTCGTTCATAATTTTCCCCTCTCCCTAGAAATACCTGTCATCTTCAGGTTCTTTCTATCTTATGAAGGGAAAAATAAAAGTATGTTATTTATAGCAATTCATTTTCCTTTAAAAGTTCCAAAAGCTTTTCTTTGTTATTATCCTCCGGATGTTCCAGTACATGTTCTAAGAGAAAATGGAGCATATCTCCCATTGCTTTTCCCGGAGTTACTCCTTGCCCGATCAAGTCACGTCCGGTAATCGCTAGGCTCTTCATGCTCACACATTGCGCTTTCTGCATAACAGACTCATAGCATGTTATCCATTGTGCAAGGATTTCCTCCTTTTCTTCTCTCATGTAATTACTTTGTCCCTTTAAGTCCGCTTCTCTTACCAAAAATAAATCAGGAAAATACTCTTCACCGATTTTATACAAAGCTCTTCTTACTTTTTTTTCATCCGGAACAACACCATTACCATAATCATGATACTCTACCAGTTTTTCAACCTTTTGCATGGTTAGATTATCAAACTTCAATCTCTTTAAAATATCTCTCGCCATCCTGGCACCTTCCGGTGCATGTCCATGAAAATGGGTAATTCCTTCTTCATCTATTGTAAGTGTTTTCGGCTTACCAATATCATGCAAAAACATGGCAATACGCAAATGCTTCTTAGGTGGTACATGCTCTAACGTGTGAAGAATGTGTTCTCCCACCGTATACATATGATGTGGATGATTTTGCTCTGTTTTCATACAAAGGTCAAACTCCGGTAAGATGACGGCCGTCACACCTGTTTCATACGCCACACGCATCGTGTCCGGATGCGCGGAGGTCAACAATTTTACTAGCTCCACCTGAATCCTTTCACAGCTGATTTTTTCAAGTGTACCCGCAAGCTTACAAATTGCCTTCCCCGTGTCCTCTTCAATCTCGTAACCTAACTGTGCGGAAAAGCGAATAGCACGCAGGATTCTGAGTGCATCCTCTGTAAATCTGTCTTCTGCGCAGCCAACTGCACGAATTCTTTTCTTTTCAATATCTTCCATACCACCAAATACATCCACCAGACCACATCTGTCATTGTAGGCCATGGCATTGATGGTAAAATCTCTTCTTCTTAAATCTTCCTTGAGATTCTCTGTAAAAATAACCTCTGTGGGATGACGATGATCTTCATACTCTCCATCAATACGGTAGGTGGTAACCTCAAATCCTTCCTTTTCCATCATTACTGTTACAGTACCATGCTCAATACCTGTATCGATGGTTCTTGGAAAAAGTGATTTGATCACCTCCGGTTTTGCTGATGTTGTAATATCCCAATCGTTAGGCTGTCTTCCCAAAATAGAATCTCTGATACAGCCTCCCACCGCAAATGCTTCGTAGCCGGCTTTCTCTATGGTATCTATAATCTTATGAACTTTTTCCGGTAAAACAATGTTCATGCCGTCTACTCCATTTCATACTTACTCTTCGTTTAAAATAAATTTTTGAATGACCTCTACCAGACCATCCTCATCGTTAGAAGCGGTAATATAGTCTGCTGCCTCTTTTACTGCCTGCTGTGCATTGGCCATGGCAACTCCCACTCCACCATATTTTATCATGGAAATATCATTAAATCCATCTCCACAACAAACTGCCTGTTCCTTGGTCATGTGAAGAATCTCCAGCATTCTTGCAAGGGATGCCGCCTTATCTACATTCTTGGGCATAACCTCCACAAAAAATGGTTCCGATCTGTATATGCTGGCATTTTCGATATATTCTGCTGCCAATTCCTTCTCATATACTGCAGCCGCCTCTCCCGGCGCAGTTAATAAACACTTGTTAATGTCAAAGTTTACAAAGTTTAAGAAGTCACTTTCTACCTGAATAGGTAATGCATTGATTCTTGCTTCCAATTCTACATATTCATCCGGTTCAAAGGCAGAAATAACGGTATCCTTTAAATAGGTAATCATACCCATGTTATGGGCTATGGCATACTGATAAATTCCGGGAACTATGGACAAAGGAAGCTTCTGCTGATAAAGAACCTCTCCTGTTGTACAGTCTGTAATTCTGGCACCGTTATAGCTTAACAGATACCCGCCTCTTTCCTTTAGCTCTAACTCTTTTGCATATCTCTTCATTCCCGGAGTAGGACGACCGGATGCAAGAACAACTTTATGTCCTTTTTCCATACACTGCCAAATAGCTTCTCTGGTTTTCGGTGTAATTTCCTTCTTTGAATTGGTCAATGTACCATCTATATCAAGTACCAAAATCTTCTTTCCCATAGTAATCTCCTATTGTAATAATAGCGACAAGGCCTTTTGGCATCGCCGCTATTAATCATTTTTATCTTATTCTGCAGGAACTACTGTAACAGCATCCTGTAAATCCTGTGGTTGTTCTACGATATGAAGATATGCAAGGTTATTCTTAGGATCTTCTACGGAATATCCCTGCTTAATCTCTTCTACATAAGCTGACATATTTTCACCGGTAAGAACACTCTTGATATTCAAATAATAAACAGGCTTATTCTGTCCAATATAGTAGAATACATAACCATATCCGTCTTCTTCATCAGCAAAGAAGGAAACATCACCCTTATTTCTTTCCTTGGCTGCAAGCCATTCTTCCATATCTCCACCAAGATTAGAAGGAGTAACACCTTCAAAGGCTTCCTCTGTTCCGCCGTTATCTACACAGACCTTCTTGAAGTTCTCTTCTGTTTCTCCGGAGGTCTTCCAGGTATTGTAAACCTCTTCCGCACTCTGTTCTTCACTATCAACTACGACAGCATATACATCTACTGTTGCTTCTTCATCACGATACTTCTTTACAAACTTAACAACCAAATAGCGGTTACCTTCTAAATCTTCAATAACTTCTGTATCTCCGGCTTTTCTGTCTGCACTAAATACATACTCTCTGATTGTGCTGTCAGTTGCGTAGTAACTACTCTTTTCATGGAGGTTGTCTTCTGCTTCAACCTCTTCCTTCAAAGCCTCTGCCTTTTCCTTGGCTAAAGCCATACGCTCAGCGATTTCTTCCTCAGACATCTCTTCTGTTGCTTCTTCAGCTACTTCTTCGCTTTCTTCTGAAGCTTCCTCGGCTACTTCTTCGCTTTCCTCTTCTAAAGCTTCCTCGGCTACTTCTTCGCTTTCCTCTTCTGAAGCTTCTTCGGCTACTTCTTCGCTTTCCTCTTCTGAAGCTTCCTCGGTTACTTCTTCGCTTTCTTCTTCTGAAGCTTCCTCGGTTACTTCTTCATTTTCTTCTGCTTCTGCAGTTTCCTCTACTTCGTCTTCAAGTGCATCTACAACTGCTAAGTAATAATCTGCATAGTCATATTCATTTGCATTTTCTTTGTAGTAATTTTCAATCTGCTCATCTGTAGGAGCCTTCTGATTTTCTACTTCCTGATAGAAAGCGGTTACGTAAAGAGAGTCCATCTGAATATCTTTCAATCTCTTGGCAGTAGCATAATCACCGTAAATAGCCTTTAAATACTTATCCACGGTCAACCCCTGTGCTTTTGCTTCCTGCGTATATACATTCATTATTTCATCATATTCTGCCTGTGTATCATGAGTAAAACCACTCTCTGCTGCCTTCTGCTTTAATGCTCTGTTGGTTACAATATTCTCTACAGCTAACTGCTGGAAGTAATCCTTGTAGGTCATCGTATCACTATACGCCTGACTCTCGATATTGGTAATGTCTACACCAAACATCTGCATGTAGCTGCCATACTGATCCACATAGGAATTCTTGGCAATTGCATACTGATAATCGTATTCTACCTTGGTTACCTTTTCACCATTTATGGTAAAGTATGCTTCGTTTATTGCCAAATAGGTTCTGATGGGGAAGGATGCAATAAATGCAATCATCGCCAATACAACAAGTACTAAAATGGTATTGGAAATAATTCTATCCTTTTTCTCCTTCTTCTGCATCTGTTCGTATGCTTCCATCTTTAAGTCATACTTCGTTTTTACCTTTTTCTGCTCCACTACAGGAGCTTCATTCTGCTTCTTCTTGTTTTCTGCCATTTTTAATTTCCATCCTAACTAACGTATGCTGTGAGTTTTTCAGTAATCTCTTTTACGGTACCATCTGCAAAAGGCACTGCCAAACCGACTTCCTTAATCATATTTACATAGTAGTCGCTGGCAGAAAGCTTACAGAGTTTCAAATAAGATTCCCATGCACTCTCATAGTTTTCGTCCATTTTTATCTTGTATTGTAATGCACAAATCTGTGCAAGGCAATAATCAATATAATAAAACGGCAGATCATAAATATGAAGCTGTCTCTGCCAATAGCCACCCTTACCAAAGAAAGGATTATCTTCATAATCAAGGTGTGGCTTATATTCCTGCTCCAGCTTTCTCCATGCAGACTTTCTCTCCAATGGAGTCATATCCGGATTTTCATAAACGATATGCTGGAATTCATCTACCATACATCCATAAGGAATAAAGGCAGCAGCATCCTCTAAATGCATATCCACATAATCTGCAGCTCTCTCTCCAAAGAACAGATTCATCCACTTTTCTGTAAAGAACTCCATACTCATGGAATGAATCTCTGCAGTTTCCATACCAATATCTCTGTGCTCCTGAATGGGATCCTTACCGGAAATAAAGCCCTGGAAAGCATGACCACATTCATGTGTAATCACATCCACATCGCTGCTTGTTTTATTAAAGTTAGCAAAAATAAAAGGTGCATCATAGATTGGAAGATATGTCATATAGCCACCGGCTTTTTTGTTCTTTCTTCCAAATACATCAAACAACTGATTTTCCATCATAAAATCAAAGAATTCCTTGGTTTCTTCGGAAAGCTCACTATACATCTTCTGACCGTTCTGCAAAATCTCTTCCGGTGTTCCGATTGGTGCAGGATTTCCCTCTAAGAAATACACTGATTCGTCATAATATTTTAACTGATCTAACTGTAATCTCTTTCTTCTTCTCTCGTGAAGTGCTTCTGCAAAAGGAACAAAATATTCCTTCACCTGTTTTCTGAAGTTCTCCACATCCTTCTGACCATAGCAGTTTCTGCCCATACGATAGTAACCAAGCTCTACAAAGTTTTCATAACCCATTTCCTTGGCCTGTTTTGTACGATTCTTTACAAGCTTGTCATAGATTTCATCCAGTTTTTCTTCATTATTAAGAAAGAACTCTGTCATCTTTTCATAAGCCTGTTTACGAATCTCTCTATCCGGACTAACCAAATAAGGTCTTAATAAGGAAAGATTAAGTTCCTTTCCATCGAATTCGATTTTTGCGGAAGCAATGAGCTGATCATATTCACTGGTTAAGGTATTTTCTTCCTGCGCAAGTGGAATGATTTTCTCATCAAAGGCCTTCTGTGCAATTTCCATATTTTTAAAAGCAACAGGTCCAATCTTTTCCTCCAGATAAGCTCTGTAAGGAGATTCGAACAATACCTTACTGTAGGTCAGCATCAAATTTTCCAAAATCGGCATCTGCTGATCATTGTATTCCTTCTCACCCTTGTAAAACTCATCCACAGTATTTCCATCATGTCTGATATTGGCAATGGTTACCATGGTCTGGATCTCATTGCTGATTTTATAGTATTCCTTATGGATCTCAAACTGATCTTCTCCGCTTTTTGCGTTTTTAAGTCTTTGAATCAGATCCTTCATCTTCTGTTCAACTTCATTCATGTTTACCCTTTCATAGGGCATCTCCTGAAATTTCATTCCGAATTCCAATCCTTTCTTCTTTACTCTTCTTAATTATTGGTATCCTTATGTTTCAAGATATACAAGGTGGATTATAACATTAAAAAAATAATCGGTAAAGTAGCACTATTGAAACAACTTTTCTGTCAAAATCTCTTGTTTCACTAAATCATTTTGGGTATAATCTTTATATTGTTATAGAAAAGAGGTCAATCAAATGGATTATAACCCTACAAATCTGCCACCGCAGATTACTGAAAATTACATTAATGCAACTGTTCAAAAAACAAAAACACCTTTTGTAAAGTTGGTTCTGCTAGCAATCTTCGCCGGCATGTTTATTGCAGCCGGTGGTTCCGCAAGTAGTGTAGCAATGCATTCCATCAAGGATGTGGGTGTTGCCCGACTGGTTGCAGGCTGCATCTTCCCTGTTGGACTTATGTTAATCGTCTTTATTGGCGGTGAGCTTTTCACAGGGGACTGTATGATGATTATGGGATGCTTCCACAAGAAGATTTCCGTATTCCAGATGTTGCGAGTTCTCTTTATTGTTTATATGGCAAACCTTGTTGGTGCAGTTGTATTTGCATACCTGGTATTCTCCAGCGGTCAGTTCGGTTACACCGGCAACCTACTGGGAGCATTCACTATTAAGGTTGCAATGGGAAAAGTTAATCTTTCCTTCTTCACCGCATTTTGTTCTGGTATTCTTTGTAACATCTTCGTATGTGCAGCAGTTCTTACCGGTTCTGCATCCAAGGACATTGGTGGTAAGGTTTGGGCGATCTTCTTCCCCATCATGGCATTCGTTGTCAGTGGTTATGAGCACTGTGTTGCTAACATGTATTACATTCCTGCCGGTATTTTTGCATTAAGCAAGCCTGAATATGTTGACAAAGCAATCGAGGCTTACGGCTATACTCAGGACAAGCTGGATTCCTTAAACTGGGCAAACTTCCTTATAAAGAGTGCTATTCCCGTTACCTTAGGAAACATGGTAGGTGGTATGCTTTTCATCGGTGCCATCCTCTACTTCATTAACAAAGATAAAATTGCAAAATAATACACATAAAAAACCTGTAAATTCCGGAGGGGATCATCAAATTATTTTTCAACAGACACGCTTTCGCTCTACATTTCACGTAACGGATACTAACAAAAAATAAGATGCTGTGCATTTTCCGTAAACGGAATGCATTGCATCTTATTTTTTGAAGTACCGACGTGAAATCAAGGTCTGTTGTAAATAATAATTTGATTTCACCCCTCCGGAATTTACAGGTTTTTTTATGTTATATTAAAATAATGTAAATCAGTACAATTCCAAGTCCGATGCAGAAAAGTAATAAACCAAAGGATAAGCTTCTCTGAATAATCGTATTGCTCTCTTTAAATTCTACTTCTTTCATCGCCATCAAATGAACATAATCCTTATTAGTAGGATTTTTCTTATGATAAGTTCTGTTTGCAAATGCCTGATAATCATTAATCATTCGACCAAAGAATGCTGAAACTGCTGATCCTTCCGGTCTTTCGTAAGGAAGTGGACTGTCACTGTAGAAGGTCTTACGAAGACCAACGACAATTCCATCCAACAGACTGTCAAATACTCTGCAGACAATACCGCAAAGTAAAGGTAAGAAACCAATCAAAATCGGACGATACAAAAGCTCTTCCAAATCAAACCACTTAGGAAGTCCGTTAATATATTCTCCATTTTTCATTAAACACTTACGGATAATCACAAAGTAAATAATACATCCGATTAAAATAGAGATTCCGGCACCTTTTAAATTCTCACCTGCAAAATACTCTACCTCATGTCTTTCAATAAAGAAACCTGACATAAAGCCTTCTCCAAGAACTGCTGCCTTTTCCATAAACAAACGAGGAATAATTCCAAAACCAAACAATACTGCACTGGCTGCAAGTAATGCTGTATATCCTGTTGTTTCCATGTATGACTTCTTTTCGTCATATTTTCTCTGAAGCTTTGCATTTTTATTCTTTTCTACGAAGATTGCAACAAAAAGCTTTGTCATATAAGCAACCGTCATACCGCCGGAGATTAAGAATACCCACTCAATAAAGGTAAATAATGCACCGCCGTGATGCTGATATTCTACAATACTTTCATGTAACAAGGTTTTGCTGATATATCCACTAAAGCATGGAATACCACCGATTGCCAAAGCTCCTACAAGGAAGAACAGCTTCAAACGATGTTTGTTACGTCCATATCCTCTGATTTCATTTAAATCAAGTGCATGTAAATTCTTGTAAATCACACCGGCCACCATGAAAAGAACCAGCTTAATCAAAGAATGGTTAATCATATGAAGGAAGGTTCCGTGCATTGCTAACTGATTTTCTTCCTTCAGTAGTCCCTGCATTCCGATACCGACCATGATAAATCCAATCTGGGACATAGAGGAACATGCAAGGGTTCTCTTTAAATCAATAGAGAATACTGCCAGGAAGGCTCCTCCGAACATGGTAATCACACCAAGGGTTAAAATCATCATTCCCCATGTTTCATTATGGAAAAAGAGCTTACAGCTTAAAATTAAAACTCCATAAATACCTGTCTTGGTTAATATACCGGACAAGAGTGCAGATGCGGGTGCAGGTGCAACAGGATGTGCCTTGGGAAGCCAGATATGTAATGGAAAAGCACCGGCTTTGGCACCAAATCCTACCAGCATACAAATTCCGGCTGCAAACATATATGGATTATTGGTATCCTTCAAAAACAGTTCATCTATATTTAAGGTCTTAAATCTAAAATACAATAGGAAAATTCCCATAAGCATTACCAGACCACCGATGACTGCTACGGCAAGATAGGTCTGTGCTGCTTTTAAGCTTGGTCTGTTTTCCTCCTGGGCTACCCAAACATAAGAGGTAAAACTCATGATTTCAAAGAAAATAAAGGTAGTCATCAAATCTGCTGAAAGGAATACACCCAAGGTAGCACCCAAGGTCCACAAAAGGAACATGTAAAATCTTCCTACATTGTGATGATGCTCAAAATATTCTTTGGAAAGAAGGGTAACCATCGCCCACATAAATCCGGCAATTCCAACATATACGCTTCTAAATCCATCCATGGTAAAGTGAAGTCCAAATCCACAAATTTCAGGAATCTCGCTCTTGATGGATGAACCAAACATTGCATAGCTTCCGTTCGGCCACAAAACGTGATAACAAAGGTACATAATTCCTGCAAATTCTGCCAGTGTAAACAAAATTGCAAACACATCCTTGTACTGATTCTTCTCTTTGTTAATACGGCTTAAAGCATATACAATAATTCCTCCAAGGAAGGGGGAAAGAACTAAAACATTTAATAACATACTGTCTGTCATACTTTTCTCCTCCCTTCTAGACTACACCGCAGATACTTGACAAGAATTCAAGCACCGGTACGGAATAAAGTCCAAATATAAATACCACAATAATAAATACCATCAAAGGTACAATCATAAGCCAGTTAGGATCCTGAACATCCTTAATGGTTTCATAGTCAAAGTCTTTTCCCGGGAAGAAGGCTCGTACACTAATAGTAAGCATATAAATTGCTGTCAAAAGTGCTGAAATCAAAAGAGCTCCCACACCAACTAAAGCAATCGGATTTTCACTCTCCACAGCTGCCTTTGCAAGATTCCATTTACTGATAAATCCGGCAAGTCCCGGAACACCCATTAAGGCCATACCCGCAATTGTAAAAATGACAAATACCTTGGGCATCTTTCTTCCCATACCATCCAATTCATGAATATAATTTCTTCCGGTCTTGTACATAATAGCACCTGCGCAGAAGAAGGAAGCAATCTTCATGAAGGAATGGAATAACATATGACACATACCACCGGTTAAGCCCATAGGAGTCATAATAACAATACCAAACAAGATATAAGAAAGGTTACTTACAGTAGACCATGCAAGTCTTCTCTTAATATGAGTTTCCTTTAGAGCTCGGCTACATCCATAAACAATAGTAAAGATGACAAATGCCATAACCACTGCCTGTGCCCAGGTTCCTCTTAATAAATCTGTACCAAAACTAAAGTAGGTAATTCTCATTACTGCAAAAGCACCTGTGTTAACTACGGCAACTGCATGTAAAAGTGCCGTAACAGGTGTCGGTGCAACACCGGCCTTGGGAAGCCAGGCTGAGAATGGCCAAATCGCTGTCTTGATACCAAAACCAAAGAAACTGAATACATATACTAACAGCATCATATTGGTTTTACTTCCGATTTTTACCATATCCAAAACACCGCCCATGATAAAGCTGGAGGTTGTTCCATAGGATAAGATAAATACCATACCGATAAAGGCAAAGCCCGCACCACCTAACATGTAGTAAAGGTAGGTTCTGCTGGCAAGAATTGCCTCTCTTGTCTGTGTATGCATAATCAAAGGTAAGGTAACCAAACTCATCATTTCAAAGAAGAAGTACATGGTTAAAATATTCTCTGAAAGTGCAATTCCTAAGGTTACACCATAGGTAATCATGTAAAACATGAAAAAGGTTCTTTCATTGTGCTCATGCTTCATATATTCAAAGGAATATAACACCGCAAGAGGCCAGAGAACTGCTGCCATACCACAGAACAACACTCCCATTCCGTCTAGGTGGAAGGTTACGGAAAGATTTCCACTAAATCTGAACAGGGTAAATACCTCTGTAGGATGATTGAATAACATCATCATAACTAAAACAGAAGTAGCAATACATAAAGCTTCAATATAAATTAACGAAGTAACTCTCTTTTTAAAAGGAAGTAGCGGAATTAAAATTCCACCAATCATTGGAAGAAGAATTACTGAAAACATTACTATTTGATTCATTCTTCCACCTCCTTAAAATACACTTGCGGCAATTCTGCCAACATACTCTGCAAATACATTAGGGAACACACCCATCAGTAGTGCCATAGCTGCTAAAATAATCAATGGAACAAGCATCAAAAGAGCCGGTTCTTTTTTCTCGGTAACTGTAGCATCCTCTCCCGGGAAGAATCCCTTCATGGTAATAGGAAGCAGATAACCTGCTGTAAGTAACGCACTGATCAAAAGGATTGCAGGACCAACCACTTCAAAAATTCCTGTACCGCTTTGTAATGCACCCTGTGCCAAATGCCACTTGCTGACAAATCCGCTTGTGGGAGGAATACCAATCAGTGCCAATGCAAAGAAGGTATAACACCAAATGGTAATTGGCATCTTCTTACCTACACCGGCTAAATCATCCACTCTGGTAATCTTCAAGTCAAACAGGAATACACCGGCTGTTAAGAACAGACCGCATTTTACTACTGCATGGAACAATACATGTAACATAGCACCGGAAAATCCCTGTGGTGTCAAAACAAAAAGACCAAAGAGAATATAAGAAACCTGGCTGACTGTTGAATAAGCCAAACGTTTTTTCACAACCGGTTCACGGAATGCTAAAAGTGATCCCATAAATACAGTTAACAGTGACAAGCTCATCAAGGCTGTCATTACCCAGGTACCTCTTAAGTTGTCAGGACCTACCAGGTAGAAAATAACTCTCACAATTGCAAGAACACCACTTTTTACAATAATACCGGAAAGTGCTGCCGATGCTGGAGAAGGTGCCACGGGATGAGCGGTAGGAAGCCATGCATGTAAAGGGAACATACCAGCCTTTGCACCAAAGCCAACAAGCATGACAAATACTGCAATTAAAATGAGACTTCCATGCTGACTCATTACCTCCGGTGATAACCTTCCACCGGCTACGAAGGATAAATCTCCCACATAACGATACAACACGAATATACCAAACAGACCCATATAGGCACCGCACATGGAATAGAACAGATACTTCAAAGAAGCCATAATGGATTCCTTGGATCCGTTGTGCAGTACCAGTGGAAATGACGTTAATGTCATAAATTCATAGAACAGGTACATAGTTACCAGATTTCCTGAGAAATCCAATGCGATTAATACACTGTATACCAAAAGATAGAAACCAAAGAATCTCTTCTCTTCTCCCTCGTGCTTCATGTATACCAGGCTGTAAAAACCAACCAATACCCAAACCACAGTAACGGTAAGTACAAACCACTTACTGAGCTGATCCATTTTTAAGAAAATGGGAATATCCTTCATGAGATAAAAAAGTGTTAATTCCTTTTCATCTCCGAGGGTTAAATACACTACTGCTGCCGCAGTCAAAACTAATGCAGCAACAGAAAACATATGTACAAACTTTAGGTTATTTTCCTTATATGCTCCCTTACAGTTTAGATGCTCAATAAAGGACCATATCAAAAGGACAATTCCTGCAAATGCTGAAATACCAATTGGTAATAGCAGTTCAAAACTCATGCAAAACCTCCATTTCTGATGTCTTTATGAAAACATCTGTAAACCTCTCTGAATATAATCAACAATAGGTTCAGAATTTAATCCGAGTACAAAGTTTAATGCAATAAACAATACATAAGCCAATGACTTCAATGGCTGATTCCAAATCTTAATCTTTTTGTATTCTACATGCTCTCCTTCATGCTTTTGTGGAGAATAAATTCTAATCACTGTTTTCATAAAATACATAGCATTCAAAATGGTACTGATTGCAAGTGCAATTAATGTAGGTAACATCTTGATATCATGTCCGATGGCTGCCTGAGAAAACATCAGCTTTGAAATAAATCCGGAAAACATCGGCACACCAACCATAGAGAAGGCACCTACAGTAAATGCTACACCGGCCATTTTATTTCTATAACCGGCCCCATCAATTTCATGGATGTTGCTCTTTCCATCGGTTACCTCTGTCAATCCTGATGCTGCCACAAACAAAAGTGACTTTGTAGCCGCATGGGAAAGGATATGGTAAACACTTGCTATAACACCTTCCGGCGTTCCAAGTCCGATTCCCATATAAATATAGCCAATCTGTGCTACAGAAGAATATGCAATCATTCTACGTAAATCATTTTCCCTGATTGCGTCAATACTTCCCATAATCATACCAATGATACCAAGTGCAAATAACACATGGATTACTCTGGTAGTACTGATAAGATCAAATCCAATAACACGGAAGAAAATCTTGATTAAAAGGAAAATATATCCCTTGGAAACAAGACTCGACAAAATAGCTGCACTGCTTACGGTAGAATATCCATAGGCATCCGGTAACCAGCTGTGGAAAGGATACAACGCACTCTTAATGGCAAGACCAACACACATCAGTGTAATGGAAACCATCAAAGGAGTTTGATACTGTCCTGCTGCTACAAGAAGATGAACAGATTCCTGGATATTGCTCATCAGTAAATGTCCTGTCAAATCATACAGGAAGCAAATACCAAGTAATAACATACCGGAACCAAGTAAGCTCATAATCATATATCTGGTTGCAGCTTCAATGGTTCTTCCGTTCTGCTTGATCATAATAAGTCCGCAAGCAGAGATGGTATTGATTTCTACAAATACGTATGCGGTAAACAAGTCATTGGTATAAATAAGAGCAAGTAAAGAACAAAGCAAAAGATTAATCATAATATAGTAAAGATTCTGCTTTGATCCCTGGATTTCTTCTTCTCTTTCTTTGGATCCTCCAATCATACAAAGGAACATAACAACACAGAAAAACAATGCCATAAAGGCTTCCAATACACCGGCTCTGATTTCATTACCCCAGGGTGCAGGGAAATGACCCATAATGTAGACATAAGCTTCACCTGTTTTTATTACAAAGGCGAATACACAAGCTGACATAATACCGATAATCGTAACTACCAGTAAATTTACTCTCTTTGCCCACTTTCCATTTAACATAGAAGAAAGAGGACCTGCAAAAAGAGAAATAAGAATGGAGAAAAAGGGGAAATTCTGAACGAAACTCATTACTCTTCCTCCTTCTTAAGTAAAGTCGATATCTCATCCAAATCCAAAGTGTGATATTTCTTGTACAAACGGATTGTCAAAGACAACATCAATGCTGTAACAGATACAGATACAACGATTCCCGTAAGAACAAGTCCACTGGGAATGGGGTTAATGTAGGCTTCCACACTTTGTACTCCATCTACTACAACCGGTGCCTTACGAAGAGAAATGTATCCTTTCAGTGCAAGGAACAGATAAGTTGCAGTATCCATAATATTTAATCCGATAATTTTTTTAATCAGATTTTTCTGTAATAACAGATTGGAAAATCCGATACCAAAGAGGATCATAGCAACTGCTTCAGCATAGTTATTCATTAAATTCATCAAATTCATGCTTAAAAATCCCCCTTTCTGAACATGCAATAGAATGCATACATAGTTCCGGATACAACAACTCCGACACAAATATTCAAAATCAAAATAAGTCCACTACTTAAGATTGCACCCGGTGTTCCAAGTGGAATCATACTGTGAATATGGTTTGCACCTGTATAGAAGGAATAGCACTTGGAAGCACTGTAGCATGCAAGTGCACAAAAGCTCATCCACTTATAGGTCTTGGCTGTAAAGAATTTTTCTGTCTTTTCAAATCCAAAGGCATTTAAATAAAGAATCAGTCCGGCACCGATCACCGCACCACCGGAGAAACCGCCTCCCGGTCCTAAGTGTCCGCAAAGGATTACATAAATACCAAAAATGATGATGAGCGGAACTAAGAATCTGGCAGCAGTCTGTAAAATTACATCATGCTTAGGCTCATAAAGCTTATCATCCTCTTCTTCCTCGCTAGCTTCGTCTGTTTCCTTTTCATCCTTACGAAGAAGAATCAATACTGTACATGTTGCAATAAACAATACATGAGATTCTCCCAGGGTATCAAACGCACGATAATCCAAAATCATACCTGTAACAATATTTACCGCACCGGTTTCCTGTAAACCATTTTCAATATATCTCTGCGCAACTTCATTGTTTACCGGATTATCCTTATTACCATAGGTAGGAAGATCTGATACACCGATCAAAAGCATTAAAACCAAGAATACACAAAATACAATACTCAATGCTCTGTAGAAAAGTCTGAAACCTTTGATCTCGATGTTTCTTTCTACATCATAAGCATGCTTTTTAGCTTCCTTTTCATCCTTCAAATGACTGTCATGCAATTCCTTCGTTTCAGAAAAAGGTTTTTGTGGCTTCATTTCCAGATTGCCAACATAAGGGTCCTTGCTTCCTGTTAACCAAAGATTAAATTTGTAAGAAAGCGTCTTTTCATATTCTTCCTGAGAAAGCTTTTTACTCATAGTACATCTCCTTCCTCACCGGTTAATTCATGAACCTTTTTTTCCTCAACATCCTTTTTCTGCTCATTTAAATTCATAATGGCATGAATCTTCTTTAATGTAATCAGGAAAAGTACTGTTGTAACACCTGCACCAACAGCTGCTTCTGTAATGGCAAGGTCAGGAGATTCCAAAATCACCCAGATAATAGACATAACCAGGCTGTAGGACATAAAAATCAAAATTGAATTTAACAGATTCTTTGAAAAGCTAACCGCTATGGCACACACTACCAGAAAGAACAATAAAATATACATGAAAATGTCCATTATTTTTTACCGCCTTTCTTTTCTTTCTTTTTTCCTATCGTAATACTGTCATAATGCTTCTCTTCATCATCATTGGTTGCAACTTCCAATCTGGCAATTAAATGAGAAGCTGTGGGTGATGAAAACCAAAGGAACAAAACAACCAAAAATAGCTTCAATGAAGTAAAGTTCAAGCCACTCATAATAATAAGTCCAAGTAAGCAGCTTCCGATTCCCATGGTATCGCCCATCGCCGCAGCATGCATACGATTTAAAACATACTTAAAACGGAAAACACCGATCATTTCAATTCCAAAAATCACAAGACCGATGAAAAGGAAAATAGCACCAACAACAAATTTTACCCACTGTAAAGCTTCCATAATTTATGCTTCCTCCTTTTCTTTCATTTCATTTTCTTCTTTTATTTCATTTAAAAGAATGTCATTTTCATTTTCAAAAACATCGATATCATCAATATCAATATTTTTACTCTTCTTTTTAGATTCCAGATACACACCTGTATAAACCTTGGTTAATACAATGACTGCTAAGAAACTGATCATTGCATAAATAATACAAATATCTACAAGATATCCTTCTCCCAAAAAGATTGCCAAAATACTAATGATAACCATAACCATGGTTCCCATCATATTCGCTGCTACAATTCTATCCGCAACCTTGGGTCCGATGATGGCTCTTAAAAGACAAAGCACGACCAAAACTGCCAAAATAATCAAAGATCCAATAAACAAGTAATGGTATGCATTTTCCAATAATGAAATTCCGCTGCCCATATTAATAATCCTCTCATTCTACTAATGATTTTCTTTTGAATTTATTCCTCTATTTTTCTGGCCAAATCTTCAAAAGGATTGTCTTTTAAACCTTCGGCACCCTCAACATCCAAACAATGAACCACATAGGTATTATCCTCAAGCTTTACGGTAATGGTTCCGGGTGTTAAGGTAATTGCATTTGCAAGTAACGTTTTTCCAAGTGGTGTCTTTAAATCTGACTCAAAAGTAGCAAGTGTAGGTTCAATCTCTTCCTTTTGAGATAAAATCAATCGAACCGTAGCATAGTTTGCTTTTATTACTTCTAATATAAGAAGCACTACGTATTTAATCACCACCCCGATCTTCTTGATGGTGTTCTTTTCCTTTTCAATACTGTAATCCATAAATTTACAGGTAAACCAAAACATTGCTGAAGCAATAATCAATCCAAAAATACAGATTTCCAAAGTAATATTTCCATTAAATATTACCCAAAACAGAAAGTACATAAAAAACATATCCTTACCTCCAAATTCTTCAAAACCCTCACCAAATAAAGCTTTGCTTTGCAAAAACGCTGAGGTTACATTAAAAAAGCCAATATCGTCTGTATTCTATGCCTATCAAACTTCATTGTCAACGTAAGAATCCAATATTTGACAAAAAAAACGATAATGAACTTTTATTTAAGAATAGTCAAGATAATTCTCTTTTATCCATGCTATCGAGAGAAGTAAAAAAAGAGGATTTCGTATCTAAGAAATCCTCTAAAAAACTTATTTTACTCGTTTTTTCCAATAAAAATCTGCATCTGGATTTAATTGTTTTGCCTTATTCCAATACATATATGCAAATATAGCATAATCTACATCATTCTCAACAATAGAAAAGCTACCAAACTGCTGATCTATATCAATATAAGTTCCTACACTCTGCATTTTTAAAGCATCTTCTTCTAACATTGAAATAACACCATATTCAACATCATCAACCTGAAAACCATCATAATATACTCTACCATCTGCATAGGTTCTAACCATAAGATATGGATAATGATATGCGCTTTTCATATAATCATATGTGTATCCTTTATACTGCTCATAAGTCTGTACTGTATTATCTTGCTACTTTTTCAGTACATCTGGCCAAGTTCTATAAATTTAATCTCTTTCGTTTCCTTTTCGGTAAATCCAGCTCTAGAAAAGAAAACATACTTGTAACAGTTAAGTCCGGTCGCTTTAACCTGGCTTATCTCCATTTCGACTACTTCCTTTGATGTCTTCTTCTTTCTGAATTTAACCTCATAAAAGATATATCCTTTTTCGTCTAAAGAAACCACATCAAATTCACCGTTAGTTCGTGTCTTGGGGTCATCATAATAGTACTTCCCAATCTTCTCAATGACTGGCTCTATTGCCCCCAGCCTATTCTGCCTTATCAAGTATTGCGTGCATATTTCCTCAAATCTATGCGGAATATAAATTGTTTCAAAGTCTTCATCTATATACTTATCATAAAACACTTCTGAATCCATTATCTTAAGTTGAGACGAATGTTTAAAAATATACCTATAGTAAAAAAGTGAGAGATTATCGCAGATGTAGTAACCTGCTTTCCTTTTGTTATTCTCATCGTTTATAGGAGCTTTTTTCTCTACTACCTCCATCTTCATCAGCTTATCCAGAACATCGACAAGCGTCGGACTGCTTGATACATGTGATTGAGATAATATATCGCTAAATTTTGAAAAACCCTTGGCAAGTGCTTCAAAAACTTCATTAGCATTAACTATCTTTGATATCTCAGCATTAAGGTACATAGAAACTTCATTTTCAAGGCGTGCACCTGGCGAAGCAATAAGTTCGATAATGTTTTCCCTCACACTTTTCCTATCATCCACCAGTCTGTTATAATAAGGGACGCCACCAAAAACTGAATAAATACGCACCTTATCCTCATTCGTTAGATTGGAATAAAATAGCGCTGATTCATAGTAGTCCATCTGTTTAAGATTTATTACCAGATCAACTCTTCCGTACAGTGGATTAGATGTTTCCAGAAGAGATTTCATAATCTCTACATATGAGCCAAGTACTATCAGCTTTAATTTCGAACCTTCTCTGTATTTATCAACTAGTGCCTGAATAATACTGTCAAGTCCTTTTACGTTCTCTCTTAAGTACGGATATTCGTCAAGTACAAAGACAATGCTTTCTTCCTTAGCAAGGTTAAAGATGTAATCGATTATTTCATTAACTTTCGTATATCCCAATTTAGGAAGACCGAGTGAATCCGAAAGGACTTCACACATGCTCTGAACGTTGTTCTCTTCGGTTACTTGTTTGCATTCGTAGAAAATGCTTTTTAAGCCGGATTCTTTGATTGACTGTTTCACCAATTCACTTTTGCCAATCCTTCGTCTACCGTAAATAAGGCTCATTTGCATT
>JAZLGY010000035.1:0-2967 GCA_045616525.1 Acetatifactor sp. | reverse complement strand
ATCATCGAATTACCAGAATATAAAGTGCCAAGTCTTAAGTTCGCGTTTGGTTCAATGCTTGAGCGTGGTAAGGCTTATATCATTAAGGCAGGAACAATCATTTTAGTATGTAATACAGTTGTTCAGATCATGCAGTCATTTAATACACACTTCCAGGTAGTAGAAGAAGGCATGGAAAGTACATCAATTCTTGCGGCTATTGCATCTCCGTTCTCATATTTATTAGTACCGGTTGTTGGATTTGCTGCATGGCAGTTAGCTGCTGCAGCTATTACAGGATTTATTGCAAAGGAAAATGTAGTTGGAACACTTGCAGTATGTTATGCAATTACAAACTTTATTGATACAGAGGAACTTGAACTTGTAGCAGGAGGCAATGAAGTAGCTGCTGTCATGGGACTTACAAAAGTGGCTGCACTTGCATATCTTATGTTTAATCTTTACACACCACCTTGCTTTGCCGCTATTGGAGCACTTAACTCAGAGCTTAAGAGCGGTAAGTGGTTAGCTGGTGCAATATGCTTACAACTTGCTACAGGCTTTACAGTAGGGTTCCTTGTATACCAGATTGGAACATTAATTACAACAGGAAGCTTAGGCGCAGGATTTGCAGGTGGACTTATTGCTGTACTTGTTTTCACAGCTGTTATCGTAAGTCTTATTGTAAAGGCTAATAGAGGACTTGAGAGTAACTACACATTGAATAAGGCATAATGAACTTTGGGGATGGGGGTACTGGTTCACTTTTTAAAGTGAGGTATCCCCCGTCTCGTTGGTCTGAAAGAATAGATTATAAAAGTAGCTTTTTAGCTAAATGGAGGATATGAATGATCAATATTATAATTATCGCAATATTGGTAGCAGTTGTTGGCACTGCTTCTTTCTATATCTGGAAAGAGAAAAAGAAGGGGAATAAGTGCATTGGATGTCCTTATTCGGGATCGGCATCCTGTCATTGCAAACAAAGCGATATTTAACATTGAGTATTTTAAAGAGGTATAGATGGGACCAAAAACGATAGGAAAATCAAAAGAGGATTATTTAAAAACTATCCTGATTGTGCTTAAGGAACATGGCGCATGGGGCTTACAGGTGTGATAACACCATCTACATCGGCACTTTTGCATAATGGCTCTACGATTATGACAGGTTTAAAAAGTACTACACGACTGATAGAAACAAAAGTCAATTAAAACGATAGGTCACTCATTTTGTGTGAGTGACTTATATTAAGAATATAAGTTAGCCACTACTAACAATAGGAAACAGATATTTGCAGGAGTGATTGAAATGTCAAATGTAATTATCGTAATCATACTGCTTATTGCAGTAGTGTTTGGGATGAAGGAAATGGTTAAGCATTTTAAAGGTGAAGGTGCTTGCTGTGGTGGGGGAAGTTCCAAACCTAAAAAGAAGAAATTAGAAGGAAAAGTAGTTTGCAAATATGCTTTCTGCATAGAAGGAATGCACTGCGGGAATTGCGCAAATGCAGTAACAAGAGCAATTAATGATATAGATGGAGCCGTGGCAAAGGTATCTCTCAATAAAAAGACGGCAAAAGTGTCTTGTGACAGAGAAATAGATGCTCTTGCAATTGCAGAGGCAATCCGCAAACGAGGATATGAGGCGGCACTAATGAAATAACTCCAGAAGAGGTTTTGAAAATAGAAAATAAAGGAAAAGATATGTCAGATAAAATAAAGATTAACTTAAACGGAGCTGCTGAAACAATGCTTCAGAGCTTTTATGCAAGAGCGCAGTACTCAAAATCAAAGAAACATAAGTTTTATGATGCCAAAGCTGTAGAACTGGTGGAGCGTATCGATTACGATTTTTCATCGGCGGAAAAAGATTCTACTATGGGTACGGGCGTTATCGCTAGGACTATTGTATTTGATGAATTTGTGAAGGATTTTATCGAAAATAATCCTGACTGTACGGTAGTAAATATAGCATGTGGCTTGGATACAAGATTTTATCGCATGGATAACGGAAGGATTACCTGGTATAATCTTGATTTGCCGGAGACTATAGCTGTACGTGATCAGATTTACAACGAGTCAGGACGTGTTTCTACCATAGGAATATCCGTTACTGATCCGGCATGGGCTGAGCGGATTATGGTCAGAGGAAAGATGCTTTTTATTATTGAGGGACTAAGTATGTATCTGACCTCTGAAGAAAATAAGCAAATGCTCTCTATCATACATGACAATTTTGACAATGCCACTGTGTTAATGGAATGCCTTGCGAAAAAATGGGTGAATAAAGAGAAAGTCGAGGAATCTATTCAGAAAACGGGAGCGAAATTTGTGTTTGGCGCTGATTCTTTTGACGACATAAAAGACATCGCCAAAGGTTTTCGAAGGGTGAAGGATGACAACATAATAAGAGGTATGACTACGATCTATCCAATATTAAAAATGTTTTCCTGGGTCTCATACATAAAGAAGATTACGCAGAAGATTTTAGTATTTGAAAAAATATAGAGGATGATGCTTGATATGAAAGAAATTAAAGCAGTAGTTGGCACAAATTCGTGGGGAAGTAAAGTGTATGGAAATTTATTACGTGGCAGCTATGTGGATGAAACCGTTATTAATACGGCTGTAAAAAGAGCTATGGAATTAGGGGTATACGGAGTTCAAAACCATTACAGCATTATTTCCAGAAAATGGGAGGAAGAAGGTTTGTCTTATTTGCATGGGATACATTCTTTTTGGAGTGGATACTGTTTGCGAATATAAAAAGATTACGTCTTCCGGGGACTGAGCATATGGAAAGAGAATATCACCAGAAGTGGTTCCACATAAAAGCATGTATTCCGATGATACCGGTATTTATGATTGGTGGAATACTCAGTTCGCTATTGATGACATGGATTTGGTAAGGAGCTTTTATGCAGGTATTATCACAATTTCACGATTTGATATTATGCATTATCTCTGCGCTTGAAGCCAGAGATCC
>JAZLGY010000034.1:0-12540 GCA_045616525.1 Acetatifactor sp. | reverse complement strand
TGGTAGGCAGATGCAAATCTGTTTTTTTGTGATACAATAAATTAATAAAAAATGTAAGTCTGTTTAATTAACGAAAAAACAATACAGCTTACTGTATTTTTACGTGGCTGTAATCGTTAACTAAACGCTATTGGGACGTTTCTTGTGGCCTAAAATGCAGGCCACAAGAAACGTCCCCATGGCTCAAAAACAGGCCACAAGAAACGTCCCCATGGCTCCCATGGCTCCATGGCTCTACGATGCGAACTGTGAGTTGTAAAGTTCAGCGTAGAAGCCATTCTGTGCTAATAGTTCATTATGGTTACCCTGTTCAATAATATTACCATCCTTCATAACGAGAATCATGTCTGCATTACGAATAGTAGATAGACGATGGGCGATAACGAAGGAGGTTCTATCCTTCATTAAGTTGTCCATAGCTGTCTGGATGAGCTGCTCTGTTCTGGTATCTACGGAGCTGGTTGCTTCATCCAAAATCATAATAGGATTGTCTGCAAGAATTGCTCTTGCAATGGTGATTAACTGCTTCTGTCCCTGAGAAATATTGGTTGCTTCCTCGTTGATTACAAGGTTGTAGCCATCCGGAAGGGATCGAATGAACTTATGGGCTCTTGCCTTCTTGGCTGCCTCCATAACTTCCTCGTCTGTCGCATCCAATCTACCATAACGGATGTTCTCCATGATAGTACCCTTGAATAACCATGTATCCTGCAATACCATACCAAAACCGCTACGAAGATCATCTCTGTTAAACTCATCCAGCTTGTGTCCATTCAATTTGATGCAGCCGCTGTTTACGTCATAGAAGCGCATCAAAAGCTTAATCATTGTCGTTTTACCTGCACCGGTAGGACCAACAATTGCAACTGTCTGTCCCTTTTGTACCTGGCAGTTAAAGTCCTTAATAATAATCTGTTCAGGATCGTATCCGAACTGAACATGCTCAAAGCTGACCTCTCCGGTAATCTCAGAAGCAGTTACCTTACTGTCTACGGTAACGTCCTCTTCCTCTTCCCCAAGGAATTCAAAAATACGCTCTGCAGCTGCTGCCATAGACTGAAGCATGTTAGAAACCTGTGCCAGCTGTGAAATAGGCTGTGTAAATCTCTTTACATACTGAATAAATGCTGTGATATCACCGATAGTAATGGTTCCTGCGCTTGCAAGCATGGCACCGGAAACAGCCACAGCTACGTAACCCAAGTTACTTACAAAGTTCATAAGTGGCATCATAAGACCGGATAAAAACTGGCTCTTCCATGCTGACTCATAAAGCTTCTGGTTGGTTTCCTTAAAGTTCTCAATTTCTTTTCTCTCACGATTAAATGCCTTTACAATGTCATGACCGGAGAAGGTTTCCTCAATCTGACCATCAATCTTACCAAGGTTTGCCTGCTGCGCAACGAAGTGCTTCTGGCTCTTCTTTACAATGCTGGTTACCAAAATAACAGAAACCGGTACAACCAAAATGGTAATCAGTGTCATGAGCGGTGAAATCGAAAGCATCATGATCAAAATACCAAAAAAAGTACAAACACTGGTAATCAACTGGGTAATGGACTGATTTAAGCCCTGTCCTAAGGTATCAACGTCGTTGGTAATTCTGGAAAGAACATCTCCGACGGTATTCTTCTCAAAATATTTCAAAGGCATGCGATTGATTTTCTTGCTAATATCCTCACGCATACGGTAGCTGATATTCTGGGAAATATTGGTCATAATCCAGCCCTGAATAAAGGAGAACACACCGCTGACTGCGTAAAGTCCCATCAATCCGAGCAGGATTTTTCCAATCTTATCAAAGTCAATGCTGCCCTGTCCGGATAGTTTTGCAACAATACCGGAAAAAAGCTCTGTAGTTGCATTACCCAGAATCTTAGGTCCGATTACTGTAAATATAGTAGAACCTACTGCAAAAATCATAACGATCAAAACTGCTACCTTGTAGGCTCCCATGTACTCTAAAAGCTTACGAATGGTTCCCTTAAAATCCTTGGCCTTTTCCGCAGGTCCACGACCTCTTCCGTGTCCCATGGGGCCTCTTGGTTTTCTATTCTCTGCCATAGTTAACACGCTCCTTCCAATGCACTGTTGATCTCTGCCTCGGAAAGCTGTCCCTTGGCGATTTCTAAGTACACATCACAATTTTTCAAAAGCTCACTATGGGTTCCCATGCCCACAATCTTGCCCTCATCCATAACCATAATCTTGTCGGCATGCATGATGGTTGCGATTCTCTGTGCTACAATCAGCACTGTGGATTCCTTGGTTTCCTCAGCCAAAGCCTTACGCAGCTTGGCATCGGTTTTGTAATCAAGGGCTGAGAAGGAATCATCAAAAATATAAATCTTAGGATTCTTGGCTATGGCTCTTGCAATAGAAAGACGCTGTCTCTGACCACCGGAAACGTTAGAACCTTCCTGGGCAATAAGTGAGGCAAACTTCTCTTCCTTTTCATTGATAAAGTCATAGGCCTGGGCAATCTCAGATGCCTTCTTCATAGTTTCATCACTAATATTTTCATCTGCATATTTTAGGTTAGTTTCAATAGTACCTGAGAAAAGCATACCCTTCTGTGGTACCAAACCAATCATATCGCGAAGCTTTTCCTGGCTGATTTCACGAATATCGATACCGTCGATTGTAATCTGACCGCCTGTAACATCGTAAAATCTGGGAATCAGGTTAATCAAAGTAGATTTTCCACAACCGGTAGAACCAATAATCGCTGTGGTTTTTCCGGGTTCTGCGGTAAAGTTAATCTCGCTTAATACCTCTTCCTCTGCACCGGGGTATGCAAATCCAACATTCTTAAACTCAACAACACCCTTGCCGGAAAGTTCCTTATCCTTTACCTCTTTTGCATCAGTTAAGGAAATATCTGTGTTCATAACCTCCATGATACGGTCCGCAGCAACACCGGCTCTTGGAAGCATAATAGAAATCATGGATAGCATGAGGAATGACATAATAATAACCATGGAATAGGTAATAAATGCTGTCAAGTCACCGACCTGAACGGTACCGTTGTCTACACCGTGACCACCTACCCAAACAATCAAAACGGAAACGCCATTCATAACAAGCATCATGACAGGCATCATAAAGGTCATTGCTCTCTGGGTAAAGAGGTGTGTGCCATATAAATCCTTGTTGGCCGCTTCGAATCTCTTTTCCTCATATTCCTGACGACCAAATGCACGGATCGGCATAATACCGGTCAGCATTTCTCTGGAAACCAGATTCAAACGGTCTACCAAAATCTGCATAGACTTAAACTTGGGATATGCAACCACCATAAGGATTGCGATCATAACTGCAATAATAATAACTGCCAAAACGATGGTCCAACTCATATTTGCACCGGTCTGAACAACCTTGATGATACCGGCAATGGCCAAAATAGGTGCGTAGGTAACCATACGAAGAAGCATAACAATCAACATCTGCACCTGCTGAATATCGTTGGTACAACGGGTAATCAGGGATGCGGTTGAGAACTTTTCAATCTCTGCACTGGTAAAGCTTAACACTCGCTCATAAAGCTCCTCACGCAGGTCTCTTCCGACTCTGGCAGAAACAACAGATGCAATAAAACCTGTAGCAATGGCAATAATCATCATGCCTGCTGCCATAAGCAGCATCTTTGCACCGGACTTAAAAAGATAGCTGTTACGTATATGATCCATATCAACATTTAACGCTTCATACTCCTGTGCCACATACTGAACCGCTACCTGGCCAAGATACATATCAGACATCTCTGCATAGCTGCCCATCTGCTCATTCATTTTATTCAGCAAGTCTTCCTTGGTAATCATATTAAGTCCCAGGGCAAGCTTGGTCTGCTGAAGCATCTTCTGGCCGTCATCACTGAAGGACATCTGATATACAATACTTTCCGGCAAAAGCAAAAGTTCATTCAACTTTTCTCTGTCTACATTCGCCTTCAAGGTATAGATTCCATCCGCATTTATCTCGTAAGAATCTGTCAAAAGCTTGGCATCACTATCCAACAAAAACATGCAAAGTGTATCAAGACTTTCTGCACTAATCTGGTCCGGTACCGCATCCTCAATACCGTTCTGCTGTAATCCAACATTCAAAATGTTACTGGTCAGAGAAGGCAAAGCCAAATCGCAATAGGCCTGCACAATTAAAAGTGCAACAACCATTACCACATATACCTTCACACGACCTAAAAGTCGGAATATATTTTTCATCACTAACCTCCTTTGCCCACATAAAAAACCTCTATGTAAAAGGGCTATCCTTTTATATAGAGGCTTTTTTTAAGAAAAGTCAATGCTTTTTATAGTTTTTTAATATTGTTCACCTTTTTCATAATTCCATTTTGTTTTCAGTATTTCACGTATTTCATCATTTGGCGTCGTAGTTGTGAACGCACCCCCCAGCACCTCTATACTTATATAAAAATATTTATTGGGCTCATCCTTTAATTCTGCAAAGCTCCCTTTTACAACCGGAACATTCTCCCACACCATATTTATGGCTTCCTCTTCGTTTTCGGGTGTAACTTCAAACGTAGTTGTATACTCCAAATACTTCTGTGCTCTGTTTTCGCCTATGGCAAATATATTTACAGTTTGAACAAATCCGTTTTCTTCACTGTAATCTGACACCGTATCATAATAACAATATAAAGTTCCTTCCTCATCCCGGGTTATTCCGGCAAAGTCATGTGGCGTAAAACACCATTTTTCTGCATCACCTTCATAAGGAATTTCCTTTATGGTTGAGTAATCTTCACTGATTTCATATATGCAGTTATATGGCGCATATTCGGACTGTAAAGTGGAGGTAATCAGTTCTATTCTGCCATTATTATTAAAATCCCCAAATACATATCTCGTATAATTACTCACATTATCTCGACGATCCCATTCATCTCTATGGTCTACAAAGATATCCAGCTGTTCCTCCGCCTCCTTGGGAATGATTGCGTCAATTACTTCCCACTTGGGCTCCTCTGCATCAAAAAAAGCGGCATCTATTCCCTTTTCTGTCAAATAACTTTCCATCATTTGACTTAGATCCGCATATGATTCCATGCAATATCCCGCTTGTTCATAAAACTGTCGCCATTCATCCGTGAGGGGATAAAATTCCGTTTTTGAACCTTTTATAGCATGTATTTCCTCCGGCGTGCCATCTTCCATATAATACTTTCCGTTATCCCAGGTATATCCTACAAAGCTAAGTTCCTCATTTTCGTCATATTTTGATGTGGGAAATTCCGTCTTTTTATACAGGAACTCCTTCTGTCCATCCTGTCTGTAAATACTGTAGCTACAATCTGTCGAAAAACAACTGGTTGCTTCCATGCCTGCATAATTAATCGTTGTCGTATAAGGCGACTCATAATTGCAAAAACAAAGGTCTACAAGCACAAAGGTATTTTCTTCTTTACATACTATCATTCGAAGAAATCCACCATTTTCCATATCTACACGAACTGCAAGCTCTTTCTGGCCATCAAGTCCTAAATCAATTTCGGCCGCACTTGCTTTTTTCATACCCGAAATATAATTAATGCGAATCAAATCATTCAGAGTATATTCCCCCGTAGAAAGGCCGTTCATCTCCTCTTTTACCACGGCTTTCTCCCGGTTCATCACAAATGCTTCATATGATACTGACATCGCTTCCTTCGGAGTGTCTGGTATTACCAGTTTTTCCTCTGAATCGTTTTGAGACTCCTCTGATATAATTACAATTCCATCAGATTTTTCCTCCGATGCAGTTGTACATCCACATAGTAAAGACACACCACCTAACATAAGGCCAATATTTACAATTCTTTTTTTCATAATACCCTTTTCCCTTGTGTTTCCAATTTATATTTAGTACATGGACATACTATCAGAAAATTATTTATTCGAAAAGAATTTTTCTCGCACGTTACTATGACATAACGTTTTTGTGCTTACGCTTTGCTCTGGTTAGTAACAGTAAAAGCACCATGACAAGGAGTGTCCCTGTGGCACAAAACTGGGCCAAAAGAAACGTCCCCCCGGCCTGTTCTGTCACGATGCATATGGTCAGGTCCGGTCCGGTCATAAGGATTTCTGTGTAGCTGCCGATTGTTTTTTGATCCAGTCTCTGCCAGGTATTATTCATGTAACCATAGATGACCGTATCCTTCGGATTGGGTGTTAACACACGCAGCTTTATTTCATCTGTTTCTTCTACATTATCTGCCTCCAAATGAATCTGCATGTATGCGGCATCGGAGCCAGAGGGACGTTTCTTGTGGCCTAAAAAGGTGACAGAAGAAACGTCCCCCTGGCCTGAAATAGGGCCACAAGAAACGTCCCCCTGGCTCCCCTGGTGCACGGTAAGGCGGGCCTTTTGGGTGAAGGTGCCTTCCGCAAGGGCGAAGGGTTTTCCGTCTACTTGATAGTCGCTGGCAATGATGGGAACATTATCCTCTACCTGCGCACGAAGCACTAGGTTTGAAAGCATTGTGTCCTCTGTGGGCTGCTGCCATTCAATATAGGTTCCATTGTCACAGTTCAGCTTAGGATAGCGAATTTTAGTTAAATCCGCGCCGTAAGTATACTCACTTTGCTTGATGATGTTGTTATTCTCATCCAGAAAATACAGACAAAGATATCTGAAGTCACCGGACTTTTTGACCATGTCTCTGTATTCTATAGGTTCCGCTACGCCTAAGTAGCTTACATTATCAATACCAAATAATTCCTCACTGACAAAGTAGTTCTCGCATATATGCTCCTCCATGTCCTGATGGAACACAGTGATATCCTCATCTCCGGTTTCATAGGCGCCCAAGATTGCACCTGCTCTGCCGGTACTGTTTATAATTCTTGCCATGGACAAACACTCAAAGCAGTCATCAGCACATCCTGCAATTCCGCCAATATACTCATTTCCGGATAGAACCGTCAGGGAATTGCACTTTCTGATTTCACCACCAAAGTAGCCCGCAATGCCACCCAGATAATTTGCATTTTCTCCAAGAATACCGCCGAAGCTTACACAGTCATGAACAAAACCTACGCTGCCATTTCCTACAATTCCGCCTGCATTTTTGTTGTTTGCAAAAACAAAGCCCTTGTTGGTACAATCGTAAACAACCGCTGCCAGCTCATACTTACTGCCAAGACTCTTGTCCTCACTATCCAGCATATCCAGGCTAATGTTTCCTACAATACCACCCAGGTTCGTATTACCATCGATACTTCCTTCATTAATACAACCTACCACAGCGATGCACAGTTCTCCCATAGGATCCTTCTTGGATACATCCACAACAATATCCTTTCCCTCTGAAAAGTTTTCCAGATTTTCCATTCTGTCCATAAAAAGATCTGTTACAACCTGAAGCTGTGCATTCAGTCTCTTGGCATCCTCCTCCAGGGTTTGAGAATTCACAGACAGGTGAGCATTTAATCTGTTCATTGCATCTATGGTATCTGTTACTTCTGTATGAAGATTGTCCATGTTGCTTGTAAAGGAGGAGCTAAAGCTCATAAGCTCCAGCTTCTCCTGTCCGTTTAAGTAGGATAAAATGGTCCCCGTTGCCCCGTTGGCTCCCTGCAGATTTTCAATGAGATTCTTAGACAAACCATTGGCATGGTCCACATCTGCTCTTACCTGCTCAGAGGTTTCCTCTTCATATCTGCTTACAATGGAAGTTATTTCATTAACATCCGCTGCAATCTCCGTTGAAACATTTAAGGCATCCGACAAAATAACAGCAAGCTCTGAAAGATTTCGAAGCATTTCCTCCTTGTGTGCTCTCAGATACTCCGGGTTGTTTTCACTCTGCTGTGCCAGGTCTCTTAGGTTTCCGGAATATTCGCTTGCCTGCCCGGACAGACGTGACAATTCGTTGTTCTTCTGATTTATATCCTCTCGTAGCACACGAACCCTTTCCTTGTCCTGTGGGTTCATGTTTACCTCGCCCTCAAGCTTATCCAGGGTTGCATTTAGCTCCACCATATCGTTTATGGAAGCGCCCATATAATTGTTCACGCTTTCCAAATGAAGCGCAACATAGTCCCCACGGTCCATCACTTCATTGGAAACGGATGTATCCCTGTTGGCAACATTGACACCCTCATCTGCAAGCTTGTCTGCCGTATTTACCACATTGTCAGCACTTTGATTTATTTTATCCATGTCATTGGTCAGGGTATTGGTTGCCTTGTCCAGGTCCTCGTTGGACTCATCCAAAATATCATAAAGAAGATCCACTTCATTTTTGATTTCCTGAATTCCTCTGATTACGATGGTAGGCTCCAGTTGTCCTGTGATTCCGCCAACATCCTGTTTTCCGAAAATCTTTCCCTTATTTTTACAGTAAAAAATACTACCACTGCTAAGTCCCGCGATACCACCTACATTTTCACCGCTTTTTAAGTAACCAACGATTCCTTCGTTTGTACAGGAGGTCAGATTTCCCACATTGTAGCCTGCAATGCCACCTATATTTTTTCCGTCCTCCAAAATATCGTTAATCAAGGTAAATTCTATACTTTCATTTTTTTCCGTACTATCCACCCAGGTGCTGTCACTGTTCACATTGCCCTTGTTGGTACAGTCACTGACAAGACCTCTGTTAACGCCCACAATACCTCCAATATTGGTCAGACTGGTAATAAAGCTTATATTCTCACAGTTCAGTATTCTGCCGCTGCCACCATTTAATCCTGCGATACCACCTACAACATTTCTGCCCTTGATGCTGCCGTTAAAGCTGCAGCCCCTAATGGTTCCGGAATTTACCCCAACGATTCCACCGATTAAATCTCTGGAATCAGAAGAAGTAATTACACCGGAGACATGTAAATCAGAGATGACCCCATCCTTTTCAAGATATCTGAAAAGTCCCATGGCCTCATCGCCTTCCTCGATGGAAAGGTTATAAATCTCATATCCATTTCCCAGAAACGTTCCGGAAAAGCTTGGTATTCCTGAAAAATCCCTATCCTTTAAATCAATATTTCCGTTCAGACTTACAAGGAGGTTTTTACTAAAAGAGTTCTTTCTGCACTTTTCTGCAAAGGTCAGAAAATCTTCTGTGTTATTGATATTGAAGATGAATGTGTCATCATTGATTTTGTCAAAACTAAATTCACTTTTTAACTGTGGAGCTTCTTCCTTGGCATGAACATTTACAGGAACAGAAAAAGCAAAAGACTGCACAAGAAGCGCACCGGTTAAACAAGTAGTAAATCCTTTTATAATACCTTTTTTTCTTTGTAGCTTATATCCATCGTATCTCATACCTTGTCTCCTCCCTTCTCTGTATCCGCTATATGATTATCATTTTCAACCGATTCTGTATCCCCAATATCCAGAGACGCCTGCAGTAGATGGTCCTGATCCTCCATCTTCACCATGGAACCGGAAACAATCATGGCATTCACATCACCACGTACAACCGCGTGCATGGTTCCCATAACAACACCGTTAATCTGTCCGCTGACAATACCATCCACTCGAACCAGTCCGCTTTCCTTTTGCGTCGATACGGGCATGGGAAGATTTACTGCAAAGGATGTTTTTTCTATCAGCTTATCTCCAAGAAGTAGAATCTGCGGCAGTACAAAGAGCACAGCAAAAATCGAAATAATGGTTCCACGTCCAAGATTTTCACCAATGCCACTGATACTGGGGTTACTGGTAAGCTTACCGATTAAAATACCTGCCATGGCCAGCATTGAACCACTGGTAATGATAGTGGGGAATGCAAAATTCATAGTGTCTATGATGGCATCCTTTTGCTTCATTATCTTTTTGACCTCCTGGTATCTGGAGGAAACTACGATCGCATAGTCGATGTTGGCACCCATCTGAATAGAGCTGACAATCAGATATCCCAAGAAAAACTGCTTGTCGTCTACCAGAGTCGGGTATGCAAAATTGAGCCAAATACAGCCCTCAATAAAAATAATCAAAAGCACCGGCATACCTGCACTCATAAAGGTAAAGAGAAGTACCACCAATACTGCCAGGGCTGAAATAATATTTACCACCTGGTTGTCTCTTGCAAAGGCCTTTTTCAAATCATATTGACTGGTGGATTCCCCGGGTGCCAGGATTGTTGCCTCCTCCCCATAAAATCCTTCTGCGATGGTATGGAGTTCATCGATAAAGGCAAAGGTTTCATCACCCTCCTGCGGAAGATTCAGCATGATCAGGATTCGGCTGTAATCCTCTCCCTGCAGCTGCTTTAAGGCTACCTGAATCGAAGCATAGGCCGTGTCCAGTTCATCCATGGTTTCCTCATCCAGTTCTAAATATCCTTCCTGAACTTCATCATAGAGGAATAAAAACATATCAACGAAGGAAACCTTATAATCCTTGA
Organism: Acetatifactor sp.; assembly: GCA_045616525.1. Classification (GTDB taxonomy): domain Bacteria; phylum Bacillota; class Clostridia; order Lachnospirales; family Lachnospiraceae; genus Acetatifactor. Next base: position 2,180 of record JAZLGY010000034.1, on the reverse strand, counting down.
TTCCTGTAATCAGCTTTGCATAAGCCTCATCATTGACTGCATAGGCCGCATACAAGGCCTCTGCCGCCTCCCTGTCGATGTCCATAAGTTCGGCGAATTCTCTGGCATTTAACTTTTGTGTTAGTGTCACGCCATCCCTTGCCTCTGTATTGGCAAGACCAGTAATGGAGTTGACCTCCGCTCTTTTTAACAAAGTACGAATTAGGTCTTCCTCCTTTTGGTAATCACCGGCAGGAAAAACCAGCGCAACCATGTTGTCTTTTCCAAAGGTTTCATCCATCATCTCTTCAATCTTGTCTCTCTCACTTTGGATGGGTGGCGTCAACTCGGAAAATCCATAAACATAAGGACATTTATTGGCAAGAATGCATGCAACCGCAATCACACCTACAAAAAGAGGTGGGATTACGAACCTGGTATGAAATGCAAATTTTCCTACGAAAGGAATCTTGGGTACAAAGTTTTTGTGTGTCGTTTTGTCCATCAGATTGGCAAAAAGCATGATCAGTCCCGGCATCAAAAGGAAAACGGAAAGAAGGCTTAGAATAATCGCTTTGATCAAAACTACTGCAAGGTCCGGGCCGATTCCGTATTGCATAAAGCCCATGGCAATCAATCCGCCAATGGTGGTTAGGCTGGAGGCTGAAATCTCCGGTATGGCTTTGCTTAATGCAATAATATCTGCACTTCTGGGATCCATGGTACGATGCTCTTCCTTGTATCTGTTACAGAAAATAACCGCATAGTCTACGGAAAGTGCCAGCTGCAAAACCACCGCTACCGAATTGGACACAAAGGAAATGGTTCCAAGCAGGTAATTGGTTCCGCTTGCTAAGGCAGCAGAGGTTAGAAAGGTTAGGATTAATACCGGCACCTCTGCATAGGAGGTACTTGTAAAAAGAAGGACTCCCAGTACAATTACTGCAACGCATGCAATAATGACCTTCATCTCCTCCGCCAGGGCTTCGCTTTCCTGATCCCCAAGTTCTGTATAGACAAAGGTATCGATGCCGGTTAACTCATTTTCCAGTTTGCTTAAGCATTCCAGACATCTTTCATCATTTTCATCATAAGGAAAAGTAATCGTATATAATGCAGAAAAATCACTGAAGTGCTTCTCTGTATCGTCAAACTGCACCAGGCTGATATAGTCCAAGTCACTGATTCGTTCCTTTAAGGCATCTGCTTCTTCATAGGTAAGGTTGGCTACCATAATCTTGGCAGTACCGTAGGTTACAAATTGCTCCTCCATCAGATTTAGTCCCTGTGTGGTCTCTGTATCCTCTGACAGATATGCTGCCATGGAGTTCTCTACCTTGACCCAGCCTGCCGAAATCAGGCAAAAGATGATTGCAATGATAAAAATCAAAAATATCAGATTTCTCTTGTCCACAATGAGTGTGGCAAGCTTAATCATGAAATTGTCTCCACTCTCATTTTTTATATTCTCGGAAGCTACGTTATTGCTATTCATGATACACATCCTCCTTTTTACACTCTGCTATACAAAAAGCCATATATTTGTATCACATACAAAAAAACTCTTGATTAGACATTTGTATCGGTGTTACACTTGTTTCATCACTTGATAGGCTTATTATAATCCAACCGTCGCATTATTCAATGCGGCCCATGCCAAATGAAACACAGTTCGAAAGATATGTATTAGCGAAACATTTTTGTTTAAATTTGTATCATCGTTTTAATTTGGAAAAATGGATTTGAAAAAGAAAGGAAATTCATATGAGCTTTGAATTAAATGACGTGCGTCGTCTTTCCAACGAAGAATCTAATAAACTAACAAGAGAATGTATTCGAACTGCCATGCTCTATTTGCTGGCAGATAAAGATTTGGATGAGATTAGTATTACAGAGGTGGTACAAAAGGCCGGTGTCTCCAGGGCTACCTTTTATCGCAATTACGCCACCAAAGAAAATGTGGTAAAGGATATCGTTCAGGAAACCACCACCCTGCTACAGAATATGGTTTCCGACCCCCTCTTTAAAAGTGACCCCAGAACCTGGTTAATTCATATTTTTCATAATGTAAGAGAAAACAATATGACCTATCGATGCCTCCTTAAATCCGGCATCTCTCATATAGAACTATTCGATGTATCCCAGTTAAAGGCCCTGAATCCTACCATGACCAAAGCCCAGGAATACCGTTCGGTCAGCTA
>JAZLGY010000033.1:0-46763 GCA_045616525.1 Acetatifactor sp. | reverse complement strand
GTCATCCTCGATATCTACGCCATAGCTACGCTTGAACTCTTCAATAACCTTGGTAATAATAAAGTTATCAAAATCGAAACCACCTAAGTTTCTGTTACCGGTTGTAGCAAGAATCTCAACCTTTGAAAGGTTATCAGAAAGTTTAAGGATTGTAATATCGAAGGTACCGCCACCTAAGTCGTATACCATCATAATTCCATCTGAATTCGCCTGTCCGTAGCAATAAGCAATTGCTGCTGCAGTAGGCTCGTTGATAATGCCAAGAACGTCCATACCGGCAATCTTACCGGCATCCTGTGTAGCCTTTCTCTGTGCATCATCAAAATAAGCAGGAACAGTGATAACAACACCGTCAACCTTCTCATCCTTTGCATTCTCAGCATCTTCCTTCATTCTCTTAAGGATTAATGCTGAAATCTCTTCTGCAGAATACTTCTCTGTCTTGGATACATCAAATGAGAATGATTTCTTACCCATCTGTCTCTTAACGAACTGACATACATTATATGGAGCAATCACACTGTTTTCCTTCGCCTGCTCACCAATAATAACAGTTCCTTCCTCAAACATTACAACGGATGGTGTAGTACGATCTCCATCACGGTTGGTAATAATCTCCGCTTTTCCTTCTGAACCAATTGCTGCTACTGCAGTAAATGTGGTACCCAAATCAACACCGATTAACATAGTAAAACTCCTTCCTAAATACTGTTTTCAAACTACCCCGTAGTAAAATACCTTTTCGTAGGCTCTATAGCCTTTATTAATATACAACGATTTCACTGACACAGGTATCTGTGTTTTCTGTACCGTTGTAAACACTATCAATTCTCAAAGTAATCTCTGAAACATTACTACAGTCAATTAATTCAATAACCTGACCGGTAATGATATCAGGAAGCTCGATCTGTCTCTCTTCGCCCTTAACAATGACTGTTAACTGCTTGATTCTGTTGCTCTTTTCGAATTCTTCCTTAGAAGCACGATCACCATTGTAAATCATGACATAGTGTACATTAGAAGACTTGGTCAAAGTGATGTGGAACTCTGTTCCGATGGCATCTCCCTCTTCCTTATCCTTCCATGGAACTGCAATCACATTATCGGTAAGTAAAGCTACATCCTCGCTGTTGTCAGCATTCTTGTTGGAATCTGTTACAGTGAAGCTTGCCATTTCAACCGGTACCTTGTAGGAAACCTTCTTGTCACTAAGTACAACATCGAAATACTCTGTTCTGGTAAGTATGCTTGTGTTAACTTCTGTACTGGTTTCCTCTATTTCATCATCGTTACCCTTGCCACCGAAAATCTTGTCTGCGTTCAAAAGTAAGACAACAATTAAAAGTAAAACCAACACTGCAATCAAAATCCAGCTCTTATGATCCTGTACAACCTTCTGGAAGAAATTTCTCTCATCCTTGGGCTCCGGCTTAGCAATAATACCCTGTTCAGCAAGCTGTGCCAAAGTAGCACGTACTCTTCTGGTATCATCTGTGGCATCGTAGTTTTCTTCTTCCTGCGCCTTTTCAAACCACTCAAGCGCCTTCTCGTAATCCACCTCTGTACCATTACCGGTCTCATACATCCAGGCAATGTGGTGCATACCCTGACGGTATCCCTTGTCATATGCCTCTTCGAAATATCTAAGAGCCTTTGTATAGCTGGTCTGACCGAAATAAGAAATACCAAGGTTATATAAACCAACCTCACTGATGCATCCCTCATCATGGGCTTTTTCCAGCCACTTAATACCTTCCTTTGTTTCAGCCATGAACAATAAATCCTGTCCATACGGCTCATAAGCCTTGGGATTTCTTCTGGTAATAAAGGTGTAATACCACTTACTACTCAAATCCCACTGTGTATACTCACGAAGCATATTGGTCAATCTCGCTACCGCCTCGAAATCGCCATTGATGGAATCCTTCATGTTTCTCACTGAATGATCCGGAGTTGCCTCATGTGTATAATCAAACTGATATGTTTTAATTACTAAATGTGCCTGTGAAAATGCTTCAGGCAAAAACTCCATCAAGCTCTCTAAGTCGTTAATGACCTCCATTAACTGCTCAGCTTCTGCTCTCTTATCCGGATTTGCTGAATTCTGCTTTGTCACACACTTTTTACGAGCCTCGAAAATCTTGTCGAGAATCGCCTGTTTATTCATTGCTTCAGTAATCTCTAGACTCTTATAAATGTCCATCGTAATACCCTATTCTAAAACCTTTCAATCTCTACAACTTGATTTTTATACTCACACTACACCGACTTTACATAATAGCATAAATATTCTTATATTATTTTAACTATAAACCATGCAAAAATCAACAAAAATCATATATATTTTTACTACTATTTATTCCTTTTTGCGTCTCTGGCTTTCAAAATCTGATCAATGTACTCTTTCTGTGCATCATTCATGTCTTTTTGAAGCAAGGATGCGTTCTGAATCAGGCACTCGTCAAAGGCCTCCATGAAGATTTGAGGGTCCTTAATTCCTGAAATTCCGGGAACCGGCTTTTCGTTTAACAATGCCCCTACTACATCAACAATACCAAGGAACTGATTTACATTTAAGTTTCCTCTCATCATATGAAGCAAATCACATTTTAATGCTACCGTTAATGCATTATACTGTGGTGCAACTACATTTCTGATGGCATGAGAAACCATCCAGTCTCTGATTTCATCAGTTGTAGGCTCCAAAAGCTCCATTGCGAAGATTCTTCCCCAGCCAAACACCTTCTGAATCAGGGCAAAGATTTCATCGTTACCATTCTTCCAGTTTCTCATAATATGTGCAACATAGAGTGTAAATTCATCACAGGTTCCTGTAAGGCGGATATAATCAACCAAATCCTTCATATCCTCTACATCAAAAAGCTCAATCAAGGAAAGACCAAACTTTACCACTTCCCTCTTGGTTCCTCTGGAAAAGATATATACTGCGAACTGCAAAAGCTTGCCGGGATCGATGGATTCCTGCTTCTCTGAAACATAAGCATGTACGTCATCTACCAAAGGTAACACACGGCCTTCCTCAGCAAATTTCTCCACAAGCTTAACTGCCTCATCCTGCTTACCCTTGGACGCAAGATCAATGGCATCGGTAAGCATCTTTAATTCTTCCTTCTTCACAAGGCCTTCCTTCTTGGTATGATACATCAGCATACCATCAATGGTGCCTTCCATAAACTTCTTCTGGGTATCATTTTCTGCAGGCAATCTGAAATTCTTTGGCATTCTGCCGTCCTTTGTCTGCGCATTACACATAATCTCTAAAAGTGCCATTGTCTGTTCCATATTTTTGACTCCTAACTGTTTGATTGGGGAATTTCTCTCTTTTCCAATTCCTTACGAATGAAATTCTCTCCGGTATTTCTAATATTCACACTACTCTTTACCACGTAATTGTTGGCTTCTCTCTTGGCCGCTACACTGGTAAGTCCACTCTTCATTGCAGTTACAACAATAAAAGCAACGATTATTCCAACAAGAATTGCAATCACAAAATTCATATGCTACCTCCCTGCCTTACATGAAATACGCTATGGCACAGCCTATGGCAGAAAAGATTGCCGCCAAAGTGCCAAAGGTCTTCCAATATGCGCCCTTGTCCACCGGAAGATTTCCTACAAACTTACCGGTCTGACCGTTCATGGCAAAGGTAAACTTCTGACCGTTCCAGGTGGTATTTAAAAGCCACACAGGATACATTGCATAATGTGTTTTCCCCTTGCTGATATGAATATTTTTAAACTTCTCACTTACAGAATTGTAACCCTTTACCGTCTCTCTGAAATGACTTACCGTACTGGACGTAATGCGTTCCTTGATATGCTCTCTGTAATGCTCTGCGTCAACATCGTACTTATCAGCCATATAACCTGCCAGATAGGCTGTGGTAAATGGTACTGCTCCCTTCACATCAAAGGGTTCAATAGATTCCATCAAATCATCCGGCATCTTGCTGGATGCATCTGCGGGAATCTTGTCAAAAGAAAGGCTGCCCTCACGTCTTACATCAAAGTAACTGATTTCCTTGTAGCGATACTTACTGTCCCCCCAGGTCTTCTCCTTGGTGGCTTCGTATCGGATATTGGCATTAACATCGGCGTCATACAACCAGAACGGTACATAAACACCTTTGATTTCATCTATATGATTCTGATCCTTAAATACCTTGGGAAGAAAGGGCTTGCCATTTAGGTGCTCATTGTACTTTCTCTTGGCTGCTTCCTTATCAAGCTTAAAAGGAATGATCAGTTCCGGTCTTAAATCCCCCTTGAACTGTTCCTTTATAACAATGTTATTGTCACAATAGGGGCACTTGGAAGCTGAGAGCGTCTGATCTGCAATAATCTCACCGCCGCAGGACTGACACACATATACATTCATTCCGTTTGTCTCGTCGCTTCCCCACTGCTCTCTGCCCATGGCAAAATCGCCTTCGAAACGGTCTCCTTCCTCCAAAGGTGCCTCACTTATCTCTTCTGCCTTTGTTTGAAAATCACTCATTTCATAAATGGTATCGCAAAACTGACACTTCATCTTCTGCGAAGCACTGTCAAAAGCAACACGTCCACCGCAACTTTTACATTTGAAATCCTGCAAATCGGTCATGCTTTATCCCCCTTGTAAGACTTAATAATGACGAAAATTCGCACAGAGTAATTATACAACAAAGTAGTGAATTTTGTAAACAAAATGGGCATGAAAAAAACGCCCATTTTGTGTTTTTCATGGACGTTTTTATAAAAATCACTCAATATGTAGTTTTAAGGCCGTTGGTGTAATGGCCAAACCCTCTTTGCCTGTTTCCTTCAAGGAAGAATGCATCAGATTACCGATTCTTCGCATAGAATCTATCACTTCATCCACAGGAATACGACTCTTAATACCCGCGATTGCCATCTGCGAAGAAATGATGGCATTCACTGCACCGGAAACATTTCTTTTGATACAAGGAACCTCAACCAATCCGCCAACAGGATCACAGGTAAGTCCCAGCATATTTTTTAAGGCCATGGCCACGGCATCTAAAACGGTTTCGTTATCCCCGCCTTCCAGATATGCAATAGCACCTGCTGCCATGGCGCTGGCAGACCCGATTTCCGCCTGACAACCCCCTTCTGCACCGGATATGGAAGCACTTTCTGCTATAACGCCACCGATACCTCCCGCCACAAAAAGTGCCTCCACCATTTTGTCCACGGGCACCTCTCTTTCCTCTTCATAAGAGAGTAAAACTGCCGGTATTACACCACAGGATCCGGCTGTGGGAGCTGCCACGATCCTCTTCATACAGGCATTGCTTTCTCCCATTTTTACTGCCTTTTCCATTACTTTCGTCAGAAAGTTTCCGATCAATTTATTGGGATGATTTCGAAAGACTCTTAGCCTTTCCCCATCTCCTCCTGATAAACCACTGTTGGAACGTTCCTTTGCATCATACCCCTGATCGGCTGCTCTCATAGCCAGATACATGGCCTTCATTTTTTCAAAGACAGCCTCCTTAGATTCGCCGGATTCTCTCATACTGTCTTCTAAGATTACTTCCCACAATTCCTTCTTTTTTTCTTCCGCTTCTAAAACGATTTCTTTCAATAATTTATAGCTCATCTCCATCATCCTCCGCAAGAGAATAATATGTTACCTTTTCTACTCCCTCCAAATGCTTTAACCAACTGATGGCTTCCAGTGGAATTTCCTGGTCACACTCGATGACCATAACTGCATTTCCTCCACGATGGGCACGATATAGCTGCATGGATGCAATATTCACCGATTTGTGGGATAGCATACTGGTTACCTCTGCCACATGCCCGGGTTGATCTAAATTGTGAACAATCAGCGTCGGATATTCACCGGAAAAGTTTGCAGACAAGCCATCGATGCTTGCTATATTGATGATAGACCCGCCAAGGGATTCTCCCACAATCTCAAGACTTCTCCCTCCAACTCCTCTAAGGCGCAGAAGTACAGAGTTGGGATGGGCCTCCTTTAAAAAAGCTTCCCCAAAGGTGATTTTAATTCCTTTTTCCTTAGCCAAAGAAAAACTTTGGGGAATACGGGCATCATGAGGCTTCATCCCCAAAAGTCCGGCCACCAAAGCTTTATCTGTTCCGTGTCCTTTCCCCGTTGCTAGAAAGGAACCATATAATAATATTTCTGCACTTGCAATGGGCTCTGAGAGAAGCCTCCGAGCCACATACCCCAGTTTTACCGCCCCGGCCGTGTGAGAAGAGCTGGGGCCTACCATTAAGGGTCCAATAATATCAAAAATCTGCATACTTTCTCCTTACCATGGATTCACAATGTGATCCGGTTTCTCTCCCTTTTCCACCTTTTGTAAATCCTGCCAGAACATTTCATGGCATCTTCTAAATGCTCCGCCGGTGATGCCACCAATATGCGGACTGAACAAAATCTTACGCTTCACTTCATCCTCTGCAAGCAGGAATGGATTGTCTATTTCCACCGGTTCTCCTGCCACAGTATCTAAGCCTGCACCTGCAAGCTTTCCTGCCTTTAGGGCAACCATCAGTGCCTCGGAATCGACCAGATCTCCTCTGGCGGTATTGACCAGGTAAGATCCTTTCTTCATAGCAGCCAGGAAATTTTCATCCACAGTGTGAAAGGTTTCTTCATTGGAATTTAAATATAGGCTGATGATATCACTTCTTTTCAGAAGCTCTTCTCTTGATACATAGGTTACATGAAGTTCTTCCTCCACTTCCTTGTATCTTGTCCTGTTGCTATACAAAACCTTGGCACCAAAGCCCTCTAATATTCTTGCCGTAGCCCTTGCGATATCGCCAAAACCCAGAAGACCAACCGTACACTCGTTTAGCTCCTTTAGGTCTCCGGCAAGCATATGAGCCTCCTTGTTTTGAATCTGATGTCCTGCTAAAAAGTCATTATGTCCTGTGATTACAAAACGAAGAAGCCCAAGCATTAGCATAACGGATTGCTCTGCAACTGCATTGGCATTGGCTGCTTTACAGTTGCAAACATATACTTTTCTTGCACGGGCGGCATCAATATCAAAGTAATTGTATCCAACACCTTCCGAATGAATCATCTTAAGGTTTGGCATAGCCTCAATTACTTCCTTGGATACACGACTCATGGCATCTACAAGCATAAAATCGAAATCTGTTCCTTTGGAAAGGATTTCCTCATCTGATGCTGTCGCAGGAACATAAACGATCTCATAACGTTCCTTTTCCACAAAATCCGGTACATATTGATCCAATCTTCCTTTTTTCCCGATTACAAGAATCTTCATACTTTATTTCCCCATAATTTCCTTTAAATACTGAATGAATAGTTTGTTATTTTCCATGGTGCTTACAGATACTCTACAGATAAACGGAGCCGAAATCATAATGCCCTTCTCCATCAGCTTTGCACGAACCTCGTTTGCATCCATATGAGGATCAAAGAGGATAAAATTGGTCTGTGAGTGATATACGGTACAGCCAAGCTTTTCCATCTCAGTTTCCAGATAGGTCATACCCTCCACAATTTTTTCCTTAACATCTGTGTAGTATTCCTGATCCCTAAGGGCTGCAATAGCACCTGCCTGTCCTGCTTTACTAATCATAACACCGGGACACTTGTCCAGGGCTTCAATAATCTCAGCTGCTGCCAGGGCATAACCCACACGGATACCTGCCATACCATAGTACTTAGAGAAGGTCTTCAATACGATGATTGGCTTATCCGGCATTTCTGTTACCAAAGGATACATGCTGACACAATCCTCGGCGGTTGCAAACTCTAGGTATGCCTCGTCTACCAAAACCAAAATATTATCCGGAACCTTCTTAATAAACTCAATTAATTTTTCCTTGCCTACATAGGTACCGGTAGGGTTGTTAGGATTACATACGATGATGATCTTGGTTTTATCTGTAATCGCGTCATAAAGTCCATCCAAATCGTAGGTCATATCCTCCTTCAAGGGAACAATCACGGGTGTTGCCATACGAATCTGTGCCATATCGATAAATGCCGCAAAGGTGGGACACATCAATACTTCATCTCCGGGATTTAAAAATGCACAGCCAATGGTTTCAATCAGTGGGCTGGAGCCTGCTGATGCATATACATTCTTTACATCTACGCCATAAAAATCAGCCAATGCTTTCTTCACGGCGCCTTTGCCGAAATCACCATAGAAATTGGACTTTGCAGTTTCCTGCTTCATAATTTCAAGAGCAATGGGGCTCATTCCATAGGGATGCTCGTTAAAGCCCATTCGAATCATTTTGGAGAAATCAATTTTGGCTGTTACATTACTTGCTCTCTGGCTAGCCGGTTTCTTCAATACATTTTCACTTAATAAACTTGTCATTTTCATAATTTCATCCTCCTAATTAACTTGATCTTTTAATTTTGAAATTCTCTTCATTTCTTTTATATACATTAGTGTTACCACTACGAGAGAACATCCGTCAGATACGGAGTTGGCATACAGTACTCCGTTTAGGCCCCAAAACCTGGGTAAAATCAAAAGGGCCGGAATTAAAAACAATCCATGTCTTGATATGGAAACAAAGGTTGCAATATGGGGTTTACCAATGGCACTGAAGTACATACTGATGAGCATCTGGAAACCACCAAAGAGAGCAAACATCTTGCAGGCTCTCATAGCAAACGCTCCGTAGGTAATCACTGCTGTATCTCCCTTACTAAAAAGTGCACATACCTGACTTGGAATCAGCATCATACAGCTCCAGATCACTATGGCAAACACCCCGGCCATGACCTGGGAATATAGGGTTGATTTTTTCACTCTGGAGAATAGTCCCGCACCATAGTTATAGCTGATCAGAGGTGATACCGCCTGGTTAATACCCATAGATGTTGAGATAATAAAGTTGTCCGCTGTATTTACAATAGCCACAATAGAGATACACAATTCTCCGCCACCAATCAGTGCATATACAGGATCCAAATCTCCGTAATACTGCAGAGACTTATTCAAAATAATATTGGTAAAGAAGGAAAGCATCTGGAAAATCGATGGTGCGATTCCCATTTTGGAAATGTAAATCATAAGCTTTAAGCTTGCCACCTTTACACCTGCCCACTTCAAGGAACTCTTACCTGTCAGGAAGAAGGCTGCACTGAAGGCCGCTCCCACAAACTGACTGGAAATGGTTGCAATGGCTGCGCCGCTGATTCCCATATGAAAGCCTAAAATCAATACCGCATCCAGGATTACGTTACAAATGGCACCTACAATATTGGCAAACATAGAATACTTTGCCGCGCCCTCTGTTCGAATAATCGCCGCCAGACCTTGATTTAACATGTTAAATACCTGGCCCAGGGTTACAATCTTCAAATAAGTAATCGCGTAGTGATAAGTATCTGAACCTACCTTAGCTCCGCAAACCCCAACAAAGGGTTCTGCCCAGATAAAGAAGATTGCCGATACAACTGCTGCCATCACAACAGCCTGAATAATAATGTTGGTAAAAAGCTTGTTGGCCTGTTCGTAATCCTTTTTACCCATGGAAATGGATAAGAGTGAAGCACCACCCACTGTAATAAAAAGGGATAATGCAATTACTACATTATTAAAAGGAGCCAGCACCGAGATACCACCAAGAGCGGTTCTTCCAACGAAGTTTCCTACAAAGATCTGGTCTACCGTTCTGTAAAGATAGGTTGTCATGGTTCCTAAAAGTCCCGGGATTGCCATGGAAACCAAAAGTGGAAATATGGGGGCATTTCCCATTTTTAAGGTTCTTTCATTTGCTGCCAACTCTTATCAGTCCTTTCCGTTGATGACACTGGTAGGATGTCCGTCTGCCCAGTTTTTAAAGTTCTCTGTGGCAATTCGAATGGTTCTGTATCTGGATTCCGGTGTAAGCCATGCCACATGAGGGGTAATAATCGCGTTGGGGCAATTCATTAGCGGAATTCTTTCCTTAATCTGTGGTTCATTACAAACTACATCCAGTCCGGCTGCATATACCTTTCCGGAATTTAATGCTTCTACCAGGTCATCCTCCACAATAATGTCACCTCTTGCAGTGTTGATGATTACAACACCATCCTTCATCTTGGAGATTGCCTCTTTATCAATCATATTTCTGGTTTCCTCGGTCAATGGACAATGGATAGAAATCACATCAGAACGTCTGTAAAGTTCTTCTAAGGAAACCTGCTCGATAAAATCATAATGGGATCCCTTCTTTATATGTCTGTTATAAGAAATAACCTTCATACCCACACCATTTGCAATTTTGGCCATATGAAGTCCGATGGCACCAAGGCCGATAATACCGATTGTCTTATGGTACAGCTCCATCTGCTTTACAGGAGCCGGGTAATTTCTTCCCATATGAACGCTTTTTCCCTGATCGCAGGCTTCTCTGAAATATTTGCTCTGAATACTTACCCCATGGGCAATATCCATTAACATTGCAAAAGCATATTCCGCAATGGTGGTATCTCCATATACCGTATTGGTAAAGGTGACGTCATTTCTGGAAGCACATTTGGAATCGATTTTTCCAAAGCCATGGGCTGTTGTTGCAATGTATTTCAGTTTTGGATGCTTTGTAAAAAAAGCATCATCAAAAAAGTTATCCTTAATCCAAACACCAATCAGTGCATTTGCATCTTCCACGATTTCATCTATATGTTCATAATCGAAACGATCCTTTACAATTACCTCGTCTGCGATTTCTGTTTTCTTCATCTGCTCTTTCCAGTACGCAACCAGCTCATCTCTGCTTAAACCTTCTATGGTTTCGCCCTGGCAAATCACTACCTTCATCATAACCTTCATCCGTCCTTTCTTATATTTGTAAAGGTAGTTTTCAAAACACGCCTTTGTGCTTCAAAAACTACCTTCTGATTAAACCTCGTTAATACCCTGCATTGCATCATATCCGGTTTCACCGGTTCTTACCTTAATGCAGTCTCTTACATCATAAACAAAGATCTTTCCATCTCCGATATGTCCTGTGTAAAGAACCTTTCTGGCCTTGGCCACTACCTCTTCCACAGGAACCTTGGCTACAATTATTTCAAGTCTGATTTTGGGAAGAAGCTGGATATCTACAGGTACTCCTCTGTAATATTCTGTAGAACCCTTCTGAACACCACATCCCATAACATGGGTAACCGTCATACCTGTTACGCCGATCTCGTTCATGGCTTCCTTTAATTCATCAAACTTAGACTCCTTTGCAATGATATCAACCTTGGTGAGTCTGCTCTTGTTTGTTCCCGCCTCATAATCACCTGCCACTGCAACAGGAATTGCTTTATCAACAGGTACATCCATAGGCTTGTCTGTTTTTACAATACCAAGACTTCCGGTTTCCTTGTCTAACTGAAGGTTCGGAAGGAAATCTGCATATGCATTACCAAGACCATGTTCTCCGGAATCCAAGCCTTCGATTTCCTCTCTCTTGGATACTCTAAGTCCAACTGCCTTATCAATAAATTTGAAAAGGAAGAAGCTGGTAACAGCTACCCAAACAATTACTACTAAAACACCAAGTGCCTGTACTGCCAAAAATCCCGGGCCGGCTCCGTAGAGAAGACCGTCCTTAACAGAGAACAAACCTACTAGGATTGTTCCAACAGCTCCTGATACACCATGAACACCGATAGCACCAACGGGATCATCAACCTTAAGCTTTGTATCAATAAATTCAATAGAAAGAACTACTAAGCATCCACAAATAAGACCGATCGCTGCAGCACCCATGGGATTTACCGCATCACTACCTGCTGTAATACCGACAAGACCTGCAAGTGCACCATCCAGTGTTAAAGATACATCCGGTTTCTTGTACTTAAACCAGGTAAAAAGCATTGCTGCAGTAGACGCCATTGCTGCTGAAATATTGGTATTCATGAAAATCTTTCCTACACCTGCGATGGCATCACCTTCCATACTTGCGGTGGAAGAACCGTTAAATCCAAACCAGCAGAACCAAAGAATAAATACACCTAAGGCTCCCATAACTATATTGTGTCCGGGAATTGCTTTGGAATTACCTTCCTTATCATATTTACCATGTCTTGCGCCAATCATCTTTGCTCCGACAAAGGCTGCCACACCACCAACTAAGTGAACTGCGGTGGAACCTGCAAAATCATGGAAGCCAAGCTCCTTCAAAAATCCGTTACCCCAGATCCAGTGTCCTGAAATGGGATAAATCAACATAGAGATTACTGCACTATAGATACAATAGGCAGAAAACTTTGTTCTCTCAGCCATGGCACCACTGACAATGGTTGCACTGGTTGCACAGAACACAGTCTGAAAGATGACATATGTCCAAATGGAAACACCACTTGGTAACACCGCATCATAATTACCTGTAATAAAGAAATCTATGGTTCCAAATATACTTCCGGTACCGAACATGATACCAAATCCAAGAAACCAATAGACGATGGATCCGATAGAAAGATCCAAAAGGTTTTTCATTACGATATTTCCTGAGTTTTTCGCTCTTGTAAATCCGGCCTCCACCATAGCAAATCCGGCCTGCATGAAGAAAATAAAAGCGGTACCCAGCAATATCCAAATCGTATTGACTGCTGATAAACCTGACATAACACCTACCTCATTTCTCCCTATTTTTCATTGGGATTTGTTATTCTCTTTAGGAATCTCTGTGTAGAAGGCTGTTTCGGATTTACCAATATCTCCTCCGGCTTACCTTCCTCTACAACAACGCCGCCCTCCATAAATACCACTCTGGTTGCAACTTCCTTTGCGAAAGCAATCTCATGCGTTACAACGATCATTGTAATACCGGTCTGCGCAACGGCTTTAATGGTAGTAAGAACCTCACCTACAAGCTCAGGGTCCAAGGCGGAGGTTGGTTCATCAAAAAGGATAACGTCCGGATCAAGGATTAAAGCTCTTGCAATTCCGGCTCTCTGCTGCTGTCCACCGGAAAGCTGTGCCGGATAGAAATCACATCGCTCACTAAGTCCAACCTTGGCCAAAATCTCTCGGCTCATTTTTTCTGCATCGGATTTTTTAATCTTCTTTACAGTAACCAAGCCTTCCATAACATTTTCCAGAATCGTTTTGTTCGCAAACAAGTTATAGTTCTGGAAAACCATTGCTGTTTTTCTTCTTAATTCAATAATCTGCGACTTTGTATGTTTTTTTGCATCCACTTCAAAACCACTGACACTGACTGATCCTTCATCTGCCGCATCCAGAAAGTTGATGGTACGAAGAAGGGTTGTTTTTCCTGATCCGGAAGGTCCAAGGATAACAACGACTTCACCCTTTCCAATGCTCATATTTACACCTTTCAAAATATGATTGCTTCCGAATGATTTTTGAATGTTTTTTAATTCAACCATATCTGCCATATTAATCACCTACTTTTCTTATGCAGCGACTGCTCTAAATTTCTTTAAGTTATTTTCAACACTTCTGAATACTTTATTAAAGATGAAACTAATCAACTCGTAAATCACGGTTGTCATAATGTAAGCTTCCACGAAGTTTAATGCCGGCATAGCAAGAAGGTTTGCTGTTGCCGTAATCTCGTAAACACCTACGTAATATGCAAGGGATGTTCCCTTTACAAGTCCTAAAAATAAACCACTTAAGTTTGGCATTGCAATGGCAAAGGCCTGTGGTAATACGATTCTTGCAAGTGCCTGTGACTTTGTCATACCGATGCTGTAACAAGCCTCCATCTGACCTTCATCTACTGCATTTAATGCTGATCTGAAAATCTCAGAAGAATATGCTGACTGCTCTAACACAAGAGCGATAATTGCATATGCTACTGCCGGAACCACATCTACGTTAATCTCTCTGCCAATGCTGACGCCGTAGCTGTAAATTGCTGTTGGCAAAGCATAATAGGAAATGTAGAGAAGAATAATCATTGGCACGCCTCGTAAAAAGGAAACATAGACAGCCAAAATCTGTGATAATACCGGTACTTTATACTTTCTGATTAGTGCGATTCCCAATCCTAAAATCCAACCTATGATTGCAGCGGCAAAGGCCATAAGAAGTGACACAGGTATGGCTTTTAATAATGAAGGAATGCATTCCATTATGAATTTAAAATTGATCACCATACATTTATCCTCTGCTAGCTAGTTGCCTGCTTCTTTCCTTTGGTATAAATCAACTCCGCAACCTTGGTTAACTTTTCTAAAATAAAACAGCAAGCCCAGAAAATGAGGCCGGTTGCAATGTAAACCTCCAATCTGTTGGTTCCGTAGCTTGCGCTACTGATGGCTCTTGCTTTTCCCAAAATATCCACAACACCCACAGTAAATGCAAGTGAGGTTTCCTTGAATAACATAATAATGTTGTTTCCCAGCATCGGGATTGCTACACCGAAAGCCTGTGGAAAAACGATTCTTCTAAATGCCATAAAGGGCTTCATACCTATGCTGTAAGCTGCCTCTCTCTGTCCCTTGTTTACAGAGAGGTAAGAGGCTCTCATCATTTCCGCCATATTAGCGGAAGTACTAAGTGATAAGCAGGCAATGATGTAAGTGACCTTACTAACACCACTCATGTCCACTCCAATGGATTTCATCACCTGAGGAAGACCAAGGTAAAGTAAGAAAATCAATACCAGAGTAGGAATACCTCTCATAAAGGAAATCCATCCCTTTGCAAATGCATTGCCAACTTTGTTCTTAGATAAGCTTAGTACGGTAACTAGGGCTCCAATAACAATTGAAAAAAGTAGAGAGAGAAAGAGAATTTCAATTGTTAATGGAAATGCCTTCATTACCTTCGGAATATAGCCAGGTATGGAAGCAAAATCATATGTATGTCCCATACTTATTACTCCTTTTCATTAGTCGTTGATATAAGATACCATGTCACCATAAAGTGTAAATACATCTTCGCCATACCACTTCATTGAGATTTCTGAAAGTGTTCCGTCTGCCTTCATTTCCTTTAAAGCTGCATTGATGTCATCACAAAGCTCTTTCTTGTCTGAAGGGAACATCAGGTAGGTGTCCTCACACATTACAACCTCTGTAGTAACAAGGTTTGTTACACCAATCTGAGGAACAACACTATCGAAGGTTGCTTTATAAGTAAGCGATGCATCTACTTTACCGTTTGAAACCTTTAAGTAAGCATCTGCTGTTGTCTGATCAGCAACACCGATTAAGTTAACCTCTCCACCTGCATGAGCTGCGTTATAGGCTTCTACCATCTGATATTCATACTGACTTGGGTTTAACTCCATGGACTTGCCTGCCATATCTGCCATGTCCTTAATTCCTGCATCATCTCTAACTGCCAAGCACATAGGAGATAAACAATAATATTCTTCAGGGAATAAATACTTTTCTTTTCTTGCATCTGACTGAACAAGCTCATGTGCCAGGAAATCAATGGAACCTGAATCGATAGAAACAATCAAGGTTGAGAAGTCCATTGCCTGAATATCAAATTCGTACTGAGGTAATCTCTTGTCCAATTCCTTCAATACATCGATGTCATATCCAATGGAATTACCATCTTCATCCAGGTAACAGAAAGGAGCCGCTCCATTTCCTGTACCAACCACGATCTTCTTTACACCATCCGGTGTAGATCCGGATCCGCCCTCGCCTGTAGCTTCACCACCACATGCTGTTAAACCGGTTACCATTAATCCTGCAAGTAATAAACATCCTAATCTCTTTTTCATAATTTCTTCCTCCTTAAAATCACTCATTAAAACAAAAATGAAACACAAAAAAGGCGCTTATCTAACTAGATAAACGCCTTTGTTTCCTGCAACGTGTTTTGTTTTATGTCTGTCATTATACGCCAGGTGATGCAATTGTCAATCATTTTTATTATTTTTTTGTCAATTTGTGAAAATCTGTTACCGAACCCTATATTTTCTATTTTTTTATTGTCAAAATTCAACAATCATGACAAAACACTCTTCAAAACATCCCCCGCTGAGAAGTAATCGCCCCTTTCAATCCTGTAAAGCATCTTTTCTGAGATGTCTGAAAGATTTGTATTTCCACATCTTTTATTCTTTAGTTTTTGGGCAAGTGCCTTCATGGTTTCTTCATCAAGGCCATACATAGCTTCTTCAAACTCTGCATGGATTTCTCTTAGCTCTTCCTTCGATACCTCCGCAAAACCACTTCCCTGATTGGGCAAAACATCATCCTTCCTTTGGCTTGCCACAGCTTTTGCAAAATCATAATCCGGATCTAAAAATTCACGTACCTCGGGGACGTTTGAGATTTCCAGCATCAGTTCATAGAATTCTTCCAAAACCCTTCTATGACCATTTTCTATTTTCTCATATTCTCCGTCCTTGCCGGCGAATTCCAGCACCCTTGCTTTTTCCGATAAATCCATGGCACCGATACTTTTCATAGTGGATTTTAAGCCATGAATCTTGATGATATAGTTCGTGTAATCCTTCTTTTCGAAGGCTTCCTCTAATTCCCCCGCCATCTCCACATAGCTATTCACACATTCGGAAAGAATTACATAGTAGCCATCCTCACCGCCGCAAAACATCATGCCCTGCTCTTTGTCTAAACTCTCCCAAAGTCTTCCCTGCATATTTATGTCATCCTCTACCTTCTAAATCAATCCCAGCTTCTGCAAAGACTCCTCAAAACGTGCTTCATCAATGGGTTTTCCGGAGTAAATGGTACATCCAAGATCAAACGCCATCTGCACGTTTTTCTCATCATCCAGGGCAGTTGCCATGATTACCTTGGCCTGCTTTTCCTCCGGAACATGATTATCCTTTTCCAGGCTTCTGATTCCCATAAGTGCCTGATAGCCATCCATAACCGGCATCATAATATCCAGGCAGACAAGGTCATAGGGTTCTCCGTCTTCCAGTGCCAGCATATAAGCCTCCACCGCTTCCATGCCGTCTACGGTAACATCCACCTCTCCATACTTTGATAAGAGACCTGACATAAACTTTCTTGTGACAAAATCATCTTCTGCTAATAAAATCTTCATCTCAAAGACCTCCATATAACATCGTTTTTTAGTGTAGCTGTCGTACAATCATGGCAAGTACCCGGGCAATCTTGGGATTGTAACGACTTTCACTTCGTTCCTTCATAATAGCAAGGGCCGCATTTGTAGAATAAGCCCCGCGATAGGTTCTCTCTTCCGTTAAAGCACAGAAATCACTGACAACTGCAACGATCTGCGCCGCCAGAGGAATCGCATCCCCCTTTACCCTGTTGGGATAACCGCTGCCATCGTAATACTCATGATGGTACAGTGCGATGTCATAGGACATCTGCAAAAATTCGTTATATTCCCCCACTCTCTGAACATCGCTGATAATACGACTTCCGATGGTAGTATGGGTTCTCATAACCTCGATTTCTTCCTCTGTAAGCTCCCCTTCCTTCTGTAAAACATCCGCAGAAACTGCTACATTTCCAAGGTCACATAGGGGTGCCGCAAGTTCAAGGGTATCTATAAATCCATCGGAAATAACAGACCCATACTCTACTGTCAGCTGCAAGGCTTCCGCAAGCATTCTGCAATTAAAACAGAGTCTTTCCATATGCTGTGCATCGTAAGCTGCATTTTCCCTAGCCACACGAGTCAGGGCATAAAGCACATTTTTCTTCTCTGTTTCCAGCTGCTTTAGCTGTTTTTGAACGGAAATCTGTAAAAGTCTGTTGGTCTCCGATACCTCTCTCTTGGTTTCGTATAGCTTTAAATGAAGCCCTACACGTGCCTTGACAATATCCCGTACAAAGGGCTTGGCGATATAGTCTTCTCCACCCACTTCAAAGCCCTTTACCACTTCCCCCGTATCCTCTAAGGCAGATATGAAAATCACGGGAATTTCTCTGGTTTTCGGGTCCTTTTTCAGTCTTTCACACAGTTCAAATCCATCCATAACCGGCATGGAAATATCAGAAATAATCAGTTGCGGAATAATATGTTCAACTATTTTTAAGGCCTGCTCTCCACTTTCTGCAAGTAATGGCTGATGTCCCATCTCGGTCACAATATCTCTCAGCACATATCTGTTCACTTCCACATCGTCTACAATTAAGATTTTGATCTGAGGTTTTTGTCCATTTTTCATAGATTATTTTCCTCCTCATAGCTTGCTATACTGCTGTTAAAAGTTGTAACGGCAACCTGCATCTTATCGTAGTCTTCCTTTTGCACCGCCATTTTCAGTCTAAGTGAAGCACTTTTTACCGGCTGTGGTGCGTTGTTTGTCAACTGCTTAATTGCCTCCATAAAGCTTTCTGCTTTTTCCCAGTTGTTCATTTCCACACAAAGGACTAACTTAATCATCTTCTTTTTGATTTCCTCTAAGTTTTCCTCTGTACCGAAATTATAGATTTCTCCATTGGCCTCCAGCATATCAATGCCGGGGATTTCAACATTATAGGCATGCATTTCATTGTCCAGGGTTTTTCCCTCTTCCACCGGAATCCTTACCCAAATATGAAAGGAGAACATGGAGCCTTTATTGATCTCACTTTCCACATGAACATTTCCCCCCATCATCTCAACCAGCTGTTTACTGATATTGAGTCCCAGTCCAGTTCCGCCAAACCTTCTGGTAATGCTTGCTTCCACCTGGGAAAAACTCTTGAAAAGCTTGTCCATATTTTCTCTGTCTATACCGATTCCTGTATCGATTACCATGAAAAAGAGTTCTACTCTGTCCCCCATCTGGGCCGTTTTTAATACTTCCACTGTAATCTTTCCGGTCGCAGTAAACTTGGTTGCATTGGATAAGAAGTTGTTCAACACCTGACCGATACGAAGCTCATCTCCAATAATCATTTCCGGAATCTCCGGTGAAAGATTCATAAAGAAGTTTAACCCCTTCTCCACAATCTTGTTTACGTGGTTGGACTTGATGTATTCCATCAGCTCCCTAAAGTTAAATTCCTTCTCCTCTAATTCCAGCTTTCCTGCATCCAGCTTGGAAAAATCAAGAATATTATTGATCAGAGCATGCATATCATTGCAGCCTCTTTCCATGAGGCGCAGGGTTCCTATTTTCTGTGGATCCTCCTCCGTTCTCTGAAGAAGTCTTATATTTCCTAAAATACCGTTTACCGGGGTTCGCAGTTCATGGGTCACATTGGCTACAAACTGACTCTTCATAAGAGAAGCACTCTCCATTTGTTCATCTGCCATGGAAGCATGACGCTCGTAGTAGTTTTCCTTGGAGGTATCGTTGGCATAGAGAATATATTTTGAATCCAATGGAAGAACCTTCATACTAACACTAAAGCAGGTTCTATTTTTACGATAGGCCATCTGCTCCTGCAGGAGAGAGGCTTTGGAAGAAGCAGATTCCGTCTGTTCTTCTTTCTCTTTAGGAGCAACATTCTCAACCGACATTTGGCTTCTGATTTCTTCCAGGTTGAGACCCGGAAAAATATCCGATATGAATATGTTGTTTTCCTGTTCTTCATAGCCTAAGGATTGTCTTGCAGCTGTGTTTGCAAACCCAACCCGCCCTGATGAATCGAATATCAGGATCAGCTCCAGCGCACTATTTAAGACCTGAAGTGTCACATCTTCCAAATCTCCTCACCTCCCACTGTTCTTAGTATATTTTTCACAAAAATTATCAAAATACTTAATAATCATTATACACTATTTATAACAATATGTCAGTAAGTCTTTATTTCTTTTCTATTCAATTTTCGGTTTTTCGTTCTTTTTATTCCATATATTTCAAGGCTTTTCTTTCCTGCTTATTCCACATTTTTTAAGGCCTCTGCCTTGGAAATCTTAGAGATTTTCATCAGCTGCAATACAGAAATTGCTGCGTAGCTTCCAATACCGTAAAGGAACATTTTTACATAACACTGTTTCGAAATAATATAAGGAATATAGCCACTCATCATTTTGTAAAGGGCATTTTTAAATAAATATCGAAGTGCCAATTCAATGAATGGAATTGTAATCAGCAGGGATGCAATGACAACCACTGAGGTAGCCAAAATATACAGACTTCCGATTTCTCCGTTATAGAATCCCAAAATCTTTGTCATGGAAATGGACTGACTGTTCTTTTCAATAATCTGCTTACTTAATATATACATAAGCAATAAGAACATAATCACACCAAAGCCTCTGAACAATCCCATAAAGCTTCCCATGGAAACAGTAAGCTGGGTAGATATCTTCTTTAAATCATCCTCCGTAATAAGCCCTGCTATATTATCACTGTCAAGATCCGTAAGCTCTGTATTGCTGAAGTAGCCGGAAAAATAGTCTTCTTTTTCTCCAAACATCTCATTGAACTCATCGCGATTTATAAAGATTGAAATTGCCGCATCATAGGTATAGATACCTCCGATTTGGAATTCATATATATTAGAAGAATAAGGATCCTTAAGTGTGATGGTATCTCCTTCTTTTAATCCGTATTTAATAGATAAACCATTGTTAATGAGTGCTTTTCCTTCCGGAATCCCTGCATTAATATATGCACTGTCTTTTTCGATTCCATAGACACCCACTTCATCCACTAATCTGCTTTCATCCATGGTTTCAAGTTCAGTAATGCAATATTTTTCTGCTCCTTCGATTCCGGTTTCCTCAGGTTTCATCAAAACGTACTGGTAATTACTGATTTTACTTTCAGAAACAAGCACTGCATAATCATCCAAAAGTGGCTTAAACATCAGGGAGAATACTACCAATACACCACCTGCAAAAATACCCGCAAACAAGGTTAAGTAGTTCGGAATATTCTGGAAGAGGATTCTGATACGGAATCTGTTCATAATAGGAATTCTGGTATTTAAACGGAAAGCTTTCTTTTTGCCTCGCTTGCTTAAATCCTTACGAAGGAAACGAAGGGGGGAAAGCTTTAACTTACTTGAGAGCATTCCTAAGTTGATGAAGAACATCAAAAGAACCGGAATCATGGTAGTATCCAAAAATGCCTCCGCATTCCAAAGGGTGCTACAGCTGGGTAAACTATAACTTCCGTAATACATCTGCATCATATAGTCTTTTAGGACCGTATAACCCAGGATATTACCAAGGATAGCTGCAACGATTGTCACACTCATAGGCAACACCATGTAATGACGAATCAGTTCTCCCCTGCTATAACCGGATGCACGTAATGTTCCGATGGTTGTTGCTTCCGAGGTAATTGTATTTGAAATCGTTACTGCAAAAACAAATGCCAGCACCACCGTTACAATATAATCAAAGATAAGAAACATTACCTTGTCTTTCCCCATATCATCACCGGTAAAGTTAATCGCTTTGTTTAAGTAGGTTGGAAGAAACTCTGTCACCTCCAAGCTTTCACTTTCCTCTTTTCCCATTGCAAAAGAATGTTTCATGATGACAACTGTGGCATCCTTTAAAAGCTGTTCTGCTCTGTCCTTCTGTTTTACTTTATCGTTTCTATCAATATCCTCCTGATATTTATAAGCATAATTATAGGTCATATGTTTGCTGCCAAACTTTTCAAATCCCTCTTTGCTCATCACCGCAACACTAAAATTTACAGAATCAAACATCATATCTGAATTGCTTTGAAATAAACAGCTATAATCGGGAAGGGCAATCAATCCTGTGATTTTCAAGGTTTTGCCTCCTAAAACAAGGTGATCACCAACCTTCAAATCATTGTTATCTGCAAACATTCGATCCAGGGCAATTTCATCCTCTGCCATAGGCATTTCGCCCTTCATCAAACACTCTGTATTTACCTTTTCCCTATCCTCATACACACGAACCGTTTGTCCCTGTGCCACGTTTTCTTCAAAATAGAAATTGGGATAGATATCTATTTGGGCATTTTCAGAAAGATCCTTTATAACCTCCCAGGGAAGTTCACCTGCAAAAGCCACATGTCCGTCCTCAACGTTATACCTTTCAAATCCTTCCTTGTATGCATGTAGCATACTGTTATCTGAAACCAGGAACCCGGATATTAGCCCTATCAAAAGCACCATAAATAAAAATATGACTGCGTATTTTCCAAAATCACTTTTCAATTCTCTTAATAATCTTCTATGTAAAGGATTTCTCATAATTTTCTCCTTTTTAACTATATTTCAACGCTACTCTGTTCGTATGTATTTACCACTCAAGATCGGCTGCTGCGATTTTGTTTTCGTTCTTGTAGTTTTTTCTAACCACGCCGTCTCTTAGGGTAATTACTCTGTCTGCCATATTCTTAATGGCATCGTTATGCGTTACCATGATGACTGTATTTCCATATTTGTGATTCACTTCTTCGATCAGTTTTAGAATTTCCTTGGAGGTATTATAATCCAGCGCTCCTGTTGGTTCATCGCAAAGCAAAATATCGGGATTTTTAATGATTGCTCTACCAATGGAGGTTCTCTGCTGCTGTCCACCGGAAAGCTGATTTGGAAGCTTATGTCTATGTTCATATAAACCTAAGGTTTTTAAGATCTCGTCTGTTTCTAAAGGCTTGTCAGAAAGATATGCTCCAACTTCAACATTTTCTTTGATGTTTAAGTTTGGAATCAGATTGTACATCTGGAATACATAACCCAAATGCTTTCTTCTGTACTTGGTCAATTTCTTTTCATTCATATCTGCTGTCTTCTCACCATCAATAGAAATGTACCCTTCATCCGCATCATCTATTCCACCGATTATGTTAAGCAATGTAGACTTTCCCGATCCGGAAGGTCCAAGTAAAACACAAATCTCCCCCCTTTCTATTTCAATGTCGATGCCTTTTAAAACATCCACCTTGCTTTCCCCTTCACCAAAGTGCTTCTTAATATTTTTGATTTCGATAAACATGTATCTCTCCTCCTTTGAAATGTTTTGATTTTGTTTGATGTTTTAGTTAATTTTGTATTTGATTACGAAAACACATTTTTATATCTTTGTGTTAGTCGCGTCTAACCAGAGTTATAATACACTATTTCACTGATGTCAATACTTGTTTTTTCACATGCACACATGTTCATATGTTTATATGTATCACACTATCTAAATTATTACAAGCACTAATTTTGCACGTTAAACCGTCTTAATGTACTTTTTAGAACGATAGTATCAGATTGCAGGAGGGAAATAGTTGGCAGAAAACCTTGATTTTTTAGGGGATTGGGGGGATTTTTGATTGTTATATTATTTTTGTATTGTATTACTTATTATTTATGTTGATTATTTTTTTCTTTGCTTGTTTTACTTTGCTTGTTTTTTGTTTTGCTTGTTTTATGATTTACATTTTAGTCAAAGTATGCATGAATAATTCTCTCAATTTCACTTGTTCCAAGCACAATATCCCTCGTTTCTTCTGTTATAATAAGTCCCTGCCCCAGAATAATTCCTTCTCTTCCGTACTTTTTTACTCTTTGCACCGCATCCGGCCAATAAGTATCCTTATCCATCATACCTCGATGTTCCCAGTACACCACTCGCCTTCTCTTTACATCCAGCACCGTAAAATCCGGATGAATTTTCTCCCCGGTACTTAGTATTAAAGGACACTCATACTTATATGGAATTCCATTTTTATACAATAGATTTGCAATATTCAGTTCTGACTTGGATCTCACAATTTCTCCCAAATCTGTTCTCTGCATATTATCACTTTCCTTAATTTCTTTCCCTATAAATGGCACACTCATCCATCTTCTTACAAATTCTTCATCCGATATGTCCGCCGGAATAATCATCTCCCTTACTTCCTCCGGATAGCTTTCATATAACCTCTGAATTTCTTCAGTCTTATCTGCATATCTCTTCATAAATATTTTCAATGCTTCCATCTCCTGATTGATTAACTTCAATAACCTCTCATCATATGACTTTTGGAAAAGTGATTTGTATTTTTTTAGTTCAGCTTTTTGGATATAGGTGCCCATTTTCTCTGTTGATTCTTTTCTGTGATAGTAAGCATTATATTTGCCCCTATGAGCAAATAAAATTTTATCATCTGGATATTTTTTCATTCTTTCCTCCAGCTCTGAATATAAAATCTGCATCTCCTTCTTCCTTTTTATTGCCTCTTGGTAAAATTTTTGTGTAGTGATTTTTGTTCTACTCATCTTTTTCTCCTTTCATTCTTAAAAAATTCGCTCTTTACCAAGGAATCCTCACATTTTGTGATGTTCCTTGGTAATTTCACCTTATTCCAAACTACCTTTATCTAATTTTTCATTGGAATTGCCATTTTCTCGGCTATTCCTTGGTAATTTCTTTTTTTCATGAACATGTTATGTCCTTTTTTTCATTGGAATTGCCATTTTCTTGGCTATTCCTTGGTAATTTCTTTTTTTCATGAACATGTTATGTCCTTTTTTTCATTGGAATTGCCATTTTCTTGGCTGTTCCTTGGTAATTTCTTTTTTTCATGAACATGTTATGTCCTTTTTTTCATTGGAATTGCCATTTTCTTGGCTATTCCTTGGTAATTTCTTTATTATCACAAATAAATTATGCCTATTTCCACGATTCCCTCCATAAAGAACGACTTCCGGGGTAATCTATGCTGCGATATTAAATTGATCTTATTTTTTCTAAAATCATCCAAACTCGCCACAGCCTCCCGCATAGCTACTATCCCTTCTATGCTGTATTTTTTAATAGATAATGCCAAACACTAAACCCAAACTGCATCAGCCAAAAACAGAACAATTAACAGCTGATAATGATTGGTAACAACCTAAATAAGTAACAAAAAATGAATAAATCTGAATGAACTATCCTGAATAAGTAATCCTAAATGAATAAATTGGAATATAAAATAATATAAGATTTGTAATAGAATTCATCGGTGCAGGCCGGCAAAAAGCCGGCCCATGCACCGCGATTTTTAAAATAAACTAATCGAAATCGGCATGTGCTTTTAGAAATATGATTTCAAATTAAAATGTAAGAATTTTATCAATGAGTGCATTGGCTACATCTTCCTTGCTCATGATTTCAAGTTCTTCGATACCTTCCTTGGTAATCATGGTAACCACATTGGTGTCTGTACCGAAACCGGCACCGCTAACCTTAAGATTGTTAGCAACAATCATATCCAGGTTCTTCTTGGTTAACTTTGCTTTTGAATTCTCTAACATATTTTCTGTTTCCATGGAGAAACCACAGAGAATCTGGTTTTTCTTATGCTCGCCCAAATATTTTAAGATATCATCTGTTCTTTCCAATGGAATGGAAAGCTCCCCGTCCTTCTTCTTGACCTTTTCCTCTGCAGGATTGGTGGGACGATAATCTGCAACCGCTGCTGCCTTGATGACAATATCCAAATCATCATATCTTTCTACAACTGCATCAAACATATCCTTGGCAGAAACGATGTTTACAACCTTTACAAACTTTGGAGGCTCTATAGAAACCTGCCCGGAAACCAAAGTAACATCCGCGCCACGAAGCATACACATCTTAGCAATCGCGTACCCCATCTTACCTGTAGAATGATTGGTAATATAGCGAACCGGATCAAGCCTCTCCTGGGTTGGACCTGCAGTAACCAAAACCTTCTTGCCTACCATATCCTTTTCACAGGCAATCTCGCGAAGAATATACCAAAGTAAATCATTCTCGGAAGGCATCTTGCCCTCGCCAATATCTCCACATGCAAGGTATCCTGAATCCGGCTGTACACAAATATAGCCGAATTTTTCAAGCTTCTTTAAATTGTCCTGCACAATAGGATTGCGGAACATATTGGTATTCATGGCAGGTGCCACGATGACAGGACATCTGGATGCACAAGCCATAACAGTTGTAGTAAGCATATCATCTGCGATTCCATTTGCAATCTTGCCGATTACATTTGCACTGGCAGGCGCAATCAAAACAACATCTGCCTGCTTTGCAATGGAAACATGCTCTACACTATACTGAAAATTACGATCAAAAGTATCTACCAGACATTTATTCCCTGTCAAGGTTTCAAAAGTAATGGGATTAATAAAATTGGTTGCATTCTGTGTCATAAGCACATGAATGTTGCAATCCATCTTTTTTAACATACTTGCCAGTCCTGCAATCTTGTACGCCGCAATGCTTCCGGTAACTGCAAGAACCACTGTTTTACCTGTTAATTTCATATCTATTTCCTTTCAATTATTCCTGATCATTTCCGCATAACATTTATATAATTTTACCTAGTACATGGTTTTCTAAATAACTATGTACCAGGCTTATACTTGCTTGATTTTATCATATATGTTTTATTTTCCCATCTCGGGCTTATTTATTTTTATCATATATGATTTTAAGTCCCTTCAAGAGAAGTGCATCATCAATAATAATCTCATGCTTACACTGGGGGATTACCACATGCGCAAGACCACCGGTTGCAACTACCGTTGTCTTGTATCCCAGCTCCTCTTCCATACGGTCAATCATTCCATCGATACAGGCCGCATTACCAAGAACAATTCCTGACTTCAAACAGTCGGTGGTATTTTTTCCGATAGAGCTCTTGGGTACCTCTAGGCTTACATTGAATAGCTGCGAGGTTCTGGTTGCAAGTGCCTCCATAGAGAGACGAAGCCCTGTCAAAATCGCTCCACCAACATAATTTTTATCCTTGTCTACTACAGATAAAGTCGTCGCTGTACCCATATCAATCACAATCAAGGGAGCCCCGTATTCTGCAATCCCTGCAACTGCATCTACAATCAAATCACTACCAACGGATTTGGGATTGTCCATATGAAGATTTAATCCGGTTTTGATTCCGGGACCGACAACCATAGGAACCTTGCCGATGATTTTTTCCACTGCCTGCTTAATCACATTGGTTAATGGTGGCACAACGGAAGAAATAATCGCACCTTCAATACTATCTACTTCAATGTTGTAAAGCTCCAATACCGTCTTAAACCCAATGGCATATTCCAATGCTGTTTTGGATCTGTCTGTGGACAGTCTCTCCTCAAAATAACGCTTGTGATCATCTATACAACCAATGACAATATTGGTATTTCCCATATCTATTGCAAGTATCATAATATCTCTCCTCTAAAATAGCCTGTGCGCTTTTGTACCAAAAAATGTGGTAGTTTTTACACTACCACATTATATATTATTCCTGAGTATTCAGCAACTTTGCCTTGTATAGCCCAAGTGCAACAAAGCCTGCAACAATTGTTGTTGCAATCACTTCGAAAATCGTGTTGGAAACAAAGGTTGTAATCAAGTATGCAATCACTGATTTTCCGGCCCAGCTCTTGGAAATGTCTGCAGAACCACCAAAGAAAAGCACTAACATTCCCATAAAGAAAATATAGTTCATAAGTGCTGCAGAAAATCCGGTTACAAAGAAAGCTACCACAGAATTGATGAGCTTCTTTACCGCCTCATAAATCACACCTGCTAAAAATCCTACCAGGGCACGGCTTACAACACGCTGTACAAAAGTAAGGACAGGATTGATTGCAAGCGTAATTGCACCCATTCCACTAGGCATTACCACGCCAACTGCCTGCAAGAAACTGAACATTCCGAAAAAAGCTCCTATGATGAGACCACCTACAGGGCCAAGGGCAATTGCTGCCACAGCTACGGGAATCATGTTCAGCGTAATGGACAAGGGGCCTAGGGGTAATGTTCCCAAAGGAGTGGTTGACATGATCAGCACGATAGCTGCCAACAGTCCCAAAGTTACCATTTGCTTAGTACTTAGTTTTTTCATATTAAATTTTCCTTTCTGTTATCGTTCTTCCTTAGCGAAGATACAACACACGAGGAATTATATTCCATAAATTTACATTTGTCTATTCTTTTGTTAAAAAATAAACATTCTGCGTTTAATGTACTTAATAAAATACAATCAATTTAATATCTCTATCTTCTTATACCTCAAAATCCAAACAGGTTCTGGTTGCGGTAAAAGGGCGAACCTTGCCATCTGCTACGGCTACATGCTTGGGGTGAACAGCATATCCCTTCAAAGAAGCCTCGTCTTCAAAGGTAGAATCAAGCATTACCTCTGCATTGGAAGAAGCAAGACCTTCTGTATAAACCTTGATTTCTGTAAGTCCGGGAATCTGACCTGCAAGTCCCTCTAAGCCTTCCTTGATTCCGGCCTTAATATTCTTCTTTTCTTCTGCTGAAAATTCATCCTTCAATGTCCACAAAATAACATGTCTAACCATTTTACTTCTCCTCCTAAATATCCTGTAATGTTCTCATAGGCTCTAATTAACATCTATATTTTATAGATTATACACCATAACAAAGGCTGTGAAAACCATTTGGTCCCCACAGCCCTTACATTCCATTAAAATACCATCAACTTGTAGATGTTTTCAACATCCTTCTGATTTAATTCTACGAAACCATACATTTTGCCGCTTCCACTGCCGTCACCATAGCATGCTGTGTATGCCATCTTCTCGATATCCTCTTCCTTGGCACCAAGCTCTGCAAAGTTCTTAGGCATTCCAATGGAAATCAGGAAGCTTCTAAACTTTTCAATACCCTCTTTTGCAGTTACTTCAGGATGATCGAAATCCATCTGACAGCCCCAAACACGAACTGCTGCCTTGGCAAATCTCATAACATCATGATTTAAATTATAGGTAAATACTGCTGGCATAGTTACTGCAAGACCGGCACCATGTGCACAGTCATATACCGCAGAAAGCTCATGCTCAATACCATGGCTTAACCAGTCCTGAGAACGACCAACACCACAAGAATTGTTGTGTGCCATCATACCTGCCCACATAATATTTGCTCTTGCTTCATAGTTGTCAGCATCTGCAACTGCTCTGGGGCCTTCATGAATCATAGTTAGTAAAAGAGCCTCGATTAAACGATCTGTCACTTCTACTTCCTTGGAGTTGGTTAAATATCTCTCATACAGATGGGCCATAATATCGGTAATACCACAAGCTGTCTGATATGCGGGAAGTGTCTGTGTTAATGCAGGGTTCAAAATAGAGAACTTAGGACGAACTGCATCACCGCTTGCGCCTCTCTTAAGCATACCCTCTTCCTTGGTAATAACAGTATCCGGTGATCCCTCACTACCTGCTGCCGAGATTGTTAAAACAGTTCCGATAGGAAGTGCATTTTCAATTCTCTTGCCTTCATAGAAATCCCAGAAATCTCCGTCATAAACAACACCTGCTGCAATAGCCTTGGCAGAATCAATAGTACTACCGCCACCAACTGCAAGGATAAAATCTACGCCTTCCTTTTTACAAAGGTCAATACCTTCGTAAACAAGACCACTTCTAGGGTTTGGCATTACACCACCAAGCTCTACAAAAGGAATATTCTCCTTGTTTAAAGAAGCCTCAACTCTGTCAAGAAGTCCGCTTCTCTTTACAGAACCACCGCCAAAGTGGATCAAAACCTTGCTTCCGCCAAAACGCTTTACAAGGCTTCCTGCCTCGTTCTCTCTGTCCTTACCAAATGCAAAAAATGTTGGTGAATAAAAATTAAAATTCTCCATGTTAACCTCCATACTCTCCTGTAATATATTTTAATGTTATTGGGTTACGTCCAAAATGGCTTTTGATCCTTGTGGGTAAAGCCTTTCAGTCTCTCCTGAAAAATCCCCACCTGGCTCTCATAAGCCTCCTTCTGTTTTTCCTTGAGCTTGCCCTCTTGGCAAAAATACTCTAATTTTTCCTGCAGTTCCTTTAAATTTTCCTGGGCCGCATCCTTGTAGTTGTTGGACATATTCATTTCAATACGTTCAATCACTACATCCAGTTCTCTTTCGTACTTACTCTTGAAAAATCCCATGTCTCGCCTCCGTAATCAAAGCTTTTGCGACTCATAAATCCTACAAATGTCTTCCATCTTACCGCCCTCGATACTGCCATCCTCAAGTCTTCTGAAGTTCTCAAGGAAAAGATATGCATTCTCACAGGTATGATGTCTTACCTCATGCTGCTGCTTGCTGACACATCCAAAAATATCGTAGCAGCAACCGTTTTCACTTTCAAAGAGGTTCAGCGTAAGTACGCTTCCTCTTGTAGGATCCGCAATCTTGTAAACCTTGTCACCGTTTACACCAAAGATAGGATTTTCCCACTTTTCCTGATGTTCAAAGTCCACATCGTAGGGGTTCTTGGCCTGATTAATCTGCAAGGTATAACGCATTCTGTCAGTACACTTGTCTGCCTGGAAGGGAAGCTCCGGAAGAGGCGTATCCTCGCCACCTGCATAAAATACAGGAACAATGACATCCTCATTGATTTCCTCTACAGGATTGCCGAATACATTATAACCAACCTCAAAGGTTGCATCCATAGGTGCCACACCGGCAAAAACAGTCGGATATTCCTGGAATAAATCCCAAGACTTACATCCACCCATAGAAAATCCGCTGGCATAAATCTTACCCTCGTCGATGGGATACTGCTCCTTTAAATGATCCAGTAAATCCATCATTTCAGAAGCGGTGCTGTTCATATGCTCTTCAATACAAACCAGTAAAAAGTTGTGCTTGTTGGCTACAAGTGGCCAGCCGGAGCAGTGACACATAAACATAATGCTGTCTCCGCCGCCATGGAAGCAGAGAACCAAAGGTACCTTTTTACCATCCTCAAATAATCCCTGATTATAAAAAGCGATATAACCGATGGTATGCTCCTTTGTATCCTTGTCATCTCCCTTGTTGTCAGTACTGGTTTCAACTACCACCGTGCCGGGTTCTTCCACAAGTCCAAGCTTCTCGTAATCTCTCTCCGGCTCTAAGTTACCAACCATTCTTCTCCATGTGCCGGTAAATGCCTTAAAGTCCTTTTCATGCTCTGCAGTTTCCTTAACATAAACATGATCAAGTCCGGCCTTTAATGCCTTGTTCACTTCCTCACTGTTACCAATGGTAACAACCGGAATGTCTCTCTTTGAAGGAGCCGGTACTACACTGATATTTTCCAAGGTTACACAGACCGGTGTAATATCTCCGGGGCCAAACATGCCCTGTCCCTGTAACTCTTTTAAACAATTCTCTGCCAGATAATCTCCGGCCTCACCCTTACCATAAACAAATGCTCTGGAAACCGTTCCTCTTAGGAAGTAATCTTCCCACTTTTTCTCAAAACGATTCCACATAATTGCGATTCCATCCTTGTAATACTGGCTGATGCGGGACTGGGCAATTACCTTTTCGTAAATATCCTTGGGTGCATTCTTCCAGCTGCCTGCCTTATTACAGATTGTTACAACGCTGGCGCCAAAGCTACTTGCAACCTTGGCAAGTCCATTTTTCTCTGCCGCCTCAACTGCCTCTGCAAGGTCCATATCCTTTTCCGCAAAATAAAGCAAATATGGTGCTCTGAATCCGTAGTTAAAAACCTCTACATTTAACTCTGTCTTAGGTACATACACACAAGTTTTAAAATCCTCAAAATCCCAAACGAAGCCTTTTCCGCCGTTTGTCAATTCTGTGATTTTGGGCTGCTCATTCATTTTTTCCCCTCCAAATACTTCTTTTTCGTTCCTGCGCTACTTTTTGATTATCGATACTACTTTTTCAAGTTTTCGTTATGTGCCGAAGTTTTTCATTCGATTTGCTTATGATCATATCTTTTGTATTTTTCTATACTAACGCTTCATCAATCGTTCTCAAAATAAAGATTAAATTCACAGTTTTCACACATAATAAACATAGCACAAGAATAAAATTATTTTACCATGATTGTCCCCATGAATCCATGTATTATTTTGTTGAATGTTTATAAAAAATGTGTTAAACTAAACAAGCTTTCGGAAATATTTATAAAAAATAGCGGGAAAGACAATATTTTAGAGGAGGACACATTCTATGGACAGTTGCGATAGTAAAGGCCGAACTGAGAACAGGGTAGGAAAAACTGAAAATTTATTTACTGCAGCCGGTGTCTTAGGAATGTCCGACTTCATATAATAAATCTTCTGTTGGGCTATCATGCCCCTTTCCTATCCATACATTACGTAAAGCCGCCCTTACTTCAAAAGCAGTTGCCTGATTTTGGTGTAAACCAAAATTGTCAATGTAAGGAAAAATATGGAAAAGGAAATTTTAATTGAACCTAATCTTTCGGATCAGAACGTAGAACAGATTATTGAACTGATTCGTACCCCTCATTCCAAACAGGAATTCTTAGATCTCTTAGATGATTACCATGACAACGATATCGCTCTCGCTCTTCAGCAGTTGGACAAAAAAGAGCGTACCACACTCTACACCCGTTTGGATGCAGAGCGAATGTCAGATATTTTGAGTTATGTGGAAGAACCTGACCTTTATGTTAAGGAACTGGATATCCACAAGCTGGCGAAAATCATCACAGAGATGGACTCTGATGATGCGGTAGATCTCCTTGACAACATGGACGAAGACATTCGTATGAAGCTTCGTACCTTGCTGGATGAAAAGACAACCGCAGATATCGACTTGATTCGGTCCTACGAAGAGGACGAAATCGGTAGTATGCTTACCACAAACTACATTTTAATAGAGAATCATTTGACCATTCGTCAGGCCATGCATGAATTGATTCGTCAGGCCGGAGACAATGACAACATTTCCACGATTTATGTCAAGGATAAGGACAACAAGTTTTATGGTGCCCTGACCTTAAAGGATTTGATCATTGCCAGAGAACATACTTCCCTAGACTCCATCATCTCCGTGGCTTATCCGTATCTTATGGACCACGACAAGATCAGCGACTGCATCGAAAGCATCAAGGACTATGCGGAAGACTCTCTTCCTGTCCTCAATGAAGATCACGAGCTCATCGGTATTATCACTGCCCAGGACGTCATCGAGGTTGTGGAAGACGAAATGAGTGATGACTACGCAAAGCTGGCAGGTCTTCTTGCTGAAGAAGATTTGAAGGAAAAAACCATCGACAGTATGAAAAAGAGAATCCCCTGGCTGATTACCCTCCTTATTTTAGGAATCGGCGTGTCAACCATCGTAGGTATCTTTGAATCCGTCGTTGCTGTTATTCCTATTGTTATGTGCTTCCAGTCCTTGATTTTGGATATGGCTGGTAATACCGGAACCCAGTCCCTTGCGGTTACCATCCGCGTTTTGATGGATGAACGATTAAGTGCCAAGGATTTGTTTACCTTGGTTGTAAAGGAAGTGAAAGTTGGTTTGGTTAACGGATTACTCCTTGGACTTACTGCTTTCCTTTTGGTTGGTCTCTATTTAACCTTCCTGAAAGGTCTTCCTTTAAACAACAGCTATATGATTGCCACCTGCGTTGGTGTTTCTTTGGTTGTTGCAATGATTATTTCAAGCTTTGTTGGAACCATGATTCCCATGTTCTTCCACAAAATCAAAGTCGACCCCGCTGTTGCATCCGGTCCTCTCATCACAACCGTAAATGACTTGGTTGCCGTAATTGCCTACTACGGAATGGCTTGGATTTTACTGATCCAGCTCTTCCCGATTACAGCGTAATATAGAAGAGCCCACCTTCTTTGGGATATTTGTTTATCAGCAAATTATTATTCTCTCAGACACGCTCTCGCTCTACATTTCACGTAGCGGATACTAACAAAAGAATCAGGTACAAGGGAATTCCATAAATAAATTCCTCTGTACCTGATTTTTTTGAAGTACCGACGTGAAATCAAGGTCTGTGAGAATAATAATTTGCCTCAAACAATATCCCAGAGAAGATGGGCTCCTTTTTTATCCAAGAATCTAAGGATTAACGTTTTAGCCTTTTTCTTGGTTATTGTCCCAATTTTGGGTAAGTAATGCCTAAATAAAACAAAAAGACATGATTAGGTAACTTTTTCCTCTAAATTTGCAATTTACATTATCTAAAATCATTTTAAGCAATCAAATAGATACTCTTTCACTAAAAAAATAAAATAAATGTTACCTATTCAGAGAACAATCTCCCGTATAGATAACATTTACACTTTAAGCCACTTACATTCATTACCTAAATAGCACAATCAAGCTAAAAAAGTCCAATTAAACAAGTCTGCCGTTCAAAAAATCACTGTTCACCTTTCTTCACCTGCAAAAAATAAAAGGTCCAGCTTTCCCTGTCATTATATTCAAAAACTGCGCTGGAAAGCCTATCGTACTTACGATTTCCTTCGTAGTCATTGTGAACCATGAACTTGTCACCCTCTCTGGTGATGCTCATGGTGTGAATCATATCCCAGATATTGTGACGGTTATTCATAGCCATAAAGAGAAATGTGCCTTCGCTACTCAATTCATCCAAGCACTCCGGCGTAATCTTTCTGCCCCAAAGTGTTTTCACCTGATAGCCTCTTTTTTTGAAAAATTTTGTTAGTGCCCAGGCTGTGGTTCCAAAATAGCCTCTGAAAAAGATTCCCTTCTTTTCAAAACACTGAATCAGTCCCGGGAAATCCAAATCTCCCTCAGGTACTTTGCCCTCCAGGCTATAAAGTGCATTATAAACACTGATAATCTCACAGGAATTGCAGGCAGCAGAAAGTGGTCTGTTATTTAGGAAAATCCTGCTGAGCAAATTGTTATGTACACCATAAAATAATCCATGTAACTGCGGCTGATACTCAATATAACCGGCATCTCCCATAGCCTCCTGCTTATGCTCTTTCCACCAGATTTCATTTTTTTCTCTATGAAATTCTCTTACTTTCTTAGAAAACGCCATACCTTCCCTTTCCGCAATGTTCCTTTTTGATTATTATACCATGATTCTTTGTCCTTCTATGATTTTTTTCATTTTATCCTTTACATAAGTCATGAAATTTCTTAATTCTATGACTGTAATCTGGATTTTTTCTTATTAGGTCAATATATTTTCTCTCTTCATATGACCTGAAATTCCATTTTTCATTTTTAGGTCATGCGTTGAGTCTGTTCCTCTTGACCTATTTTCCTGTTTTTCATTTCCAGGTCATGTATAGAACCTGTTCCTCTTGACCTAATTCCCGGTTTTTCATTTCCAGGTCATGCATAGAACCTCTTCCTCTTGACCTATTTCCCTGTTTTTCATTTTTAGGTCATGCGTTGAACCTGTTCCTCTTGACCTATTTTCCTGTTTTTCATTTTTAAGTCATGAATATGCTCTTGTTTGATAAAAAATGAATAGAATCCTTTTTTTCCTCAAAGCAAAAAGACTTCCTCTTTGTACAAACAAAGGGAAGTCTTTCATAAAATGTTTCATTATATAATGCTCTAAATATTAACCCTGCAATCCTCTTGACTGGCGGTCCATGTCTTCTACAACGATGTCATAGATTTCGCCAAGAGATGCTGCATACTTCAAAAGATCCCAAGGCTCATTGGTATGGAAATGAATCTTGATTAACTCATCATCACCTACTGCAAGTAAGCAGTCCCCCTTCAGGTTTGCGGTAATCCATTCGCTGATTACATCTTCATCAAGGTCATGGCCTTCAATTAAAAGCTGCGTATCATATCTGAATTCTAATTCTTCCATCACTGGTCTCCTTTATAAAATATTGGTGTGACAGAGAGTATTTCTTCATACCTCGGACAGATAAAACTCGATCTTATCCATTGGGCACCTTACTCCCCTTGAGACAATTACGACAGATTAGTGTGCGCGAGTTGCGATTTCCTTAGTAACCTTTTCAACAAAGGCTTCAAGGCTCATGCTTTCAGTATCACCGGTATCACGGCTTCTTACACTGATGATACCTTCTTCAGCTTCCTTCGCACCAAGAATCAACATATAAGGAGCTCTGTCAACCTGCTGTGCCTCACGAATCTTGTAACCAATCTTCTCGTTACGATCATCAAGCTGTACACGAACACCTGCGTTAGCCAATGCTTCATAAGCCTTGGTTGCATAGTCAAGCGTCTTCTCTGAAACAGGAAGAACCTTAACCTGAAGTGGTGCAAGCCATACAGGGAATTTACCCTTGGTTTCCTCAATGATGAATGCCATAAATCTATCCAAAGATCCAAGAATTGCTCTATGAAGAACAACCGGTGTCTTTTCATTGCTTTCTGAATCTACATACTTCAAATCGAATTTTGCAGGTAAGCAGAAGTCAAGCTGACAGGTAGAAAGTGTATATTCAGCACCAACTGCAGGCTTAACATTTACATCAAGCTTAGGACCATAGAATGCAGCCTCACCGATTTCCTCAGTAAACTCGATGCCGATATCTGTTAATACCTGACGAAGTGCATCTTCTGCGGTATTCCACATTTCATCATCTGGATGATACTTTTCGGTATCTGCAGGATCACGAAGGGAAAGAACACATCTGTAATCAGTAATTCCGAAATCCTTGTAGGTTTCAAAAATAAGATCTACAACCTTGCTTACCTCATCCTTAATCTGCTCAGGAGTTACGAAAAGATGTGCATCATTCTGACAGAAGTGACGTCCTCTTTCGATACCCTTTAAGGTTCCGCTTGACTCAAAACGGAAGTCATGAGCGATTTCACCGATACGGATAGGAAGCTCTCTATAGCTGTGTGGCTTGTTAGCATAAATCATCATGTGATGAGGGCAGTTCATAGGACGAAGAACGAAGTTCTCACCTTCTACCTCCATAGGAGGGAACATGTTTGCCTTGTAGTGTGCCCAGTGACCTGAAGTCTCATAAAGCTGAACCGTACCAACACAAGGAGTCATAACGTGCTGATAACCAAGCTTACGCTCCTTATCCTTGATATAGTTTTCAAGCTCCTGCCATACAGTATATCCATTAGGAAGGAACATAGGAAGTCCCTTACCAATCAAATCGTCGGTCATGAAAAGTGACATTTCCTTACCGATCTTTCTGTGGTCTCTTGCACGAGCCTCTTCCATCATCTTCTCGTACTCAGCAAGCTCCTCAGCGGTTGCAAAAGCAATACCGTTGATACGGGTAAGCATCTTGTTCTTTGCATCATTCTTCCAGTAAGCACCACTAAGACCGGTTACCTTGAACGCCTTTAATGCCTTGGTATAGGTAATATGAGGGCCTACACACATGTCGATGTAATCGCCCTGCTGATAGAAGCTGATGATTGCATCTTCAGGAAGATCTCCGATATGCTCCTCTTTATACTTTGCCTTGCGCTCCTGCATAAGCTTAACAGCTTCGTCACGAGGTAAGATAAAAGGCTTGATTGGAAGATTTTCCTTTACAATCTTCTTCATTTCATTTTCAATATCAACCAAATCTGCATCAGAAAGCTTTCTGTCGCCAAGATCTACATCATAGTAAAATCCTCTCTCTGTTGCAGGTCCGTAAGCAAAATCTGCCTCCGGATATAATCTCTGAATTGCCTGTGCCATGATATGTGCAGCTGAATGTCTCAGGACATGCTGTACCTCTTCTTCAGGACACTCCATTACGTTTCCTTCTTTGTCGATGATCTTCATCTTTTTATATCTCCTTTCATATTCTTCGTGTACGCTTGGTTTCCTTCCTCTTATCACTCATAAATCCCTGCCCTCTTCGACGCCAGACGCTGCTTCGCAGCTTTTGAATTTATTTCGTGTACGCTCGGGTGAAACCAAATGCATCCTTCGGTTGCGCTTGGTTTCCTTCCTCGCTACAACCAAAAGCACCCTTAGGATTTTCATCCCAAGGGTGCTGTAATCGCACGGTTCCACCTTGATTTTTCACTCTAATGCCCATTCTCGCAGGGCCTGTCGGCAATGCTTGTGCTAAAAGCTTTCTCGCATGCAGCTCCGAAGTGGTATCCTCTGTATCTTTTCGAAATGCTCTCACCCATGCATCTCTCTCTGTAGCAAAAGTTCTAACAGATTCATTCTTCATCAACGCTAATAAGTGAATTATAGCACAAAGATTTTTTAAAGCAAGTGTCTTTTTTATTTTGTTTCATGATACCACGTCGGTGTCATGCCAAAATCTTTTTTTATCTCTAAACTATACTCTTTTACCAATTTCTCGCAGAACTTTACATATTCCTTCAAAATATCTGCAGCTTCTCCCTCAAGCACCACGTAATCCTCATGTGTATATTCGATTCTAAAATTATAGCCGGAGATTTCTACAGAGCATCGAAACTCATTACTGTATGAGATTTTTTGAATATAAGCCTCGTATTTATATCCATTTTCATCCTCACAGGAGTATTTGTGAAGTAAATTGGGCGTTCCCTTTTCTCTAACAAACCCGCTACCCTTAAATACCCTGTTCAGCATGCTTTTATCTACAACCGTAAATTTATCTGAAATATTGGATCCATCCACCACTTCCAAACCAGAAAACATCGTTTGCGCAGTTCTCTCCGTCTTTGGAAGGGCCCTATCTCCCAGTTCTTTCAGCTTTTTGCTATGCTTTTTACACAACTCCCGGTGCTTTTGTATCTCCTCTTTATCAAATATGCATTTTCTGCTAAATCCATGATACTCACCAAGATACTCTTCCAACCTGTGAATGACCATCCCGCTATCCTTTACAGCACTTTGATTTTCCCCTTGTTCCGGTATGGTCACCTCTATCGTAACACTTACATTATTGTATTTTCTTCCGTCATTATAAAAGCGTGATTGCTTTATTCTATTGGAAACATAAGGAAGATTATTCAGTACTGCCTGATTTTCACTTTCCCAATCCTCCACAGCAACATTTTGCTGTTTACTATCACCTGCAGCACTTTGTCCCTCACCCTCAAACCAATCTATTCCATCTAGCACCAATTCCCCAAAAGGATAATTAAATGGATTGGGAATCTTGGAGAACACCGCTGAAACAGCTTCTATATCCCCCGGAGCAACATAGCACTCTCCTTTTGCCCAATTTTCTCGAACACTGGTCATACCATAGGAGCTCAGTCCATGCTTGTTTTCCACATACTCATATTTCTTTAACTCCGGATATTTCAAAAACACTTTTTCATTGACATTTTCACGCAGATCAGAAAGCATAAATGCCATTTGCCTGTATGACAGGCCCAGCTCCTGCAACATTTTTTCCAAATATGGTTTTGTTTCCTTATAACTCACTTTATCAATAATGTTGTAATAATATGTATCAAATACTCTCATATTTGCTATTCTTGCCTACTCCTTGTTGTTATATTTTTCTTCTATTTGTCCTATTCTTCCATTTTTAGACTTTCCACGGTACCTAATCGTATTTAATTTTATCATATCCCTTTTCCGAGAATCAAATCAATATTGTGGTTTATCTCCGCAGTTGATAAAGGTCTTGCCGCTGTTTCATAAGTTACAAACAAATTATCTCCCAGATTAATACCTATTTTCTTGTATTCCTCCAGTTTCCAAATATTGCTAGCCACATAGCTCATATCATCCATTTTTCCCAGATGCTCCCAATATTTAATCTTCCTATTTTTGACATCTAATATTGTAAAATCGGGATGTAAACTAACTCCGTTTGCCCTATAAACCGGGCATTCATATTTATAAGGAATGCCTCTTAAAGCTAGAGTGTTCGCAATCAGGACCTCGCTTTTTGACCGCATCCGTTCCTCAAGATTTGAATAAAATGCTGATTGATCCCGTGGATCAAAACTCTTTTTTTCATATTCTATATTTCTCCATTGCTTACATAACGACTCTGCATCAACATCAATAGGCTCAACCAACTTTTTAATTCCCGGTGATAGTAGTTTATATGTTTCGCAAACAGAATCTTTAATATTCATTTTTTGTATTTTATTTAACTGAGCAATTTCTATATCTAGATTTCTTATAAGTTTTTCATAATACTTTTTCTGTGCCAGCCTGCTTTTTAATCTGTTATTCGATTTATCCAAGTAAACCATGTCCTCCGTCTGTGACACTTTATAAAAATAATATCTAAAAGTTTCTTCCGTCCCCCCTGGAGAAACCTTCAGCTTCCCCTCTGGACACTTCAATAGCATTGCTTCAACAGAAACCCTTAAATTATTCAAATAATCCAGTCTATTCTCAACCTCCTCTGCCAGATTTGCAAAATTATGCATTAAATAATTATTTATACTATCCATATCACTTTTCATAAGTCTGTTCCTCCTTTACCTTTAATCATCTTTTTTCTCTACTTAGGTAACCATTACTAATTAATCCTTGTCACGAATTACCTTAATAGTTGGTTTTTATATGAATAGATTATTTTTATAACAAAATCCATCTCAAACATTACCTATTTATGGGCTTTTTCCTATTTAGGTAATCTATAATATTATTTTGCCTCTTTGGATTACCTTTTCTCGTAATAATCCTTCATTTAGGTAATCAAAAATATTCTCTTGACCTTTTTGATTACCTTTTGGGCATAAAACGCTCCCAACAGATACTATTGCCTTTCATAATTACTTTTCCTCCCACGTTAACTTCATGATTTCAAAATTAATACATTGATTTTCGAGTTAATACATTGATTTCCGGGTTAACACATTGATTTCAAAATTAACACATTGATCTCCGGGTTAACACATTGATTTTGGGATTAATACATTGATTTTTGAAATAAAACATACGATTTTCTTTTGATAATAAATAGAAAAATAGAAATCAGCTTCTCGCTGACAGAAGTAACTAGAAAGAATTGTATAACAAACTATCGCAATTTTCAATAGATATACAACTCTCAAAATATCAAAATTTTAAAACTATATAAAAAACCTAAAAATAAAATATAACAGAAGCATAATCAACAATCTCCGGAGACCTAAATCTCCGGAGATTGTCATAAAAAAGTATAAATCATATTAGTTTTCAGCAGGAACAATTCTGCATAATGCATACTTTCCATCTCTGCAAATCTGTACAAAACCTTTCTTGGAAAGATTTACGTCTTCTGCGGTGAATTTGTCACTCACGCATTCAAGATTTTCATCGATGACATAGCACTCACCATTTTTGCTGACAATAGCATGACCATCTTCGAAATAAGTAACATTCTCGTACTCAGCACTGACAACCTGATATCTGTCATCCACGAATGCTTTATTTCCATTTAACAGACGAACTGCACGGTACTTTTTATTTACACCCTCTGCAAACTCTTCAACATCCAGGAAGCCTTCCTCGTTCAGAACCTCCTGATTTGCAATATCATATGGAACAAAATAATTGTCTGCATCATTTAAAGGGAAGGTTTCTAAGGCAATGCCATCTCTTGAAATAACACGTTCATTGGAGCCCTCTCCTCTGTAACGGCAGCCTGCAGAATCAATCATTCCGGGAACCAGTTCCTCAGTAAATACATTGTAAAAATAATGACCATTCTCTGTGTAATCTCTACGATTGACATTCTCATAATTAAAGCCGTTTTCATCATCACTTACAACATACATTTTGTTCAAATCGATCCAGCCATCGCTACCTACAGAACATACACCGGGTTTATAGAAAACATCCCCTTCAAAAGGTAATGTATAGCTAATCTGATGATCATAATCATATGCGATTTCAGTTTCAATCAATTTTTTACCGGCAACTTTCTGTCTTACCAGATAGCCATCTGCAGGTAAAGGTATGGCAGAGCCATCTGTTAACATAATCTCCTGACTGGTAGCATCATCTCTGCAATAAGCACCATACTGAAGAGAACCATACTCATCCATAAATTCACCCAAAATGAAGGCATCCTTGTGATAGTAATTCAAGCTGGTAACCTTAGTAAATCTTTTTGCAGATGAAGTCATATCGAGGAAACGAAGGGACCCATCCTCTCCTCTTTTTCCATCAAATAAAACCAGTCTGTCTATGACACCTTCCTGATGATTGTACAAAAAGAATTTACCATCCTCAAAATGCTTGGCTGTCATACCGTTAAACTGTGCCTCCACCTGGATTTTGCCGTCCAAATCAGTAACACCGTACAGGCCGTTTTCATCCACATATACCATGTTTTCGCCACCCGGATAAACAGATTTTACACCTGGGAACTCAATAGGTTTAATCGTATTAAGAGGATCCTCAATATCGCAAAGGAAATACTCTCCTTCTCCATTTTCAATGAACATCTGATCGCCGGGAAGAAGCTTACATACCAAAATATCCCGGAACAGCATCTCTATGGAAACCTGCTCCTCCTTCACCTTGCTTTCTGTAATATCTTCGGTAGTCTCTACGACCTCTGACACAGAAGAAGCTACTGATTCTTCCGTTGACTCTGCTGCGGTTTCACTTTCTTCTGTGCTCTCCTGTGTACTTTCCGTCAAAGAATCCACACTCTCTTCAACAGTAGATTCTTCCTTACTTTCCTCGATACTCTCAACTCTCTGAGGCTCATCCTCATCATCCACATCGCTGTCACAAGCAGCCAGGGAAAAGGACATAGTCATTGCCATTAACAGCACCATAATACGATGTTTTTTCATGTTTGTAATATCTCCTCAAATTCACATAGTTTTCGAAACAAAAGCAGCCTTATCCATCCCTTTTCTCTGGCCCATTGCAGAGTATTCCGTGACTATCTGACCTTTTTGTCCAGCTTCAGGATGGTATTCAGCATTCTTGTTACACACGCTTCGATTTCTTTTCTGGTTACTTCCCCCTTGTCGTAAGCCTCCTTTACTCTAAGAGGCTCACCGATTGCCATCTTCAAATCATTGCCGGCTTTTACTTCTGAAGGATGATCCACACTATTCCACCAGTCAGTGGTGATCATTCCCTGAAATCCCCATTCCTTACGAAGAATCCCTTCCAAAA
The DNA here is from genome assembly GCA_045616525.1 of Acetatifactor sp. Taxonomy (GTDB): domain Bacteria; phylum Bacillota; class Clostridia; order Lachnospirales; family Lachnospiraceae; genus Acetatifactor. Next base: position 4,244 of record JAZLGY010000033.1, on the reverse strand, counting down.
GCTCCTTGTTCTGTGAAGGATATTTGCCATTCAATGGATTGTAGCTTGTCATAATAGTCCAAGGGTTTGCTTCTTTCACTGCGATTTCAAAGCCCTTCAAATAGATTTCACGAAGTGCTCTCTCTGAGACTCTGGAATCACAGATTCGTCTATCCACCTCTTTGTTGTTACAAGCAAAATGCTTCATGGAGCAGGCAATTCCCTGAGACTGAATTCCGGAAATCATTGCTGCACCCATTTTTCCTGCCATAAAAGGATCCTCTGAATAATACTCGAAGTTTCTACCGCATAATGGACTTCTGTGAATGTTCATTGCAGGAGTCAACCATACACCGATTTTATTTTCTTTTACTTCCTTGGCTCCTGCCTCTCCAACCTTTCTCACAAGCTCTGTGTTCCAGGTACATGCAAGCATAGTTGCAATGGGCCAAGCGGTAGTATAAACCTCTTTGTCAGGAGTAATACGAAGACCCGCAGGACCATCCGCAGTTGTTACATTAGGAATGCCGTAAGCAGGACAGTTTCCCATTCCAAACGTATTGGATACACCAACGTTTGGCTGTCCGCCAAGCATCTCAATCATAACCTCAATTGGAAGCTTCTTTACAAAGTCCTTCATTGTAATCTTGCCGTCTTCAACATCCTTAAGTTTATTTGCAGCTACAAGCTTCATATCCTTAGAAAGGGTAGCTCCGGTAGGACATTCCCATTCCTTAATCTTACAGGTCTGACCTGAAACAGGTGTCTTGTCTGTAGGAAGCTTTTCATAACTGCCATCACCCAGTAATCTCTTTTTCAACTTATGAGGTGTTACTAAACTAGACAGCTTTTCTTCGATTACGTTACTTTTTAATGTATAAATTTTTTCTACAGGTGCTGCAGTCTGCACATTGGCGCCAACATAAAATTTGTATTCACCCTTTTCCAAAACGTATGCTGACATCTTCACCTTGCCAAGATCATCAAAGCTGGCCATCTGGGAAACCTTAAACTTCATGGTGATTTCTTCAGACTTTCCGGGCTTTAAGAGACCTGATTTTGCAAAAGCGGCCAGCTGTCTTGCGGGCTTAAAGAGTTTTCCCTTTGGAGCCTCATAATAGATTGCGGTAACCTCTTTACCGGCTACCTTACCAGTATTTTTGATGCAAACCTTTACGGAAATCTCTGCCTCATCTCCGGCCTTGTGGCTTTCCGGTAAATCTACAGAAACAACCTCTGTTTCAAAGGTTGTATAGGAAAGACCAAAACCAAAGGGATAGTTTACATGCTTCTTTTTTGCGGTAAAGGTTTCAAAATATCTGTAGCCTACATAAACATCCTCTGTATAATCAACATAGGAAATAGAGTCATTAAAGTGTGCAGAAGAAGGGTACGCACCAAAGGAGTCCGCAAAGGTGTCTACCAATCTTCCGGAAGGATTGGAAATACCGCAAAGAGTCTGTGCAATTGCAAGACCACCCTCGATCCCTGCCTGCCAAGCCATCAAAACAGCCGGAATCTTCTTCTCCTTCTTGAACCAGCTAGAATCAACCATGCCACCTACGTCCAAAACAACAACAACCTTCTCAAACTTCTCAAGGATGGCATCCTTCATAGCCTCTTCCTCTACAGAAAGATAGAAGTCCCCATCATGCGCCTCTCCCTTACGGTCAGCACCTTCCCATGAAAATCTGCAAATCGTAAGAATGGCAACATCAGCAAATTTGGCAGCATCCCCCATCATTTTCTTAGTTACCTTGGGCTGCGTGGTTCTTCCGTTTCCAACCTTCTTTTTCTGCTGCTTCTCCACATTTTCCTTAAAGAACTGGCTAAGTGGCTCAAAGACTTCCACCCTGCCATCCTTTTCCATCATCTTGAAGCCTTCATAAATATTTCTGGTATAAGCTGTGGTAACGTCACCACTTCCGCCGCCACCTCTTACATAGTCAAATTGTGCGGTTCCAAAAATCGCTACTTTGGTGCCTTTCGCCAAAGGAAGAAGACCTTCTTCATTCTTCAAAAGAACCATACCCTCATTTGCTGCCTCGAGAGAAAGTTTGATGTGTTTCTCACTACCTGTCACTGCCATACTGTAACCTCCTTAAAATATTAATTTCCCCATATTTTATAAAAATCTTTTATCCTTTAAGATTTTAAATTATATCTGATTTAACCTATTTGTTATTTCAAATGGAAGCTTGGTTTAAAATCATTCATACCTTTATCTTAGAACACAATCCGCACCTCTGTGCCTTCCCCTAAGACACTTTTAAGTGTGATCTCATGCTCTAACCTCTTGCAAAGCTTCTTGCATAAGTAAAGTCCGATACCGGTAGATGCTTTGCCCGTTCTGCCATTGCTTCCGGTAAATCCCTTTTCAAATACTCTGTCCACTTCGGAAGATTTCATACCGATTCCCTGATCCTTGATTACAAGGGCAACGGTCTTTTTACCTTCCTTCACAATGTCCTTCTCTGCATATATCTCCAAGGAAACCTTCTCCTCCTTGGAATACTTGATTGCATTGTCTACAATCTGTCCCACAATATATGTAAGCCACTTTCCGTCGCTTAAAACCTCTGTTTCTGTCTCCAAATCATGAATATCCACAGAAGCTTTTTTCGCAATCAGCGTTCGTTTTCTTGCGCAGATAGTGTCATTTACCACCTGATTTAAATCCACCGGCTTGATAAAATAATCCTTTTCCACTTCTGAACTTCTGGCATAGAAAAGTGCCTGCTCCACGTAGCCTTCAATCTTCTCTATTTCTTCGTTTAACCCATTTACCCAGTCTTTTCCACCGCTGCCGGCAAGGCCCTCTTTATGATTTGTCAAAATCATCTTACCGGTTGCAATGGGAATTTTTACCTCATGTACCCAGGTTTCAATATATTCCTTGTACTCCTCGGACTTTCTGCGATAATCCGAAACCTCCTCTGACATGGCTCTTTCCATGGTGCGAAGAATTTCTGAAACCTGCTCTTCTTCCTGGCTATGACCTTTCTCTAACATTTCCGGGAAAAGATAGCCTTTGTCCATTTGTCCTAAGATTTCATCTGCCTTGTTAAAAAACCTTTTCTCCTTGCGAAACTCCACATAGCTTCCAAGGAAATACCCCAGAACCGCTGCCACCAAAAGATAAAGCTTTAGTCCGCCGCTTCCAGGAAACAGTAGTAAAAAGGTCTCCGTTGTCAGCACTAAAAATGCAATTACAATCGCCCAGATACTGTGCTCTCTAAGATATTTTCCGTATGTCATGTGATACCTCTTTCCCCTTTTATTGCAATCACTTTCATATTCACTGTACAATCCATATTCACATGTACAATTACAATAACTGGTATCCCATGCCACGCTTGGTCACGATGGCTTCCTTGATTCCGATGGATTCAAGCTTTCCCTTTAATCTGGTCATGTTAACAGTAAGTGTATTGTCATCTACAAATGCACAATTGTCCCAAAGCTCATTCATAATGTCATCTCTAGAAACAATCTCTCCCTGCTTCTTTACGAGGCACTGCAAAATCTGCAGCTCATTTTTGGAAAGCGTTACCTCTCCTTCCTCGCTGACAATTCTTCCCTTCAAGAATTCTACCTGATATGTTTTGCCATCCGGCGCAGTTACCTTGGCAATATCGCTTGACTTGCTTTCCTTGTAAACACGCTTCATCACGGTCTCCATTCTCGCCACCAATATCTGTGGGTTGAAGGGCTTTGGAACAAAATCGTCCGCTCCGTTTGTAATGCTCATGAGCTCCGTCAATTCTGTATTTCTGCTGGTAATCATAATCACCGGTGATTCCGTCATTTCTCTATATTCCTTACAGATATGAAGCCCGTCAAATCCCGGAAGTCCCACATCCAAAAGCAGCATATGTAAATCCTCTTTGATCAGTAAATCCAAAAGGTCTTTTTCCTTTTTCCCAACATATTCTGCAGGTGCAATAAATCTGGGTTCATAGCCATTGGTTTCCAAATAGTAGGAAAGCTCCTGTCCCAGTACTTCATCATCTTCTAATATTCCAATTTTTCTAGCCATAATACGCCTCCCCTAGCTGTTTTTATTATATACAAGAAAACGATTTTTGGCAAAGCTTTCTGTTTACAGTATAATTTTCTGGTTGTATACACCTGGTTTCCATCCTCTTTTCACTCACAGAAATCAGGCTGGTCTCGAATATTCGAAACCAGCCTGTCTACAATACTTGCATTATCCTTCTACATCTTTTCTCTGTTTACGACGAAACGCAAATGTTCCCTCTTAC
>JAZLGY010000032.1:0-5711 GCA_045616525.1 Acetatifactor sp. | reverse complement strand
TTGTTATGATGCAAGCCTGCATGGCAATCAAGTCCGTATTCAGTTTTGAATTTCATTACAAATAATTTAAGTAATGCATCCGGATCATATTCCCTTAAAGATGGCGGAAGCATAATAATAAGTTCTCTTGCTTCTATGCACTCTCCCCTGGCACCAGATTGCTCAAATGCTTTGTGATTTTCTCCTGCTAGATAATCCCAAAAGCGTTCATCTACAGTGGTATCAAAGACTGCATATAAATGTTCTTGCCTGTCCGGATTGCTTATATAATCCATTCTTCCTTGCACATTAGAAAGCTTAACATGTTCTACAAATGAATGTTTTCCTATTTTCTTTTCCTCCTGTGGTAACAGGCTAAGCCCAGCGCAGCTGCGAAAGAAATCTATTGAACAAATGGTAATTTGTGCAATGGGTGTATTTCGCTCTCATTCGCCGAGGGCTTACCATAACATTTTTTACTGTTGTATTTTTTCATTTTGCCGTTTCCGACATTTTATTTTCCCTTATTACCTCATAAGCAAAGGCGTGTCACGCCCTTGCAAAATATAATTAAGGAAGCAATTACCATCTGAAATCCTGATGTACTCCACGTCTATCTAGATACTCCTGTCTGGCTTTTTCTCGCTCTTCTTCAGATGGAGCCGTTTTATATTTTTCATATAATTCTCGCATAATCATTGCATCAATTTTGGCATTCAGCCCATCTTCAATTCTCTTCCAAAGGCAAGAATCTTGAATTTCTAAAAGGTGTAATTTTATTAAATCCATGAACAGCTCATATGAAATTTGTACATTTTTTCTCATCGTATCCCATCCTTTCCGTTTCACTTCTGTGACGGTAATGACGATTATGACGATATTTTTTATATCAGTATGCTCTCTAAAATACCGTCATTACCGTCACATATCGTCATTTTCTGATTACGAAGCTTCTTCTGTAATCAGCTTAAGCGAAAATGGTTTTCTGTCACTTTTTCTCTGTAGTGGCTGGTAATAGATACCATAATCTTTATATAGCTTCCCTCTGTTAATATTGAGTCTTCGCACTAATGTATTGGATTGAATTACTTCATCTAACCCTGGCACCATGTCTATAAGCTCCGAAGAAGTCCCCTCCCATTCAGGATTCTCTTTCGTAATAAAATGGGATATCAGTTCCAATACCTCATCCACTTTCGGTGAAAATAAATCTATTTCAGCCTTTACCTTTTTCCATACGCAGGTTTCCAAATCCTTTTCCAAGGTAATCTCCTGTTCCTGTTGATCTCGTCCAATTATGTCTAATGTTGCCTCTGAAGATGTCCTCTTTTTCTTATAAAGAATAAGTGCGCCGTCAACTGCACCAAGTAAGCCATTGGTTCCGGATATGGTTTCACATACATCATCAGCTGCCATTTTTCTTGTATGATGGACAACAATTATTGCAACTCCGGTCTTATCACTGAACTCTTTTAACGGAGTCATATTGTCATAATCAGAGCCGTAACTCATCTTATCTCCATCAGATTCACGTATTCTCTGAAGCGTATCTATGATAATTAGCCTTGCATCCTTATGTTCCCTTACGAAACATTCCATTTGTTTAGCAAGTCCATCCTTGATTGTTTTTGACTTAACAGCCAAATAAAGTTTATCCGTGCTTTCGTCTCCAAACATCATTGCCAGCCTCTGCTGTAACCTTGCATAATCATCTTCAAGTGCAAGATATAAAACAGAACCTTCTCTCACTGGATAATCCCAAAGCGGTACTCCCATAGCCACATGGTACGCAAGTTGCGCCATAAAAAAAGATTTTCCAACTTTTGGTGCTCCTGCAAAAATGTAAGTTCCGGAATTAAGCAATCCATCCACAACCGGTACCCGTGGTTCAAAGGAACTATCATACAATTCCGTCATAGAGAGAACCTCAAGTCCTCCCATCATTGCAGTAGTTTCAGCTGGTTTTGTGTTGTTTCCATTTGAATCCTCTGCTATAATTTGTGTAACATTTTTCGAGATTTGCTGTTCTTCAGTTGCGCCAACAACTGTATTAGGAACAGCTTTTTCTTTTGCCTCTAAACTCAATCTTCATTGTCCTCCTGTGTCTCATTTTTTGTATCTATATCAAAATCCTGCGCGTGCTCAGGATAAGATATCCCATTCCCATATGTGTGAAGCAATTTATCAAGCTCCTGTTTTTTTATAACAATGTTGCTCTGATCAAATGCTTGTCCTTTTTCAAATGCTTCTAATATTTCCAACATGCTTCTAATTGGTGTAAAGAGTTCATCACTTATTTCAGAAGCAGCTGAGATTCGTATCAGTTCATTTTCAATATGCTTTAATGATTGTCTGAATTGAATCAGCATAAGTGGATTTCCTATAGCCCTCACTTCATTATGTAGTACCGCTTCAATTAAATAATCCTGTTTTAACCTATAACCCATAAGCTTCACTCTCCCATTAAGCTCTGCCTCCTCTTCAGGAGACATTCGGAAAGCTATCGTCCTGGACCTCCATCTGTTCTTCGCATCCACATTTTTCTCTGACATTTGATTTACCATCCTTTCCAAGTGCTGTTGACTTGCTCTGATTTAAAATAGTTTCTCGTTCCAAATTCAACTGCTTTGCCATATCGGTCTGAACTGTAGGAAATAAATGTGCATATCTGTATGTAATATCAACTGCTTCATGGCCTACACGATCGCCAATAGCAAGTGCTGAGTATCCCATATTGATAAGCAAACTTACATGACTATGTCTTAAATCATGTATCCTTATCCGCTTAACACCGCTGAGTGCCACTCCGCGGTCCATTTCATGATGAAGGAAGCTCTTGGATATCTGAAAGATTCTTTCCTTTTTTGAAATCCCATATAATCTATTGATAAATTCCTTAACCTCTAAAGATAAAAACTCAGGCATTATGATTCTTCTATTGCTCTTTGGTGTCTTAGGATCAGTAATGACATCCTTACGCTCCAAACGCTGAAATGATTTGTTTATACGAAGCGTATTTGTTTCAAAATCAAAATCCGCCGGAGTCAGCGCAAGCAATTCTCCCAAACGAATTCCGCACCAATAAAGGATTTCAAAAGCAACAAAACTTTCTTCCTTATCTGCAATTGACTCTGCAAATTCCAAATATTCTTCTTGTGTCCAGAACAGCATTTCCTTGGACTGTTCCTTTCCCATATTTCCTGCCCTACGTGCAACATTTACTTTTAATCCATACATATTCACCGCATGATTAAGAATTGCACTCAGCTGATTATGGATGGTTTTAAGATAGGTCTGGGAATATGCCGTACCGTTTTCCTTGGTCTGCTTCATAATCTCATTTTGCCAACTAAGTATGTCCGATGTACGAATCTCAGAAAGCTTTTTCTTTTCAAAATATGGAAGAATCTTCGTATCAATAATATGCTGCTTTGTAAGCCAGGTATTGTGTTTTACCCTTGGTCTCTTATCACTGATATATATTTCAACAAAGTCTTTGAAGTACATATCCATGTTCTGGTCTTTTTGCAGCTTGAAAGCACGTTCCCAATCTGTAGCTTCTCTCTTAGTAACAAATCCTCTTTTCGTCTTTTGCTTGGTTGCACCAGTAAAGTCCTTATAATATGTGCGAACTTCCCATGTTCCTGTCTTATCGTTTTTTATAATTGCCAACTATACCGCCTCCTTAATATCCTTAACTCCATAGAAACTTTCCATAAAATACTGAGCACTAACTCTTCCCCTAACGGTATGGAAGCCTCTATCATTAAGTTCCTTATTTAACTCTCTGATAATCTTGTAGGCCATTCCATCAGATACTCCCAAAATTCTCATGATGTCATCACACTGTAAAACTGTTTTTTCCATTCTCTTTTGTCTCCTTTTTAATATATTTTCATTTACCGTTCATTTCTGAACTGTTTTATGTTTTGTATTTTAACCGTTCATTTTTGAACTGTCAATAGTATTTTGCAAAAAAACATTTCACTTTTGAACTGTTTTATGTTATATTCATTTCATAAATGAACTGAAAGGAACTTTTTATATGGCTAGAGACTTTGACTCCGAATTCATTATTGGCAATAAAATACGTAGGTTTCGCACCTATCGTGGATTAACACAAAAACAGTTGGCCGAAGCATGTGGTATTAGTGAATCTGCTATTCGTAACTACGAACTAGGGAACAGAATTCCAGATGCACTAACCTTGCGAGATATTTCAGATGCTCTCAATGTATCCTTAGACGCATTACGTGATCCGAATCCTAATGATGTATATAGTGCAGTACATTTTTTATATGAACTAGAAGAGCTATATGGACTTACACCTTCATTAATAGATGGCGAGATACACCTTACATTTAAAAAGCAACCTGAATCCTTTCCTGAACTTGACGAATTTAATGCCATAGAACTTCGTTCCACATTATTAAAATGGATTACCATCCGTGAAAAATATGATTCTAATGAATTCACATATGATGATTATTTTAAATGGCAGACTGAATATCCAGACTATGAAGGTGATTATTCTTCGATTGAATATCACGAAATTGATAGTGCTGAATGGGCTCATCAAGAGGCAATCAGTCGCCAGCGTGGTGGAAAGCCCATGCCTTTTAAAGACCCCGACGGTAAGTGGAAGATGAAGCTGCCAGATTCTGAAGAAGTAATAGCAGCAACAGCCCCAAAGCGTAAACGTAAACCAAAATCCAATTAATTTCACAAAAATAAGCCGTAGCAAATGTACATAAAATACATTCACTACGGCTCATATTATTTACCGTATAAAATCTTTGAATTATTCTTCCAAAATGACTTTTTTGAATTTTATATTGTCATTTTATTGTCACGAAGAATTTGTACAACCTTCAAACCCGCATAAATGCTAGGTTCTCAGGAATCTGTACATTATTCCATCTCAATAGTTCCAGGTGGCTTAGATGTTAAATCATACATCACTCTGTTTACACCCTTTACTTCATTGATTATTCTACTCATTACACGCTGTAAGATTTCAAATGGAATTTCAGCACTTTCTGCTGTCATAAAATCAATGGTCTTAACTGCTCTTAAGGCTACTGCATAGTCATAAGTTCTTTCGTCACCCATAACACCTACAGATCGCATATTTGTAAGTGCTGCAAAGTACTGGTTCGGCATCCATGATGGTTCAACACCATTTTCTTCCTTATATGCTCTTGCAGCATCTTCAACTTCATTTCTGTAAATCCAGTCAGCATCCTGAACAATTTTAACCTTTTCGTCCGTTACTTCGCCAATTATACGGATTCCTAAACCAGGTCCTGGGAATGGCTGACGGAATACGAGGTTCTCTGGAATACCAAGCTCTAATCCAGCCTTACGGACTTCATCCTTAAATAAGTCTCTAAGTGGTTCAATAATTTCTTTAAAATCTACAAAGTCAGGAAGTCCACCAACATTGTGATGTGATTTAATGACTGCTGATTCACCGCCAAGTCCTGATTCGACTACATCAGGATAAATCGTTCCCTGTGCAAGGAAATCAACAGCTCCGATTTTCTTAGCTTCCTCTTCGAATACACGGATAAATTCCTCACCTATTATTTTTCTCTTCTTTTCAGGTTCAGATACACCTGCTAATTTTTCATAATATCTTTGCTGAGCATTAACCCTTATGAAGTTAAGGTCGAACTGACCACCGTCACCAAATACGCTTTCAACTTCATCTCCCTCATTTTTACGAAGAA
>JAZLGY010000031.1:0-42335 GCA_045616525.1 Acetatifactor sp. | reverse complement strand
TTCTTGAACGGCGATACGGTAAAGCGATTGCCTGCGAATGTGAATGTCACGATTCCGTTTGTGGAAGGTCAGACAGTATTAGTGTTGCTTGATCAGAGAGGTATATGTGCATCCTCTGGCTCTGCCTGTGCGACCGGCAGTACGGAACCATCCCATGTGTTACAAGCACTGGGGTTTGATAAGGAGAGCGCGAAGGGAACGCTGCGATTTACATTGTCCCAGGAGAATACTCTTGCGGAAGTGGATGAAGCAGTGGATGCGTTAAAAGAGATTGTGGCAATGCTTCGCAGCATGTCCATGCAGTATGCAGAGTATTTAAAGAAGCAAGGAAAATAGCGGATTATCGTTGGAAGAGGAAAACAGTCACTGTGGCTGTGGATATTGGTATAGAAGGATGGCAAAAAAAGTTGTGATTGGAATGTCTGGAGGAGTGGATTCCTCTGTGGCAGCATATTTATTGAAAAAACAGGGGTACGACGTTATTGGCGTTACAATGCAGATTTGGCAGAGTGAGGAAGAAGCACAGATGGAGAACGAAGGTGGATGCTGTGGTCTTTCTGCGGTAGATGATGCAAGACGTGTGGCACAGAAACTGGATATTCCTTATTATGTAATGAACTTTAGAGACTGCTTTAAGGATAAGGTGATAGATTATTTTGTAAAAGAATATTTGGAAGGAAGAACCCCCAATCCCTGTATAGCATGTAATCGTTATGTGAAGTGGGAAGCACTTTTAAACAGAAGCATGGAGATTGGAGCAGATTATATTGCAACAGGTCACTATGCAAGAATTATGCAGCTTCCAAACGGAAGATATGCCATCAGAAATTCTGTTACAGCAAAAAAGGATCAGACTTATGCATTATACAATCTGACACAGGACCAGTTACAGAGAACACTGATGCCGGTTGGTGAATATGAAAAGGATGAGATTCGAAAGATTGCGGAGGAAGCAGGACTTCCTGTGGCTCACAAGGCAGACAGTATGGAAATCTGTTTTATTCCCGATCATGACTACGCTTCCTTTATAGAAAAGGAAGCAAAAGAATCCTGCCCCGGTCCCGGAAACTTTGTAACCAAGGACGGAATCATTTTAGGTCAGCACAAGGGTATTACACATTATACCATCGGACAAAGAAAAGGTCTTAACCTTGCTATGGGGCATCCTGTATTTGTTTCAGAGATTCGTCCGGAAACCAATGAAGTTGTCATCGGAGATAACGATGATATCTTTACAGATACCGTAATCTGTAACAATATAAACTTCATGGGTGCAGAAAACTTTGATTCCCCCAGAAAGGTCATTGCAAAGATTCGTTATAATCATGCCGGTGATCCCTGCACAGTTTCAAAACTCGATGACAACAGACTTCTCTGTAAATTCGACACAAAGGTCAGAGCCTCAACACCCGGCCAGGCAGTCGTATTCTACGACGGAGAAATCGTCCTGGGCGGCGGAACTATCCTTCGTTTATAGCCAAATGTCCCGGAAACCTGGTCATATAGTCATTAAAATATTTTTTTTCAGACACGCTTTCGCTCTACATTTCACGTAGCGGATACTAACAAAAAATAATATTTATAATGTTTTTATAAATCTTATAGTCTATGGAGTTCTGCGACACGTTTTTCGAAGGTTGCGTAGTATTTGAAGCCGGCATTTTTGAGGGTTTCTTCGGCAAGGGCAAAATGGATGCCGATGTTTTCTGGAACGTGTGCATCGGAACCGACGGTGATGATTTCTCCGCCAAGTTCTTTGTAGCGTTTTAGGATTCCGATACAAGGGTGTAAATCCTTGAGGCCTTTGGAATAGCCACCGGTATTTAGCTCGATTCCTTTTTCGTTTTCAATGAGAAGCATAAGAATCTCGTCGATTAAATCGATGTAGTCAGTGTGAGAGTAGTTGGCATCCTTGTTAGGACTATAGCGAACAACGTAGTCAAGGTGGCCATAAATGTCAAAGTTTTTGAATTTTTTTATGTTCTCTATTATAGAAGTAAAGTATTCTTCAAAAGCCTCTCTGTCGGTGCGACCCCGGAAGAATTCAGGGTAATAGGGGTCCTTGCCGTGGCAGATATGAGAGGAGCCGATAATGAAATCATAGTCGTAGCTCTTGGAAAGAATGGCATTCTTTCTCATGATTTCCGGCATAAGTCCAAGTTCGATGCCAAACAGAAGGTCTATGCGGTCCGCATATTTTTCACGTAATATGATGATATCATAAAGATATGGATCTACATTTAAATCAAAATAGCCCTCCGGACAATCTGCGGAAACGGGATATTCGAAATCGTTGTGTTCTGTGAAACAAAGTTTTTTTAAGCCTTTGGAAATGGCACTCTCAATCATATCCTCCATTTTTGCGTCACTGTCGCCGGAATGAAGAGAGTGGGTATGAAAATCAGCAATAATAGCCATAGGTTGTTCCTTTCTAAGTGTTTTTTCGAATATAATTATATAAGATTATAATAAAAATACAAAAGTAGGGCAATATTCACGGGAAAAAAGTAATGAATCAGACATTTTTTTTATTTACATCTTGAATTTTGAAAGGAAATTGGTTAAAATAAACGTGCTGACAAAATTTTGACAAGCAGACGTCTATCAGAACTGAAAGACGTAGGGTCAAAATAATATAAAATTAATATTTTAGGAGGAAACTAAAATGGCAGTAAGAGTAGCAATTAATGGTTTCGGCCGTATTGGTCGTCTTGCATTCAGACAGATGTTTGATGCAGAAGGATATGAGGTAGTAGCAATCAACGATTTAACAAGCCCTAGCATGTTAGCTCACTTGTTAAAGTATGATTCTTCACAGGGTAAGTATAAGTATGCTGATTCTGTAGTAGCTGGTGAGGATAGCATCACTGTTAATGGTAAGACCATTACCATCTATGCAAAGGCTAACGCAGCAGAACTTCCTTGGGGTGACCTTAAGGTTGACGTAGTTCTTGAGTGTACAGGTTTCTATACCTCAAAGGAAAAGGCATCTGCTCATATCACAGCTGGTGCTCGTAAAGTTGTTATTTCTGCTCCTGCAGGAAACGACCTTCCTACAATCGTATACAATGTAAACCACAAGACATTAAAGCCTGAAGATACTGTAATTTCTGCAGCTTCTTGTACAACAAACTGTTTAGCACCTATGGCTAAGGCTCTTAATGACTGCAGACCTATCATGAGCGGTATCATGACAACTGTTCATGCTTACACAGGTGATCAGATGATCCTTGATGGTCCTCAGAGAAAGGGTGACCTTAGAAGAAGCCGTGCAGGCGCTTGCAACATCGTTCCTAACTCAACAGGTGCTGCTAAGGCAATCGGTCTTGTTATTCCTGAATTAAACGGAAAGCTTATCGGATCTGCTCAGCGTGTTCCTACCCCTACAGGTTCTACAACTATCTTAGTTGCAGTAGTTAAGGGTGCTGTTACAAAGGACGAAATCAATGCAGCAATGAAGGCAGCTTCTACAGAGTCTTTCGCTTACAACACAGACGAAATCGTTTCTTCTGATATCGTTGGAAGCACAGCTGGTTCTATCTTCGATGCTACTCAGACAATGGTAGCTCCTATGGAAGATGGCAATACTCAGGTACAGGTTGTATCTTGGTATGATAACGAGAACAGCTACACAAGCCAGATGGTTCGTACAATTAAGTACTTCAGCGAGTTAGCATAAGTTAATCGTTAAAATTAGACCTATAAGGTCCGGTCTTTAGGACCGGACCTTTTTTAAATTTAATCTAAAAGGAGATAAAAAAATGGGTTTAAACAAGAAATCTGTTGATGATTTTAATGCAAAGGGAAGAAGAGTTCTTGTAAGATGTGACTTCAACGTTCCTCTTAAGAATGGTGAAATTACTGATGAGAACAGAATCGTAGGTGCTCTTCCTACAATTAAGAAGTTAATCAATGATGGTGGAAAGGTTATCCTTTGCTCACATCTTGGTAAGGTTAAGGAAGGTCCTAGCGAGAAGGAATCTCTTGCACCTGTTGCAAAGGCTCTTTCTGAGAAGCTTGGCAAGGAAGTTGTATTCGTTTCTGATTACAACGTAACAGGCGAAGCAGCTACTGCAGCTGTAGCTGCAATGAAGGAAGGAGATGTAGTTCTTCTTCAGAATACTCGTTTCCGTATGGAAGAGGAAACCAAGCCTAACAAGGCTGGTGAGAAGTTCGCTGAAGAGCTTGCAGCTCTTTGCGATGACTATGTATGTGACGCTTTCGGTTCTGCACACAGAGCTCATGCTTCTGTATCTGTAGTTACCAAGTACGTTCGTGCAAAGGGTGGCGTTTGTGCAGTTGGATACTTAATGCAGAAGGAAATCGAGTTCCTTGGAAATGCAGTTGAGAATCCTGTAAGACCTTTCGTAGCTATCCTTGGTGGTGCTAAGGTTGCTGATAAGCTTAATGTTATTTCTAACCTTCTTGAGAAATGCGATACCCTTATCATCGGTGGTGGTATGGCTTATACCTTCTTAAAGGCTCAGGGATATGAAATCGGTAAGTCACTTGTTGACGATGAGAAGATTGATTACTGTAAGGAAATGATGGCTAAGGCTGAGAAGCTAGGCAAGAAGTTATTACTTCCTGTTGACTCTGCAACCATCACAGATTTCCCTAACCCTATCGACGCTCCTGTTGATGTAGTTCTTTATGATGCAGCTAATATGCCTGCAGACAGAGAAGGATGCGATATCGGACCTAAGTCTCAGACAATGTTCGCTGATGCTGTTAAGACAGCTAAGACCGTTGTTTGGAACGGACCTATGGGTGTATTCGAGAACCCTACACTTGCAGCTGGTACCATCGCTGTAGCTAAGGCTCTTGCTGAAACAGATGCAACTACTATCATTGGTGGTGGTGACTCTGCAGCAGCTGTTAACCAGCTTGGCTTCGGTGACAAGATGAGCCACATCTCTACAGGTGGTGGAGCATCTCTTGAATTCTTAGAGGGTAAGGAATTACCTGGTGTTGTTGCAGCTGATGACAAATAAGTTGTTGCTTGCGTAACAAAGTAAATTTATATTCTGCCATAGGTGAAAACATATGGCAGAATATATTTTAGTTTTATGGAAAACGCTTTTTGACGTAACCATAAAGAAATAAATATTTGAAATGGAGAAGGTAATTATGGCAAGACGTAGAATTATTGCTGGTAACTGGAAGATGAATATGACTCCTAGCCAGGCAGTTGAATTATGTGCAACTTTAAAGGACTTAGTAAAGAATGATGCAGTAGATGTAGTTTACTGTGTACCTGCAATCGACATCGTTCCTGTAGCAGAAGCTGTTAAGGGAACCAATGTTAAGATTGGTGCAGAAAACTTCTACATTGAAGATAAGGGTGCTTTCACAGGCGAAATTTCAGCTCCTATGTTAAAGGAAGCTGGTGTTGAATATATCATTATCGGTCACTCAGAGAGAAGAGATATCTTCGGTGAGGACGATATCTTAATCAATGCTAAGGTTAAGAAGGCATTTGCTTCAGGTCTTAAGCCTATCCTTTGCTGTGGCGAGTCTCTTGCACTTCGTAAGGCTGGTACTTACAAAGAGT
The DNA here is from genome assembly GCA_045616525.1 of Acetatifactor sp. Taxonomy (GTDB): domain Bacteria; phylum Bacillota; class Clostridia; order Lachnospirales; family Lachnospiraceae; genus Acetatifactor. The sequence continues at coordinate 36,781 of JAZLGY010000031.1, read as the reverse complement.
GGATCGCTAGACAGATTAAGTGGGATCTTGAAGGTGTAACAGCTGATCAGGTGAAAGAGCTTGTTATCGCTTACGAGCCTATCTGGGCTATCGGAACCGGTGAAACAGCTACAGCTGACCAGGCACAGGAAGTATGTAAGATGATTCGTGAAGTAATCTGTGATATGTACGATGCTCCTACAGCAGAAGCAGTTCGTATCCAGTACGGCGGATCTATGAACGCAGCTAACGCAGCAGAACTTCTTTCTAAGGATGACATCGATGGAGGACTTATCGGTGGTGCATCTCTTAAGCCTGACTTTGGCCAGATCGTAAACGCATAGAATAGGCGTTTTATCCGCGTCGCCAGTGATTGCCTGCAATCACGAGAGACGACGTGATCTGTCAAGCATCGTTAATGCTCAGGTGTTAACATCGCCTAAAGTGATTTCGTAAGAAATTGTTTTAGCTTGCTTATTTTTCAAAAATAACTGGGTGCCTTGCTATGCAGGGCACCGTTTCTATTAAATCTGTAATTGTCAATTTTTATTCTATTAAATCTGTGATTGTCAATTTTTATTCTATTAAATCTATAATTGTAATTTTGGTTCTATATTAATGATTCAGTAATCTATTTTATTTATTTTCATTTGATTTTGAATGTTGTTATGTCTAAGTAACGATATTATCATGTTGAGCCATACCTATAATGGATTCTAAATTATTCTATTATGTCTTGGACGCTCTATTAGACGCGGAAGCCATAATAACATCCAAATTTAAATCAAAAAGTTATGTCTTAATCATCCTTTTAGCTGCTTAAGACATAATGGCGCAAAATATTATTTAAAAAAATTATGTCTTAGAAAGGAAAAATAATAACCAAGCCATAACATTACGCATAACAATAGAAGGAAGTTTCTGGAAAGATATGTCTTAGGAAGAAAAACAAGCCGCCAGGCCCTAATAATAGAAGAATATTTCTCGGGAAGATATGTCCTAAGAAGAAAAATAAGCCGCCAGGCCCTAATGATAGCATGAAATTTTCTGAAAAGTTATGTCCTGGGAAGAAAAACAAGTCATCAGGCCCTAACTAGGGATATTGGGTTGTTGGAAAATTAGGGCTTGATTCATAAAAACAAAGAGGAGGACACAATATACTGTGATAGAAGAACTTTTAATAAAACGTTTGGAGATGCTTGAAAAGAATGTTCAATTCATCAAGCAACAGATTAGCAAATATCCCCAAGGGTATTTAAAAATCAATAAGCAAAAAGAAGGATTTTATTATCGTATTGTAGATAGTGAAACCGGGAAACGAAGTTATGTCAGAAAAGATAGAATAAATGATGCTCGTATGATTGCTCAACGAGATTACGAGAGTGATTATTTGAAAATTGCGGAAATGGAGATAGGTGAACTGAAGAGATATTTATCTCACAATTATATAGTGAAAACCCAAGAATGCTATAGCAGCTTGCATGCAGGACGAAAATGCCTAGTTAAGCCCTTTGAAGTATCAGATATAGAATTTATAAATAGATGGATGAAAAAACCATATGTTGCAAAAGAGTTCAGCGAAAATGATGATACGGAATACTATACAGAAAAAGGGGAGAGGGTACGATCCAAATCGGAACTAATTATTGCAAACACATTACACAGCTTAAATATTCCATATAAATATGAATGTCCTCTAGTACTTGATGGGATAACCGTATATCCGGACTTTACGGTGCTTGATGTAAAGGAGAGAAAAGAAAAATATATTGAGCATTTTGGAATGATGGGTGATGCGGACTATGTAGCCAATATGTTGTTAAAAATTGGTACATACGAGAAGAATGGTATATATGTTGGTGGTGATTTGCTCTGTACTTTTGAATCAGTAAGGAAACCGCTAAACATAAATGTTTTAAGAAATAAAATCGAATCATTATTCCGTTAAAAATTGTAAAAGAGAATCGAAGTGTACGTTTATTGCACAATCGATTCTCTTTTTAAATGTCTATATAGGATTCTTTGAAAACGAACTTTCCGGGAGTAATCAAATCTTCAATACTTACATGAAAAAGCTTGCATAGTGCATTCAATTCAATGTCGGTAACATACCTTTTCTGCGTTTCAATTCGTGTTATTACATTTTTATCCATGTCGTATCCAAGTAGTTGTAATTGTCTGGCCAAATCTCTTTGTGACAGTCGGTGAAGCTTTCTTAAAGCAATAAGATTATCACTAATAAGATTTTTAGCGCCGGTTTGAGTACGAGGTTTAGGCATTTTGCACTCCTTCCACATTTAGAAAACGTTTACTTGTTGTTAGATATGGATATTTTAAAGCAAGCTTCTTTACAAAGAGGTTGTAAAAGTGATACAATTTGGTGCAAAAAGTGATACTAAATAAGGAGTACATATGAAGAACATGAACGAGAAGAAAAAGAATACATCGCTTATTGCAATAATTGTAGTAGTTGTAGTGCTAGCCATTGTAGGAGTTGTGGGATTTCAGTTTAGAGAACTAATTTTTCCGGATTTCTTTAGTGAAGAAGGGGAAGACAACGCAGGGAAAGAAGAATCTGTAGAGAAGAAAAATAAAAAAACTGGTTATGATTTAAATTCCTATATGGTATTTGAATTCGAAGGCTATGACTATGCGGGAAGTGTAAAAGTTTCCTTTGATAAAAAGAACTTCCTAATCGATTATGAAGACAAATTAGAGAAGAAAACAAAAAAGATGGATATTGAAATTGATGAGTATGTTGATGATGTTATTATTCCCAATCTTACATATTCTATTGATAAATCAAATGGACTTTCTAATGGAGACAAGGTCCATTTAACATGGAAATTGGATAAGGAAAAAGTACAGGAAAAATATGACATTATTTTAAATGTTGAAGATTTTGATGTGGAAGTAAAAGGGCTGAAGGAGCCGGAAGAATTTGATCCCTTTGAAGGTGTAGATATGGTGTTCTATGGAAAAGCACCTTTTGGAAAAGCAAGTCTTATAGGGGGAGATAATAATTTGGTTTATATTTTTGATAAAGAAGGATTAAAGAACGGTGATGTGATAACTGTTGAGATAGATTACAGAGGCTTAGAGTTAAAAGAGTTTGTTGCAGCTTATCATAAGAATCCTATCGTTACAAAGAAGGATTTTACTGTTAGTGGATTACCCGAAATTATTACAAACGCAGATGAAGTCCCGGAAGAAGTAATTAATTTGTTGAATGATAAAATGCAGAAAACAGCTATGGCTGATTTTACTGTTAAAAGAGAAGAAGAATTAGTTTCTATGGAACTACTTGGCTACTTCTTTATGTTAAATAACAAGGAAAGTGGCTACCATGACAATGGAATTTCTTTGGTGTACAGAAATCAGGTAAAAGTTGTTCCGGATGGTACAGATATTACTGCATATCTATATTATTACAGTGTCGTGACTTTCTTTGATATTGAAAAGGATGAGCAGGGTCAGGTTGTAGTAGACAGCGCAGTTTATGAAATTCCGGATGTTGAAATATTGAAATATGTACGAGTGTTATTGAGTGAAGAAAATGAGTATAGCTATAAAGGCTTTGATTCTATAGAGGAAATTCAGAAATCCTATATTGCAAAATATGAAAGTGATTATGATGTGTCCTACAAGGAACTAAAGCAAGATAACATTCAGTTAATTGATAATATAGATCAAATTGATGATGAATTCATCATTGATGCAGCGAATTATGGAGCAGCAGCTTATCAGATGTATATCAACACTTTAGGCAATGATGAAAAGTTAACAGAGATAAGTTATATTGGACATTATTTTGCAAAGAGTAAGTATGATGAAAAGAATGTATTAATTTTGTTATATCAGCTTGAACTGTATGAGAACGGGTATTATGCAAAAGGTAACTGTAATTTATATTTTACAATAAGATGGGATAACATAGGGAAGGACGAGAACTTGCTAGAATATGAAAAATATAACAATAAAATATCTGAAATATATAAGAGTAAGTTGAACTACGATATATTATTTGGATATGAAACATACGAGGATATGTACAACAAGGAAGTTTTGAATTTAACAAGTGATTATAACGTTGAGATGTTTATGAAGGAATAAAGTGTTATTAAGTAGACAATAAAGAGGATAGGGAGTATGAAGAAAAGCAGAAGGATAATTTGTGTGATTTTGTGTGCGTTAATGAGTTTGCATTTATATGCTTGTGATAGTGATGAAAGAGAAGAGCATATTGAAAAAAATAACGACGATAAAATAACGCAAGAAGTTATTAATACTACATGGGGAGATGAAACTTGGGAAAACAGTAAAAGTGAAACCAAGGAACTTATGGTCGACTGTCAGATTGAGACAGTTACAAAAATCTATGAGAATGGAAGTTTCTGGGCAAAAGTTACATTGAATACGGAACAAAGTGAACAACTACATATTTTATTTAACAGTGAATTGTGTCCTATGTACGTTACAGAAAATAATAATGAGTGTATGTGGGAATATTTTCCTGAAACGGCTAGTTATGGATATATCGAAAATAAAAAATATATTATACGTGATGAGAATCTTAATGTTACCGGTGGCTATGACCTGACTCAATATGAAAAAGTTGTGATAGAACAAACTAGTGGAACTCCTTTTGTAATTGTTGAGAACGCAAATTTGGAGGGACGTTCAGTATACCTTACGTATATAACTTCAGATGGTGTTGAAAGTACTAATAAATGGGAGTTATCAAATGATGATTATAATAAGATCCCGGTTAATGGTTATAATCACAGAATAGCTCAAAATGTTGAAGTAACGAAGCTTATTGGGAATTGTTATATATATATGGATAACAATTCTGGCAAATATTTATTGTTTGATTTAGATGATAAAGATAAGTGCCTTTATTTTTCTAAACAAACCCCGATTAGCAATGGAAATGGAGTTTGGCAAATCACACAATTAGACATCGTGAGATTTAATACAATTGCTGAAACTCCAGCTTGCTTGTATTTGGAATTAGATGGTATACGGCCTAATATATTGCTTCTGTCAACAATAGATGATTACCTGAAAGAATGCAAGGAAATTAATGAATACGAATTGGTATCAACAAGTGGAAGCTTGGGACATATGTATAGTGATAAGTATGCAATCCCAGTTATAAATAGATGCTTTATGTCTGTATTAGAATACGATATATCAAATAATCGGTTACATCTTGTAGATGATATAAAAGTGCCATATTACGATAATTATCAGGTGAAAATCAGTAGTTATATAGGAAAAAATAAATCAAATTATTATGCTTTTGTTTTGTTTGGAGCAGATTCAAAATATTATCTGGCTATCATGGATTCTGCAGGCGAATTGGTATATGAACCAATGGTTTTAAATGATGATTTGATTTTGTATGATTTACTTGATGACGGCAATGTTATGGGGATTGAGTGCTCAGAAAAGGGAATAAATACCTATTGTGTAAATCCAGAAAACCAGACAATTGTATCAAGCAGTGAAGAGGATGGATTATCTGTTGACTATTATAGAATTAGTGACAGTATGGTTATTTCTCATAATATATTATTTGCGCAAAATGAAGATGGAAATATTAGAGTTGGGAATATCAATGGAGAATGGATAGAGTCTATACATGCCAATTTAATTGGATTAATGGGACCAAGCTATCTTGTACCTAGCCATGAAAATACAACCATAGAAGAATGTGAGAAGTGTGGAAAGATTTCAGAATGTTATAGTTATGAAATAAAAAAAGATGGTGAAAAGTCCAGCAAATATTTATGTCATGACTGTGAAAAGGAATTACGGAATGCAGAGGAAAAGATTATGTTGCTAAGTCAAGAATATGATACTGCTTCCAATAAATTTGCAACAGCAGATGAAGTATATACTAATGATAATATACTCAAATGTTCGTTACCTGTTCCTTACGTTAAAGAATGTGCCGTATGTGAAGAGAAGAAAATGTGTCGATACTATCGATTAACATTGAATGAAGAGGAAGAAGAGAGCTTTATTTGTGGAGAGTGTATAGTAACAGTGGAATTAGGTGCAGCCATTTTAGGGGGAACATTAGTAGAAATCGTGTGGGATGAAGAATTGCAAGGTAGTGTAGATTAGGAATACTTAGCAGAAAAGCATAATGCTTAACTGATAAACTTATTGAGTGATATTTGTAAGAATAAATCCTATTACAGAAGAAAAGAGGAAAAGTATGTTTTGTGATAAATGTGGAAGTGCATTAACATGGGATAATAAATGTGAAAAGTGCAATATTCAGTATGTGTATAAGCAGGAGAATAGTCAGGAAGATAGTACTATTGCAAGTTCGGGACAAGATTGGAACACTATCCAAGAAAAGAAAAATGATAAATCGTTAGCTGATTTTCTCTCGACTTCAGCTGGTGGAATGGTGATAAAAATTATATTAGTCTTGTTGTTTTATGGGTTGGAGTATTTATTAATGGTAAGTGGTTATACAAGTACGCCGTTATTTTTCTTCTTTGCTATTCCAGGTTGGATTATTATTACCAGAATTTTTGGCTGGGTTATTATCTTTGGGGATGGAGCTCTGCCGTATATGCTTGTAATTCTTTTGGTTAAATTGGTAGCTTCTTTTATTGTTGGTTTTGTAACTACACCCTTTTTCTTGGGAATGTGGTTAGGCAGATTTATTGCTTCGTTTTTTGAAAAAGCTTAAATGTAAAAATTTGAAAAAAGGAATCAACGACAAGTAGATTATAAACAGTTATTTTACTAGAGGAAAAAGATGAAAAAGATCATATTAAAAAATGTAATTCTCATGGGAATGTTAATTGTTTCTTTATGTGGATGTGGTGATGTAGAGGAAGAACATGAGAAGACTCAGGTAGAAGAATCAGGCTCTCTCGAGAGCAAAACAGAGACAATTGAAAATGAGGATTCCAAGGCAAGTGAAGAGAAAAATATAGAAGAATCAAATGAAGAAAATTCTTCTGATGAGCAGGAACTGGTGGAACTTCATCCAATTGTAGAAATAAAAACACTGACGGAAGAAGAACAAGTAGTTTGGGAAAATTATTACAGAGACAAAATGGTGGAGTATACAGATGAAACTGTAGTTGAGGTTGTGGTGAAGGACTTTGCGGCAAATGGAAATGTGCAGGCTTTTATTACAACCAGTCCGGAGACGGACTCTGCAATTGCATCGGCAGATTCAGAAGATGGATATGTGACCTCCAGTTTATGGTATTTGGCAGATGATGAGATCATCAATTTATATAAGGATCAGGATGGTTATTTTCTACATATATACGGAATAACATTAGGGAATAATAGAAGTATTTTGATAGTACCTCATGTTACAGGAAATGCGCGTCAGTGCATGAGTTATGTTTATACTATTCGGAATGATGAACCCATTTGTGAAGATTGGGGCGAAATGAATGTTTATCTGGAAGATGGATATATTGCCAGCTCGCATACTTATATAGACTACATTTACCAAGGAACTTTAATTTGGAGTTATTACTATCTGTATGATTTTGATGGTAATGAGTTTACTCAAGTAGGTGGAGGTGCCGAGGATTGGAAAGGAGATTCTATTAGTCTTGAAGAGTTTGACTTAGCCTTCAATGTAGAACGCGAAGATTTCGTTAAAGAATACATAATTGATGATGGAGTAAACTGGGCTCCCAAAACTTTAGATGGTAGACGAATTAAAGCAGAGCATCGAAATCAGGATTATAAAGAAGAAGGTCTCTCTCTTTGTGAAGCTGAATATGATATAGATGGTAGAATGATTATGTGCCGAGAAGATGGAGAGTTTGACTACCGTACTGAATTTGAATATGATGATTCTGGAAAACTGATAAGAACTAAAAGTTATAATTTTATGGGAGATATTAGCGGGGAAATATCAGAGTATGTGTATAATGATGATGGTAGACTATCTTGTATAAAAACAGAGTATCCTTCTTCGTGGGGAATTGAACCAGAGACATGGAATGTAAACCGAGATATTATTAAGGTGTATTATTCCAATGGACTATTGGGGAAAGAAGAATATAATGATGATCATTATTGGGAGAGACGTAGAATTATTTATCACTATGATGAACAGGGAAGAGTCATATTAACGGATGATTTGGGATATCATGATCCCTATTTTGATACCTACGAATATGATGAATGGAATCGATTGATCAAGAAGACTCGATATATATATGTGGACGTAGAAGATTATGTAGAAACCTATGAATATGATGACAATAATCACTTGATTAAGAAAAATGTAAATAGTTCCCAAAAAGATGACTGGGAAGTTTATTTATATGATGAAGCCGGCAGAACTATAAAACATACTAAAGAGGATTGGTGGGGATATCGGGAATATGTTTACGAATATGATGAAAACGGTAACCTGAAAAAAGAGATTGATTATGATAAGGAAGGAAATATTACTGCTACTATAGATGTAGAGTATGAGTATTATGATTAATTAGTGACGAGAATTTTCAAAGGAGAAATCAGGGAGATATGAAAAATTTTGGAGACTTTTTAAAAGGCTTTGCATACCTTTTCTTGATAGGTGGTATTTGCCTTGTAATAGAAATTGTAATCAAGTTGGCGTCAGGTGATGGAATTGAGGCAGCAATTGTTATAGGTGGAATTGTATTGTTTCCTACATTTGCTATAATATATGGATTTGGTGAAATTATTTCTAAGCTATGTATGATTGAAGGGAATACTAGGATGATTGCAAATAATACAAGGAACTTAGCAGCAAATTCATCAAACGCGAATTCGTCAAACGCAAATATATCAACTGCAAATACATCAACAACAGATTCATCAACTACTAATTTATCAACAACACCTGTAACACCGGTAAATAATATTGCTGAATTCTTTCCTTCAATGAGCCCAAAGCAAGAGGAGATAAAAATTAGCGAAAAAGAATCAAACGAAACAACAAAATAACAAAATCTTGAATTTTATGAAACCTTTTACCTCGGTAAAGGGTTTTCTTTATATACAGGAAAAACCAGTTTTTCTATAAAGCTTTTTTCTTGTAGTATTCAGCCATAACCTTATGGTAAAATATATTCAAAAAATAGATATATAATCGCATAAATATTATTGCATAAATAGGGAGGAAACCTAATGACATTAAAGATAAAAAGAATATTTATATTGTTGTGTATTAGCTGGCTCTTATGTGTGCTTCTGGTCGGATGCGGTGAAATGACGGAAGATAAAATGCTTGAGAAGGCAGAAGATTTGATGGATGATCAGCAGTATGAAGAAGCATTAGAGCTTTATGAGGACATTCTTGATGACGATGAAGAGTGCGTGGAAGCCTATTTGGGAATGGCGGACTGCTATGGTTCCTTGGGAAAAACGGGACAGGTAATCAGTATTCTGGAAAAAGGATATGAGAAGACAAATGACGCAGCATTGGGACAGAAAATCCAAGATCAGAGACGATTGGATGTAAAAAATGCAGAGAAAATCGGTGAAGCGATTTTAAAAGATTTTGATAACGGAGCATATGATGATGCACTGGGCAAGGTAGCATCTATAGAGGAGTATGAAAAACCTGCAGAAATTGAGGAATGGCCGGAAGTTTCAGGAACAGTATATGGTAAATTTACTGCCAAGATTATCGATGGTAACTGTGTAAATATTTGGATTGGGGATTATTGTGTATACCCTAAGGGAACAGATGCAGAGAATTATGTAGAGGGAAAAGCGTCAGTGAATGATGGTAAGGAGTATATCAAGTCTCTTACGGAATTGGATTCCTTTCAATGTCTTAACTGTGAAAAGGTAACAGAAGGAATAGTGTATGAGATAACAGTAGGGAAAGAGAGAGACAGAGGCTACCTATGTGAAGAATGTCTTGAAGAGATTTTACCGAGAGCACAGCTTTTGGGCGGAACAATCAGTGACGTGAATAAGGTCGAGTGCGATGTTTGTGAGAAGAAAATGGCAACAAGATATTTCGAAATAAATGATAGCTTCTATGCTATGTGTGAAGAGTGTTTTGAAGCAAAAGCCACAACTGCATTCTGTGAGGGGGTGGATATTCATCTCTTTAATACAGTGAACTGGGGAGAGCACAGAATAAATATTCAGCCGACTCCGGTTGTGGTTCAGGATGATTCCAAGGTAATTAGGTTATATTCCTATACGGATGAGGTACCTGATATAGCACGTATTTATTTCGAAATGCATCCGGATTATGAATTGGAGATTACAATATTAAGTTCCGTGGGCGGAAATTATCAGCAGACGCTTGATTACAAACTAAGAAATGGAGATGTGGATGCTCCGGATATTTATGTTGCAGAGCAGAATTTTGTTGTTAATTATATAAAAGAAGATATGGCAGAGTATGCGGCAAGCTATGAGGAACTTGGAATCGACGTTAATAATTTAATTGTCGATGCGCAGATTGCACCATATGCATATCAGGTTGGAACTAGGCCTTCGGATGGAAAAATCATAGGTTTACCATATCAATCGACTGCAGGATGTTTTATTTATAACAGGTCTGTGGCAAAGGATACCTGGGGAACGGATGCCCCTGAGTTTATTCGTAAGAAAATAGGCGGTGGAAGCGGTGACTGGGAGCAGTTTCTCATAGCTGCAGAGGAATTGCAGGATAAGGGATATGCAATTGTACCTTGTACAGAAGATGTGTGGAAACCTATGGAAAAAAGCGCATCCAAGGGCTGGATTGTAGATGGAAAGCTATATATTGATCCTAAAAGAATGGAATACATGGATGTTGCAAAAAAACTATATGACAATGGCTTTGTTCATGATTATTATCAGTGGAGCGAAGATTGGTTTGATAGTTTTGCAGAGAGAGGAGAAACAAAGGTATTGGGATTCTTTGGTCCAGCCTGGCTTCTTCAGTACAGTATGGCGGATAATTGTAAGGATACCTTTGGAGATTGGGCTGTAACAACATCACCGGTTGGATTTTTCTGGGGTGGTGACTGGGTACTTGTGAACAAGAATGTGTCTGAAGAAAAGAAGCAAGTAGTGGCAGATTTTATTCAGTGGATGACTCTGGAGTCAGATGAAAACAGCCTGCAGTATTATTGGGCAAATGGTTCCAGCAATCATGGTGTAAAGCTGGCAACCCCTTCCAATAAAGTATTGAGCATGGTGAATGGGGAGAATGAGATGGTGGCTGGACAAAATATGTATGAGTATTTTATCGAGGCCAATAATATGGCTAGAGGTGATAACCTGTCACGATATGATGAAATGATAGACGGAGTTTGGCGGGATCAGGTAAGCTGTTATATGCATGGAGAAAAAACACGAGAAGAGTGCCTGAATGATTTTAAGATGTGGGTAGAGGATAATCTTAATATTAAATCGAATTAAGCAATCTTGCCAATTATCTGTATTTCATGTAAAATGTTTGAGGTTGTGGATGGAATCCAATCATTCAAAATAAAAGGAGTAGTATATGAAAAAGAAATTATTAATTCTCACAATGTCACTTATGTGTTTGAGCTTTGCTGCATGTGGAGAGGCTCCGGCTGAAAAGGAAAGCCAGGGTACAGAGACGGAAAGTCAGTCTACAGAAGCAGAAAGTACTGACGGAGCTAACACAGAGGAAAGTTCTGAAGCAGAGAACACTGAAGGCGAAAGTGGTGAAACAGAAGTAGTTGAATCTGCAGAAGAGACCTCAGAAGCTGGTTCTGAAGTAGTAGAGTCAGAAGCAAAGACAACAGAAGAAATAGACATCAGTCAGATGAGCGAAGAAGAGCTGATGCAGATGATTCTTGAGATGCAGATGAACTATGATGATGAATCACTTGCCAAGGATTTAGCTATTGTCAAGGTATATGAGGAAGCAGGAGATATAGAAGGTGTAATTGAGAAGTATTTGGTAATCAGTTTCTATAGGCCGGATGCTCAGACATTGATAGTACCTGAGGAAAAATATGGAGAAGAATTTGAGGAAATTCTTACATCAGAAGAACGTATGGAAAATGTCTTTGAAAGAATGCAGCAGGATGATCCGATGATCTATTCTTTATTATATGATCAGTATATAAAATATATAGATAAGTCTAAGATGTCCCAGGATATTCAAAATGCAAATACTTTGGCAACAGCATTTCTGGTGATGATTGCGGATGGAGAAATCAATGAGAGTGTAAAAGAACCTACTATGATTACTGAAGAGAATGTGCCGGAAGTAATTGGTGAATTACCTGAGGTAAAGGGTATGGATAATGCAGCATTCTATTATACTATTGATATGGATTCATATCGGGTTAAAATCTATATCAACGAATATGAAGTATATCCGGACGTTACTGCATACAAAAATAGATAATTACATATGTTTTAAGAAAAACTGTCGCTTTTTATTAGCGGCAGTTTTTTGTACTGAAACCAAGAAATGACGAAGGATTATTTTGATAGCAAAAGAAAAAAATATGGTATAATTAAAAAGTAGTTTTTGACCAAGGAGGCATTGTCTATGTGGATGATTTTTGCAATTTTGTCTGCGGTGTTTGCGGCATTAACTTCTATACTGGCTAAGGTTGGAATAGAAGGAGTCAACTCGAATCTTGCCACGGCTATTCGTACCGTTGTAGTAGTTGTTATGGCCTGGGGAATGGTTTTACTTACACATGCACAAAGTGGTTTAGGAGAGATTAGCAGGAAAAGTTGGATCTTCCTTATTTTATCCGGGCTTGCAACCGGAGCTTCCTGGTTATGCTATTATAAGGCATTACAGATGGGTGAGGCATCCAAAGTAGTCCCTATTGATAAATTAAGCGTTGTATTAACACTCATTCTGGCCTTTATATTCTTACATGAGGAGTTTACAACGAAGTCTCTCATTGGATGTATCTTGATTGGGGCCGGAACATTAATCATGGTTTTGTAAGTAAGAAGTATATAATAATTTGTAAAAGGGGAAAGAATAAATGACAACCAGAGAAGAAGTTTTGAAATATGGACTTACCTTTGATGATACTTATCAGGAAGCTCCTTTTCATGATGCTAATTGGCAGCTTATTCGTGTAATAGGAAGTAAAAAGGCATTCTTATGGACCTATGAACGAGATGGTTATATCAATATTAATGTTAAGGTTAGTCCAGAGACTAGGGAACTTTGGCGAGCAGCTTATGAAGCAGTTGTTCCGGCTTACCATCAGAATAAAGAGCATTGGAATACGATTATCTTAGATGGTTCCATTCCTGAAAAAGATATTAAGATGATGATTGCAGAAAGCTATGATCTTGTTACAGACAGCCCAACTAAAAGAATCTATGAGGCGGTGAAGAAGATTCCCAAGGGATGTGTGGCTACCTATGGACAGGTGGCTGAAATGGCCGGTAATAAGAAGATGAGCAGAGCTGTGGGGAATGCACTCCATCACAATCCGGACCCGGAGAACATTCCTTGTTACAGGGTGGTTAATTCCAAGGGAGAACTTGCCGGAGGTTTTGCTTTCGGAGGAGCCGATGTTCAGGCGAATCTGCTTCGTGAGGATGGAATCGAGGTTGTAGACGGAAAAGTGGATTTGAAGAAGTATGGAATGATATTTCATGGGTAAGAATTTTATAGTTATTTAATTTTTCCTGACGCAATAAGATGTTATAATACAGAAATAGTATTTAGGGTGATTTACAGGGAGGCTATGAATGCTTTTTAAGTGTGTTAATTGTGGCGGAAATACGGTATATGATCCGGAAAAAGGGACACTCTTTTGTCCTTATTGTGATGGAGTCAATTGCGGAGAAGAAAAGTATGACCATGCAGAGATGGGGATTTGTCCCAATTGTGGCGGTGAGGTTCTGATTAAGGAACATTCATCAGCAGTGAAGTGTGCATATTGTGATCATTCCATTATTTTGGATGAGAGAGTAGAGGATAAGTATCTGCCATACAGGATGATTCCATTTAAGCTTGGTAGGGATAAGGTTAAGGAATTACTTAAGAACAAATTTAAGAAGGCAATATTCACACCGACAGATTTTCTTTCTGAAGCGCAGTTAAAGAAGATGCAGGGAGAATATGTTCCTTTTTGGATGTACGATTATCATACAGATGCGAGACTGAATGCTACCGGTATCAAGGTAAGAGTATGGGTTGCGGGAAATACAGAGTATACAGAAAAGTCATTTTTTCAGGTTCGAAGAGAGATGAACATCACCTATGAGGATATTCCTGCGGATGCATCAATCGCCATGCCGGATTCTATTATGGATTTAATGGAGCCATATGATTATAAGGCTTTAGTACCTTTTTCCAAGAAGTATTTATCCGGTTTTTTAGGTGAAAAATATAATATGGATGCAGAAGCGATTGAAAGCAGAGCCCATATGAAGATGGAAAAAAGTGCTGAACAGAAGCTTCGCAGTACCGTATCCGGTTATTCCAGTGTGACAGATCAGACGAAGATTATTAATGTACTTTCACATCAGCACAAGTATGATTTACTTCCGGTATGGAAATATGATTATACATATAAGGGACAGATTTATCCATTTTACATCAATGGTCAGACAGGAAAGATTGTAGGTAAACTTCCTGTTTCGGTTCCCAAGGTTATGGCTTATAGTGCCACATTGTGGGCAACGCTTACAGCGTCCATTGCCATGGTTGGGTTTATAGTATCACATTGGATGTAGGGGATAGAGGATAGTTATGGATAAGGAAACAAAACAAATTGCATTGAAGCAATATTTAAAATATTTTACAGGATTGTTTATTCTGGTAGGACTAATCTTTGTAGCTTTCCTGTTTACCTTGATTGTAAAGAGTGGTCCTTCTTCAGAAGGTAAGGAAGGGAATACTGTAGCACCGAAGGAAAGAGTTTATGATAAAGGAAATATTTTTTCGGATGCAGAAGAAGAACAGCTGGAAGAAAAAATAAAGGAAATAGAAAAGAATATAGGTTGTCATATTGTTATTGTATCTATCAATCAACCGGTGGAAGGGTACAATGCCAAGTCGGAATATGGTTACAGATATATTGACTGGGAAAAAAATATGAGAGACCTTGCCGATGATTTTTATGATAATAATAATTTTGGATATGACAAGGCCCATGGAGATGGAGTTTTGTTATTAACCAATGATTATACCGGACAGAAGGGAACCTGGCTTTCAACATCGGGAAAAGCAGAGAGAAAGCTTAGCAGCAGTGATATCGATCATATCTTAACTACCATAGATAATGTTTATTATTCAGATGAACATGCTAATTTTGAAGCGCATCTGGCAGGATTAAGATCTTTGGAAAGATACTTAAAAGGAAGTAGCAGTGAAAGCGAAGATATAGCGTCTATCTTTTATTTATCAGCACTTGGTATTCCGATTTTAATTGCCGGTGTATATATGGCAATCAATATAAAAACCAAAGAGGGAAAAGAAACTGTAAATATGAATACCTATGTTGATGCAAATGGTACCAATATGGTAGAGTCTTCAGATATTTTCATGCATAAGACCTTGACGAAGAGAAGGATTGAGACAAACAGTGGTGGTGGTAGTCACGGCGGTGGCGGACACCATATGAGTGGTGGTGGCTTTAGCCATGGCGGTGGCGGTCACAGAAGATAATAAAAAGATAATAAAAAAACATCCACATGACGGTGTGGATGTTTTTTATATGAATATCAATTAGTTCATCTGATTTACAGCGATGCTAAGACGAGATACTTTTCTAGCAGCGTTGTTCTTGTGATATACGCCCTTAGTTGCAGCCATCTCAATAGCCTTAGTAGCAGCGATAAGTTCTGCAGCAGCAGCTTCCTTATTACCAGATTCGATAGCAGCTAAAACCTTCTTAACAGCGGTCTTAACACCAGACTTAATTGCCTTATTTCTATCAGCCTTTACCTTTGTTACTAAAATTCTTTTCTTTGCAGATTTAATGTTAGCCAAGATTACACCTCCATATTTTTCTTTTTGTCATTCTTTTTTACTTGTTTGGCTACAGCCAGACACGGAAGGCTAAGCTAAACATACGATAGTATTTTATCCATAGAATATTGTTTTGTCAATATTTATTTGCAAAAAATATTGGTTTCTTTTCATAGATTTTTCAAAGAATTCATATAATGAAACAACCTGATTGTTGGGAGGAAAACTATGTGTATTCTTTGAAGAAAAGCTATTGTGTTATGGCCATAATTTTCATATTAATGATTCTATTGGTTCTGTTACTTCATCAGGAAAAAGGAGATGAAGAGGAGAGGAGTTTTTTTGAATATATCCAGTGCAAAATTGAAAGGATTATTGTGGATGGATATTGGCCTTATTTATCCTATAGAAGAAATATGGGGGAAGCAATACATAGCCTAAAACAGGAAGAGGAAACGAAAACGGTTTGCGTTTTGACTTTGGAAGAATTGTCCCCCAAAGAGGATAAGATTCTTGATACGGAGGAAGAGAAAGCGGGAGAAGAAATATTAGAAGCTTTAGTAGATACAGAAGACGAAGAAATCACCATGGAAGAAACAGAGAAGCTACAAAGACAAAAGGTACGGGAAGTAAGCGAAGAAGAGTATGGGGATTATCAGGCACTTATGAAAAACTTCTATACCATTGATGCATCAGCAAGGGCAGGGGAAGACTTGCTGAATGCCCAAAGGCTTCTTGAAAAAGATATGCGAATTGACAGGAACTCGGAAGGACCACAGATTTTAATTTATCATACCCATTCCCAGGAAGGCTTTGTTGATTCTGTGCAGGGAGATGATTCTACCACGATTATGGCTGTTGGGGAACGCCTAGCGCAAATCTTAGAAACTGAGTATGGGTATAAGGTTTATCATCATTTAGGAAAATATGATGTAACGACAAGAACCGATGCATATTCCAGATCCTTAGTAGACCTGGAGGAAATATTGGAAGCTTATCCAAGTATTCAGGTGATTTTGGACATCCATAGGGATGATATGAAAAAGGAAAATCATCTTGTGACAGATATTGATGGAAAGCCCACCGCTAAATTTATGTTTTTTAACGGCGTAAGCTGTAGCAGAAAAAATGGAACAATTGACTATCTGTACAATCCCAATCTGGAGGAGAATCTGGCTTTTTCGTTTCAGGCCAAGTTAAGAGCAGAGGAATATTATCCGGGCTTAACACGAAGAAATTATATTCAGGCATACCGTTATAACCTTCACTTACTGCCCAGATCCATGTTGATTGAAGTTGGGGCACAAAATAATACTTTGGAAGAAGAGTTAAATGCCTGCGAACCCCTTGCCCATATCCTGAACATGGTACTAAGCGGTGAATATTAAGGTCTTTGTATGATTTGTTTTCTTGCAAGGCTCTATAGGGTTTGATACAATAGAAAAGGTAGTTAACTTTTGACATGAGATGCAGACAGGAGGATATATATGAAATACAGAGAAGACAGATATGGCAACAAGATTTCGGCATTGGGTTTTGGATGTATGAGATTTACTAAAAAGGGAGCATCCATTGATTATGAGAAGGCAGAAGCAGAGATAAAAACTGCTATAGAACAGGGAATTAACTATTTTGATACCGCTTATATTTATCCGGGAAGTGAAGAATTATTAGGTAAAGTGCTTGATAATAATGGCTTGCGCGACAAGGTGTATATAGCGACAAAGCTTCCACAATATTTAATGAAAAACGAGGAAGGTATTGAGAAAACCTTCCAGGAAGAATTAAAGAGATTAAAGACCACTTGGGTGGATTATTATTTAATGCATATGTTTACAGATCTTGTGGAATGGGAACGTATGCAAAGCCTTGGAATCGAGGAATGGATTCGTAAGCACAAGGAGGACGGAAGTGTAAAGAATATCGGTTTTTCTTATCATGGTGATACCGATATGTTTATTAAGATTTTGAATGCCTATGACTGGGATTTTTGTCAGATTCAGTACAACTATTTGGACGAGCATACCCAGGCAGGAAGAAAGGGACTTCAGGCAGCCGCTGAAAAAGGAATTCCTGTAATTATTATGGAACCCTTACGAGGTGGAAGACTTGTAAATCTTCCGGATAATGCTTTGAAGATTATCAAGGAAAGTGATAAGAAGTATTCTCCTGCAGAATGGGGACTTCGCTGGCTCTGGAATCAGCCGGAGGTTACATGCGTTCTTTCCGGTATGAATTCGTTAGATATGGTAAATGAGAATATTCGTATTGCATCAGAAACACAGGTAAACGAATTTTCAGAAGAAGATCATGCAATGATTGATAAAATAAGAAAAGCCATAAAGGAAAGAGAAAAGGTTGGATGTACCGGATGCAGATACTGTATGCCTTGCCCCAAGGGTGTAGATATTCCGGGTAATTTCTATTATTACAATTTGATGTATATGGAAAAGAAAACCTCAGCAAGATTTGATTTTGCACAGAATATGGGACTCAGAAAAGAGCCGGGATTTGCATCTCAGTGCGTAAACTGCGGTAAGTGTGAGCAGCACTGTCCTCAGCATTTACCGATTAGAGAGTGCTTAAAAGAAGCAGACAAGAAT
The DNA here is from genome assembly GCA_045616525.1 of Acetatifactor sp. Lineage (GTDB taxonomy): Bacteria > Bacillota > Clostridia > Lachnospirales > Lachnospiraceae > Acetatifactor. Next base: position 18,286 of record JAZLGY010000031.1, on the reverse strand, counting down.
TTGAGACCGCTTCCATATAAAGTCGGAATTAATATTGCAAGAAAGTTTATTATTAAAGACAGCAAGAAATAGAGTTATTGCTAAGAAGGGTATTTTTTGGTAAAATACTGAAGATTGTGAAAAAAGCTATTAGAACAGGAAGAAAATATGAGTACAATTGATCAGAGTAAAATCAGAAATTTTTGCATCGTTGCACATATCGATCATGGTAAGTCTACCCTGGCAGACCGTATTATTGAAAAGACAGGACTGTTAACCCAGAGGGAAATGCAGGACCAGATTTTGGACAACATGGACCTTGAAAGAGAAAGAGGAATTACCATCAAAGCGCAGACTGTAAGAACAGTTTATAAGGCAAAGGATGGGAATGAATATATTTTCAATTTGATTGATACCCCGGGCCACGTAGACTTTAACTATGAAGTAAGCCGTGCGCTGGCTGCCTGTGATGGTGCGATTCTTGTTGTAGATGCAGCGCAGGGAATCGAGGCGCAGACTCTTGCAAATGTATATCTGGCTCTTGACCATGATTTGGAAGTTTTTCCTGTTATTAACAAGATTGACCTTCCCAGTGCAGAACCTGAGCGAGTAATCGAAGAAATTGAGGATGTAATTGGCTTGGAAGCCCAGGATGCACCGCTTATCTCTGCTAAGGTTGGTATTGGTATTGAAGATGTTCTGGAGGCAATTGTAAATAAGGTTCCGGCGCCCAAGGGAGACAAGGAAAATCCTTTAAAGGCATTAATCTTTGACTCTGTTTATGATTCCTACAAGGGCGTTATTATTTTCTGTCGAGTTATGGAAGGCAGAGTGGCCAAGGGAACAAAGATTAAGATGATGGCTACAGGGGCCTGCGAAGAAGTCGTAGAAGTAGGTTATTTTGGCGCAGGCCAGATGATTCCCTGTGAGGAGCTATCAGCCGGTATGGTTGGATATATTACAGCTTCAATCAAGAATTTAAAGGATACTGCGGTAGGTGATACGGTAACCGATGCCGCAAGACCCTGTGATGAGGCGCTTCCGGGATATAAAAAAGTAAATTCTATGGTTTACTGCGGACTTTATCCTGCGGATGGTTCCAAGTATCCGGATCTTCGAGATGCACTTGAAAAGCTTCAGTTAAATGATGCTTCCTTAAACTATGAACCGGAAACATCGATTGCACTTGGCTTTGGTTTTAGATGTGGTTTCCTTGGACTCTTGCATTTGGAGATTATTCAGGAGCGTTTGGAGAGAGAATATAACCTGGATTTAGTTACAACAGCACCCGGTGTTATTTATAAGGTACACAAGACCAATGGTGATGTGATAGAGCTTACCAATCCTTCCAACCTGCCGGACCCTTCCGAGATTGAATACATGGAGGAGCCGGTAGTAAGCGCTGAGATTATGGTAACACAGGAATTCATCGGTGCCATTATGGAGCTTTGTCAGGAACGTAGAGGACGATATCTTGGTATGGAATATATTGAAGCAGGTCGAGCAGTGCTTCGTTATGAATTGCCATTGAATGAGATTATCTATGACTTCTTTGATGCTTTAAAGTCAAAGTCTCGAGGATATGCTTCATTTGACTATAATTTAAAGGGTTATGAGGAGTCCAAGCTTGTAAAACTGGACATCCTGATCAATAAAGAAGAGGTGGATGCCCTTTCCTTTATTGTACATGCAGATTCTGCATATGAAAGAGGCAGAAAGATGTGTGAGAAGTTGAAGGATGAGATTCCCAGACATTTGTTTGAAATTCCTATTCAGGCAGCAGTAGGTGGAAAAATCATTGCAAGAGAAACTGTGAAAGCAATGAGAAAGGACGTTCTTGCCAAGTGTTACGGTGGTGATATCAGCCGTAAGAAGAAGCTTCTGGAAAAGCAGAAGGAAGGTAAGAAACGTATGAGACAGGTTGGTAATGTGGAGATCCCACAGAAAGCATTTATGAGTGTATTGAAACTGGATGAATAGTATGGATGTAAGACCATTAGAAATTTATATTCATATTCCCTTTTGTGTAAGAAAATGCAATTACTGTGATTTTTTATCCTTTGCATGTACAGAAGATACAAAAGAAGAGTATGTAAATGCATTACTAACAGAATTAAGAGAACGAAGTGCAGAAACCACGGGATATAACGTGGTTTCTGTTTTCTTTGGTGGTGGAACCCCCAGTCTTTTAAAAGGAAGCCAGATACAGAGAATCATGGACTGTATTCGGGAAAATATGAACCTTGATGAAAAAGCAGAGATTACCATGGAGATGAATCCGGGAACGGTTGATTTTGAAAGTCTTTTGGCATACAGAAAAGCCGGATGCAACAGAGTAAGCTTTGGACTACAGTCCTGTGATGCGAAGGAACTTCAGTTTCTTGGAAGAATTCATGACTATTCGGCATTTTTAAATGGCTATGAATGCGCAAGAAAAGTCGGATTTGATAATATTAATGTTGATATTATCAGTGGACTACCGGGGCAAAAAAAGGAAATCTATGCAGAAACCTTGCGAAAGGTTCTCTTGTTAAAACCGGAGCACATATCTGCGTACAGTCTGATTGTGGAAGAAGGGACGCCTTTGTACGATATGGTGGAAAAGGGAGAGGTAGAACCCATAGAAGAAGAGGAAGACCGCGCATTGTATGAGCTTACAGAAGAAATGCTCTCTGCGGAGGGCTATGAACGATATGAGATTTCCAATTATGCGAAGCCCAATATGGAGTGTAAACATAATATAGGTTACTGGAACAGGACAGATTATCTGGGCTTTGGAATCGGAGCAGCATCCCTGATGAAGGGATACAGATTTCAGAATGGAAGTGATCTTTCTGCTTATATTGCAAAGCCTCTTGATCAAAGGGAGGCCAAAGAGCAGTTATCCTTGCAGGATCAAATGGCGGAATTTATGTTTTTAGGCCTTCGCCTGATACAGGGAGTTTCATTTGAAAATTTTAAAGCAAGCTTTGGATATGATATGAAGGAAGTCTATGGGGATGTGATGGAAAAGCATATTCATGAGGGACTTCTGTTTATTCATAAGGAAAAGGAAGAGGAGAGAATCAGTTTAACCAAAGAAGGGTTAAATGTATGTAATTACGTACTCGCTGATTTTCTGGAACCATCCATATAAAAAGGTGAAAGTGGAAAAGCAACAGAAAGGGATTTTTTTCATAGTATAGGATAAGAGTATTTCCGGGAGAACCCCTTGAAAACCTTTCAAAAACCTTTGACGAAGGGGGAGGAAGCCCACTATATTCATTTACTGGGTTTAGGGACACCAAAGGAGAAAAGAGAAGCCAGAAATATTTTATGTGAAAGAAATCTTAGATTGGTCGCACATATAGCCAGAAAATATCAGAGCTCCGGTGAAGAATTAGAGGATTTAATATCCATTGGTTGCATAGGATTAATTAAAGCAATCGATACATTTGAAATGGGAAAAGGTGCCCTTGCTACATACATTTGCAGATGTGTGGATAATGAAATTCTGATGTTTTTTCGAAGTAAAAGAAAGAAGACAAGGGAAGTATCCCTGTTCGAGGCAATCGGTCAGGATAAGGAAGGCAATGAAATATATCTGATGGATGTGGTTTCGGGCCAGCCGGAAGAGGTGGAAAAAGAATTAGAACGTAAGGAAGATGTAAAAAAGCTTTACATGCTTATGGAGAATTATTTGTCTGACAGAGAAAGAGAAATCCTAATACTCAGATATGGATTGTTTGGTCAAAAAGAACTGACACAGACGAAGGTAGGGGAGCTGTTTGGCATATCCAGAAGCTATGTTAGTCGAATTGAGAAAAAAACAATTCAAAAATTGAAAGAACATTTTTGACAATATGGCTCTTATGCTGTAAAATGTAATTGTATGTAAGCTGAAAAAGGAGGAGTATGCTTTGCAGTTTGTAGAAACACCAAACTTAAAGATTGGTATGAGATTGGCAAGACCGATTTATTCTAATCAGGGTGTGCTTTTGTTTGACAGGGATTCAAAACTCACAGCGCAAACCATTACAAGTATACAGAACTTCAAGCTATTAGGCGTTTTCATTTTAGAGCCGGCAGAACCATTACCTCCCATTTCTGAAGAAGACTTGGAGTATGAACGTTTTCAGACAATGACAGTGTTTGCACTTCAGGAAGAGTTTCGTAAGCTTTACATCAATAAAAAGCAGTCAAAGCTTGATATGATTGCAAACAGCATCATCCGTAAGTACGGCCATATGGATGGTAAGATTCATTTTTATCAGAACCTTAGAAGCCGGCAGGATTATGTGTACAGACATTCCCTGAATGTAGCAATTCTTTGCGCTATGATTACACATATCATGAATGTTAAATTAGAGGAGCAGATGCAGACAGTATTGGCTGCACTGCTTCATGACATAGGAAAAGATCAGATTGCAGATAAAGTATCCGATTGTGATATTTTAACACCGGAGCAGCAACAGTTTTTGTGGGACAACCAGTTGGGGGCAGGAGAACTTATTGAGAGTGTACTTGCCTTAAACGGAAACAGTGTCAGACGAATTGTATTGCAGGCGGCACGAAAACAGATTGAAAAGGATAAGGGTTCGGAATTTAACGCAAAGCTTGTCATGGGAGCCAAGATATTGCTGGTAGCCAACAAATATGATGAGATTACAGCAATGAAGCTTGGACAAGGCTATAGTGATTCAGAGGTAAGAGCACTGAAGGAATTTATGGCTGATCCGGAGACCTATGACCCCGATGTGGTACAGGCACTGATTCAGGCCATCTATATTTTGTTCCCCGGAGTAAGTGTGGAGTTGAATACCGGCGAGAAAGCGTTAGTGCTTAACGAGAATACAAGAAATATATTAAGACCTATGGTTCTTTGCTTTTCTGACAACAGCATCTTAGATTTGTCACTGGCAGTAAACAGAACCATTGAGATTGTAGATATAGTCAAGACCTTGGATAATCGATATGTCATGATGAAACCGGATGAGATGAAAAAGACCGGTGAATAAATTCAAATAAAGCAGTTTTACTGTTTTAGATAAATACAAAACAAAAAGGAGATTTAGGTATGGGCGCATACGATGAATGTTTTGAAATAGGACCAGAAGGAATTGTAGGCGGTATGTCTGCGAAAGATATTGCAGGTATTCTTACAGTGGCTAAGGAGGCTGGTGCATCTGACGTACATTTAACTACTGGAATTCCTCCTAAAATGCGTGTAAATGGTAACTTGGTATCCGTAACAGGTTATGCAACCATTAAGCCTTCAGATACAGTAGATATCATTTTGACAATTATGACTCAGGCACAGAGAGACCGTTTCGAAGAAAGAGGAGAGTTCGATATGTCCTTCTCCCTTGCTAACGTAGGTCGTTACCGTGTAAATGTATTTAAGCAGAGAGGATCTGTTGCACTTGCCTTCCGTTTGGTTGGTACTAAGATTCCTGCTCCTGAATTATTGGGTGTTCCTGATTCAGTTATCGATCTTTATACCAGAAAAAGAGGCTTAATCCTTGTAACCGGACCTACAGGTTCCGGTAAATCAACCACCTTGGCTGCTATCATTGATAAGATTAACAACAACAGAGATGCTCATATTATTACATTGGAGGATCCTATCGAGTACTTACATGCACATAAGCTTTCCATGGTAAACCAGAGAGAAATCGGTATGGATACCAACAACTATGCTAACGCATTAAGAGCTGCACTTCGTGAAGACCCTGATGTTATCCTCGTAGGAGAAATGCGTGACTTTGAAACCATTTCCGTTGCTATTACTGCAGCAGAAACAGGACACCTTGTTATGTCAACATTACATACCATCGGTGCTGCAAGTACTGTAGACCGTGTAATCGACGTATTCCCTCCTCATCAGCAGCAGCAGATTCGTGTTCAGTTTGCAAACGTATTGGAAGCAGTTATTTCTCAGCAGTTGATTCCTACTGCAGATGGTAAGGGCCGTGTGGCTGCATTCGAAGTTCTTCATGCAAACCATGCTGTTCGTAACTTGATTCGTGAAGGTAAATCACATCAGCTTCCTTCTGTTATGCAGACCAACCGTAAGATGGGTATGGTTACCATGGATGAAGCGATTATCCAGTTATATCTTTCAGGACGTATTGACCGTGAACTTGCAATTCAGTTCGCTCAGGATCCTGATGCTATGCTTGAGAAGATTTAAGTTTTCGGTATAGTCTATATTTATTTATGTATCATAGGGCTTGCGTCTCGTGCGCAAGCCCATAATTTCTAAATCCATTCGTTTTTCTAGGTTAATCTTTTAGGATTCATTTATTTCAGCAAATGTTTAAATCTGTTTCAAATTCTCTGCAAGGAGGGTTTCTTTTGATGTGCTTCTTTGCGAGACAAAATAAATAGGAGGTACTTTATGTTTAGTAGTATTTTAACCGGTACGGTAGCCGGTATAGAAGCAATGCCGGTATATGTTGAGGTTGATATTTCGTCCGGTTTACCGGGTTTTACTATGGTAGGATCCTTGTCCGGAGAAGTGAAAGAAGCAAGGGAGAGAGTCATGGTTGCCATGAAGAATGCAGAATTTGACATTCCGCCAAGAAGAATTACAGTAAATCTTTCTCCCGCTGATTTAAGAAAAGACGGAACGGGATTTGATTTGCCGATTGCTGTTGGCCTATTGCAAAATCTCGGTTATTTTATGTCTTATGCAACAGAGGGAATACTTTTTGTTGGCGAACTGGGATTAAATGGAGAAATAAAAAAGGTAAACGGGGTTTTATCCATTGTGGAGATGGCCAGGGCGATGGGCTTAAAGGAATGTATTGTTCCTTGGGAAAACCGAGTGGAGGCCAGTGTCATACCACAGATTACAATCAGAGCCTGTAAGGATATTGGGGAACTGGTATTTTTCTTACAATCTGAAACGAAGGAGCAAAAGGAAGAAATCCTGCCTACGATAGAATGTATTACGGGAAGGATTATGGAGGAAAAGGATTATTCGTCCATTCCTGATTTTTCAGATATATTTGGACAGAGCGGAGCCAAAAGAGCAGCGGAAATTGCAGCAGCGGGATTTCATAATATGCTTATGTGGGGGCCTCCCGGAGGAGGAAAATCTATGATTGCCAAAGCCTTAGCCGGAATTTTGCCGGATATGAGTTTTCAGGAATGCATAGAGGTTTCAAAGATTTACAGTGTTGCAGGTAAGCTGACGAATGAGAGACCATTAATTACAACCAGACCATTTCAAAGTCCACATCATACTATTCCAACCGCAGCTTTGGTTGGAGGCGGAAGCCACGCCCGTCCGGGGGCCATATCATTATCACACAGAGGCGTCCTGTTCCTCGATGAATTACCGGAATTTCCAAGAAATACATTAGAGTGTCTAAGACAACCTATAGAAGATCGTAAAGTAGAGGTTATTCGTTTGCAGCAGCATCACGTTTATCCGGCCAATTTTATGCTGATTAGTGCCATGAACCCATGCAAGTGCGGATACTATCCGGACAGAAATAAATGTCGCTGTACGGACAGCGAGCTACAACGATATCGAAGTAAACTATCCGGCCCATTTTTAGATCGTATAGACGTTTTTGTGGAAACAGATCGTATAGAGGTAACAGAATTACTGACTGTAGAAAAAGAAGAAAGCAGTGAAAAGGTGAGAGAACGTGTCATGCGGGCAAGGGAGATTCAAAACAAAAGATTTGAGGGAACCGGAATCTGCTTTAATGCAGATATGTCAGGTACGGAGGTAGCAAAGTATTGTGAACTTGGAAAAAAGGAAAAAGATATTATGGAGAAGGCATATAAAACCATGGAGCTTAGTGCCAGAAGCTTTCACAGAATATTAAGAGTGGCAAGAACCATAGCAGATTTAGAAGCATCGGAGCGTATTGAAGAGAAGCATCTACTGGAAGCTTTGATGTATCGAAAACAGTAGAAGGAGAGGAAAGCGCAGTATGGACAAATATACTTATTGGTTAGATAAATTACAGGTGATCAAAAAAAGAGAGAAAATGATGCTTCTAAAGGAATTGGGGGACGGAGAAGAAATTTTTAAAGCCTCCATGGGGCAAATCGCAGGGATTTTAGGCAATATAGAGAGGGCGCAAAGCTTTTGTGAACAAAGAAACATAGAATATATCGAGAAAGAGTATGATAGTTTATTGAAACAAAACATTAAGTTTTATAATTTTATGGAAGAGGGTTTCCCGGAACGCTTATGTAATATTCCGGATCCACCATTTAATTTGTATTATCTTGGAGAGCTTCCCAAGCAGCAGGTTTTATCGGTGGCAGTTATAGGTGCCAGAGAATGCTCGGAATATGGAAAATACGTGGCCAGAGAAATTGGTAAGTGTCTTGGAGAAAATGGAATTCAGGTAATCAGTGGTATGGCAAGAGGGATTGACGGAATCAGTCAACAGGCAGCACTGCAGGCAGGGGGAACATCTACGGCGGTACTTGGCTGTAGCGTGGATATCTGTTATCCCAGGGAAAACAGAGACCTATACGATATATTGATTCAAAGGGGAGGAGTAGTCTCTACTTATTATCCCAGAACAGAACCCAATCCCCGCTTGTTTCCTCCAAGAAATCGAATTGTCAGTGGGCTGGCGGATGTGTTGATTGTTGTAGAAGCACGGCATAAAAGCGGGACAACTATCACCGTGGACATGGCCTTGGAACAGGGGAGAGATGTCTATGTGGTTCCTGGAAGAGTTACTGACAGACTCAGCGACGGATGCAATAAACTGATTAAAGATGGGGCGCATGTATTTTTAAGCCCTGATGATTTTTTGAACTCTGTGTTGCAGGATTTCCCGGGAAAAATTATAGGACAAGTGCCGAAAGGAAGTGAGAGAAAACAAGAGAAAAAGGAGCAGGTACAAGGGTCAAAGGGAATGGAAGGAATTGAGGAGGAACCGGAAAAAATTGTACTCAAAGTGTTGGATTTTTATCCTAAAAGCATCTCTCAGATTAGGCAGGAGATTAGTGATTTAGGATATTCTGCTGCTCTTAACAATCTTACTACCACACTTATGCGACTATGCATGAATGGTCAAATTCTTCAGGTATCCTCCGGATGGTTTCAAGTGAAAGCATAAAATTTGACATTGACAGAGAAAGAAACTTAGTATAATATACCAATGTTCTTGACATGCGCGAAAGTGGATATGGTATGAGGGGGAGCGCCCTGGTGCTATGTGTTAAGAGTTAGCGATGGGAGCCTGTTTTCGGGTTGAGAGGATGTAATAGAGCATCGACCGCCAAATATATTTTTGTTGGTGTGTCGCTATAATTGGATTTTTTGAGCAACATACTATGAGAGTGTGTTGCTTTTTTTATGACAATTTATAGGGACGACATCAAGAAGGAGGCTTAAATGAATAGTAGTCAGAAACTTGTCAGATTTGTGTTCCTTGCCATGATGGTGGCAATCGGAGTTGTTATTTCTCCGATTCTCCGCGTGGAAGGAATGTGTCCTATGGCACATTTTATTAATGTGACCTGTGCAGTATTGCTTGGACCCTGGGATGCTTTAATCTGCGCAACAACCATCGGAATTATTCGAATGATTTTGATGGGAATTCCACCTTTGGCATTGACCGGTGCAATATTTGGTGCGTTCTTATCCGGTATGCTGTATCGTTTGTCTAAGGGAAAGATTGTGTTTGCATTTTTAGGTGAAGTTATTGGTACAGGTATTATTGGTGCGATTGTTTCATACCCGGTAATGACCTTTATTTGGGGAAGAGAAGGCCTTAGCATGTTCTTCTATGTACCTTCCTTTACCGCAGGTACATTGATTGGTGGGACCATTGCTTTTATTTTCTTAACCCAGTTAAAGAAGGGGAAGCTTCTTGCACATTTTCAGACAACACTTGGAAGTAATGTTTATGAAGGTGCGGATGTAGTTTTGAATGATGCTTTAGGAATTGCATTTTTCGGATTTATCGGTTATCTTGTAACCATAGTGATTGTAAAGAATTTTGTAACAAATGCCCCTGCATTTGTTGAATATATTAAGTATGTTGTTCTGGCCATATTCTTTGTAATGGCACTTATTTTCTACATGGTAAAAAAGAATAGGAAAGCCGGCAACTAAACCTTATGTGAGGCAGTATGGAAAAAACTTTTTTTGAAATCAGAAAGAATACAGAGGAACGGGGGAGCTTGATTCATAGTATTACAAGTCCCATTGCTATCAATGATTGCGCCAATGTAGTTCTTTCTCTGGGTGCCAAGCCGATTATGGCGGAGCATCCAAGAGAAGTAGAAGAGATTACGGCAATCAGCAGGGCATTAACTGTCAGCTATGCCAATATTACGGATGCCAGAATGGAATCTATATTTATTGCAGGATACAAGGCTAAGACAGTGGAAATCCCCTGTGTAATAGATGCAGTTGGTGTTACCTGTAGTTCCATGCGTATGGAAGAGGTGCAGCGCTTTATTCATAAATGTTCGCCAACTGTAATCAAGGGTAATATTTCTGAAATCAAAGCTTTGGCAGGAATGAGCTTTCAAAACACAGGTATCGATGTAGGAAAAGAGGACATTCTGAAAAAGGAAAATAAAGATGCATTACACAGCTTTGGTAAAGCTTTATGTCAATACTCTCAAACGGTTGGGGCAACGATTGTCTGCACCGGAGAAGTAGATGTAATTGCAAACAAAGACAGGTATTGTTTCGTCTATAATGGCTCTTCTTATATGGCTAAGGTTACAGGAACCGGTTGTATTTTGACCTGTATCCTGGGAGTGTATCTTGGAAATTGCCAAAAGAATCAATACTTTCAGGCTGTAGTTCTTTCACTATTAACCATGGGGATTGCCGGAGAGTTGGCAGAAGAAAAGAACAGGCAGGAAAATACAAACAGAGTGGGTATGGGCAGCTATCATATAACCTTTCTTGACAGTATTTCTCTATTAACGGATAAACAAATAGGGGAAAAAGCAAATTACGAAATCGTTGAATTGTAATGATAAGATGATAAAAAATAAATTTTGAGAGGTAAATGATGATGGAAAAGAAAAAAGTTGGACCTAAAATGATGGTACTTAGAATCATGGTTGTAATTGTGATTCTTGCTGTGGGATACTTTGCATATGGTGATCAGATTAAGAACATTGGATATGCACCTGAAATTCAGGTAGGAGATGTTAAGTTCAAAGTAGATTGTAAAGTGGAGGATATGGCTTCCCAGGGCGCTAAAGGAAAATCAGTTGATTTGCTACGAAATGCTATGCCGGCAAAATCATGGGATGGTAATTTCATTGCTTTGGAGACAGATAAGTTTACAGACGGATCTTTTTATGTTTATCTGTACAATAACACCAATGCAAGTCAGAATCTTGCCAACTGTAATGTCTATAAGGTAGCTATGTCGATTGAAATTAATAATAATGAAATGTGCAAGTGTACCATTGATGGAGAATCCTACTATGGAAAGAATGTAGAAGCTGTTAAGGAAATCATGGGAAACAAAGGCGCTAAAATGACCTACGATCGTTATAGTACAGATACTGCAACTTTATGGTTTGAAAAGGGACGTTACAAGTTTGAGTTTGAGTTGAATAAAAGAATTGGTTCAGATGAGATTACTGTAACACACGTATCAGTAGAAAAGAAAATTGCAAAAGATTATACAACTGTAAAATAATAGGTTACAAGGGCGTGTTAAAAATGATTATTATTTTTAACACGCCCTTGTAATTATGACAATTTCATGGCACCGCTCATCATGGCAAAGCCCGCTGCACCCAGCGACATACATTCGGAAGCATTGGTTTCGTTGATTCCGCCAAGAGCATATACAGGTAATTCATTGGCAGAAGAAACGGCTTTGATAAATTCAAGGCCTCTTCCGGGAAGGCCTTTTTTGCAATCTGTTTCATAGACGTTTCCTGCAAGAACATAGGTTGCTCCAAGTTCTTTGGCAAGCAACATGTCTTCAAGAGAATGGATGGAAGTACCAATCTCCGTAAAGCAGGAAAGCTTCATCTGTCCCTCAAGGCTTTGAGAAAGCTCTTTTAGAAGGGGAAGAGGAAGATGAATCTTTGTTTGCTTTAATAATAAAGCCACATCGATATAGGTATGCAAAATCATGGGAACGGAAGATGTACCCAGTTCTTCAAGAACTTCTTTTACCAATATTTCATAATCCCCTTCTGTTAAATCCTTCTCACGCAGCAAAATAGCCTTGGGAGAATGCGTAGCGATTTTTTTTAGCTGTTCTATATATTTTTCTGTATCTGATTTGTCTGTAGGTGCGTTGGAGGCGTTACACAGATGTCTGTTACTGACAGCAATCATGGAAGCGTAAATAGTATCCTGTACCATAGTGAAATCTCCTTGTATGTATTAACTTTTAAGTTTTATTATTTGCTATTTGGTTTGTTTTTATTTTGGTATTTTTATTATCTTTCAATTTGTTTTAAAGTGCAAGAAAAAATAGTATGTATAGACTTTTAGCTTTGGAATAAAGCTTTTGTGGATTTTACATTTTGGTAGTATAATAGCATTTAACTTGAGTAATATAGATTTGATAAAGGCAGGAGTAGTTTAATGTTAGTTTATTTATATTATCCGCTACTTTTTTTGCTTCTTTTCTGGGGTGGTAAGATAGAGAAAAGAGGAGAGTGGAATGAAGGTTTTTTATCCCTGAAGCAGACAAAAGCGTTGCAGGGGTTTACAGCCATACTGATTATGCTGCATCATATTTCTCAGAAAACCTGTGCGTTTTGGCTGGATAAAAAATACATTGTCCATGGCTTAGATATTTTCGTAAGGTATGGCTATTATTTTGTTGGCATATTCCTGTTCTGCTCCGGTTACGGACTATTGAAAAGCTTTCGCTCGAAGGAGAATTATTTCAGGGGATATTTTCGTAAACGTGTGCTGCCGCTTGTGTTGGCATATTACCTGATAGGTTATATCTTTTTGATTGTACGTCTTTTGATGAAGCAGAAAATGATGGGAAATGATTTGCTGTTTTACATAATCGGCTATAGAATGCCCAATCCTAATTCCTGGTATGTGATAGCAGCGCCATTCTTTTATTTGGTATTTTATTTATGCTTTCGTTTTATCAAGAATAAAGACATTGCTCTGGCAGGTACCTGTTTGGGGGTGTTAGCCTATACAATCCTTGGTACATACATTCGTCATAACGACTTTTTGATGTGCGGTGAATGGTGGTACAATTCTGTGCATATGTTTTCGATAGGTCTGATTTTTGCAAGATTTGAAAAGTCGATTCTTTCCCTGTGGAAGAAGTACTATAAGCTTTTCTTTGTGGCAGGTTTTGTTCTGATTTTTGTTACGGATCACTACGCAAGATGGGCAGAGGATGTTTTTTCATATTACTACGGAGAATATTCTTATAAGCCTGTTCCGATTTTTCAAATGGTGTGGAGAAAATGGGTAACTTTACTTTTCCAGCAAATAGCATCTACGGTATTTGTTCTGTGGGTATTTCTTGCAAGCATGAAAATTCAAATTGGCAATAAGGCTTTGGGATTTATGGGAAAGATTACACTTGAATTTTATTTAATCCATGGTTTGTTTGTTGAATTGTTTGGATTTGATTTTATGAAAATCGTTCCAAGTATTTATTATATTAGAAATGTTGCATTATTTGTACTTGTTGTATTTGTATGTGCTTTGCCTTGTGCAATACTCATTCATAAAATGATAAATATGATTTGCAAGAAAAAGAACTCTGCAGCTGGATGAATGAGATGATCATTAGAATATAGGAGATGAATGCTGAAAGCTATCTGATGGCCGATTGTGGCCGGAGGGTGGCTTTTTTGTATTGTTATGACCCTAGAGAGAAAAAATGTAAAACCAGGTCAAGAAGATATCTATGTAGGTTTGAAAATAAAGAAATGATCAATTATTATGATTGACATATACCCCCAGGGGGTATATTATAACAATAAAAAAGAATAAATACAAAAGTAGAATACACCTGAAAACGGGGATACTAGAAAAAAGAAGTACAGGAAAAGAAACAGGATAGGAGAAAATAGACAAATGAAAAATGAAAAGTGTTGCTGCAATCGAACCAAGGAAAGACCGGAGCAGGAATATAAGGATTTGATTAAGAGATTAAATAGAATCGAAGGGCAGGTTCGTGGAATTAAAGGAATGGTGGAAAATGATGCTTATTGTGTGGATATATTAACGCAGGTTTCAGCCATAACGGCAGCATTAAACAGTTTCAACAAAGTATTACTGGAAAACCATATGAAGACTTGTGTGGTTGAGGATATCCGTAATGGCAAAGAGGATACCATGGACGAACTTTTAAACATTGTGCAGAAATTGATGAAATAGAAAGGTAATATTATGAAGCAATTTATTGTAACCGGAATGAGCTGCGCAGCATGCAGTGCAAGAGTGGAAAAAGCAGTGTCTTCCCTGCCGGGAGTAGAAAGCTGTATGGTCAATCTGCTTACCGGAGATATGGGAGTGGAAGGAGAGGCAACAGCACAGGAGATTATAGGAGCGGTAGTTTCTGCCGGATACGGTGCCAGTGTAAAGGAAACCGGCAATAGTGAAAGTATGGAAAAGATGCTGAAGGATCACGATACACCCATTCTTATGCGACGTTTACTGTTATCTGTTCCCTTACTGATTATTTTAATGTATTTTTCCATGGGATATATGATGTTTGGGTTCCCGTTACCAAGTTTTATGGTGGGAAAACATGTTGTTATGGGACTGGTACAAATGGTGTTAACCATTATGATCATGGTAATTAACCGTAAGTTTTTTGTCAGTGGATTTAAGAGTCTGTTTTCTGCTTCTCCCAACATGGATACTTTGGTAAGCCTTGGTGCGACTGCTGCCTTTGGATATAGTTTATATGCTTTGGGTGCTATGGCGGTTGTGGCCAACAAAGGGGACATGGATAGGGTAATGTACTATATGGACCAGCTATATTTTGAATCAGCAGCTACCATATTAACATTGATTACCGTTGGAAAAATGTTGGAAGCAAGATCCAAGGGAAAGACCACAGATGCATTAAAAGGACTTATGAAGCTTGCTCCAAAACAGGCAGTGGTTTTACGAGAGGAAAAGGAAATTACTTTGCCTATTGAGGAAGTGAGAGTAGGAGATATTTTCCTGGTGAAGCCAGGGGAGAATATTCCTGTGGATGGTGTAGTAGTAGATGGCAGTAGTGCTATTAATGAAGCATCCTTAACGGGAGAGAGTATTCCGGTAGATAAGCAGGCGGGAGACAAGGTTACCACAGGAACCATCAATCTTTCCGGATTTTTGAAGTGCCGGGCAACACATGTTGGTGAGGATACTGCATTATCACAGATTATACGTATGGTCAGTGATGCTGCAGCGACCAAGGCACCTATTGCAAAGGTAGCGGATCGTGTATCCGGTGTATTTGTTCCCATTGTTATGGGAATCGCTGCAGTAACCTTTATTGTTTGGATGCTCACAGGTGCAGGGTTTGGCTATGCACTGGCAAGAGCGATATCGGTGCTTGTAATCAGCTGCCCATGTGCACTGGGACTTGCGACCCCGGTTGCTATCATGGTGGGAAATGGTGTTGGTGCAAAAAATGGTATTATGTTTAAAACCGCTGTATCCCTAGAGGAAACAGGAAAGGCTGATATTGTTGTTTTGGATAAAACGGGAACCATTACAACCGGAATTCCTATGGTCACAGAGGTGGTGCCTATGGAGGATTGTCTGGAAGAGGTTCTTTTAGAATATGCGTATGCCTGTGAACAAAAAAGTGAACATCCTCTTGCTATGGCCATCAGAGAGTATTGTCAGCAGAAAAAGGTGGAATTAAAGGAAACAGAAGAATTCAAAATCCTTCCGGGAAACGGACTTGTTGCCATGCTGAACGGAGAATCACTTTACGCAGGTAATGAAAGATTTATAAAGACCAAGGTTTTTGTTTCACAGAAAGCACATGATTTGGCTGTAAAACTGTCAACAGAAGGAAAAACACCTCTCTTCTTTGCAAAAGGAGAGGTACTTCTTGGAATAATTGCAGTAGCAGATACCATAAAGGAAGACAGCAGGGAGGCAGTAGAGGCATTAAAAAATCTGGGACTCTTCGTGGTGATGCTTACCGGAGATAATGAAAGAACCGCACTTTCCATGGGAGAAAAAGCAGGCGTGGACAGAGTCATTGCAGATGTACTTCCGGAGGGAAAAGAAGAGGTAATCCGTATATTAAAGGAATCCGGAAGGGTAATCATGGTAGGAGACGGAATTAACGATGCACCGGCTTTGACCAGAGCGGATATGGGAATCGCCATAGGAGCAGGTTCAGACATTGCCATCGATGCTGCGGATGTGGTTTTGATGAAAAACAGCTTAAAGGATGTGGCTGCAGCAATCAGACTGAGCAGAAGCACCTTGAAAAATATATACGAGAACCTGTTTTGGGCATTTTTCTATAATACCATTGGAATTCCTTTGGCAGCAGGTGTTTTTATCCCATTGTTTTCTTGGGAATTAAATCCCATGTTTGGTGCTGCTGCCATGAGTTTATCCAGTTTCTGTGTGGTTACCAATGCACTACGACTAAACCTATGCAAAATTCATGATGGAAGCAAAGATAAACGTAGAAAGAAAAAAATAGAAATAAATGAAAATTCGTTAAAAGATTTGCTTGAGAAAAAAGCAGATTTATTAGATAATTATATTAGTGAAGTGCAGGAGGAAAAATGTATGGAAAAGACAATGACAATTGAAGGAATGATGTGTGGACATTGCGAGGCCAGAGTAAAGAAGACTTTGGAAGCTTTAGAGGGAGTAAAGGCTGCAGAAGTAAGCCATGAAAAGGGAACCGCTGTGGTTTCTATGGAAGCAGAAATTGCAGATGATGTTTTAAAGCAGGCAGTAGAGGCACAGGATTATAAAGTTGTTAGTATCAATTAGTTGGTTGATATAGAGAATAAATACACGTATTAGGCTTTGTTCCGGGATTTTTGGGACAAAGCCTTACGTTGCGTATTAGGGAGGAAAGAAAAAATGGAGAAAAGAATCGGAATACCTACATTTTTAAAGGTTGGAAATGGAACTTTAGCTAAAATCGGTGAATATCTGAAAGAAGAGAAGCTTTCAAAGGTTGTCATCTTTTTTGGAAACGGACTTATTGATATGTTCGGAAGTACTGTCATGAATTCTCTGAAGGAAGCAGAGGTTGAAGTGCTGAATTATCAGGAACTGGATACAGTCTGTATTGATGATTTGATTTCTCTTGCATTTTCCCTGCCTAATACAACGCAGGCTGTAATTGGTATCGGTGGCGGTAAGGTAATAGATGCAGCAAAGTATTGCGGATATTTAACCAAGCTTCCGTTTATCAGCGTGCCTACCTCAGCAAGCTCTGATGGTTTTTCCAGTGCAAGTGCATCCTTAATTGTGGAAAACAGAAGAAAGTCCGTACCGGCTAAGCTTGCGTATGGTATCATTGTAGATACTCAGGTGATTAAAACAGCACCGGCCAGATTTTTATATTCAGGAATCGGTGATATGGTATCGAAGATTACAGCCTTGTATGATTGGATCTTTGAACAGGAGCATGGTAAGGGCCAGGTAAATGACGTGGCAATGATGATTGCCAAGAAGGCGGTAAACAGTTTTGTTCGTACCCCTTTTCAGAGTATTGAGGAAGAATTATTCCTAAAGGAACTGTTGGATTCCTTGGCTATGAGCGGTATTGCAAATGAGATTGCCGGTTCCAGCGCCCCCACCAGTGGTAGTGAGCATTTGATTTCACATGCATTGGATAAGTTTTTGGAACAGCCACAGCTTCATGGTGTACAGGTTGGTATTGCAACTTATCTTATGAGTGTTGTACAGGATCATAGATATGTACGTATCAAAACTATTTTTACAGATACCGGATTCTTTGATTATGTAAAGACCTTGGGTATGAAGAGAGAAGACTTTGAAAAGGCTATTGATATGGCACCTTCCATTAAGCCCTTCCGTTATACTTATCTTCATGAGGAGGCTTATCGAAACAAGGCCAAGGAAGTACTTCGCACGGATGAGATTTTGAAGGATATTTTGGTGTGAGGGAGCCTACAGTAAAAAGGGATAGGTCCGCAAGGCAAAAAGAGATGAACGAGAAGAAAAAGACTTTGTAAAAAAGAGGTAATATATGACACATAGAGAAACAACAAAAACAGTAGCAATCGGGAACAAAATCATTGGTGGCGGGAATCCTATTGCGATTCAGTCCATGACCAACACTAGAACAGATGATGTAAAGGCAACTGTGGAACAGATTCATAGATTAGAGGCAGCAGGCTGTGAAATCATTCGTTGTAC
>JAZLGY010000030.1:0-15059 GCA_045616525.1 Acetatifactor sp. | reverse complement strand
GCATAAAAATCGTAGTTAATCCTCGCCAGATAAATCTGGCTACCAAATTTAATTTGGATTTTACTGTTTTTAGGTTTGTTTCTTCTGAAACTTCTTTTTCGGAATCCTAAAATCCCGTTTAGAATTTTCAGGGTTGCATTGCTATTTACTTATCAAAGAGCATCGCTGTCTCACGCGACAGCTTATTCAATATATCACACCACTCTTTTCTTGTCAACAACATTTTTCAACTTTTTTTATTTTTTTGAAATTCGTTTTCAGAGTACCCAAAAACCAATGTTGTCTTACCCATTTTAGAGCGAAAAAAATGAATCTCAATCACTTAAGATTCGTTGTTGTGGTAGATAACGGAGAAAGAGGGATTTGAACCCTCGCGCCGCGTGAGCGACCTACACCCTTAGCAGGGGCGCCTCTTCAGCCTCTTGAGTATTTCTCCGGATTTGAACTGCGTCTCTACCAATATGCAGTTGTGTTCGTCACTTTCGTGACGCAAAAGTAATTATACATAAACCCTATATCTTTGTCAATTACTTTTTTTGATTATATGTATTAGTCTCTTTTCCACTCTTCAATAGCAGTTTCATAGAGATTATTACCCTCACTGTCAATCACAACAATCACAGGGAAATTTTCTACCTGAAGCTTTCTGATCGCCTCTGTTCCCAAATCATCATAAGCTACAACCTCAGATGCAATGATAGATTTAGAAAGAAGTGCGCCTGCACCACCTACAGCAGCAAAGTACACTGCACCGTTTCTGATGATAGCATCCTTTACAGCCTGGGTTCTCTTTCCTTTTCCAATCATGCCTCTTAATCCCATATCCAAAAGAGTGGGAGCATACTTATCCATACGGCTTGCTGTTGTTGGGCCTGCAGAACCGATAGGACGACCTTCTCTTGCCGGGGAAGGTCCCATATAATAAATTACATTTTCATTCACATCAAGAGGAAGCTGTTCTCCTCTTTCTAACGCTTCATACATACGCTTGTGTGCTGCATCTCTTGCAGTATAAATCGTACCTGTCAAATATACATAATCTCCTGCACGGAGTTCTTTTGCTTCCTGGGCTGAAAATGGAACATTTAATCTCTTCTCCATATTGGCCTCCTTATATTGTTCTGACTGCATGTCTGTTAACATGGCAGCAAATATTAACTGCTACAGGCAAGCCTGCGATATGTGTTGCATAGGTATTGATATTTACAGCAAGTGCTGTAGTGGTTCCGCCAAGGCCACCGGGGCCGATACCGGACTTGTTGATTTTCTGTAAAAGTTCCTCTTCCATTTCCTTTACATACGGAATATCTGAATGCTCATTTACATTTCTGGTCAGCGCCTTCTTTGCAAGAATTGCACACTTTTCAAAGGTTCCTCCGATACCTACTCCTACAACCATAGGAGGGCATGCATTGGGACCTGCATCCTGTACAGCGGTAAGAATTGCATTCTTAACCCCTTCAATACCATCTGCCGGTTTAAGCATAAATACTCTGCTCATATTTTCACTACCAAAGCCCTTGGGTGCAACGGTAATCTTCACCTGATCACCCGGTTTCATTTCATAATGAATAATTGCAGGGGTATTGTCCTTGGTATTTTCTCTGATCAAAGGATCTCCTACAACGGATTTACGAAGAAAGCCATCTACGTAGCCTCTTCTGACACCTTCATTAATTGCAGTTTCCAAATCTCCGTCACAGAAGTGAACCTCCTGTCCGATTTCCATGAAAATAACTGCCATGCCTGTATCCTGACAAATAGGAATCATATCTTCGCCGGCAATCTTTAAGTTATCCTGAAGCTGGCCTAAAATCTGTTTTCCAAGGGTAGACTCTTCCTCTACAGTTGCCTTATCAAGCACAGCCTTCATATCAGAAGACAAAAAGTGGTTGGCTTCTATACACATTTCCTTAATAGTGTCTGTAATTGTTTTTACACTAATCTCTCTCATTTTATAATCCTTTCAAGGTATCTCTGATTTCATCCAAGGTCTCATCCGAAAAGGTTTGTGGCTCCCAGAGCATATTCTGTCCGTCACCTTCATATCTCGGAATTAAATGCATATGAAAATGAAGAACGGTCTGACCTGCTGCTTCTCCATTGTTCTGAATAACATTAAAGCCCTGACAATTTAATTTTTCTGTCATGGAAGTAATCAGCTTCTTTGCAAGAACCAAGATCTTTGCTGCCGTCTCATCCGGAAGCTCATAAAGGTTTGCCGCATGATCCTTGGGTAAAATTAATGCATGACCCTTGGTTGCAGGTGACACATCCAAAATTACGTTAAACTCCTCATCTTCATAAATACTTCTGGTTGGGATGTCTCCATTTGCGAGTTTACAAAAAATACAATCATCTTTTTTCATATCTATATTCTCTCTTTCTTAAAATACAAACAAACTGTCAAGCATTCGCATGGTTTTGAAATTTCCTTTCATCTTCACGCTGCCTGACATAAAAGCTCTCTGAAAGGACATTCTGCCACCGGTAATCTCATCAATAATTCCAGCATTGGCTGTCATTTCAACCTCAGCGTTCCTTTGCTGTCCGTATTCTGCTTTAAGATTATCGTTATCCACCTCAATATAGAAACCATTACTAGCCTTTTCTTCCTTGATAAAGAAGCTGGCCTTTACGCCTGCCTGGGGATGAAAGGCTTTATAAAATGCCTTTACCGTCAGGTCATACTTACCGCCATCCGATTCATTTAACATGTCCATAAACATACTGGTAAGTTCCTGTAAATCCTCCTTCTGTCTCTGAACATAGCCATCATCCGATGCATATTCGGAAAGCTGCTCCGATTCCTGCGGCGTCAAATCCACATTTTGTGTAAAAGAAACCATATTCTTCACTGCCTGGTTGCTGGCCGGGAAGCTGGTATATTTCTGATTGATTGTTCTATATAAATTCTCTGCCTTTTTCTCAATAATAGCAGTATAATCCTTGTTCATTTCAAGGTCCAGTGTATTTGCAATGTAGCCACATAAACCACTACATGGTCTGCCCCCAAGAATCTCCCAGGCAGTGGCAAGATTCATCTTGCCCTCTCTTTCACCATAGGTTGTAGACATTACTACCGGGCACATGTAGATTTTTGAAATCTTTTCTTTGTCACCATATAACCAGCATGCATCCAAAAACTGCTGCATATAGCCACCGATTCCAAACCATTCCACTGTGCTGGCAAGAATAATACCATCCGCTTCCTTCAGGGTCTGAGGCAAAGTGATAATTCCGTTTTTATATTCCTGTAGATTGTATCTGTTTACGGTAACGTGCAGTTCCTCCAACACCTCCTGCATCTTACCAAGAACATAAAGTGTAGGGTCATCAATCAATCCACGTCCGCCATAGTACACATTAATATTCACGCGATTCCTCCCAACATTCTATTTCAAAAAGAACATACAATAGATTGCGCCACATACAAAACCACCCATTAGTCCGCCGACATGTGCAGCATTATCAATATTGGCACCTACATACCCACTGTATACTGAAAGAATAATCATTATTGCAACTCTGTTTATAGAGATGTGACGCAATCTGTCTCCTGCCAAAATAACCATTGCAAGCAAGAGTCCGTCTAATCCAAAAATAGCACCACTGGCACCTAGGGAACCTGCCGGTACAGCATTAATCATCTTATAGTAGAGAGATGCTACGCTTCCCGCAATCCCCGAAAGAAGATAAATAATTCCAAAAGGAATATGCCCTACTTCTGTCTCAAGCAAATTACCAAGAAGAAGCAATGTTAACATATTATTAAAAATATGACTAATCCTCATGTGTAAAAACACACTGGTAATTGCTCTGTAATACTCATGATCTCTTAAAACGGAAACCAAATCCAGGTCATATAAACTAAATATACCTGCATTAAACCAATTGCCATAGGCCCATACACAAACATTTATAAACACCAAAGCGAATGTGATATAGGAACTTCTTTTTAGCTTCCAAAAAAAATACTGTTTTTTTGTCATAATACCACCTTTTCTTTCCCTCTGATGTTACCACCTAACAAGTCCCTTCGTCAACAAAGATTCCTGTGGCTTCTATTTAAATATGAGCGTAATATTTCCTAAACGAATTTCATCCTCCTTTTCCAATTTTCGTTCTTCATAGGGTTGCAGTCTAAGGCCATTTTTAAAGGTTCCGTTTGTAGAATTTATGTCAAGAAGGAAAAAGCTATCCTCTTTTCGAATAATTTGTGCATGGATTCTGCTGACCGATTTGTCCTGCAGGCACAGCGATACCTCTTCCTGTTTCTTTCCTATTAAAAATGGGGTTTCTGAAACCCGAATTAATAGTTCGCCATTTTCTTTATATAGTCCCCGTTCCTCCTCTTTAATATCCTCAAGGAAAACTGTCTTGCCATAATCCGGTATATTTTCTTCCTTGGCAGCAAAGCCGGGGGCCGTCTCCGCTACCTTCGGTGAATATTGGTACTCAGTCTCCATCATTCTTTTGATTTCTTCCTGATAGGCCAGCTTCTCCTCGTTTCTCTTCTTTCCGCCCAGGAAAGACCAGATCCCCTTTCCTTTTTCCTTATTATTTACCGCAGCCTTTTCTTCTTTATACGGATCAAATACTTCTTCTTTCGAATCATTCTCTTCCTGTTTTAGCGTCGTTTCTACTCTCATTACATTCTGTTTTTTCTCAGTCTTAACCTCTCGCTCTAATGCTTCGAACTCCTCATATATTTTCTCTAGCAGGTAGTCTTCTCCCAATTGATGATACTGGTCATACATTCGATAAAAAAATTCCACAAAGGCCTCATCGCCGTATTCCAGCTTTTCCAAAAAGAAATCCAACAGTTCTGAGAATGAATTCCGGTGATTTTCATAAGGTATAAACTGGAAACAGAAATCATTCTTTTCAAAATCCTGATATATAAATTCCGGATTCCATATCAGATTCTCACTCTCCAGCAAAAAACGATATAATTCTCTTTGTACTTTTTCTACCCCATGCAAAAAATCACCAAACCATTTTCGATCTATTTTATGATTTGCAAATATCTGTTTCAGATTCTGCATAGACGTGATGTCATAATATAAAAAGGCGTCTTCATTGACATACCTTAAATCACAGGCAAGCAGATGCCTAATTCCGCCCCTTTGTATAATACAGTATTGGTACTTATTCTCCTGGGGTTTTTCCTCAAGACGAATTCGTAAATAGTTATGATTTAAGCTTCTTACGTACTCTATTCTTTCCAACTCAATTTCCTCCTCTGTTTAAGTAGCCTGCTACCCCATACATACTTCTGATCCAAAATACGGGTTTATACCTTTGCACCTGGAAGCTTCTCTCCACATCCATCTTGTGTAACCAAAAATCAAACAAAGCCTGTATGCCGATTTTAATCGTATCCTCTTTTACCACTAAATCAATCTGCTTGTATTCCATCCATAGACTTCGAACACCAACGTTCTTTCTTACCAATGTTTCCATCTGTGCTTTTACGTCACTTCTTTCTCCCGGCCAGGATGCACCAATTACCACCACATATGCTTCATCCAAATCCATCATGCATTTGTCGTGATAGAAAAACAAAAGAAACAGTGAAAGAAACACTGCCCCCAGTACGGTAGGAAATAAAAGAGTCGCTTCCAAGGTAAAATATCCTTCCAAATTTTTCTGTTTTTTTACTTCCATATTTTCATCACCCATATCATCCAAAAACCTAATGTAAGAAATGGAACAAAAGCATATTTACTCTTTATGGTTCCCTTTTTCAGTGCAATACGCACCACTCCCCAAAGAGAACACAGAAAAAAGGCGATAAATAAAATTGCTATCGTATCCATCACTCCTATACAAATTCCCACAACCAAAAGAACAGCCCCGTCACCATATCCAATCTGATCTCTCGTCAAAAAGGCCAGAAGGGTTATGAAAATTGCCGGAAGCGTATTCCATATAAGCCCATACCCAACTTCACCTAAGCCCATATTTACAAACAAATATCCAACCGACAGGGTGAGGCCTACCATCAATCCCTTTATGGGTATTCTTCTTTCCTTCAAATCATAATAGCTATATATCATAAGCAAGCTTCCCGCTATAATATAGTTCATTTCCATTCCTTTATTGACTGCCACATTTTGAACAAGGGCGATATTCTCCTGCATCTTCTAATGGTATCTCCTTAATATTTCTTATTAATCCTCTGCAATTCACATCAGAATGATAGCAGTCCCCATCCGGTGTAATATACAGTTTGTCCGAAGAGGCTTCATAGCAATAGCTACAAGCTCTGTACTTTTTTTCATCCCGGTTTCTAAGCTTTGAAACCTCACCCGGCGAAACCTCCTTCACAGAAATATGTAAGTAGCTGCACGTAAGACTTGTGTGCCACACCGCTCCGTATTCTGTTACATATACACTTCTCTTTGGAGCAGAATTGTTTTCCTGTACTGCATATCCATTCCATGCTTTTCCATAATATACTGTTTTCATTCTGGTATAAGGAAAGGGAAACAGGGAAAAAGTAGGATTCACTTCATAGGTTGCAACCAGTGAAATAATCCCCTCCTCCTCCAGCACCTCAGTTTCCAAAAAGTTAATGGAATTAATCCCGTACTTTAGGGGAGCCTCTTCCAGATTTTTCTTGCCAAGCAGAGATACCACTTCCCCTCTCACCAAGGTATAGGCAACCGCAGTATCCGGAATCTTAAGTCCTGACAAGTCTTCCGCCACTTCATACACTGCCAGCTTATTGCCTGCATTCCACAAAGAAAAGTGTATAAGCTCCCGGTACTGTATCAGCTGCATAATTCCAACCAGATACAAAAAGAAAAACAAAAAAACTGGAAGCACTATGGATGCCTCAACCGTCATGCTTCCTCTGTGGCAGGAAGCAAACGAAAATGTCTTCTCTATGAATAAAGACCGCTTTATTTTGCGTAGTATGTTGTCATTGGGAGAAGACGCATATTTTTTTGAGTGGTTTTTTTTATTATTTTTTTGTGTCCTCGTCCATAGAAAAGACATTTTCGTTCACTTCCTATCACATTTAATAATCCTCATAATCTCTTTTTTGCGATGTATAAAACTCATACCCGAAGCTGCTTTTATAGCGGAGTGTTGCCCCTATTCCATGGGCACATCCATCCATTCTAAAATCATTCTTTCCACAATTCTTTCTCAGATTCAGTTCTATTAAATCCATAAAGCGAAAGGTCTGTTTCTTATCATCTCCCACCATCAAAAGAAGAATCAGATAATCTGTATATTCCAATCCCCCGGTATGCTTTTGATTACCTTCCAGCAAACCACCTATCATGCCAAGAAGTGAATAATGCCATTCCCTTCCCTTTTTGATTAAGGGAACCTTTTCTCCCGAAAGAAGCTGTTTTACATCATAGGCGCTCTCCATAAAACTCCAGCCAAGGAAAATTGCACTTTGAAACAAGGGCGCTGTCTGCGGCGCCAGGATAAACAGCGAACAACCAAGACCCAGAAGCTCTATTTCCTTCATTTTGATTCTGTCCTTGGAAAGGGTGTAGCAATTGGCCGCTTCCCGAAATCCCATGATCATATTGACAGCGGATTTTAAGTTATCCATATCACTTTCCTTACCTGCCAGAAGATATTCTGTTTCATAGGTCAAAATAGAATCCTCTCTGGGGGATACATAGTTTCCGCTATACTTCATAAAGTACAAATAAAGTAAAGCTTTATCTAATATATTTAGTCCCTTCGGTTCCGGTCCGTTTCCATGATTGATATTTCCATGTTTTTCTCTGTAGGATACCAGCTGTTCCAAATCTACTGTTGTCTGTGAAACACTACTTGTGTCCCCTAAAACCAGAGGCAGTATTCCCTTGCTTCTCTGGGTCCAAACCTCCTTTACCGGGTCCGACATGTCTATATTTTTCCACTCTTCTCTATCCTTTATTTTGGGTTCTTCCTTAGAAGCTTCCTTCTCTTCTTTATCTTCCTCTTCTTTGGATTCATCTTTCTTATTTCTTGCCTCTTCCAGCTGTCTTCTGTTTTCATCGATTTGAGCCTCTATATCCTTTTCATATAGGGATGTTTCGTTCGCTTTTTCAAAGTAGCTGACTATTTTTTCTGCTGCCTCCAGGCCATAATCACTTTTTATAGCCTCAATCGCTTCTCTTTGAAATACTCTTCCGTCATAATCCGTGGCAAGGTTCACCCAATCCACATGCACATTCTCTAAGGACATACCCAGGAAATCCACATACGAAAACCCCAGAAGTCCTTCCGAATCATTGGCCAGATTTCCTTTTGCAAAGCCCTCCAGATGAGAACTGATTTTGTCATAGGAAGGTTGTCCCTTCCCATAAGACACATCCACAAAAAACAAATGATATTGGGTAAGCAAATCCCTCTGATACTCGGCCATAATGCTGTTCATTGCTACATCTGCAGAAATCGCTGCCTCCAGCTTTGCTGCCTTCTGTCTTACACTTTCAATCAGTGCCATGGACAGAGGCAGCAGCACCAGCATGATCAGAGACAGAAAAACCGTCAAATATCCTTTCGGTTCTTTTTCGCTTTTCATCTTAGATTTTGCCGGCCTGTGTACTGATCTTACTCATAAGTGTCTGTACAAGAGAGGTAATCTGATTTTTAAATATCACTACCAATCCAATCAGCACAATGATGATTAATATGATTTCTACAGTTCCCATACCTTGATTATTTTTCCAAAAATTTCTCTTTCTACGCATAATATTTTCCTTCCATTCTTTTTGTTTTATAGTCCCATGGAAGATAGTGCCGGATACATGATCATAATCATGATGACAGCAAACATCATAACCATGGGCAGAAGCAGTTTATTTTCTGCCTCCTCACCCTTCTTCTTTTTTTGATTCTTACTTTCATTCACCGCTTCTTGGCATTCCTGATGTAATCTCTCCAGGAAAGCACTGTTTCCTTTTCGCAGATTTTGAATCAACAATGTAAAGAATCTTGTATATTCCTTTAATCCAATCCGATTTCCTAATTCTTCATAAACACTTGCTTCACTTTTACCCGCCTGCAATCTGTAAACTCCATAAAGAAGCTCCTCATAAATGGGATTGGTATTTCCACCCTTTTTCTCTGCGCTGTCATAGGCAAGTTTACATACCGAAGCTCTCACCGTCATTCCGGCACCATAATACAGTGTAAATTTTTGAACCACTGTAGGATATTCCTCTCTCATTTTTTCCTGCCGTTCCATTCTCTTTTTGGCAAGATCCTGGTCGTACAAAAAATAAATGACCACCGTAAGTAGAATTACTGCCCCCATAAGAAGTGGACTATCATCCTTTACATCCTCTTTCCAGATAATGTCCTTCCCATCAACAGTTAACGGCAGCAGCAGCTTTTCCTGGGTCTTTGTTTGATTTATAGCTTCCCTGCAGGCATCCAGTACCATTTTTCGAAACCTCTCTTCCTCGGAAAAGGCTTCCGGTAAGACAACTATTTTTAATGTTTCTTCAAAACTGAAGGCTTCATAATTGGCCGTCACATAAAGGGTAGTTTCCCCCTCTTCATACAGCTCTCCCTCCGGGCCCAAAACAAGTGGATTTTCAATCACATATTCAATATCAAAGGGATAATCCTTGATCTCACCCGGCAAAGAAAGGGGGTACATCACCATTGAAAAAGACGTATTATCCGACAAAAGCTCCTCTTCCAGCTTTGACCAAAATTCAGGCAAGAGCTGCTCCAATTCATCAAATCCATAAACCCTAGCCGGTATGGAAAGCTGTATGGAATCCCGTCCCTCTTTTTGACGATAAATAAGCTGTAGTTCTCTGTCCAGAGCACCCGGTTTTCCTTTTTCTATTACTCCATCGGCTTGTAATGTCCGCTCACTATAAAGCTTTGCCGAGTACACGCAGCAAAACAAGCTGCCTAAAAAAAGAATCAGTAGGAGCAATTTGATTTTTTCGATTTCATATTTTGTCCTATGATAGTCCACCGCTTCTCCGGGATGGAGTTTCTTTAGTTCCGCTCCTATCAAAGCGCTGTTTTTCTTAAGTACACCTTCTATTATTTTTCTTTTATGAAGATAGACGGCTGCTCTCTCAAACAAGCTTCCCTTCTCATTTCTTGAGAGAACAAAAAGAATACCCATCAATAACAGCACAGGCAACCCAACCATCATTTTTCTCCTCCTATGCTTTATTCAAAATCACTTGTGACAAAACAAAAGCAGTCACATAAATGAAAAGACAAACTGTCATCAAAAATACGCCTGTCAGATTGTGATATAGCGGCGCTAAATATCCGGGATTAGAAAACTTCATGTAGATTAAAATAATCATTGGCATAATGTTCATCACACTTTGCTGCATCTTTTTTGAGGCCAGATACACCTGTATTTCTTCTTCCAATTCAATTTTCCTTCCTATCATTTCTGCAGTTGTGGCAATGATCTCCCCCAGATTTCCGCCGCTTCTTTTGGCAATTCCAAATACCTCTGCGAACTCCAAAAGCTCCTTCAAATTGCTCCTCTGGGCCATTATGAAAAGCATTTCTTCCACAGATCTGCTGTTTCTGATTCCCTGTCTTAAAAAGGAGATTTCCCTGACAATGGGACTACTTTGCCCAAACATTAAGGTCATGTCTTTCATGCTGTCAGCAAATGCATTTTCTACCGCATATCCTGCTCTCATAGAAGTTGCCACCGTCTGAATACACTCCTTAAACTGTAGCAAAAATTCTCTTTCTTCTCTTTTCTCCCGCTCTCTTGCAAGGAAGATAAAAAAGAAAAATCCGGGAAGTAACATTAGCGGAAATGCCCACAGACTATTGTAGAAAAAATAAGAAAAAAGGATTGCGACCAAAACACCTAACAGTAAATCCTTGATGACTCCTACCCGATTCTTTTTAAAATCCGGCAGCTTTAAGTTTAAAGTCATGGACTAAATCCCCCTCGCATCTAAGCTTTCCGTAAACTCTTCCTTCCTCTTCCCCCTCTTCCTTAAAAAGGAACAACGGCTTCAAATGAATTTCTCCATTCTCCATTCCTACAACCTCCTGTATCTCGAGCACTTTTCTAGTTCGGTCTCTCAGTCTTCCCAGATGCACAATCAAATCAATGCCCGAAGCAATCTGACGCCTAAGTACATCGATTGGCAGCTCCATGCCCATCAGACACATATTTTCCAATCTGCTAAGCATGTCCCTGGCTGAGTTGGCATGTCCGGTTGACATGGAGCCATCATGCCCGGTATTCATACACTGCATCATGTCATAAGCCTCACCACCACGAACCTCGCCTACAATGATTCTGTCACCCCTCAGAATGAAAAAGAGAAAATATTGGAGAAGGGCCAAAGCCCCTCTCCTTTTTTGTTGCCTTTTTCCAGGCTTATTCTGTTACCACAAGTGTGATTCCCTTGCCTGCTGCCTCTGTGATGAGCTTATCTGCTGCATCCTGGCCATCAACTTCCTTGATCACAGCAATATAACCCTCTGCTGCATCCTGGATCTTGAAATCCTTGAAGCCTGCTGCCTCAACCTTTTCCTTCATAGCCTTTGCATTAGCTCCACCGCTTGAAGGGAATGCTGCTGCCATCACTTTGATCTTTTTTGTTTCTTTTACCTCTGCCATTGTTTTCTTCCTCCTTATTTGCTGAGATATTTTGAAGAGCAGAATCCGGTGTACTGTGTATCACCCTTTGTGAATACCACATACAACCACTTCACTCCTGCTGCATCTGAATAATATCCATAGTTTTTCACTGTGGATCCCTTAGGCATCTCCACCAGGATTGCCTTATCCGTTCCTGCTCCGGTTCTCATATTGAGATTTGCAGTTGTTTTGTATGTGCCTGCAAGGCTCTTGTTGTACTTCTGTGCTGCATACTTAGCCTGCACCTTCTTAATTGTACCAGGAACCTTCTCAGGCTCCTTCTGAGGGCTCTCAGGAGCTTTTCCTGCATACTTGGTATAAAACTCCAATCCATACTGCTCTCTTGCCTTCTTGACGGAATCACCCTGGTTTGCCGGTCTTTCAAATTGTGTGAGTACACAATCAGATGCTTCTTTCACACTCTTTGCATTCTTCAGAGTGTTCAATACACCTTTATAGGATCCCTGAAGCTCCTGCCACAAAAATTCAAGCTGCATCTGAAGATCTGCAATAGAGGCCTTCTTGCTCTTTGCATAATCTAAGAGGCCCTGCTTTCTTGTGTAGAAAGTCCACTGAGCCAATCCATAGCCAGCAGAATCCTTCACAAAGTTCTTATAGATACCATCATCCACCTGGGCTGTGTACTGTATATCAGTGAGGCCAAATTTCTTCTCATATGTATCCTGAAGGTTATTGGCTCTCAGATTGCTCTCTGCCTTTAAGTTGCCCATCAATCCGGCCACACCATATGCATTCTTCAAATTACCCATCAGGTAATTCCAAATGATTGTGGCCGCATCTGTTTCAGGTGCCTTCTGTTCCTTGTCAAACTTAGGCACTGCATATCCTCTGATGTATCTGCTATTCACCTCTAAGGTTCTTCTGCCTACCTTCTTGCTCTTGTTTCCTTCAATTACTGTGATCAGGTTGCCTTTTACTTCCTCAACCACACCAACATGATCAGAATGGCCAGTACAATCTCCCTTGCCATTATCATCCCAATCATAAAAGATCACATCTGCTGCTGAAGGCTTATAGGTATCATTCTCTACCCATATTCCCATATTGATGCAGAGCTTGATCATGGCCTCACAGCCACACTCTGTTGGGAAAATATCTGTGTATCCGCATGCAATGAAGGCTGCTGATACTGTTGTGGCACACCAGGCATCTGTATAGGTCACTTTGTAACCTCTTGCCAGTGGCTTATGGTTGTTGTAGGTGTCAATAATTTTCTTATGCGTTGAATCTCCCTGGTTTGCTCCTACCCAGGCCTGCATCTGTTTCACTATTGCACTTCTTGAATGCATCAGATCACTCCTCTCTTTTGAATATTACTGCTATAAGGTTTCTCACTGCGGTTCCTATCTGCTTATATAGGTTGTCATAGCCAAATATGGCTCCATATGTTACCAGTACACCCACTACAATGGCCAGGATCCAAAAATACCAAAGGATATGCACATGGAATACTGCACATACAATCACCATGGTGAGAATTGTGAGGATCTCAGCTATCACAAACACTATTGCTTGTGCAGGGAATTCCTCTCTGTTCACAATCTTCTTTAGTACCTGGCTGAATATGTTGGTGAGTGCAATAAGCACAACCACCGCTGCTGCCATTATGGCTGCATAAAATACTACTGTTTCATACATTCTGCTTCCTCCTTATCCCATTGCTTCATCATTGCCCTCTGTGGCCTCTGTATCTGCCTCATCCTGCCCTTTTAAGGCTGTTTCATATACAATTCCACCCTTTGTGTTTTCCTTGGCTGATTTGGCCGAATATGAAGCATATGCAAATACTTCTCCAACTGTTGCTGCAATCAGGCCACCCAGTGCAGAGAGATCCTGAAGGTGCCACATGGCCACCATAGAGAAGATCTGAATCACTGTGGCCATGATATAGATGTAATATAGGCCTGCTTTGGATCCGGTTATCTTTCTTTTTGGCCAGTATTTCTCTTTTGCCTCTCTGATCTCCTTCTTCCTGGTTCCTTTTTGCTTGATCTTGTACAGTTTTCTGAGGTGCTTCTTCTCCTCAGGTGTCAGTGTTCTTCTACCCATACTCCCTCCTTACAGAAAATCATTCTCGGCCATTGCTTTCTTGAAGATCTGCATGATGTACTCATATTCCATCTCATACACTCCATTTGGTTCATTGGTTTCTTCTACAATGGCCAGGTATTTCTTATTCTGCTGTGCTATATGGTTGAATTCTGCCTCTGAGTGCTTCAGCCCTCTCTTACATTCGTTATAGAATCCAAATACTTCAGCTTTGATCACATCCGCTGCATCTATTGATTGCTTTCTCTTGATCTCCTGCTGCTCTTTCTTGATCTCATGCTGTTCTTCCAGGAGCTTCTCATCTGTTTCCTTCAGCTTCTTGATCTCATCCATAACTTCTGCATTCATTTTCTTGCCTATCCACTTGAATAGACTGCTCCATGGATTGAATTTGATTTTGCTCACCTCTATGAATGTTCCTAACACTCCGGCTACACCAACAATCCATGCAATAATTTCTCCTATGCTCATCTTTTTTCTCCTTCCTGGTGATTTGTTGGCCCCTCCACAGAAAGGAAAATGCAGCCACTACATGGATACTGGCTATGTGGTATGTAGTAGTTTTTGCACTCTCCACATTCCCCATAGTGTTTGCATGTTTGGCTGCACTTCTCTAAAGATCTCTTGCAATATTGTATTGCTTCATGTGAGCATATGAAATTATTCCGCTTCTTCATCCATACTCTTCAAGAGCTCCCTGAGGTAGCTCACTCTTTCTGCCATCTCCTCTGATTTGGCAATCTCTTCTGCATATTCTTCCCTGGTTGCTCTTCCCATGGCAATCTTGATGCCGATATAGTCATTCTGAGCCATAAGCTGCTCCAATCCTCTGATCTCGGCCTCAATCTCTTCCCTGGTAATTTCTTCTGCTTTCTTTTCCTGCATTTGTCTTTCCTCCTTCTAAGGTTGTGGGGTATATACCCAGTTTCTAATGAATAACCGGTTGTATAATGCATCCATATTCCTGATGGTTCTATATGCATCCTTCTGCCCGGCATATCCTCTCCATGATTGGTATGCAGTGCACACTTGCTCATAGCTCATGGCACCATCATTCACCAATTTTGCAAACTTCTTCAGCTTCCTTCTCTCCCTGGTTACAGATTGCCGGCAGATCTTCTTGATGATCTTTCCGGTTTCTGTGAGAATAAACTGTGTTTTCAGGAAGGTGAATCTTGTGATCTTCACTATCCTGGTTTTCTTTTCATTGAGTTTTATTCCTAACCTTGCATATTGTTCCCTTACTTGGCCCAGGATCTCCTTCAGGTACTCCTTATCCCAGTGCATCACATAGGAATCATCCATATATCTGCCATATCCTCTGATTCTGAGCTTCTCTTTGATGTAATGATCTACCGGATCCGGATATGAT
>JAZLGY010000029.1:0-20391 GCA_045616525.1 Acetatifactor sp. | reverse complement strand
ATTAAGTTCTTCAACAGCAATAGATAATGGCTTTTCATCATCCATTCCTTCAACAAGAACATCCTCACCATCAACAATCTGACGTGCTCTCTTTGATGCAGCCATAACTACTGAATATCTGC
Organism: Acetatifactor sp.; assembly: GCA_045616525.1. GTDB lineage: Bacteria > Bacillota > Clostridia > Lachnospirales > Lachnospiraceae > Acetatifactor. Next base: position 20,269 of record JAZLGY010000029.1, on the reverse strand, counting down.
TGTTTACGATAGGTGCTTCTCCGTCAGCAACCTCACTGTTAATAACATTCATTAAATCTGAATAAGATGGATGTAACATAAATTTATTCTCCTTTCAAAATTACCTCTTATTTAACTATTTTCTTTAATTCTTCCTGAATAGATTCGATGAGGGGCAATTGCTCCTTGGCTCTAAACCTTGCATTGGCAACAATGCTGTCAATACGCTGTACACAGCTATCCAGGTCATCATTAATTACTATATAATCATAGGCTTCTACACCTTCTGATTCCTCTACTGCTCTGGAAAGTCTCTTGTTGATAACTTCCTGTGTTTCTGTTCCTCTGCCTTCCAAACGTCTCTTTAATTCTTCACCACTTGGAGGGGTAACAAACATCAATAAGCAATCCGGGAACATCTCTTTCACCTGCATTGCTCCCTGAATTTCAATTTCCAAAATAACATCCTTGCCGGCTGCAAGCTTTTCCTGTACGAAATCCTTGGGGGTTCCGTAGTAGTTTCCACAATAGCAGGCATACTCAATCATCTTGCCCTGCTCGATACGATTCTTAAATTCGTCCTCGGATACAAAGTAGTATTCATAACCGTTTCTCTCACCCTCTCTGGGAGAACGAGTGGTCATGGATACGGACAAAGCATAATTCTCATGCTCTGCAACAAGCTTCTTCATCAGGGTACCTTTTCCGGCACCTGAGAATCCGGAAAGTACAATCAAAACACCTTTACTCATCTTCTACTCCTTTATCTACTCCCTGTGCTCTTCCGGCTATGGTCTCCGGAAGCAAAGCAGATAACACTATCTGATTATTTTCCATCACTAGGACGGACTTGGTTTTACGACCTGCTGTGGCATCGATGGAATTACCGTCTTCCTTTGCCTTTTGCACCATTCGTTTTACCGGTGCAGCATCAGGACTCACAATTGCCACAATCTTGTCTGTATTTACGATATTACCAAATCCCACATGGATTAATTTACTCATGTCTTTTCTCCGGTTCAATAAGCCTTATTCAATATTTTGAATCTGCTCTCTAACCTTCTCAATCTCAGTCTTTAAATCAATAGCACAGTTAGAGATTGCTAAATCATTTGACTTAGATAAAGTAGTGTTCGCTTCTCGGTTCATCTCCTGTGCAATAAAGTCAAGCTTACGTCCGATACAGCCACCTTCAATCAAAGTATCCTTGGTAGTCTGAATGTGACTTCTTAATCTGACAAGCTCTTCATCTACACATACCTTATCAGCAAAAATTGTAACCTCTGTAAGGATTCTGCTCTCATCGATTGCTGTGTCACCAAGCATGTCCTTTACACGCTCAGTAAGCTTCGCCTTGTACTCTGCAATAATCTGAGGTGAACGCTCCTCTATAAAAGCAACCTGTGTAAGCATACCATCTAATTTCTCAATTAAATCATTCTTTAGGTTCTCACCTTCGACAATCCTGGTATTTACAAACTCTTCGGAAGCACCCTGGATAGCCTTCTGCAATTCCTTCCAAAGCTCCTCTTCATCAATGCTCACTTCATCCATGGAGAAAACCTCCGGATAACGAGACAAGGTGGATACCCGAATATCATTATCAAGACCAAAATCCTCCTGCATCTGACGAAGATATTCCATGTACTGTGCAGCAATATCCTTGTTATAACGAATGCCTGTATTATTCTCTGTATAATCCTCATAAGAAATGAACAGATCCACCTTACCTCTGGAAATGTACTTCTTAAGCTCTGCACGAATCGCAGATTCAAAGAAATTTAATTTCTTGGGCATCTTAATATTAACATCCAAATATCTGTGGTTTACAGACTTCATTTCTACTGTAAATTTTCTATTGTTCTCGGCAACTTCACATCTGCCGAATCCTGTCATGCTTTTTATCATATCGACTCCCACGGGAAATATATTTGTTCAACTTATCATTCTAATAAGCCTATATTTGCATACTTCATTTTATTATAGTGTTTGTTGAAATTTTCGTCAAGGGACAAGTTGACAAAAGCTTGGGAATCAGATAGATTCAAACATGAAGATTTATATATAAGGAGTACTCTCATGGCATTTGACGGCGTTACTATCGCTAGTATTGTAAAAGAATTAAAAGAATATTGTCTGAATGGACGTGTATATAAGATTGCACAACCGGAAAGCAGCGAACTATTGCTGACAGTCCGTACCACAAACGGTCAGAAAAGAATCCTTCTTTCCGCTGATGCTTCACTTCCGCTGATTTACTTCACAGAAAATAACAAGCAAAGTCCTATGACTGCACCGGGCTTCTGTATGCTTCTTCGAAAGCATTTACAGAATGGTCGTATTGTAGATATTACTCAGCCCGGCCTGGAGCGTATTGTTCGTTTTGAAATTGAACATCTAAACGAAATGGGGGACTTATGTAAAAAGTATCTCATTATGGAGCTTATGGGGAAGCATAGTAATATTATATTCTGCGACGACAATAATATGATACTGGACAGTATCAAGCATGTATCAGGTTTCGTCAGCAGTGTTCGTGAAGTATTGCCCGGAAAGCCCTACTTTGTACCTAACACTCAGGAAAAAGCAGATTTACTTAAAGCCAGTAAGGAAAGCTTCCAAGCGCTCCTTCATGCAAAGGCAATGGCGGTATATAAAGCCATCTATACCTCTTATACCGGCATCTCTCCCATTCTTTCTCAGGAGCTTTGTTATCGTAGCGGAATTGATGCAGATCTTCCCTACAGTGCACTTGCTGCCAAGGAACAGGATGCGCTATGGGAACACACTGCTTCTCTGATTCATGTATTGCAAACCGGTGCCTTCACTCCCTGTATTGCTTACACAGGCAATTCCCCCAAGGAATATGCCCCCATTACCTTAAGCTTATATTCTTCTGAATCTGACACCTTGAAAGCCTTCGATTCTGTCTCCGCTCTTTTGGAGCAATTCTATGCTGAAAAGAATCTTCAGACACACATTCGTCAGCGTTCCGGAGATCTAAGAAGAATTGTGCAGAATGCTCTGGAGAGAAATATAAAAAAATATGACCTCCAGTTAAAGCAGATGGCAGATACAGAAAAACGTGAAACCTATCGTATTTACGGCGAATTGATTAATACCTATGGATATCAGGTTCCGGCCGGAAGTAAGTCCTTTGAAGCCCTAAACTACTACACCAACGAGACCATAACCATTCCTCTGGATTCGGATTTTACCACGTCCGAAAATGCCAAACGATATTTTGAAAAGTATAACAAATTGAAAAGAACCTATGAAGCTTTATCCGTTTTGACCAAGGAAGTTAAGGATGAGATTGATCACTTGGAATCCATCAGTACCTCTCTTGACCTGGCTCTTCTTCCAGAGGATTTGATTCAGATCAAGGAGGAATTGATTGAAAATGGATATATCCACAAGCGAAGCGGTGGCAAGAAGGAAAAGGTAACCAGTAAACCTTTCCATTATCTTAGCAGTGATGGCTACCACATTTATGTTGGTAAAAACAATTTCCAGAATGATGAATTGACCTTCAAGTTTGCAACCGGAAATGACTGGTGGTTTCATGCGAAAGGAATGCCCGGTTCCCATGTTGTTGTCAAGGGCAATGGTTCTGATGAGCTTCCTGACAGATGCTTTGAAGAAGCTGCCCGTCTTGCAGCCCATTATTCCAAGGGGCGTGAAATGGACAAGGTTGAAATCGACTACATCCAGAAAAAACATGTGAAAAAGCCTGCCGGTAGTAAACCCGGGTTCGTAGTCTACTACACCAACTTCTCTATGATGATTGACACTGACATTTCTATGCTGCAGCTTATAACTGATTAACTGATTACTCAAAAAGCCCCGAAAGGTGAAATACTTTTCGGGGCTTCTTTATTTCTGTTTTAATTATATCAACTTACATTTCTTAGCAACTTTCACAAGTAAATATCCCTTGGGAAATGCCTTTAACTCTTCTTCTGTAACACCCTTTACCATAATAAGTACTACAAAATAAACAATAGCAGCTACAAATACTGCCGGTAAAACTGCAATTCTTGGCGACCGGGTGAGTCCGCGTACTAAAAGGTATACACCAAAACATACAAAGCCCATCACTGCCGCAGCAACAAAGGGAGCTACAAAGGTAGTTTTAACCTCCTGACGATAACCAATTGCTTTGGATACTGCTCTATGATTCAAGATGCACATCATCAGAGAATAAGCTGTTGCTGCAATTGCTATTCCATACAGTCCAAGTGGGGTAAATCCTGCCAGCAAAACAGCCAGAACAGTCTGCACTGTAATCGCGATTGCTGCATTATAAATCGGTGTATTTACCTTACCGATTCCCTGCAAAATAGAACTGTTCAGGGTAGATAAAGCATAAAAGATTACGGAAGGCGCCATTGCCATTAAAAGCTTAGCTCCGACAAGTGAGGATGCATCTGTTGTACCCGGGAACATTAATGTAATCAACGGTCTTGCCAGAATAAAAATACCTACTGCAGAAGGAATAGAAAGAATCATAGTGGTTTTGGTTGCCAGATGAATCTTCTTTTTGGCTCCTTCATAATCTGCAATTGCCATCTGATGCGATACGGCAGGAATCATTGCTGCTGCCATCGCTGACGCAAAAGCTATAGGAATATTGGAAATCGTAAGAACCGTTCCTGAATATATTCCCCAGGATGCATATCTTGACACTGTATCTGTAATCCCCTGCATAGCAGGAATCCATTTATTATAAACCTGATCGTTTAATACACCACTCATGTTATAGATTGCCGTACTCAGAATAAATGGAGTTACCACACCGGTAATCATTCCCAAAATATGCTTATAAGAATCTGTATCCTTGTGTGTATCATGCTTGATTCTTTCAAAGATATTCTTCTTACTCTTTCTGTACATAAAATACATAAAAATCAAAGCAACCACTACACCGCTTCCGGTTCCAAGTGCACTTCCCATTGCACCTGAAGTAGCTCTTTTAACCTCTTCAGCTTCCTCCACTGGAACTGCCATGCTATGCATCGTAAGCATAATCAGATAATATGCGGCTCCTACAGAAACCACTGCATTGGCAATCTGTTCCAGAATCTGTGAAACACTTGTTTCCACCATAGATTTATGGGCCTGAAAATAACCTCTCAGAACCCCAAGCATTCCATAAATAAAAATGGTGGGGGCAAAACATCTTAAAACAGGGATTGCCTCATCTGCCACAAACCATCCTGCGCAGAAAAACAAAAAAATACTGGCAAGGGCTCCAACCACTAATACGTACCATAATGCACATTTAAAAATACGGTGTGCATTTCGATACTCCTCCACTGCCAGCTTCTGTGCTATTACTTTTGAGATTGCAGAAGGAATACTATAGGAAGATATCAATAAGATGATGGTATAGTAATAATACGCAGAACCGTAATATCCCATACCTAAATCACCTATAATTCCCTGCAAAGGGCTCCTGTAAAGGAGCCCTATCATTCTGCTAATCATTCCTGCGGCAGCTAATATACCTGCCTGCATTATAAAACTATCTTTTTTGTTACTTTTATTCATACTAAACTAACCAATCAGCCAATCATACATTTCCTGATATTTCTTTGCAGATACTTCCCAAGAGAAATCTGCTGCCATAGCACGATCTACAATCTTATTCCATTCACGTTTTCTGTCATAGTAGATCTGCTCTGCATATCTTACTGTTGCAAGCATTTCATGAGCATTGTAGTTGGCAAAACTAAATCCTGTTCCCTTGTTTTCATACTCATTATATGGTTCAACAGTATCCTTTAGACCACCGGTCTCTCTAACAATAGGTACTGTTCCATAACGAAGAGACATGAGCTGACTTAGTCCGCATGGCTCAAAGAGTGAAGGCATTAAAAATGCATCACATGCTGCATAAATCTTGTGTGACAATTCCTCTGAATAGAAAATATTCGCAGAAACCTTATCACTATATTTCCAGTCAAAGTGACGGAACATATTCTCATATTGTTCTTCACCTGTACCAAGTACAACAAGCTGAATATCATCCTTGCAAAGTTCATCCATTACATAAGCAATTAAATCGAATCCCTTCTGGTCAGTCAAACGGGATACAACACCAATCATCATCTTCTTGTCATCAACACGAAGACCAAGCTGCTCCTGTAATGCTTTCTTATTCTTTGCCTTTTCCTTACGGAAATTGATAGCATTGTACTTTTTCACAATGTATTTATCTGTCTCAGGATTAAAATCGGTGTAATCAATACCGTTTACAATACCACGAAGATCACCGCTTCTTGCACGGAGAAGTCCATCTAATCCTTCACCGTAAAACTCGGTCTTAATCTCCTCTGCATAGGTATCACTTACTGTTGTAACAGCATCGGCAAATACAATACCACCCTTTAACAGGTTTGCATCCTTATACGCCTCCAACTTATCGGAAGTAAAATAATGCTGTGGCAGACCTGTAATGCTCTGAACTGTCTTTGGATCCCATTTACCCTGGAACTTCAGATTATGAATGGTAATAACTGACTTAATATTTCTAAAGAAATCACTGCCCTGGAATCTTTCCTTGAGATATACAGGAATTAATCCTGTCTGCCAGTCATGACAATGAATCAAGTCCGGTCTGAATCCAATCACAGGAAGAACCGAAAGAACGGCTTTACTAAAGAATGCATACTTTTCAATCTCATATAAGGCGTTATCACCATAGGGCTTGAAACCACCAAAATATGTCTCATTATCAATGAAATAATACTGAATTCCATCTACCTCACATTTTAAGATTCCAACATAACAATCCTGCCAGTTAAAATCCATGTAAAAATGAGATACATACTCAAGCTTATCCTTCCACTCCTGCTTCATGCACATATACTTTGGTAAAATAACTCTTACATCAAAATACTGCTTATCAATACACTTGGGCAGTGATCCCACTACATCTGCAAGACCACCTGTCTTAATAAATGGAACACCTTCTGACGCTGCAAAGAGAATATTCTTCATATGAGTCCTCCATGAGAATTATGTTTTAAAGTATAACTTTCTACTATTATACACCCAAAATTCCTGATAGAAAAGTTATTCTAATTAATAGTTGTCTGCACTTACTTCAAAGTATGACTGAGGATGAGCACACGCAGGACAAACCTCTGGAGCCTTGGTTCCTACAACAACATGACCACAGTTACGGCATTCCCATACCTTAACCTCACTCTTAGCAAATACTTCTACCATCTCAATATTCTTTAAAAGTGCACGATATCTTTCCTCATGACGCTTTTCAATCTGACCAACCAATCTAAACTTTGCTGCCAAAGCTGCAAAGCCTTCTTCTTCAGCTGTCTTCGCAAATTCTTCATACATATCAGTCCACTCATAGTTCTCACCATCAGCTGCTGCGCTAAGATTCTGTACAGTATTTCCAATACCATTCAATTCCTTGAACCACAGCTTAGCATGTTCCTTCTCGTTATCAGCTGTTTTAAGGAAAATATCAGCCATCTGCTCAAATCCCTCCTTCTTTGCAACGGATGCAAAGTAAGTGTACTTATTTCTTGCCTGAGATTCTCCTGCAAATGCTGCTTTTAAGTTCTGCTCTGTTTTAGTTCCTTCATACTTATTCATTATATAAATCCTCCTACAATATATTCGTCTTTTATTATTATATAACCTTCTTTAATCATACCACATTTTACAGATTTTAAAAGTAAATTCTTTTCATTTATGCCCATTATCTCCTTTCCATATCGTTATTTTTAAATGCCTATTATTTGTATTTCTTACTATTCTATGCTATGATATGCCATATTCTTTAAAGGAGTTTCTTATTATGAAAATATGTCCATTTTGTAATTCTGAATTAAGTGAATATTCATGGTGTGATAAATGTCTTCGAACTGTTTATTCTCCTATTGAAAAAAAAGATGAGACCAATGACAAACCTTCCGATGACAGCTATGATCATCCTTCCGACATTTTTTCCGATGATTTTCCCGACAATTTTTCCGGCAATTTTTCCAATGATTTTTCTGATGATTTTACAAATGCTTCACCTGAAAATGCATATACCCATCAATGGGAGGATATTTCACAAAAGAACCATAATGCGAACACCCCCTATGGACATGTCAGAAAAATAATTTCTATTTACGCCGTCCTCGTCACGGTCTCAATTTCCTTATTCGTGCTTTTGGGGGCTATCGTTGCTAAAAATCATGTTCGAGACGAGCAGAAAAACAAAAAGAAGCCTGTTCAAATTGATATACAGGTCCCTTCCGTCCCTGTTATTACTCCGGAAGAACAGCAGGCAATCCAGGAATCCATCGTCGCACTGGTAGATGAGAAAAAATCTGAAATTGATGCAATAAAAAACGATATCATCATCCCTCCAAAGCATCTTGACTCCTACAGAGATTTTCGAGAAGTTATGAATGAGATTACTCCCAAAGAGATCAATGATTATGGATATCGTATTTCCTATGTGTACAACGCAAAGGATTTGAATTTTCCTGATGTGCAATGTGATAAATATCATTTGAATTTTAATTTGGAAGAAGCACGAATTATTACAGAAGACTATCCCTATGTCGATGTTGAAAGCAGAAGTGACTATGAGGTTATATGTTTCCATGCTGAAGACCAAGATACTTACTCTACCTCATTTTCATGCACCTATTACTATCCTTTACAAACGAATTCATCATCATATGTCTACTATGATTATGACCCCTGTTCTCATAACCTTCACGAGATTAAGTTTATCTCAGCAGATTTAAGACCTTGCAGTGATTTGATATATGAGCTCTTATGCAGTACTTCTCCTGAGTATACCCTCTCTCAAGAAGAAACCATTGAATGGCTTAATACTTTAATCACGGATATGATCAGAGAAAATGATTCCTTTGGTGGTCGTAATTATTTTTACACCGATTCACATATTCGAGCATATTTAATCGGAAATGCTGCTAACAGCAATCTGGTCATAGAGCCTCAAACCAAAAATCAAAGTACTCAGGATTTTATGGAACAGGAACATCCGCTTCCCTAACGTAGAAATAAAAAACCATTGGAAGAGCCCTTAGGCCCCTCCAGTGGTTTTTATATTTTCTCTACATATTTTACCTTTGCCTGATGATCCAGGGGATCTCTGTTTTCATAATCAAACAGTACCCATACCTTTTCCTCTGACAGCTCCGGTACCTCTTTTCTGATACTTCCGTTTTCATCCAAAAAATGATAAGAAAACGGTTCTACATGAGATAACTTACCATTCTTACAGTAATGATGTGTCATATCCTTGAAACTACTAAATTCTATGGCAAACCCCGGTCTTGATTTACAATTTTCCCTGAAATACAGATCCATAACTAGACCTTCTTTAAACAGAGCTACAACATCTTCTCTGTCCCCAAACTTGTCTTTATTTTTTTCTAAATACTCAAGTAAAATTTCACATCTTCTGATTCTGGAATGAGACATTCCGGTATAATGCTTTTCTTCATAAAATTCACCTAAGGATAAAAACAAATCAAAAGGACTGTCTGTCATCTGATATAGAAGATTCATTGTAACCTGGAATTGTCCGCTGTTATAATATACCTCCAGCATCTCTTCTATCTTTTTTATCTTCAGCACATCTTCATAGCTGATCCAATTGGTGTACAAAACCTCATAGGGTGGCTTATTATGATAAACAATGCCATATTCCTTCACATGTTCATACATATAAGAACCCTTCAATACCTTTAAAAATCCTAATTGTAATTGGTTTGGCCACAGCTCAAAAATTTCGTTAAAGGATTTTCTAAAGCTGTCATAATCTTCATATGGTAATCCGGCTATCAAGTCCAAATGCTGATGGATATTTTTTCCAAGCTGTACTCTCTTTACAACTTCCTTCAGCCTCTCTAACTTCATAGTTCTATGAATCTCTTTTATAGTTACTTCATTGGTAGACTGTACCCCTATTTCAAGCTGTACCAATCCGGGACGCATGGATGCAAGAAGTTCAAGTTCTTCTTCATTGATCAAATCTGCAGATATCTCAAAATGGAAGTTGGTGATTCCATTATCCTGTTCCTTTATAAAATTCCAAATATCACAGGCATGCTTATGATTACAATTAAAGGTTCTGTCCACAAATTTAATCTGCGGTACTTTCTGGTCAATAAAAAACTGCAGTTCCTTTTTTACGATATCCAAATTTCTGAAGCGAAGCTTTTTATCCACTGAGGAAAGACAATAACTACAGGAAAAAGGACACCCTCTGCTGCTTTCATAATAAATAATTCTGTTGGAAAAATCCTCCATGGTGTTATAGCAGAAAGGAACTGTACTCAAATCCGTTATAGGACGCATGGGTGTAAAAACTACCTGCGCTTTATCACGATAAGCAAGACCTGATATTTCACCCAAATTTCCCGGATTACCATCTACATAATATTCGCAAAGCTCTCTAAAAGTATTCTCACCCTCACCAATCATTACACCAAAGATTGCCGGATGACTCTTTAGAAACTCCTCCACCTCATAGGATACCTCCGGTCCTCCAACCCATATAGGAACGCTGGGGCATAATTTATGGAACTCCTCTGCAATATCCTCAACATATTCCAGATTCCAAATATATACTGATAAGCACAATACATCCGGTTTCTTTTTATAGATTTCCTGCAAAATATCATCCTTCTGATTGTTAATGGTAAACTCAGCCAGCTCCACCATATTCTGATATTTTCCGGCACTGGCACGCAAAGAATAGATGGCAAGATTGGAATGAATATACTTTGCATTGATTGCGGTTAACAATATTTTCATGGGCAACTCCCTAAGTACTCACACATAATTTTTGTAACAAAAAAACCTCTATGTTACACATAGAGGTTAATGCCGGCAGCGGGACTTGAACCCGCACGGTGTTGCCACCAACAGATTTTGAGTCTGCCTCGTCTGCCATTCCGACACGCCGGCTTGCCGTTCTCACGACAAGAGATATATTAACACATATACCTCTAATATGCAAGAAGAAATTTTATATTCTCTTCATTTCAACAGAAATATCATTTCCATCGATTTTTACATTTGCATATGCTCCTGAAATCAATGGCATCATAGGAGCTACATGACCTAAATCCACATCCATAACAACAGGGACATTGCATGCTTTTAACGCATTCATCACTGCATCGTACCTGTCAAGGCCCATAATAGACTCTCCGTTTCTTGGTCGTCCGATCAGAAAGCCCTTGGCACTCTTAAACCATCCTGCATGACAAGCCTGCCATAATGCTCTTTGTATAGACAATACATTCAGGTCACACGCCTCTATAAACCACAAAACACCGTCTTCTTTATACTTCTCGTTAAACTGATCTACCCTATCGAACTTTGTTCCTATCAGAGTCTGAAGACAATCCAGGCATCCCCCCAAAAGTCTTCCTGACATTTCAAATTTTGTTTTGTTCTCCGGATGTTCAACAACCAAAATACGCTTTTCAGTAACATTATAAGGTACCAGGGGATGTTCTTCATCTTTTAATGATTCTTTTTCCCACAAATCATATCCCTTAACTGTATCACTTTTACCGGTCAAAATATTCATACAGTCTTCCAGAGATTCATGCCAGGGCTCCATACCAAAGGTCTGGGCACAAGGTCCGTAAATCGCAACCATATCACTTAGTGTCGGCAAAAGGAAGGTTAGGTTTGTATTATCTGAATATCCCATAAACCACTTCGGTTCCATCTCGCTAAGCTTCTCAAAATCTACATAATCAAGAATGGTGCACATGAGTTCACCACCCCCACAGGAAATCAATATATCCGCATCTTTATTAGCAAACATATCCATAACTTCTTTTCCACATTTTTCCGGTGTATTGCTGATTCCTATTCCACTACTTTCATAACAATTAGGTCCAAGAACCACCCTATACCCCTTCTCTTTCCATACCTTCAAGGAATTATCAAATGCACTCTTATAAGGTTCTGTCGCACAACCGAAGGAAGGTGCTAAAAAACCAATTGTTCCATTCTCCTGTAAATTATGTGGGTATCTCATTTTTAACCTCTCAAATATCTATAGATTTTCATTCATCTTCATCAAAAACGGCAGCCTTATCCGAAGACAAAGCTGCCATCCTACTATCACTTATTTAAACATTTCATTGTAGATAGGGAACTGATCAAAGGTTGCAAAATAATCTTTTGCAGTCTCCGCTCTACGAATCAACTGTACAGTTCCATCTTCCTTTAACAAAAGTTCTGCTGACTTCAACTTACCGTTGTAGTTATATCCCATAGCAAAGCCATGTGCACCGGTATCGTGAATTGCAATATAATCACCAATCTCTACCTTGGGAAGCATACGATCAATTGCAAACTTATCATTATTCTCACAAAGAGAACCGGTAACATCATACTTGTACTCACATGCTTCATTTTCTTTTCCAAGAACAGTGATATGATGATAAGCACCATACATTGCAGGTCTCATAAGGTTAACTGCACATGCATCTACACCAATATATTCCTTATGAGTATGCTTCTCATGAATAACCTTGGTAACAAGATGTCCGTAAGGTCCCATCATGAAACGGCCAAGTTCTGTATAAATTGCAACATCTCCCATTCCTGCAGGAACAAGAATCTCGTCATATACCTTATGTACTGCTTCACCAATTACACGGATATCATTAGGAGTCTGGTCAGGACGATAAGGAATACCAATACCACCTGAAAGATTGATAAATCCAATGTGTGCTCCTGTTTCCTTCTGAAGCTTAACTGCAAGTTCAAATAACTGCTTAGCTAATGTTGGATAATATTCATTGGTTACTGTATTACTTGCAAGGAATGCATGGATACCAAAGGTTTCTACACCCTTGGACTTCATAATCTTGAAAGCTTCAAACATCTGCTCTGTAGTTAAACCATACTTTGCATCACCGGGATTATCCATAATATCTGTTCCAAGTGAGAAATATCCGCCCGGATTGAAACGACAGCTTAACTTCTTGGGAAGATATCCCAAAATATTCTCAAGAAACTCAATATGTGTAATATCATCTAAGTTAATGGTTGCACCGATTTCTTCTGCATAAGCAAACTCAGATGCAGGAGTATCATTTGAAGAAAACATAATATCCTCTCCCTGTACACCCATTGCCTTGCTAAGTAACAATTCTGTATAAGAAGAACAGTCACATCCGCAACCATAATCTCTCAAAATGTTAATTAAAAATGGATTAGGAGTTGCTTTTACAGCAAAATATTCCTTGTATCCTTTATTCCAGGAAAATGCTTCCTTTAATGCCTTTGCATTCTCTCTGATTCCCTTCTCATCATAGATATGAAAAGGAGTCGGGTAAGTCTTTACGATTTCTTCAATCTGCTCTTTTGTAACAAATGCTTTCTTTTCCATGTTTTTTTCCTTTATGTCTTACTAATTTGGTTATGTTAATTATAAGAGATGTGCTCTGATTTCTTCACCACTCATAGGGCTAAGATATGCAGGTGCAATATCAAATACGGTCTTACATCCCTTCATGCCTTCCTGGCTCATACGATAGATTGCTCTTGCATATGCAACAAGAACGCAGGAAGTAAATTCAGGGTTAGAATCTAACTTCAAGCTGTATTCAATTACATGGTTGTTCTCACCGTTAATTCCGGTCTTTCCTGTACGAATTACGAAACCACCATGAGGAATTCCTGCATGATCACGCTGTAACTCTTCCTCTGTGATGAAATGTACTGTTGTATCATAATCTGAGAAGTAGTTAGGCATAGTCTTAATTTCATTTTCAATCTTTGCAAGATCAGCACCTTCACAAGGAACAACGAAACATTCTCTTGTATGCTTCTGTCTGGTTGTAAGTTCAGGATTCTCACAATTTCTAACTGACTCTAATGCGCTTTCAACAGGGCAAGTATACTGCTTTGCATTCTTAACACCTTCGATACGACGAATAGCATCTGAATGTCCCTGGCTTACACCCTTACCCCAGAAGGTATAATCACTACCATCTCTTAAGATAGACTGCGCATAAAGTCTGTTAAGTGAGAACATACCGGGATCCCAACCTACAGAAATCATAGCTACATGATTGCTGTCCTTAGAAGCCTTATCAACATTAGCAAAATGCTCAGGAATTCTAGCGTGAGTATCAAAGCTGTCAATTACATTGAAGTACTTAGCGTACTCTTTTGTCTGCTCAGGAAGATCTGTTGCTGAACCACCACAGAGAACCAATACATCAACCTTATCCTGCCAATTTAAAATATCATCTACAGAAACAACAGGTGCATTACCATAAATCTTTACAGTAGAAGGATCTCTTCTTGTAAATACTGCAACCAATTCCATGTCATCGTTCTGCTTAATAGCACACTCAATACCTTTACCTAAGTTACCATAACCCAAGATGCCAATTCTAATTTTCATTCTTTTTATCCTCTTTCTTTTTCTATTAAAGACGTTTCATGCGTCCCATAATCTGATTCAACTTTTACAACATTATATTTTTACACATCTTCAATCTGCCAGTCAATCTCTTTTAGCCCATTTTTTTGTAAAAATTTATTTGTTTGACTAAATGGCTTACTTCCAAAGAAGCCTCTATATGCCGATAAAGGACTGGGATGTGGTGCCGTCAGTATCAAATGGTTGGGATTATTCAGCATTTTCTTCTTGGTCTGTGCCGGAGATCCCCAAAGAATAAACACAATAGGACGGTCCTGCTTGTTTAGCACTTCTATTGCCGCATCGGTAAATTCTTCCCAGCCTTTTCCTCTGTGAGAATTTGCTTCATGTGCTCGTACAGTTAATACTGTATTCAGCATCAACACGCCCTGCTTTGCCCATTTTACCAAATATCCGTTGTTAGGAATCTTACAGCCTAAATCATCCTGTAATTCCTTATAAATATTCACCAGTGAAGGCGGAATATCTACATCCGGCTTTACAGAAAAACATAGGCCATGTGCCTGGCCTACGTTATGATATGGATCCTGCCCTATAATAACAACCTTTACCTCAGATAAAGGTGTTAAATGAAATGCATTAAATATATCATCGGATGGTGGGAAAATCTGTCTTTCATCATATTCTTTTTTTACAAATTGAAAAAGCTTTGTATAATATGGCTTTTGAAACTCCGGTTTTAAAGCCTCCAACCAGTCGTTTTTAATCATTCCCATGACTAATTCATCCTCTTATATACGAACTGAAACCCCTCTGGTTCTCAAATACTCTTTTACTTCTCTAATCTCAAGTTCCTTATAGTGGAACAACGATGCCGCCAGTACTGCTTCTGCTTTGGCATCTATCAATGCATCGTAGAAATGCTCTAGCTTACCTGCACCGCCGGAAGCAATGACAGGAATCTTAACGTTCTCTGCAATAGCACGTGTCAAGTCAAGATCATAACCTGCCTTGGTTCCGTCTCCATCCATGCTGGTAAGAAGAATCTCACCTGCACCTAAGCTTTCTGCCTTCATTGCCCATTCTACAGCATCAATGCCCATGTCAACACGGCCGCCGTTTTTATAAATATTCCAGCCCTTGCCGTCCTCTCTCTTTTTTGCATCAATGGCAACTACAACACACTGACTTCCGAAGCGAAGTGCAGCATCACTAATCAATGTTGGGTTCATAATTGCTGCTGAATTCACACTGATTTTATCAGCACCCTCACGCAAAATAGCCTTAAAATCATCTACCGTTCTGATACCGCCACCAACAGTAAAAGGAATAAACACCTTGCTGGCAACCTCTCTTACCCACTCGAGCTGTGTGTTTCTACTATCTGCAGATGCTGTAATATCCAAAAATACAACCTCATCCGCACCAGCCTGATCATATGCTGCCGCAACCTCTGCCGGGTCACCGGCATCTCTGAAGTTAACAAAATTTACACCCTTAACAACTCGACCATCTTTTACATCCAAACATGGAATAACTCTTTTTGTATGCATCTTTATCCTCGCTCTATTTACTCTTGGTTATTTCAATGAAATTTCTTAAAAGCTGCATTCCCACAGCAGAACTCTTTTCGGGATGGAACTGGCAGGCAAACACATTTCCCTTTTCTACAGAAGCATGAATCAAAGTACCATACTCTGTTGTTGCCTTTACAATATCTTCCTCTTCTGCCTTTAAGTAATAGGAATGGACGAAATAAACATAAGAATCATCCTTAACATCCTTAAACAGTCTTCCATTATTCTTTAATGTTAAATTATTCCATCCAATGTGAGGAATCTTTAATCCCGGCTTTTCAGGAATACGTACAATCTTTCCCTTTAATAATCCAAGACCTTCCACCCCCGGACTTTCTTCACTGCTTTCAAATACTAACTGTAATCCTAAGCAGATTCCAAGGAAAGGAATATTACGTCTCTGAACCTCACGAATCACTTCAACCAGGCCATATTCATGAAGTCTCTTCATTGCTTCACCAAAAGCTCCCACTCCCGGTAAAACAACACCATCCGCATTCAAGATGACATCTTTATCTCTGGTACAAACAATGGATTCCCCCAGATAAGCAAAAGCTTTCTCCACGCTTTTAATATTTCCTGCATCATAATCAATAATTGCTATCATTTTTCCTTTTCTTCCTCCAGCTGGCTTACGTAATCCATCAATGCTCTGGTATAGTCATAGTCATCTTCAATATTACCAAATTCTATTGCCTTTTCCTCACTAATACCATAGTCCTGATACATAACATCAACCATTTCGTCATGCGTAGTTACTACCACATCACCACAATTCCATTTTTCTGCCTCTTCCCGTGTCTTTTGATATCCACAGAAGAACTGAATTAAATGATCCAAAGCATTCACTAAACGTCCCTGTGCTTTGTATTCTTTATAATTATTTTTGATAAGTTCCATCTTTAAATTAATCTCAGATTTATGGAACATAATCTCCTGGCTTTCTGTCAGATTCTGTCCATATAATGTTTTATAACACTCCAAATAGTCACCACGCTCGTATGCGGCTACTCCCTGTTTCTTGTTGTTATAACCCATGTACAATGTAACAACCGTTACAAATGCGATGGCAATCAGTAAGAAAACCAATAGAATCGGAAGCATTCTCTTTACTGGGAACTTTTTAGAATTATCCGGTGGTGCCGCCTTTTTTATTTTAGGTTTCTTAGGCTTCTTTTCCTTTTTCTTTTTATCCGGAGCCGCCTCTTCCTCACCATCTTCAGCTTCTTCTTTTCCCTTGTCTTTATCCTTACCTTTACCCTTTTTCTTCTTTTCCTTTTTGGGTTTCTTTTCTGCTTCCTGTTCTTCTTCCTCTTCGTCGGGTTCAGATAATAAATCCTTGATTTTCTGAATTAAGCCCTTCTTTTTGGATTCACCTTCTGCCGGATTTAATGTCTCAATTACTTCTGCAGCTTCGTCTGAAGAATCACGAACCTCTAAAATGCTGTCAAGTTCTGCAGCATCTAATTCCTGCACAACACTATCTTCAGATATTTGACTCTCGAACTGAGCTTCCTCAAGTAAATCCACTTCCTCCGGAAGTGATTCATAAGTAAGCTCGGTGCTCTCATCACCGGTTAATTCCAAATTATCATTTTTAGAAGTGGGGTTTTCTGTATTCTTGACATTCTTCTTTGTTTTCTCTTTTGTTTCTTTTTTCTTATTGCTATCCTTTTTCTTAGATAACAATTCTTTCAAGCCACCAAGTAATCCCCCGGAATTACCGGATTTTGCTGATCTTTGAACCTTTTTCTTTTTTGTTTTTTCTTTCTTTTTGCCTTTTTTCTTTTCCTTACTTTCATCAAAGAAAAGATCACTGGCATCATAATTCTCAAACTCCAGTTTTTCGTTTGATAAATTATTCAACATATTTTCAATGGACTTGTCTACAGGAATCTGTTCCTTTTCCTTATGAAGAAGGTTTTCAATCTGATGTAGATTACCGTCATCCTTCATACTATCTGAAGCAAGCAAATCATTCAACGATGCGTCAGCGTAAAATCTCGAATCAGAGGAACCAGCTCCGTTCTTTTTCTCATCTAATAAAGCATTAATCTCTTCTTCGGACATGGAAAGAACTTCATCTATGCTAACATTATCAGCATCAGACGAAGTGGTATTTTCTTCAATATCAAGATTTTCCAAGTCATTTATAAAATCCAATTCATCATTTGGATCCATGCGCATCACCTACATATCTATGATAATATAATATAAATCTAACTACAATAACCAGTCAATAGCATTCTTCTCTACCGGAATTCCCTTGCCCTGTAAATCCTGTGACAACTGATAGAGTTTTTCATTTACTCTTATAAAACAGGATTTCTGATTATAAAACGCCACTTTTTCAAATGGAAATCTAATAACAGAAGGGAAGCCTAAATTGACTCCAAGTTCTAATATGGTAAGTTTTTTATTCACGGTTGTCTGCAGCCACTTACGATAATTTTCCCAGCTTTCAGCATAACCCTTTTCATTATACTTTTCTGCATAAAGGCTATTTAAAATCATCTTTTTACCACATGCTTCACAGGTTCCGATTTCTACAATCTCACCTTTTTTTAACCCTTGGCAGATCATATCTTTTTCATTCAAATCCATCGTTCTTAAGCTATTATCACATGCATTCTCACACTGTAAAAGCTTCATATTGACACATGGTGTTACCACTCTACCTGCGTCAAAGCCTATGTTTTCAAACATTTCTGTCTGACAGGTGGAAATCAAATAATAATCTTTATCCTTTACTATTTGATACAGATTACGAAGTGCTGACTTTAATTTGTCATCCTTTTCTAAATATATATCGGTAAGAAGTGGCTTTAAATCAATACGGTCATAATCAACAAGTAGATTCATAGTCTTTACGAACTCTTCCTGTTCATTCAAAAATTCTATTCTCTCAAACTCTTCGCCTATACCAATCAATACTTTTTCCGATTCATTTATCTTTTCCAATATTACATCGTCTAGCATTTTAAAACCTCAAAAATAATACTTTTCTATGAATAAATAAAGCCGGGATTTTCCCGGCTTTATATTACTGTACATTTCCAACAAGCTCATCAACAATCCTTACAAGATTTCCGATTTCCGGTTTTGACAACTGTCTGTCAGCACCAAGAGACTCGCCTTTCTTTCTCATCTCCTCATTTACAAGAGAAGAGAAAATAACAATAGGGATATCCTTTGTTTCTTCATTATTCTTTAACAAGTAGGTAAGTCTATGACCATCCATCATAGGCATTTCAATATCTGTAATCAAACAATGAACATCTCTCTTAACTGTTCCTTCGTTGACACACTTCATAATATAGTCATAAGCTTCCTGTCCATTGGTTGTATGGGTAATATTCTCATATCCGGCCTGAGTCAATGAATCTACAATTAACTTATTAAGTAAAGCTGAATCTTCTGCAATAACAATTGGTGTATTGCATCGCTCTCTCTTACCAAGCGAAGCAATCTCAGATACCTTCAAACCTGTCTCAGGTGAAATATCAACCACAATTTTTTCAAAATCAAGAATAACAATCAACTTATCATCAATTTTAACAATACCACTTGCAACACCTTTTTCTGCATCTGAAACAGTAGCATTAGGCTTTACAATATCTTTCCATGTTACTCTATGAATACCAATAACACCATCTACATGGAAAGCCATATCAAGCTGATTAAAGTTAGTCAAAATGAATAATCCACCTTTTCCACTTTCACCACGATTTAATGCTCTTTTCAAATCGATTGCAGTGATCATTCTGTCTCTTGGCATAAATACGCCTTCAACACATGGGTGTGCATTCGGCATAGGTGTCGGCTCAAGATAATTAATAATCTCCTTAATCTTTGCGACATTGATACCATAGTAATTATCATTTACTACAAATTCAAGAATCTCAACTTCATTTGTTCCATTTTCCAATAAAATTTTAGTATCCATTCGATCACCTCGCCAGTATATTAATGTAAAAAATGCACTAAAATATAACTGCACTTATTTGAATGTTATTATAGCATATCTTTCAAAAAATTCATACAAAAATTTTAAAAATTCGGATAATTATACAAAAATTTTCTATTATTTTGAAATTCTTCCTCCGGACAACAAAAAAGAGAATAACCTAAGTTATTCTCTGTAAAGGTTTGTTCCTTCAAAACCGAACACTAAATTCATCTTACAAAACATTCTTTCCTATCTTGGTTAAGCCTTCGACCTATTAGTAAGTGTCAGCTGAACATGTTACCATGCTTACACCTCACTCCTATCTACCTCATACTCTCT
>JAZLGY010000028.1:0-33373 GCA_045616525.1 Acetatifactor sp. | reverse complement strand
TGTGCGAAAGTATTTTTCCAACAGATGCAAAGGAATTTATTAATTTAGATCGTATTCCAATTGATGGTGGCTTGATTCAATTTTATAATTTTGAGGAAGATGAGATGTTGGATGGAATCTTTCCATATGAGCTATTCGTGGAATATATGCAGAAGCAGGGGGTAGAAAGTTTTGATGCGAAGCATATTAGAATTCCTGGAAATATCACGGTGGAAGATATGTATAAGATGATGGAATATATGGATAAATAAGGGAAATACGAGGGAAAAGGGAATGAAGAATGTAAAAATTAAATATTGGATAACAGTTTTTTTGTCATGTTTCTGCTGTTTGACCGCTTGCAGTAACAGTAACCAAACAGAAAATACAAGTGAGGAACTAATGATTCCAAGCTCCATGCGTTTCATGCTAGAGGAGCAGGAGGAAGAGCCTGAAGAAGAGGAAGTACATAGGGTTAATACGATTGGACAGACGTTAAATGAACTGCATTTTGATTATACCAGACCGAATGGAAAAAAAGGATGTTTCCAGTTTTACTACGTAGACGGACTTCTTGTGATGGAGAGAAAGGATGTTGACGTTTGGGCAGGAGAACTTATTCCAGATGATTTCAGTATTTTGGAGAAACGACAGGAGAACTTTTCCTTTGAAGGAACAGTTTATATCTTTCACGAATTGGAGTATTTTGGCTCGGGCAGACGTTTCCAGATTTCATTTGAAGACAATCAACTGACTGTAAAAATTGGTGAGAGCGATCCTATCGTAGCGTGGGTAAATAATGACCATGGAATTCACCTAAAAACAAAGGACTATCTTCCATTGTTAGATTATGCCGAAACAGAAACTGTAGTAACAGATGAAGAGAAAAGAAAAATCGTAGGGTCCTGGAGTAGGGCAATAACAGATAATTACGGAAAGAATATACTTTATTATATACGGTTCAATGAAGATCATAGCTTTGTTTACCTCAAGAAGGAACAGGAAGTCCCTATCGAATTAGTGGTGGGTGGTTACCGATATATTCCGGCAAATAATGGAAAGGTCCAGTTTCTTTGTGAACGAGTAGGTATGGAGAATGGGGAGGTTTATGAAGCTTCGGCATATTTTGACTACCAGAAAGACTTCATAACCTGTTATGATGGTTTCCGAGTCCTTGATGTATATGGCTATTGGGACCCTCTTTATTTGAAATCCGTAAGTAATGAAAGTCTATCCGGAAGAAAATATGCAGAATATTTACAGGGAAGCTTACTGCATCAGTTTTTTGCAGGTGAGGCGGAAGCTGTCATTCCCTATTCTATTTCGGACGACATGAATTGGAAAGATGCAGATGGAACCTATTGGTTTTCACAGGATGAAACGTATGATGTATATAGAATTCGTGATATAGTAAGTCAAAAACTGAGAGATAATTATGATTCGGAATATGGAGTGAGGGGCTGTTTAAATACGATATTTAGCCCCAAGGATCAGAGAGAAAGGGGTCTTTATAAAATATATGAAGATCTGTATACAGAAGATGGGTATGAATATATCGGAGTTGTTATTTTTGAAAATATAAATGGAGAAATTCGTGCCATTTACGGAGAGTATATTGCAGGTAATGAATATGAAGAATTCTATGAAAATGGTGTGTACATCCATATGTATGGTATGGATGATACAACGAGGGTATCTGATTATTATTATCTGGGGGAAGAGGGAAGTGAGAAACTATATCGTATGATGGAGTATCAACAGGGGACTACCCTGCAGCCATACGCAGTTGGTATTATAGAGGTTATCATTTATGAAGGAGAGCAGGAGGCAGATCATATTTATACTTATGATATGTGGAGTCTTGAAAATCCTAAGGAACGCTATTGGGAGGAAGATAGTTTGTATTTCCAGTTTTTCCATGAACTTAAGGGAAAAGAAGCTCAATTAATAGATTACGATACCTTTTATAAGATTCTGGATGAAAAAATACCGGATAAATGAAAAAAGGACAGGAACTACCCGATGGATCATGTGGGAAATTTATTTTATTAATGATTTAAACTTGAGGAGAAGCAAATGCATAGAATATTAGTGGTAATGGATGTATGCAAAGAACATAAAGAACTTTTGGAAAAAGTATCCCAGGGGATGGAACTTATTTTCCTTCCGGCAGCCAAGGTTACACCTAAGGATGTAGAAGAAGCGAGTATGATTATTGGAAATCTAAATCCGGCTCTGCTTCAGAATTGTAAAAAGCTTCAGCTCCTGCAATTAAACAGTGCAGGTACAGACGGGTTTACAACAGAAGGTATTATGCCCAAGGGAGCTCTGCTCGCCAATGCAACAGGAGCCTATGGACTTGCTATTTCAGAGCATATGATTGCTTCTCTACTTTGTCTCATGAAGAAACTTGACCTGTATAGGATGAATCAAAGTAAGTCTCTTTGGAAGGATGAGGGAGAGGTAAATGCAATTTATGGTTCAAAAACCTTGATTGTTGGTTTGGGAGATATTGGACAGGAATTTGGAGTTCGTATGCATGCTCTTGGTAGCCACATTACCGGTATTCGAAAGAATGTAAAGAATAAACCGGATTTTGTTGAGAGCCTTCATCCAATGGAGGACTTATACAGTCTTTTACAGGAAGCGGATATTGTAGCGACCTGTTTACCCGGATATGCACAAACCATGAAAGTATTTAATAAAGAGGCTTTTGAACATATGAAGAGAGGAGCCTACTTTATTAATGTAGGAAGAGGCGCAGCAGTAGACACAGAAAGCTTATGTGATGCTTTGGAAAGCGGAAAACTGGCAGGGGCTGCACTGGATGTAACGGATCCGGAACCCCTTCCTCCCAATCATCGTCTCTGGTCAATGCCCAATGTACTAATCACACCCCATGTGTCCGGTGGTTATCATGTAAGAGCTACGCATGACAGGATTGTAGAAATTGCCGCCAGAAATATCGCACATCTTGCTAAAGGAGAAGCTTTTGAAAATATAGTAGATATGGCCACTGGATATAAAATAAATAATTTTTGAAAATAATGTGGTAATAGAATAGGGAATCAGATTACGGGGACGAGTATGGTATGCCATATTTGCAAAATCCCATAAAGAATAAACAGGGAAAATATATTACTTTTTCAAAAGAAGGTAGTATAGCGACACTTTTGACCTTTGTTGATGGACAGGCGATAAATCAAGCGGATCTATTTGATGAAGTAGGTAGGGAAGAAATATTAGACGCTGTGGGAAGAGGACTTGCATTATTGCATCGAGAAATAAAAAATGTCGATGTGATGATGTATTTGAATTATGGAAAGCCATGTGCGGATCGTCTGCAAGTAGAATTGAAAAAAGCGATGGAGAAAAAACACATTTCTGAAAAGAACTATCACATAATGAATGATACTTTAAATTTGTTAGTTCATGAGTTGGCAGAGCACGCAGAGGATTTACAGATTGTACACGGTGATTTAAGTAAGTCTAATTTACTTTATAACAAAAATGTGAAAGAGATTGTGCCGATTGATTTTTCTTTGAATGGTTATTGTGTGAGAGAATATGACTTGGCATCTATGGCTTTGCATTTTGAAAGAAATAATGAATCGGCCAGGGTTTTGGAGGCATATTGCAGAGCCTATGGAGAAGAGCCGAACCGAATGTTAATACAGATATGCATTTCTTATCAGGTTATTATGTTTATTGCAGCAAGGCACGAGGTGGTGCATGAGCAGGGGTGGTTTGCTGAGGCTACAGATTATTGGTGCAGTGAGCTTATGGGTAAAACCTTGAGAGGAGAATTATTCTCTGAAGAAATAGGGTTATATCAAGAATAACACAAGGGAGAGTTGTTTTACTCAAGAGTACATTGATTGTTTATTCTATGGTGCCTGATATCGGGGAACGAAAGAGAAAGAATTTATCAGTTGTAATAAGAAGAAAAAAATAAAATCCTCCTTGATTCTTCCCTCAGGGTATCCTTTACCATGAGGAAAAGTTAAGGAGGATTAAAATTTGAAAAGAAATTGTAATTAGATATATCCCATTGGGGAGTATATAAGTGAAGGGAGGTATTTATGGAAGATCAGCTGATAATAGAATTATTTCTTTCAAGGTCAGAAGAGGCCATTAAAGCCGTTTCTGAAAAATATGGAAATCTATGTAAAAAAGTGTCTGGGCGAATTTTGAACAATTCGGAAGATGTGGAGGAGTGCGTTAATGATACTTTCCTTGCATTGTGGAATACTATCCCACCACAGAAGCCGGATCCTCTACCTGCTTATATATGCAAAATTTTGCGCAATATTTCAATTAAAAAATATAGGTATAACACTACAGAAAAGAGAAATTCTGGATACGATATTTCTTTGGAAGAATTGGTAGAATTCCTGGAGGGTAAGGATAACATAGAAAAGCAAATAGAAGAGAAGGAACTCGTCACAGCTTTGAACAGATTTTTAAAGGGATGTAAACAGGTGGATAGGATCATCTTTGTCAAAAAATATTGTTTTTTTATGGAAACAGAAGAAATCGCCAAAGAGATGCATCTGACAAATAATTATGTAAACGTGCACTTACATAGAACAAGAAACAAACTTAAAAAATTCATTGAAAAAGGAGGATTTCTATGAAAAAGGAAGTATTAGAAAATGCTCTTTCACAGGTTGATGATTATTTTATGGAAGAAGCTTTGGAATATGGCAAAAATAAAAATGGTAAAATCGTAATTTTTTCTGCATTTGGACGGTTTGCGGCTGCTATGGTTTTGTTGGTTGGCATTACTGGTCTTGGTACATTAGCTTATGAAAAATTGATTAAGGATGTTAAGGTAGAAGATGGAATGGCTTATGTAGGGGACTATGCATATTGGGTAACTGACGAACCACTAGAAGGTGAAGAACATATTCATGACCCAGAATATGAAGTGATCAGTATTACAAAAGGCGATGAAACAACAGGATGGCTGGAAAAGAAAGTGGAAAAGGCAATACCCGAAGAGGATGGTTGTAATAAGGATGATAAGCGTACTACATATACCTATGCTACCTATGAGGAAGCAGCGGCATTTTTAAAATTGGAAAAAAGATTTACCAACCTTCCGGGAAAGGAATTGCGAATACTGGCTATAGATGCGAGATTTGGTTTTGGATTTCATATGTACACGGTAAATGGACTTTATCAGTATAATAAAGGATCGTTCTATATCTACCAATTAGGTTTTAGTAACAATGTAGATCTTGCAGAAAATGCGTTTTATGAAGCTTGTATCACCGATATTGAAAACGAACGAAAATACAGAAATAAGAATGGAGTAGAATTTACTTTAGTGGATGGCATTGCTTTTGAAACTGTTGACGATTTTTGTATAGGTGGAAAAACGAAAATCACATCAGTTATCATATGCACGGACGATAATTTTGGGGAAATCCGGTTTAGTGGCTTGAAGGATTCGGAGATTCATGAAATATTAGATTGCTTTAGCTTTGAAAAATAAATATACTTTGTAGGAAAGCCCTGTCTCAAGATTTTTCGAAATCAAAGAGATGGGGCTTTTAAAATTATTCTTCCATCTATTCTGGGAATGGTTCTGATTTATCTAATCATAGAATAAACCTTACTCTTAGGGCAAGGGCAGGAAAAGCTAAAAATTTATTCCTAAACTCGACATTTTAAGGTATAGTCTTATGTGACGTATATTATTAGGCAACCGGGAAAGATAGTGAGATATGTGAATGAAAAAAATTAGTGGTAATGGATGCATGTGAAGAATATAAAGAACTTTTGAAAAATTTTTCAAAAAAATGAATATAATGGTTTTCCCATACGTCTATATAGTGTCAGGATAAAGCAACACAATAGATTTTTGGGAAAAGAGGAGAAAGAAATGGCATTAAAACAAGAGTATGAAAAGCTTTACCGGGAAAATTACAGAACTGTATACTACACAGCGCTGCAGCTTATGGGAAATGCAACAGATGCAGAGGATATTACACAGGAAACCTTCATCAGTGCCTTTGTAAAGTATGCAGAGTTAAACGAAAAAAGTAGTTTTCCTGCATGGGTAAAGCGTATCGCCATCAACAAATGTATGGATCAGTTACGCAAAAAGAATCCGGTACCTACAGAGGATTCAGATCTGGAACTGGCGGTGAATGAGGAAACAGAAGAGGAGTTCCTTCAGGAGGAATACGTTCTGAACGAGGACAAGAGAAAAACCGTCATGAAGATTATGAAGGAGGTTCTCTCAACCAAGCAGTATGAAACTGTAGTTTTGTTTTATTATGATGAGCTTACGGTAGAAGAGATTGCAACCTTGCTTCAGGTTCCGGAGGGAACAGTTTTATCACGACTTTCTGTATCCAGAACCAAGATTAAGAAAGGGGTGCTTGAGTATGAAAAGAAGAACAATGACAAGCTGTATGGTTTGATTATGGCTGCATTTCTTACCCGTGTTCTTCGAGCAGAAGCTGCCGAAGTCAATCCACCAAGCGTGATTCCCGAAGCGATTGTGAATGCTATGTGTCCTGACAACACTATTATTTCAAATCCGGCAAAGGCCGTGGGGAAAGGACACATTATGAAAAAACCAGTTATTATTTTAGGAACCGTAGCTACTGCAGCAGTTGTAACCATTGGAGCAATCACTATTGCAGGAGGTGGCAACAAGGAACAGGGAGATAAGCCGGGGCATGCAGTGAGTGTAGATAAGGAGCAAAGTAACGGTGAATCTGGCACCGGTGTATCGCAGGAAAATGTGGGCGGATTACAGGTTCTTGATTTAAATGAAAATGATTTAACCATTGTTGACTATGATAATGGCACCACAGAAGGTGATACATATAAGCTTCTTCGAGTTTATACCAACAATACAGACCATGATATTTTATTAAATATTGATTATGAGGGACAGCCGGTAGTTGGCGGCACCAGCTTATATGTTCCTGCCCATGGCTCTAACTGTCAGATGATGACAGGAAAGAGAAACAAGGGCATTAACAGTGTGGAGGATTTAAAGCTTGAGGTAGTTGCTACAGAGTATGACGGTCATTTTGAATATGACAGAGAAGAGGATTATGATGTTATCCTTAACAAACGAAGCAATGGATTTGATATGGTAATCGAATATGTTGGAGACGACACTAGAAAATATGACCTTCGTGAGGAAGGCTTCTATTTCGTGTTCTATGACGAAGACGACCATGTAGTCGATATTTGTTCAAGCTATGCTTCGGAGATGAAAAATGTACAAAAAGGCTCCAAAACCGCAGCAGGAGTTTTGGCCCTGGTAGATTATGATCATTATCAGATGGTTTACAGATCACGTTATAAAGATTTTGATGCTACTGATTATCAGGATGTCATCACTATGGAATATGTTCCTTCTTTTGTAGATGCTGATAATAAAAAGCTGTTGTTTGCAGTCACCAATCATGGAGAGGAGGCTGTGGATTCCTATTTTTCTGTTATTGCATATGATGAAAATGATAATATTATTGCAACTAATCCTACTGTGCAGACCCATCGTATAGAAGCAGGTGATACGGTATATGTGGATTCAGACATGATGAAATGGCAGAATTGTGAAAAGGTGTCTGAGGCGGATCATTTTGACTATCATATAATAGATGTTATCGATATTACTCCCGATTCTTACAGAGATAAGCCGGATGTAACTGGTCAGGCGAAATTTACAGCAGGTGAATTAACACAGGTTCCTAACTATGATTTCTATCGTTATAATTTAAGCTATTCCGGAGATGGAGAAGCAGATATTTATGTATATATAAACTTTTGTGATGCTTCCGGCAATACCGTTGCAAGTGGTTACGCAAGAGCTTTTATGAAAGCCGGTGAGGAAAAAGAATATGTTATGACCTTTGATCCCGGTACATTAAACAATGTAGTTTCTCAGGAAGCATTTATTCGAGGAATAAAGCAAAAATAGAGTATAGTACGGAAAGGATAGGACATAGATATGTTTAAAGGAAAATGGAAAAAATTAGTAACTCTTGGAATGGCTTTATTTTTGGCATTTACTTTGGCCGGATGCGAAGAAGATGATTATGTTTCCGATGAAGAGCAGCTCATCGTATCTGAGGTTAATGAGAAAGAAGGCTCCCTGGCAGAACCCCAGGGAGATGTAGAAAAGGAAAGAGAAGCGGATGAAGATGGAAACAAAACCGGACATCTGGTAAAGAATGAAAATTCGAATGTGGTGGATGGGCCCAAGGAAGGACAGCTTGCAAAAAAAGAAGATGAAGAGCCTTCTGAAGAAGAGCTTATAGAGGAAGTATCAGAAGAAACGCAGGAAGAGGAGATTTTGGAGGAAGAAGTATCCGAAGCAGAACCCTTAGAGGAAGTTATCGCAAATATTGATCAGAAGGAAGCCAACGATTATTTCATCCCCAATGTGGTTGTTGATATTGAAGGATTTGTTGAGCGTAACGCGCAGGCAATTCCACAGAAGAACTATGATTGTTATTACTACTATTACTATGATTACAATCATGATGGCGCAGTGGATATTCTTCTGGATTTGGTTTACAATGACGGCCTGAATCAAGTTGTTGTTCCGGTATCTTATGACTATGCAGAAAAGAAGGCGTTGATTCATCCATATACAGAGCTTAACTATAATGTGAATGATGATGAAGCAGAGCGACATTATTGCTATGAGTATCAGGGCTACTTTTCAACGGTTACCATTAGTGGTGATTTGGGAGAGGGCGTGATTACTGTTAATTCCCTGGATAATGGTGGAAACTTTTCTCAGTCGGTGACACTTAAGGGAGACGAAAATAATTTAGACAGCCTGGGTTTTGTATATTTGGAAAAATATACCAGCGGAGAATTTACACCATTATACATGGAAGAATAATGAATAATAAAAGAACTGGTTTTTAGAAATAAAAGCAGTTCTTTTTTATTTACTTGTTGACAAATTAAAATAAATTGCATACAATCTAATTGTATCAAATGTTATGCAATTTAATTTTACACAATTTAATTTGATGAAGGAGGATTTTCAATGAATATTTATGATTTTTGCGTAAAGGCACAGGACGGAAGCGATGTAGAGTTATCTCAGTTTAAAGGTAAGGTTCTTTTAGTTGTAAATACAGCGACAGGCTGTGGATTCACACCACAGTATACAGAACTTCAGGAGATGTACGAAGAGATGCATGAAGCAGGACTCGAAATATTAGATTTCCCATGTAACCAGTTTGGTGAGCAGACTCCTGGTTCAGATGAAGAAGTTCATGATTTTTGTACAGGCAGATATGGAATTACCTTCCCTCAGTATTCCAAGATTGATGTAAATGGTGAAAATGCAATTCCTCTTTATAAGTGGATTACAGAGAATACAAAGTTTGCCGGTTTTAGCGGTCCAATGTCCCTGATTCTTGCACCTATCGTAAAGAAGATGGATAGTGATTATAAGAATAATGGAAATATTAAATGGAACTTTACCAAGATTTTGATTAACAGAGACGGAGAAATCGTAGAAAGATTCGAGCCTACAGCAGCAGTGAAGAAGATTGCAGACAAAGTAAAGGAGATTTTATAGAATGTTCCATTTCGATTATATTACAGAAGGTACCTGTTCAAAGCTGATTAGTATGGATTTAGATGGTAATATTGTTCATAATATTTCATTTATGGGCGGTTGTGATGGAAATCTTAAAACAATTCCTGTATTATTAGAAGGGTGGACTGTGGATCAGATTGAAGAGAAGCTTACCGGTATTGTATGTGGCAGAAGAGGTACTTCTTGTTCAGACCAGCTTGCCAAGGCAGTTAGAGCCGGATTGGAGGCTTCCAAGGATCCCAATTATAAGTCCCCATTAGAAGAGGATGAAGATGAGTGATAAATATGATGTGTTAAAACTTGATAATCAGTTATGTTTTCCTTTATACGCTGTATCCAAGGAAATCGTTAGAAGATACACTCCATTTTTGAGTGAGATAGATTTAACATATACACAGTATATAACCATGATGGTTATGTGGGAAGAGAAGGAAGTAAGTGTAAAGGATCTGGGAAAAAGATTGCTCCTAGATTCCGGAACCCTTACCCCTCTTCTCAAAAATCTGGAAAATAAAGATTTGGTCAAGAGAGAAAGATCCAAAACGGATGAAAGATTCCTGGTTGTGACTATTACAGAAAAGGGAATGGCACTTAGAGAAAAGGCAATTGAAATTCCGGCTAAGATTGGAGGATGTATTTCTCTTGATGAAAAAGATGCAATACAGTTGTATACCATAGTAAAAAAATTATTAGGACAATTTACAGAGTAGACTTTATAGTAGGAGACAGCGGATGAGTGATTTTAATTTACAGGAGTACATGTCAAATGGTGTAGCCAATGTGATTAAGAGTGCGGTTAGGGCCACATTAAAGAATCCCAAGGAAGCACTTTTTATGGCAGAATTTGCCCTAGCTACAAAGAAAGCAACAGAAAAGAGAAAAAAAGCCGAGAAGGATGGAGAACATATACCGGCATTTTTGATTTCAAGTATTACATCAAGCTGTAATTTGCACTGCGCCGGCTGTTATTCCAGACAAAATCATGCATGTTCTGATGAGGCACCGGTAGATCAGCTGACAGCAGAAGACTGGAATAAGATTTTTGATGAAGCGGATGATTTGGGCATCAGCTTTATTTTGCTTGCCGGAGGAGAACCCCTTTTGCGCTGGGATGTGATTCAGGAAGCAGCAAAGCACAAGAATATCTTGTTCCCTATCTTCACCAATGGATTTTTTGTGGCAGATAAATATATTGATTTATTTGATAAACACAGAAATCTGGTTCCTATTATCAGTATTGAAGGGGATAAGGCCTCTACAGACGCAAGACGTGGAGAGGGAGTTTATGACAAGGTTATGGACTCCATGAAGGTTATCAGAGAGAAAAATCTAATCTTTGGTGTCTCTGTTACTGTTACCACAGAGAACATGGACGAGGTTTACTCCAGAGAATTTATTGACAGTTTATTGGAACTTGGCTGCAAGGCAATTATTTATGTTGAGTTTGTTCCGGTTACAGAGGAAGCAAAGTATCTTGCTCTGGGAGATAAAGAAAGAGAAATCATGAAGGAGAAGCTTGCAACACTTCGAAAGGATGTGGAGGAGATGGTATTTGTTTCCTTCCCCGGTGATGAGAAAACCTCCGGTGGTTGTGTGGCAGCAGGCAGAGGCTTCTTCCATATTAATTCTCATGGCGGTGCAGAACCATGTCCATTCTCACCATATTCTGATATTAATGTAAAGGATACCTCATTAAGAGAGGCATTAAAGTCAAAACTCTTCCTTTCACTAAGGGAACAGGGGCTGTTAAATGAAGATCATGCAGGCGGCTGTATCTTGTTTGAAAGAAGAGAACAAGTAGAAAAAATAATTAATTCATAAAAAATTGCTTGTTTCTACCCACATTCTACTAAAAAGACGTTGATTCTACCCGCATACAGGGGGTAGTGTAGACTCATAAGTTGCATGTGACCCATCGGTGACGACCGAGAGAAAAGTTGAAGGAGCAAAAAAATGGATCAGGTAAAAGTTGGAAATTACATCTCTAAAAAAAGAAAGGAACTTGGATTAACACAAAAGGATTTAGCTGAAAAAGTTGAAGTAACAGATAAATCGATATCTAAGTGGGAAAGGGGCAATGGCCTTCCGGATGCATCCAGACTGAACCCATTATGTGAAGCGCTCCATATTACTATTAATGAACTGATCGCAGGTGAAGATATCAGCGAAGCAGTTCTTTCGGAAAAAACGGAGGAAAACATCATGAGTCTTATTAAGGAAAACGAAAATCAGAAAACAAATACAAAAGTAGTTATTGGTTTAGGAGCAGCATTATCAGTCGTAACCGTGTGCCTTCTGGGAGTATCCCTTCCCGGCAGCAGTTATCAATCAGTAGGCTATTACTTAGATGCAGTTACAATTCTTGCATTCTTACTTATTGTAGGTATCGGCGTTCTTCTTTCAAAGGACAGAACAGCTACCGGCATTTGTACTATGATCCAGAAAATTGCCATCCCATCCGGAGCTTTCATCGGTCTCTTCAAAGGAATTCTCCTTTTGGCTGAACTTACCGACATCGGAAATCTTGGCACCATCCTGGCAACCGTACTTCTTGCCCCACTCTATGGCCTTGTCTTGTACCTTATTTCAAGCATCGCCAAGACTTACTTCGAGAAGTAAACCAACAATTTGAGAGGTGATTTTGAACTTCTAAATTGTTTTTCACGGACCGTTCTCTCACGTCGGCACTTCAAATTTTCGAGCAATAGCGAAGAAAATTTGTTAGTACCGCTACGTGAGAGATAGAGCGAAAGCGTGTCCGTTAAAAATAATTTGAAGAGAAAAATTACCTCTCAAATTGTGGAGGAATAAACTAAATAAAAATTTGGCGATGCCGATATATATATCACAACCACAAGGCCTAGTGGGAAAATATATGAAGCTGCCACGGAGGGTATGCAAAGAACAGGGATGTTTTTTGAGATACCCTCTTTTTGTTTGCTTTGAGAACGGATACTCTTATGCTGCAAAACAGTTTGGAAAGCGAGGAACTATTGAGGATTGATTCAAGTAATATAGGAATGGAATCCGCAGTAAAAAGACGAACAGTCACTGTCGCAACAAGGAGGTTTGAGTTTAAAAAATATCAGGAAAGTCCCGGTTTTGGTACAGATGTATTTGAACAGGACAAAGATGATATTCAGGAAGAAGGAGCAAAGGAAAAAAAGAATTCCATAAAGGATTCCTTTGAAAACATGGGAATTAAGAGAGTAGAAATTAAAAGAGCGGATGATGATTTTATCAGCTCTTTCCGCCAGTATGTCATGAAATATATTATGATGATGCTTTTTGGTGAAAAGAAAACTTCAGATTTGTTCAAGGATATGAAGTCAGAAGTGCCTACAGCGGAAGTGAACGGGGAAGAAAATACAGGTAATCAGGCGACACTTCAGATTGCACCGCTTTCTATGAAAACCATGACCTATGTAGAGGAAACCTACTATGAGGAGGAACAAAGCTTTTCGTTTGCAAGTAAGGGAAGTGTGCATACGGCAGACGGTCGGGATTTAGACTTCAATATTGACATCAATATGAGTGAAAGTATGTCCGGTTATGTCAGAAAAGAAATGAATCTTGCGGACTTTACGAGAGTATGTGATCCGTTAGTCATTAACTTTAATAATGCATGTGCAAAACTTTCAGATATGACTTTCCGATTTGATCTTGATACAGACGGAGAAGCAGAGGAAATCGCTATGCTCTCTGAGGGTAGCGGATATCTGGCTCTTGATAAAAATGGGGACGGAACCATTAATGATGGATCTGAGTTGTTTGGACCTGCATCGGGCAATGGCTTTGAAGATTTGGAAGCTTACGATGAGGATGGTAACGGATGGATAGATGAGAACGATACAATCTGGGATAGCCTTAGAATCTGGTGTAAAAACCAGGATGGCTCAGAGGACTTGTATGCCCTTAAAGACAAGGGCGTTGGTGCAATCTGTCTTTCCAAGGTACGTACAGACTTCACTTACAAAACGCAGGAAATGATAGACAAAGGGTACCTTCGTAGTACAGGTATCTTCTTATTCGAGGACGGAAGAGCCGGCACCATGCAGCACCTAGACATGGTCCAGTAAATGAAAGTTAAATTGTGCTTAATAATATAATAGAGGCAATTTCAGCAGAAAAGCCTAGAGGATATGAGCTTGTTTAGTCATATCCTCTGTTTTATTTCTTGTTCTATAAGTCACATGATTGACAAGATTTTATATAATTTTTATACTGATGAAGTTGTATTACATTTCTAGGGGTAGAATGTTGACATAGGGTACAGGGGGAAACCCCTCCCTTTTATGGAGGAAATATGAAAGTAAAGAAGGGCAGTTTTTTAGCTTTTATTATATCCATGCTAATCATAACTGGGTGTGGTAAAACAGATGCTTTACAAACTGAAAAAGGATTAGTTGAAACGAAACTAGTAAAAACAGAATTGGGTATAGGAAAACAAATTGATTATTCTGAACATTTCTTAAAAGGTTCAGGGGATACCATTTTTTATATAGACCAAGAAGATACACAAGGGGAATGGGGATTTAATTATATTTTGTATGAAGAAAATATAGAAAATCCAGGAATAGTTAAGGAGAAATTTACACTTACTGATAGATACGTTTTAAATTATTGTGTAAGAAATATAGGCGAGGAACAGCAGATATGCATCCTTTCAGCATTACAGGATAATTATTTATTAGAAAGTTATACACAAGAAGGTCGTATTGAAAATAGTATCAGTCTTCCGAAAAATAAACTTGAGAGTTATTTATTCTTGGATATGATTCAAATAGACCAGGGAAAATATCTTCTTATTCAGGATAAGAACTTATTGGAAATTTCTGAGGATGAAACACTAAAAAATATCGAATATCAGTTTAGCCCGAAAAGAATATTACAAACAAAATCGGGAGATATATATCTTGTATATTGTGATGAAAATGATATTGAGTATATGGCAAGATTGAAAGAGGATTATTCTGTTCAGGAAGTGATTTCTTTAGAAGGTAATTTTTTAGGAAATATAGATGATTTCATTTACACTGTAAAGCAGGACGGGATATATGCTTTGGATATTACAGATAATAATGTTGAGCAAGTAATGAAATTTTCTTATTACAATATATCTGCTCAAAGGGTGAAAGGAATATGGGGAGATTTTGAGAATCCGACATTTTTACTGTACTACGAAGCTGGTAATAAATTGTACATTGGAAGTGTAGTTGAAAAAACGGCAGAAGAATTAGCTTTACAAAAGGAATTAGATGAAAAAATAAGAGAAAATCCAGATAAGTACACTCAAACAGGTAGAAGAATAATAACCATATTCTGTCCATATGGCGAGGGTTCAGGTTCATTAATTAATTCTATTACTTTGGAGGAATTTAATGAATTAAGTGATAGTTTTTATGCGGTTATTGTTGAAGGGGATGAGGAGGAACTTCAAAAGAAATTATTGCAAGAAGAAGGATACGATATTCTAATAGAACTACAAAGTAGTCGTTTGCAAAAATATGAGAGAAATAATTATCTTGAGGATTTAAATAATTTTTTACCACAAGTATCTTCTTTTGAAGAGTTATCACCAGATGTGGTAAGGGCATATGAAACAAATGGAAAACTATTTTCCATTCCTAGTGTAATGCAGGTGTCTTCTATGTTGGTGCCAGAATCCAAGTCACAAGGAATGACAAGTTGGAATACAGAAGAATTTATCAATTGGGTAGCTAGCTACAAAGAACTTTCAATTAATAAATTGGATGTATTGAATTACTGTCTTGTAGGAAATCTTGATTCTTATGTTGATTTTGAAAACAGCAAAGTCTTTTTTAGAGAAGACAATTTTGCAAGGATGTTGGAAAATATTAATAATTTATCGCATCCATCAGGAGAATGGACGGGGTTATATAATTCCATTGAAAATGAGGGTGATTTATTTATATTAGGTTCAATATCAAGTGTAGCTAATATTAGATTGAATGAAGAAAAAATAGGAGAGTCTTTAGTTATAATGGGGTTCCCAAATGACAAAGGAGAAAGAAAAGCATTACCTGCATTTGGTCTTACTTTTTCTATTTTAAGTAATTCTTCATGCAAAGAAGGAGCAGCTGATTTTATTTGGAATTATATATCGCGATATGATGAACCAGAATTATCGCAAAGCGGTGTAAAGAATACATTAAATTCAGGAATGGCATATAGTATAAAACGATTATGGGAAAAGAGTAAAAAAAATGTCACAGGTGAATATGAGATTTATGATGGAGAAGAAGAATATTTATATAAATTCATTGTAACGAATAAGGATATAGACCGCTTTTATGATGCAATTTCTATAACAAAAAAAGAAACAGAGATAGAGATAGAGCTTAGAGAGATTGTGGAAGAAGAAGCTTTATTGTATTTTAAGGGGGAAAGAAACTTAGAAGAAACTTGCAAGATTATACAGAATAGAGCAGAAATTATAATTAGTGAGAAACAATAAAAACAGTCCCACCCAGAGGGGGCTAAACAATTATAATGTTTAGCGCCTCTTTGGGTGGGATTTTGTAATTTTAATATTCAAAACTTAACAGCACGCTACCCGGTTCTGCGTAGTAGCTGCAGAGTGCGGTGTCGGAATAGATGGTGCCACGAAACTCGCCATATTTTGCGATAATCATGTTCTTTAGTTCTTCAGCAGCGGCAGGATTGCCGGTGTGAGAGATTAAAACGCGGCCATCCTTGTAACCACGCTCTTCCATGTATCTCATGAAATGCTGGAGAGCTTTCTTGTCGCCACGACCCTTGTCCATAGGCTTTAAGGTTCCTTCAACGGCTTCACCGACAATACGGATGCCGAGAACCCCGATACCAACAGCAAGGATAGGATTGATACGACCATTTCTTGCAAGGTTATTCACAGATGCAAGTGCGAAGAACAGGCAGGTATGTTTGTGATATTCTAAAACCTGTTTGTAGATTTCTTCGGGATCCAGCTCCTTTGCAATTAATTCGGCAATTTTATCGATTAATAAAACCATATGAGGGCCGGTAGAAAGGGAATCCACAACGAATACCTTTTTGCCGGGATGGCTTTCTTCATACATCTGCTTTGCTGTGTTGGCACAGTTGTAGGAGCCAGACAGTTTACTTGTGATGGTAACACAGAAAACAGCGTCCGCATCGCCAAAAGCATTAATCCAGTCTTCGGGACTTGGGCAGGAGGTTGAAGTCTTTCCTTTGTATTTGGAAAGCGCAGTCTGCATCGCATCCAAATCGATGTTTTCATTATCTACAAAGTCCTGATCGCCTACAATAATATGCAAGGGAACGGACGCAAAATTAGCACCTTCATAGGAAGTAATATTAGAAGATGAATCAGATACAATCTTATAGTTCATGTCATAATCCTCATATTTTTTGTTTATATACATACCAATGTAGTAATAATAACTACATGACGAGATTTTTATATCTTATTCGTGTAGAATGTTACACTATATTATATGTGATGTCAATACTATACAAAGGGATAATGAGAATTATAAGAAGTAGATGAGGAAGAAAAAGAGAATTATACAAGAGGGAAATATGTATTCACTATGCAAAAAAATAACATTGTGGTAAAATACTCAGCAAAGTAGCTGTAAATGATATATGATTACAGCTTTGGGTAAGGAAACGGAAATGAAGAGAAAATTAATATATGGGTTAGTGGTTGGATGTCTATTGCAGCTAATGTGTGGCTGCGGAGAAAAACCGGAAAAAGCAACCGAAGTAGTTCCACAACCCATGGAAATAACCGAGAGTGTGATAAGTACAGAAATAACCGAGAGTTCCTTCGAAGAAACAGAAGAAAGCATAGAAGAAGTTCAGGAGCCGGAGGTGGTGTCCATAGTTCTTTCTTTTGCCGGTGACTGTTCCTTGGGGAACCATCATAAACAGGATTATGTAAATTCCTTCCGAAAAGAATATGAGTTGCAGACACCGGATTATTTTATGGCAAATGTAGCGGATATATTTGCGCAGGATGATATGACCTTAGTGAACTATGAAGGGGTGGCAACCTTTTACAATGTATGTAACCTGGGAGACGAATACAATATTAAGGGTGATCCGGAGTATGTAAAGATTCTGACCTTGGGCAATATTGAGGCTGTTGGGCTTGCCAATAATCATGCATTGGATTACGGAACAATTGGTAGGGATGATACAGTGAAGGCACTTACAGAAGAGGGCATTACCTATGCTTATGATGATGTGGTTGCAATCTATGAGACGAAAGGAATTCGTATCGGTTATATTGCCTTCAGTGCTACCGGAAATACCTTAACCAGGGAATTAAAAAAGAAGATTACGGATGGATTAACAACTCTTGCAGAAGAGGATGCGGATATTAAAATCGTGTGTCTCCATTGGGGAGTGGAATCCAATAATTATCCGGAAAGCTATCAGATAAATTTTGGACATGATGTTATAGATTTGGGGGCGGATATTTTAATCGGAACCCATCCCCATGTATTACAGGGAATCGAAGAATATAATGGTAAATTCATTGTGTACAGCCTTGGTAATTTTTGCTTTGGCGCCAACAGAAGTCCCAAAGATAAGGATACAATGATTTTCCAGCAAACCTTTACTTTTATAGATGGAGAATTGCAGGAGGATTTAAATGCAAAGATTATCCCTTGTAAGATTTCATCTGTAAATGAGAGAAATAATTATCAGCCCACACCTCAGGTAGAGGAGGAAGCTGTAAGAATTATAAACAGAGTCAACGAGTATAGTAAAGCCTTCAACACATCCTTTGATGAAGAGGGGTATTACATACCAAATTAACCAAGCAAAAGTTCAAAAAATAAGACAAGAGGAGAGTGACCTATGGAACTGAGAAAAATGGAGAAACTTGGCATCGAAACATCATTACTGGGATATGGATGTATGCGTTTCCCAACCAACGCAGAGGGTAAAATTGACAGACTTGAAGCAGAGAGACTTTTGGATAAGGCAATTGCAAACGGTGTAAACTACATTGATACTGCTTATCCATATCACGGTGGAGAAAGTGAATTGGTAGTTGGTGAGGTATTGAAGAAGTATGACAGATCTTCCTTCTATCTTGCAACAAAGCTTCCGGTATGGTTTGTAAATACCGTTGAGGATGTAGATAGATTGTTCAATGAGCAGTTACAGAAGCTTCAGACAGATTATATCGATTTTTATCTGATGCACGCTATGAACGGCGGCAATTTCGACAAGATGGCAGAGCTTGGAGTTGTCAAGAGATTGGAGGAGCTTCAGGCAGAAGGTAAGATTAAGTATCTTGGATTTTCCTTCCATGATGGCTACGATGCTTTTGAAAAGATTATTAACTACAGAGACTGGGATTTCTGTCAGATTCAGCTAAACTACATGGACATGAATGATCAGGCCGGACTTAAGGGCTATGAGCTTGCAGCCAAGAAGGAAGTTCCTTTGATTATTATGGAGCCGGTTAAGGGTGGTTCCCTTGCAAACTTTGCAGATGATATTAACCAGATGTTTAAGGGACTTGACCCTGAAGCAAGCGTAGCATCCTTTGCACTTCGTTTTGTAGGCACTTTCCCGGGCGTAAAGGTAATCTTAAGTGGTATGACTACCATGGAGCAGCTGGATGACAACTTAAAGACCTTCAATAACTTTAAGTCTTTAAATCAGAAGGAATCAGATACCATTGACGAAATAGTGAAGCTCATCAACAGCAGAGTACAGAATGGATGTACAGGATGTAGATACTGTATGCCTTGTCCTGCAGGAGTAGATATTCCCGGATGCTTCAGTGCATGGAATACCTATCATATGTATCAGAACTATAACAGAGCTTCTTGGAAGTGGGAGAAGGAAATCGGCGAGAAGGGTCAGGCAAAGAACTGTATTAAATGTGGTAAATGTGAAAAGGCTTGTCCTCAGAAGATTTCTATTCGTGAAGATCTTGCAAGAGCGCAGGAAGATCTTGATAAGAAGGAAATGATTTTTTAATGATTAAAAAACATACATTAGAGGTTTTGAATGCCTTAGATGAAAGATACGGCAAGGAATATGTCTGCTATCTGCATCATGAAAATGCGTGGCAGTTATTGATTGCAACCATGCTTAGTGCGCAATGCACAGATGCCAGAGTCAATATTGTAACGGCAGATTTATTCCAAAAGTATCGTTCGGTGGAAGATTTTGCCTTGGCAGATTTAAAGGAATTGGAGCAGGATATTAAGCCTACCGGTTTCTACCATAATAAAGCCAAAAATATTATCGGATGCTGCAAGAAGCTTCTTTCCGACCATCAGGGAGAGGTTCCTTCCACAATTGAAGAGCTGACAGCGCTTCCCGGTGTAGGAAGAAAGACAGCCAAT
The DNA here is from genome assembly GCA_045616525.1 of Acetatifactor sp. Taxonomy (GTDB): domain Bacteria; phylum Bacillota; class Clostridia; order Lachnospirales; family Lachnospiraceae; genus Acetatifactor. The sequence goes on along the minus strand of JAZLGY010000028.1, from coordinate 13,435 downwards.
GTAATCCGTGGCAATATTTTTCATGAACCGAGCATTGTGGTGGATACCCATGTGAAAAGAATATCGAAAAAACTGGGATTAACAAAGGAAGAGGATCCTGTAAAGGTAGAGATGGAGCTGATGAAGGTTTTACCTAAGGATCATTGGATTTTGTATAATATTCAGATTATCACCTTCGGTAGGGAGATTTGTAAAGCTCCCACACCGAAATGTGATTTATGTTTTATGAAGGACCTGTGTCCGGATTATCAGAAAAGAATGAAAAAATCAAAGTAAATCAGGATATGCTTCTTTTAAGGAACGTGCGATGATTACACCGGAAGGAGATGACAGATTGAGGGCTTGCACATAAAGGCCAACAATTTTGTCATCTTCTTTGTCTTCCATATATATATTAGAAAGAAGACGATAAGATGTTCCCACATCACTTTGCAGACGCATGGCATATTCCAAAACTACCTTTGCTTCCCCTCGATATCCGTCGTCCAATAGGTTCTTGGCCCATTTCTGCAGGGTGGTAACAAGCAGGGTAAAGTTTTCATCATAGCTGGACAGAACGGTAATGTTGGCAGTTCCGTATGCAAGCTTTAAATCCGTATTACTGATTCCGCTTAAATCTACAATCTTTTGTGTAGATAAGGTTTTTAATATTTCGATACATTCGGTAACGTTTAGATTATTTAAATCTGTTTCTGTAGGGAGAGCATCTAAATCTATGGTGATATAGGATAAGTTATCCAGTGACTTTTTACGCACATTATTGGCTTTTAGCTCCTTATCCCAAAAATCATCTTCCATTTGACGAATTTTTCGATTGCTCTTGTTAATAAACAGAGAAACTATACCGATAAATATGATAAAACTTGCCAAAACAGGTAATTTCATATATAATTCCTTTCAGACATTTTTTAAGAACTATATATAATACTATTGAATTTCAGCAGAAAATCAATAGATTTTCCAGATTTTAATTTACATTTCAGAAAGGAAAGGAGATTACAAGAATGAATTTCTATAACAAGAAAACCCAAAGAATTGTTACTTCTATTATTGTAATTTTTCTTGTTTTATGTATGTTAATCCCTATTATCCTTGGACAGTAGGGCGCCTTTGAAAGAAATCGAGGACAATTATGAAGATTATGAAAGCTATGTACGGCTTAGCGCTGGGGGTAATGTGTCTTACCTTTTTAAATGGTAAAACAGCATACGCGCAGGAATCTGTGCTTCCCAGCGGAGTCTATTTTGACGGGGTGGATTATAGCGGCAAATCACGTGAGCAGGCGATCAGTGATTTGGAAGAATATGTACGTAAAATTGGGGAAAAAAAGGTGACTTTGGTCGCTGCGGAAAATAATACTGTGGAAATTACCATGGAGGATTTGGGAATCAGCTGGTCCAATTCCGAAATCGTAGATGAAGCATTGAACATCGGTAGCATCGGAACACCTATGGAAAGATATAAAATAAAGAAGGATTTGGAGCAGGATCACGTTGATTTTGAGGTGAAGTATGACTTTGATATCAACGCAATTGATAAGGTTCTTGCTAACAAATGTGCGGTCTTTGATAAAGAAGCCAAGGATGCAACCTTAACTAGACAGAATGGTCAGTTTGTGATTGAGAATGATCAGGTAGGTTATCTCTTGGATGTAGAATCATCGATTGACCTTGTATATGATGCTTTGCAGACCCAAAAGGGTGAAGAGGTTCAGGTTGTTTTAGATGTATTTGTGGATGAACCCAAGGCGAAGGCATCAGATTTTGCACAGATGACAGATATTTTGGGAACCTATACAACTTCCTTTAGCAGTTCCAATTCCAATCGTAGTGGTAATGTTACCAATGGTTGTAGACTTATTAACGGAACCTTGTTACTTCCCGGAGAAGAGTTCTCAACATATAATACGGTAGCACCTTTCAGCACTGCCAATGGATATTTTATGGCAGGTTCCTATATGAACGGTAAGGTTGTAGACAGTCTTGGTGGTGGTATTTGTCAGGTATCCACAACCTTGTACAATGCAGTTTTACTGGCGGAGTTAGATGTTACAGAGAGACACAATCATTCCATGATTGTTAGTTATGTATCTCCTTCTGCGGATGCGGCGATTGCGGAATCAGCAGGTAAGGATTTTAGATTTGTGAATAATACAGGATATCCTATTTATATTGAGGGTATCATTAAGGATAAAACCATAACCTTTAATATCTATGGTAAAGAAACCAGAAGCTCGAACAGAGAGGTTACTTACGAAAGTAAGGTTTTGGAGACAATCAATCCTACAAGTGAGCTGTTATATGCCAATGAAGGACAGCCCATCGGATATGTGGCAAGGTTGGAAAGTGCCCATGTAGGAAAGAAAGCACAGCTTTGGAAAATCGTAAAGGAAAATGGAGTAGAGGTTAGCAGAACGCAGGTAAACAGCAGTAATTACAAGATGTCACCTGCAAGCTACAGTGTCGGTGTAGCAACTTCCAACCCGGAAGCATATAATGCTATGATTGCAGCGATTAACTCAGGACATGTGGACACTGTAAGAGCAACTGCTGCAGCTTATACAGCACCACCTCCAGCACCCGCAGAATAAACAAAGCTTATCGGGGATTTATATGAGAGTTGGGAAAGTATCAGATAGTACATTGAAACGTTCTGTACTAAAACAAATCAGAACAAAAAGAGATGAAATATTAAAAGGCGCAGGTGTAGGGGAAGACTGCGCCTTTATTTCATGTGCGGAAGGTACTTTTACAACCTGTGTATCAGAGGCAGCAGTCGCGGATGTGACAGATATGGGAAGATTGATGACAAAGGCAACCAATAATCTGGCAAGTGCCAAGTCCGAACCCATAGCTGTCTTGTTAACGATTGTTTTACCGGAAAGCATGGAAGAGCCTTATTTAAAGAGTCTTATGGCTGAAGCAGAAAAAGAGGCACAAAAGCTTAAACTCCAGATTGCAGGTGGTCATACTACGGTTTCCCCCTATGTATTAAGACCGATTGTAACAGTTACTGCTTACGGTAAAGCACTTAAAGAAGAAAAGAAAATCTCAGAAAAAGTAAAACCAGGTACAGATCTTGTTGTCAGCAAATGGATTGGATTGGAAGGAAGCTACCTATTGGCAGAGCATCATAAGGAAAACCTGCTTCAAAGATATCCCTCCCATCTTGTAGATGAGGTACTGAACTTTTCACAATATTTTTCAGTTATTCCGGAAGCTATGATAGCAATGAAGGAAGGCGCTGTTTGTATGCATGATGTATCCGAAGGCGGTATATTTGCTTCCCTTTGGGAGATTGCAGAGAGATGCGGCAGAGGCTTAAGTATTGACCTTAGAAAATTGCCGATTCGTCAGGAAACCGTTGAGGTTTGTGAGAGATTGGAAAAAAATCCTTACGAGCTACTGGGTGGCGGAAGTCTTTTGATTGCCTGCGAAGATGGAGAAAAGATGGTAGAGGCTTTGCAACAGGCGGGAATTTCTGCTACAGTTGTAGGAAAGTTTACTGACAGCAACGACAAATTGATTTACAATGAAGATGAGAAAAGATATATGGACAGACCGGCAGTAGATCAGGTCTATGAATAGAGAAAATTTTGAAAGGTAGGTAGGGCCATGAGAGAAGAGTTATTGGCAATCATTGAAAAAAATAGCCGTATCGATTTGAAGGAACTGGCGACCATTTTGGGCGTAACCGAGGTTGATGTGGTAAATGAAATGGAAGCGCTGGAAAGAGAAGGAGTGATTTGTGGATATCACACCTTGATTGATTGGGATAAAACCTCCAAGGAAAAGGTAACCGCTTTGATTGAAGTGCGTGTTACGCCTCAGAGAGGACAGGGATTTGACCGCATTGCCGAAAGAATTTATAAGTATCCGGAAGTAAGAAGCGTATACTTAATTTCCGGTGGCTTTGATCTTATGATTACCTTGGAAGGAAAAACTTTACGTGAGGTATCAAGCTTTGTATCCGATAAGCTTTCTACCTTGGATACTGTGCTTAGTACTTCTACCCATTTTATTTTAAAGAAGTATAAGGACCACGGTACATTCTTTGAAAAGACTAATGTTGACGAAAGAGAGATGATTACCCCATGAGTACTCCGTTATGTGAAAAAGTAGTGGCTATGAAGCCTTCAGGAATTAGAAAATATTTTGATATTGTTACAGAAATGGCAGATGCTATTTCTCTTGGTGTAGGTGAACCTGATTTTGAAACCCCCTGGCACATTCGCGATGAGGGTATTTATGCACTGGAAAAGGGAAAAACCTTCTATACCTCCAATGCAGGTTTAAAGGAACTTCGTCAGGAAATCTGCAATTATATGAAGAGAAAGCAGGGACTTACCTATCAGTGGGATACCGATGTAATTATCACTGTAGGTGGTTCTGAGGCAATTGATATCGGACTTAGAGCTATGTGTAACCCCGGAGATGAGGTTTTGATTCCTCAGCCCAGCTATGTTTCCTATGAGCCCTGTGCAATCATGGCAGGTGCTAAGCCGGTCATTATTAATTTAAAGGCTGAAAATGAGTTCCGTTTAACACCACAGGAGTTGGAGGATGCGATTACTGAGAAAACCAAGATTTTGATTCTCCCCTTCCCTAACAATCCTACCGGTGCCATTATGGAGCAGAAGGATTTGGAAGCTATTGCTGAAGTAATCTTGAAGCATGATCTCTATATCATGTCAGATGAAATCTATTCAGAACTTAGCTATAAAGAGAAGCATGTTAGCATTGCAACGCTTCCCGGTATGCAGGAAAGAACGATTGTAATCAATGGATTTTCTAAGGCATATGCTATGACAGGCTGGAGACTTGGATATGCATGCGGTCCTAAGGAAATCATTCAGCAGATGACCAAGATTCATCAGTTTGCTATTATGTGTGCTCCTACCAATAGCCAGTATGCAGCGGTAGAGGCTTTGAAGAATGGTGATCCTGATATCGAGATGATGAAGGAATCCTACAATCAGAGACGTCGTTTCCTTATGACTGCCTTTGAGGATATGGGGCTTGAATGCTTTGAGCCATATGGAGCTTTCTACGTATTCCCATGTATCAAGGAATTTGGCATGACCAGTGATGAATTTGCAAGCGCATTCCTGGAGGCAGAGCATGTGGCTGCAGTACCCGGAAATGCATTTGGTGACAGCGGAGAAGGTTTCCTTCGTATTTCTTATGCGTACTCCATGGACGTATTGAAGGAAGCAATGGTTCGTATGAAGAGATTTATCACAAAGCTTAGAGAAGAAAAAGCTGCGAAGTAGACAGAGAGGACAAGAAGGATGCATATAGTATTACATCAGCCGGAGATACCGGCCAATACCGGTAATATCGGACGTACCTGCGTTGCAACAGGTACCAGTCTTCATCTGATTGAGCCTTTGGGATTTCGTATTAACGAAAAGGAATTAAAGCGTGCCGGCATGGATTACTGGGATCAGCTGGATGTCAGCAGATATACCAATTATGAGCAGTTTTGTGAAGCGCATCCCGGTGCCAAGGTATGGATGGCAACGACAAAGGCAAAGAAATCATATACTGAGGTGGAATTTGGACCGGATGATTTCATTATGTTTGGTAAGGAAAGTGCGGGTATTCCAGAGGAAATACTGGTAGACCATGAGGAAGACTGTATTCGAATTCCTATGCTTCCTGCAATCAGATCCTTAAATCTATCCAATTCCGTTGCGATTGTGCTTTATGAAGCACTTCGTCAGCAGAATTTTGAAAGCATGCAGACAGAGGGAGAACTTCACAGACTTCATTGGAAAGATGAACAGTAATGTATTTTTCCCTATACGAAAGAGTCATTTTGTGGTACAATAATATATACGTTACACATGAGAAAGCAGGATGCGAAAAAACGTGTGTGACAGGTTGTGAAATAAAAAATAGGTGCCTGCAGCCAGTGGATGTAGGTTTCGGAAAGGCATGGTATTTGTATGGATTTCGGTAGACGTAAGCTTCGTTTGGGAGACGTACTTGTAAATAGTGGTATTGTAACCACAGAACAGATCGATGACGTACTGGCTAACAAGATTCCAGGTAAGAGACTTGGTGAGATGCTGGTAGAAAGAGGTATGGTAAGTGAGGAAGATATTGCCAGAGCTTTGAGTGAGCAGCTGGGTCTTGAGATGGTAGACCTTACCAGTATCGTAATTGCTCCTGAAATCTTAAACTTAATCAAACCTGATGTTTTGAAGAAGGATAAGATTTTCCCTGTAGAGTATGTAGAAGACAATATGAATGTTATCCGTGTTGCTATGGCCGATCCTATGGATATTTATGCACAGGATGATATTTCCATCATTACAAACTGTCAGGTAGAGCCTTTGGTAACTACCAACAGAAACATCATGATGGCTATTGATAAATACTTTGGCCAGAGTGAAGTTACCAGTGCTCTTGAAAAGTACGCGAAGGAAAAGAACCTTAATGTAGAAGAGGTTGATGAATCCGCAGAAGATATCAACAGTTCTCCTATCGTTATGTTGGTTAAGGAAATGATCGACAAAGCGGTTCGTCAGAGAGCATCCGATATTCATATCGAGCCTACCGAGCGTAGCGTTCGTATCCGTTACCGTATCGATGGTGCGCTCTATGAAAGAGCTAAATATGACATTAACGTATTATCAGCAATGGTTGCCCGTATCAAGATTATCGGTGGTATGGATATTGCAGAAAAGAGAAAGCCTCAGGATGGTCGTATCACTCAGATTGTAGACCGATTGGAGTTCGATATCCGTGTATCTGTTCTTCCTACCGTATACGGCGAGAAAGTCGTAATGCGTCTTACTTCTAAAACAGGACTTAGTAGAGAGAAGAGCCAGTTAGGTTTGAAGCCTAGAGAGCTTTTGCAGTTCGACCATATTTTGAAGAATCCACACGGTATTATCCTGGTAACCGGTCCTACAGGTTCCGGTAAATCTACCACCCTTTATACCGCGCTTAGTGAGTTAAATACAGAAGATGTTAACATCATCACCGTTGAAGACCCTGTCGAAGCAAATATCGATGGTATTAACCAGGTACAGGTTAACAATAAAGCAGATTTGACTTTCGCATCTGCCCTTCGTTCTATCCTCCGTCAGGACCCTGATATTATCATGATCGGTGAGATCCGTGATACTGAAACAGCAGCTATCGCGGTTCAGGCATCTATCACAGGACACTTGGTTGTAAGTACCTTGCATACAAACTCTTCAGCAAGTACCATTACCCGTTTGGAAGATATGGGTATTGAGTCTTACCTTATTGCAGACTCTGTAGTAGGTGTATTGGCACAGCGACTTGTTCGTCGTCTTTGCCCAGAGTGTAAGAAGATGAGATACGCAACCGAAGATGAGAAGGAAATCATGAATCGTGATTACGATGAAGAAATCGAAATCTACGAGCCTTGCGGTTGTCCTAAGTGTGATAACACAGGTTATAAGGGTCGAATCGGTGTATACGAGATTATGACCATGACCCCTACCTTAAAGTCTATTATCAGTAAGAGACTTGGTGCAGATGCAATCAAGGAGCAGGCTTTGAAAGAGGGTATGTACACCTTAAGAATGTCAGCTACCGAGTACGTATTGGAAGGTATCACCTCATACGAAGAAATGATTCGAGTATCCTTCGACAGCTAATTAGTTTGATAAGAGAAATGAAAGCAGCCCATTTTTGTGGGCTGCTTTTTTTACTCTGTCTAGTTTCATTGATGCCATTGTTACGTCCGGTACAGCGGGTTCGCTACGCTCGGATACAGTGGGTTTGTTACGCCCGGATACAGTGGGTTTGTTACGCTCGGTGCAAGGGTTTGTTACGTTCGGTACAAGGGTTTGATACGCCCGGTACAAGGGTTCGTTATGCTCGGTACAGTGGCTCATTACGCCCAGTGCAAGGGTTTGTTATGCCCGGTACAAGGGTTTGTTACGCTTGGTACAGCGGCTCATTACGCCCAGTTATGTCTCTAGGAGAAAAAAGTAGCGATTGGACATAATAAAATGAGTTCTCTTGGAAAAAAATTAGGGCCTGAGGAACAAAAAGTGCATTTTGGCCCCAACAGAATGGGAATAATTAGAAGAAAATTGGGGCCTGAGAGGAGAAAATGGAAGATAGGACATAAGTGGATGGGAAAGTAATTACTCAAGGGTAACCTTTTGAGAAGTATACGCATAAAAATTCATTCATTACCTAAGAAGCGCAATTCGTGATGGAGAGCAGCGATTGTGGAGTAATTAAAAAAACTTTTGAAATGTAAGAGAATTTATGTTATTTTTATATGGTCTACTTGGCACATCATGGCATCTCGCCAACTATTCCAAGTGAAGAAACTTAATAAGGACAGACAGTTGTTAAAATATAGGTTTGACAGAAATAGCTAAAAAAATAGATTTATTACGTGAAGAGTTACAAGCATTTCAAAAAACTTTTGAAGGGCTGTCGGGAGAAATACCATTTGGCATGACCAATGATTACATGTTTCATGTGGTAGTCCAGGAAAGTGTGATTATCCAAATAGGACTCATTAGTTCTATGCTACATATTCCCAAAGAGGAAATCAAAAGTGTACAGATTGGAAATCCCATTGAACCTGGAAAAAGTATGGATGAGAAGCTCCATGTTCTGGATATAAAAATCATTTTGAATGATGACCGGATCATTAATCTGGAAATGCAGGTGGAAGCACAGGCAGATTGGTCTGACAGATCCCTGCAGTATCTTTGCAGAGAATTTGATAATACAAAAAAAGGAGAGGAATACGCTCGAGTCTTTCCTGTTACCCATGTGGGAATCATAGACTTTGATTTGTTCAAAGGGGATGAGGAATTCTATGCAAAGTATCGGTTAATGAATGTAAAAAGTCATAGAATCTATAATAGTAAATTTCAGCTGAATGTGTTATCCTTAAGGCAGATAGAAAATGCAACTGAGGAAGACAAGGCCTGGGGAATTGACAAGTGGGCAAGACTCTTTAAGGCTAGAAGATGGGAGGAAATCAAGATGATAGGTGTAACGGATGAAGAAATCTTGGAAGTATCCAGAATCATGCAAAAGATGAATGCCAATGAAACAGTACGCTGGGAGTGTGAGCGTCGTGAGGATGCTATAAGACATGAACGTCTATTAAATAATACCATCTCAAAGCAAGCAGAGGAAATTCAAAAACTACAATCAGAGATAGAAAAATTGAAGTCTCAGATTAAGTAGTAAAGAACAAATAACCTTATTAAGTAAAAGACAAATATAACAGAAAAGAGGTATATGGCAACTGTCGGGGTCCCGGAATCATTTGATTCCGGGATATTATTTTGCAAACCTTAATAAATAATTTATATCAGATGCTTAGACAGTATCATAAACGGGGTTATAATAAGATTAATCTAGTTATATAGATTTTAAGAAAGCGTATTTCAATACGAGTATAGCCCCAGGTACACCTCTAATACTTGTGGTGATATGAAGAAAAGAGAAGTAAAATGTACGGAAGGGTTTTGGTTCCGGCAGTTGTTGAATTTGAATATGATGATTCATGTGAGAAGGCGAAACTAAATATTTGTGAATTTAAAGAAGAGAATCTTGAGTGGCTTCAATTTATAGTCAATAATCGTAATGGAGTGGCTTATGTTGAATCTATCCATAGTCAACTACATAATCTTGGCTTAATATACGATATATGTAAGGGACGAATAGCTGATGGGAAAATATCTCAGTTAGCAGATAGTTTGTTGATACATAAGCATCCGGCAAGAATAACAGATCTTGCAGATGTTGTATATAAAGAGAATCCATATGCCACGCAAATTTCATTTCATACACCAAAAGCACTTAAATACTTGGAATTTAAAAGAATAATAGAGGAGGTAAAATGATGGCAAGCGAGAGAATTGAGTATTTGAATATTTTATGTAAAAAATTGACAGAGTTTTATCACTTATCTGAAGATGAAGCAAGGGAGGCAGTGTGGAACTCCGCAACTGAAAAAATGATGCACGACGATGGAGCTGCAGATTGGCAAATGCATCAACCATTGATGTTTACAGTTGAACAAATTCTTTGTGAATATAATCATATGGAAGTTCCTGTTTGATTGTATTTAGTGAAGTGTCAACAGCACCTATTCCATGGGGAATAGGTGCTGTTTTCTTGTATATGCAATATAATTTTGAAAAAAGGTAACTACATATTGCAAAAAAGGCTAACTTGTAATAAAATTTTTAGTTGTTCTGTTAAAAAGGAACGGAAAGGAAGTCATATGAAACTAAAAAGATTACAAAGTCTGTTAATAGTGATTGGATTGTGTGTAGCCCTTTCAAGCTGCGGGAAGAAACCTGTAAGTAATGAAAGTGAAGCTAGTGAAACCATAGAAACTACCATGGAGGAGACAGTGGAAGAAACCGAAGAAACTGCGGAAGAAACCGAAGAAACTACGGAAGAATCTGAAGAATCTACGGAAGTTTTTTCCATGGAAAGTAGTGAAGAAGTGGAACCTACTGAAACGGAAGTGACAGAGAGCACAGTAGAAACAAAGGAAACCGAAGCGGTGGAAAGTAAGGAAACTGTAGAGCCATCTCCAAAACCTACAAAGGCTCCAGAACCTACCAAGGCTCCTGAACCTACCAAAGCACCGGAACCTGTAGTAACACCTGCACCTACCCCGGTTCCTACTCCTGAGCCAACACCTGTTCCTACTCCGGAACCAACGCCTGTGCCTACACCGGAACCTACTCCTGCTCCAACACCTGTTCCAACGCCGGAACCTACACCACAGCCACAGCCGGCAGATCCATGTGCCAACGGCCATGACTTTAGTGGAAAGCTTTACTACCATGGTGTACCACAGAACTGTACACAAAACAGTTCCGTATATGAGCAGTGTACTAGATGCGGTGAAACAGGAAATCAGCTTGCTACTGAGTTTGGACCTCACAGCTATACTACGATTCAGGATGATGAGGGAACCTGTCATACTCCTGCCAAGTGGCATACAGAATGTATTTATTGCCGTCACGTAGAGAAAAGCTGGGAAGGAGACGGTCCTACACAGCCACATACACCACACTACGTTGAGTGGTCAGAGGTAAATCAGGATACTCTTGAATGTGATTTCTACAGACAGGAAAGATGTACCAGTTGTGGCGCTGATCTTGGTCCTGTAGAGTACATGGGTTCAGGATTTTAATAGACTTTGTATTATAATAAGGAAGAAACACATTTAGCCTTTGCTTTATGAAGCAGAGGCTTTTCTATTGAAAAGAAGAAAAGGAAAGGAGAAATCCCTTGAAAAAGAAAAGTATCATCCGTGGACTTGTGGGACTTCTTGCATCAGGAATGATGTTAAGCAGCAGTCTTACAACCACAAATGTATATGCAAAAGAAAAAGATGAGGTAGCGACCCTTCCGGTAGCACCCCTAAATATGGAAGAGATGTTAAATGCCGTAGGAAACTACGGTTTCCCTGTGAAAATATCTCCCGATAAAACCCCCGGTGAAAATGCCTGGATGCCAATAGAGTATAACTCTGACATGGAGCCCCTAAACTGGATGGAAACCTACGGAAATGACATCAATGCCGTATGGAAGGAGTGGGTAGGAAACAGAAATAACATCAAAGCCTATCCAAAGTTTGAGGACTTCTACCAGGTAAAAACAGGACATGTCATTCCGGTATGGGTAAGCTCTGCCACAGCTTCCATTCCCCAGAATGAAAAATACCTGGTGCAGGCCCCTTCCTATAAGCAGCACCGTTATGAAAGAACCATGGGATATGATGAGTTTTCCCATACTGCAAAGATTGAATCCATTCCCATTTTACGCTGGGAAGTAGCTCATTACCCTGCCCAGTGTATACATACCGGCGGTGGTTTTCAGGCCCAGTATGGTGGATGGCTAGGAGATGGTTCTACCTATGTTAGAGAAACCGCTACCTCTCCCGGTGTGTGCCACAGACCTTATTACAGTGGTATGCGTGCCATCTGTGCTTACTGTGGAGAAGACATTTCCGGCGGCGGCTGGCTGATGTACATGCGCCCGGAAACAGCAGAGCGAATCTCTGTAGTGGATGCAGGAAGACAGTATATTTTCGTCTGTCCCTACGATGACTGTAAGCACTTGGAACAAGGTTCCGGAGCATTAAAACATGAGTGTATTGCCAACTCCCAGAATAAATACTACGTTGTTTACAGAACTGGTCCTTCAGATTCGGATGATAAGGTGTATCAGGAGTTTATTGTAGATACTGTAGTTAAGAATGATGGAACCACCATTGCTGAGTACGAGGGTGTTAATAACCCGGAAGCAGAAGTTGCCTTATTAACCGCAAACAACTTAAAGGGAAGTGAAAAGTTTTTTAAGGAAAAAGGACCCGGCTATGAAGTAGATTACTTTCAGCTGGTAGACGTTAATAATAACCCCATTAACAGCATTAACATCATTGATGCTTATGGAAATACCGTTCCTCACTCCGGAAGATTTGAGTGTGGAGAGGTTCTCTACAACCAGAACAATGCCTTAAACCTTTCTGTTCGTGAAGGAGATAAGGTATACATGATGGCTGTCTGGAAAACCGTACAGTCAGCTCTTGTCATTGATCCAAATGGTGGTTCTTATACAGATAGCAAGAATTATTCAGGTACCAATACTTATTCGACAAACGGTAAGTTTGTTGTTTCTAGTGGAAATGGTGAACTTTACTGGGTAAACGGAGAAAAGGTAGATGCCTCAAGAAGTGGTGGTAAACTTTCAGCACCTTCCACAGCCTACTCCGTAACCTTTGACTGTGATCCTGATAACTCCGGTAACGGCCAGAGATATGTACAGATTGGTTCTAGTAAATACTATAGAACCGGTGGCGGAACACTACCTTCTGTAAAGAGTAATTCTACCTTTGAATCCTGGTCTGTTGGTAAGTTTAATGATTCTTACCTTGCAAACGCAGGCTTCCAGATCACAGGAAACGGCAATGCAACCAATGGTATTTCGTCCTTCTCTGATTCCGTATTGGAAATGGGAACTCAGAGTGGTGAAACAAATATGAGTAAGGGCGGCGCTACAACAGAAAGCCCTATGTACCGCTTTGCATCAGCAAACTCAAATACCGTAGACTATATGAGAGCCAACTGGACCATGGAAGAAGTAACCCTTCCTAATGCCTACTGGCCCCATAAGAATGATGATGGCGTAGATATCGTGGAACAGTGTATGGGCTGGTATACAGACCCAAGCTGTGACCCCTCCACCTTCTACGGCGCACCCGGGGATAAAAAAGTACCGGATAAAAACATCAAAGTATACGCAAAATTCGGTGTCCTTACCCTGGATGCAGTAGAAAACTACGTAGCGAATAATAAGAAGGGTGCATCAGACCTGTACTGGAATGATTCCTATAACGGAAACTACTTCTACTCCGTATTCCAGACAAACCTGGATACAGGAGTAACAGC
>JAZLGY010000027.1:0-2473 GCA_045616525.1 Acetatifactor sp. | reverse complement strand
AATCCTGCTTCCTTATACTTACCATACAACATCTCAGTAGAAATAAAGGAACGATTTTCCCTTAACTGATAGAAGTTCTTTCCCACATTTCTACAGTTTGGAAATTCACTTAATGTGAAGTTCAAATTACATCTTCCAATATCATTGTAATGCGCACGTCTCCTAGGACAATTGTCTTCACAATAATGGTTGACAATAACTTCTATACGGCCTCTATCCTCTACTTGGAAGAGCTCCGGCGTATTGTTCCACGCAGAATCTGCCACTACTAAATAGTAATCCTTTTTCAGTTCTGCTTCCAAACCGGGAATGGTATCAATACATTTGGTAGTTGATGAAATCAATTTAAAATTGGGATAGTTCTCTCTAATGTACTGTTCCAAAATAGGCGAATTCACAATGACTTCGTTCTTGCCATTATTAGAAAGCTCTAAGCAAAGGTTACTAAAAGTATCATAAACATGCTTTTCCTCCAATAAAGGATTGGTAAAGGTGTATCTCACTGCAATGTCATGATTGTTAAATTCCTCAATGAGCTTGGCCATCTTTTTACTGTCATTTCTATCGACAAAGGTACGTCCACCGCTCCAAATACAGCTACCAAAGCTTCCATAAGCTGCTGAAATCTTTGCTCCCTCATAAAACCACTGGGGCATATGTTTCATTAAATCATCTAAAAATAAAATTAATCCTGCGTTATTTACAAAGTCAGGTAAATAAAAATTCATCATACGAAACCTCATTTCTGAGCAATTTTTTGACATCATGCGCCTTAATAAGAAAATCTAAAGTTCTTCTCTTTTTGAATTCCTTTTCAGACTCCATACAACAGTAATCATATCATAAATATTAAGAATCTACTATATACAAGTGAACTACATCGGCAATTGAATTACCGAGCATCTGATGTGCGAGGCTTCGCCTCGTAGATTCAGTGGTGCGTCCATAACACCTCTACTGCTACCTTATTTGGTTACACAGCTACTTTTAATATTCTTGTATTAGCTAGTCCGGATACGGACATTTCTTTCTCTATGCCAGATATGGCAAAATATTTTCTCATGATATTGTATGCTCCTACAGCATCCGCATTGAATACTTCTCCTTTTGCCACATACAATCCTCGCTCTTTTCGATTTGACTTCTCTGCTACTTCTTTTGAAACCACATCTGCATACGGCGAACACTGACTTGTATAGCTTTCCTCTTGTCTTACAAATCGGATTCCAGCAAGCTTTAACTTGTATTCCAACATGCCATATATTCTGTCATATGGCAGTCCATGAAGTTTTTGATTGGTTTTCTTTCCCAGATTATTCCCATTTCGAATGTTTCTGATATCACCAACTATGACTGTTCGAATCTCATTCTTTATACAATATTCTACCAAGCTATGTGTTATCTTATGAAGGTAGTCTTTTATGCAGTCTCTTTTCTTCTGATAAAGCTTAAGTACATGCTTGGACGGTTTTGGATACTGTATCCCGTTTCTAATTTGCTGCTTTGACCATTGCGACTGTACACGTGCAATCTCCTTATCATATTTTCTGCAAATGCTTAGATACTTACGTCCAACGATAAATGTTTTCGCATTACTGTCATAGCAGGTCATAAGGTTATGAAGCCCCAAATCTACAGAAAGATAGTGTCCATTATCTGCTTGTACTTCCACTTCTTCGATTTCGTACACTACTATCACTTTACATTTACCATTCTCAGGTGGATATATGTGAAGCTGCTTAACCATTTCAATGTTCTTAAAAAGTTTGTTTTTAAGAAATAGATAGTTGTCATTGATCTGATACCTTTCCTTCAAATACTCCTTTAAGTTCTTCGGTAGTGCAAGTCTGATTTCTTCATTTCCATCTTCATGCTTTATACCATTTTGCATGTATGTGACTGCGATTCCGTTATGTTTAAATCTAGGTGGTCTTGGATTCTCTACTCCCTTTGTTCTCTGCAAAGCATAAAACGACTTCCATGACTTATCCAAAAGTTTACACACTTCCTGGGCAGTCTGTGATGGTAATGACTTGAACCATATATTATCCTTATAATGTGACTTCTGATAATACCAGTCAGGATACTTCTGAAGTTCTAATTCTTTGTAATGAATTCTCTCGTAGTTGCATACATTCCAAAGCTTTGATGCTGCGTAGCATAAATGTCCGATAATATTAGATTCATTCTCGTTTAGCTTTACAAACGTTTTACGCGATAACAGCATAGTATTGCTCCTTAATATAATTTGCTCTGGTGTTCGATATATTTACGAATATTTTCTTCTGATACCGAACCAATGGTCTCAACATAATACGAATGATTCCAAAGTTGACCCTTCCACAACTTCTCTCTTATTCCAGGGAATTGTTCAAAAAGTTTCCTGCCTGTAATTCCTTTCAAGTACTTTACAATATCTGTTACCGATAACTTAGGTGGTGCAGAGACAAAACAATGTACGTGGTCACCTTCT
>JAZLGY010000026.1:0-10367 GCA_045616525.1 Acetatifactor sp. | reverse complement strand
GTTTATTTGTCAAAGATCAAAGTATGGCACGATTCAAACGATTGACAATTTTTCAAGCTCGCTTGTAAAATTGTTCGAGCGTTTTGAAGCGTATCATGCGCCAGCATGCAGCGAGTAAACTTGTTTACGAGCTGTCCATACGTTTCGCTGTCTCACGCGACAGCTTATTCAATATACCATTCTACCTATGGTTTGTCAACACTCTTTCAGCAAAAAAAATGAATTATTTTTTTCACTACAATATCTAGTGTTATCTTTTCCATATATTGTTTCATTATCTCTATTTCACTTGTTTTTTACCCAGTAAATCAGTATTCACCAATGTGAAAATACCATATATGATTTGTTTCCGGATTTATAATTACACCTGTGATTCCACGATCCTTAACAATTTCATACATATTAACTCTGGAGCCGTCATTTGTATAATATGTACATCCTGGCAAACTATTAACTACTCTATCAAATCTGTCTTCTTCTGCTGTTTTATCATCTATTCTATATTTCTCAAATCTTTCCGATTCCTTCCTTATATATTCCTCATCTGCAGTGAAGCTTACTTCATATACTGCTCTCGCCTGCATAAGCCCATCGAACCAGCTACATTCATAATCACTTACAGACGAAGGAACCACTTCCGGGAAAGTATTTTCAATTTGATAAAACTGCATATAATTCCCCGTATTTTTGTCCAGATGATTATATTCATCAATTGTATAATATTTTGGCATCCATCCCAGCAGAACTTTTCCTGCCATCCAAACCAATCCGCAGACTACCAACATTCTCAAAAAATTATTCTTCTGAAGTTTTTTAGCCAGATTTTCATCATAATTATTCTTTTTTATTTTGGGAATCACTTCAAATAAATCATATACAAAAAAACACATTATAATAGGAATACACAGCATATTATATATCCTCGGATGAAGTATTGTTATTCCTCCCACTATTATAAGAATCAAAATATATAAACTTATATCCGTCCAAATATTTCTTATAACCTTCTTTTTGTTCTCCATATCATTTTCCTGTTCCTTCTTTAATATATCTATCGCTTCCATTTCAATACTCCTTTCATTTGTACTAATCGTAATATATTCTATGGGGTAGAATCAATTCCTTATTGGTAGAATGCAGGTAGAGTTCTCCCATTTCTGTACATATTTCATTATATCAAATTGATTTTGGCATTATTTTTGTTGAAATATACCATAAAATAAGCTATAATTGATTATATATTTCACTTATTGTATGCGTTTGCAGACACTATTTGTTATTTGGTGTGACATTAGCACAATATATAGTGGTTGTGATGTAAACAATAGGATTATTTATCATAAGATAAGTATATGTAGAAAGAGGGAATACACATGAGATTAGTTACACGTTCAGATTTTGATGGACTTGCCTGTGGCGCTTTATTAAAGGAAGCCGGTATTATTGATTCATGGAAGTTTGCACATCCCAAGGATTTGCAGGATGGACTTATTCCTGTAGATGAAAACGACTGCTTAGCAAATGTACCTTTTGTAGAAGGTTGTGGTCTTTGGTTTGATCATCATTCCAGTGAATTTGAACGTAATCAATTAAAAGGAAAATACAAAGGTGAAAGCCGAATCGCTCCTTCCTGTGCACGTATCATTTATGAATATTATGGTGGTAAGGAAAGATTTCCTCAGTTCGATGATATGATGGAAGCTGTAGATAAGGTTGATTCCGGACATCTTACCATTGATGAGGTTTTAAATCCTACAGGATGGATTTTAGTTGGATTCCTTATGGATCCCAGAACAGGTCTTGGAAGATGGAGACAGTTTACAATATCTAACTATCAGCTCATGGAAAAATTAATGGATGCTTGTCGTACCATGTCTACACAGGAGATTTTGGAGCTTCCTGATGTAAAGGAAAGAATTGAAGTATATAACGAGCAAACAGAAAAATTTAAAGAGATGGTTACAAAGTATACTCGTGTTGAAGGTAATGTTATTATTTCTGACCTTCGTGGTGTAGATCCTATCTATACCGGCAATCGTTTCATGATTTATAGTATGTATCCTGAGCAGAATATTTCTGCATGGATTGTAAGCGGTCGTGGCGGTATCGGCTGTTCCGCAGCTGTTGGCTACAGTATCTTAAACAGAACCAGCGACGTTAATGTTGGTAGTCTGATGTTAAAATACAATGGTGGCGGTCACAAGGCTGTTGGTACCTGCCAGTTCTCAGATGAAAACATGGCAACCGATCTTCCCAAGATGCTTGAAGAGCTTTGTACTCTTGCAAATAACTAACAAAAACCCCTGTAGCACATGTTACAGGGGTCTAATTTTGTCCTAAATACTTGTTCCAATCGCTTCAACTATCTTGTCCATTAATGTTGCCACAAAATTGTGATCGTAAATATACTGAAGTGGTTCAATCTCTGAAATATATTCCTGAATCTGTGCACCAATTACTCCCAGCCCAAAGTTCTCAAGGAAGAAGAAAAGAACCATCAAAACAACAACCACTTCTAAGAGTCCAAACACAGCTCCCAGCAATCTGTTTAAAAAGCTTACTACCGGTAACTTGGAAATCATCTTTATGGAGAAAAAAACAAATCCAAGAAGTGTGTGAACTACGCCCAAAATAGCCAGCAGTAAAATAACTACCACAAGTCCCATGATTTCTCTCTTCATATAATTATGTAATGCACATCCCAAGAGAGCAACCATAATTCCAACAATCAAAAGCGTTACAAGGGAGATAATTTCTTTTACCATTCCCTTTTTGTAGCCATCCCACACTTTAAAGAGGGCTACTACTGCAACTACAATCAAAACAATATTAATGCTCATTCGTACCTCCTTTTCCTTACTTTAACTGTATTGTATCAAGAGTGGTATCTGTTAATACAATATACTTAAAGTTTCCTTCTCCTCCAACGGGAATCATTAATCTGATTGCTTTATCGAAAGTACCATCATATTTCTGTTTTCCACTATAATTATAAATCTGACAGCGATTCTCATTGTAAATTGTAAAATACTTCTGGCCAAAAACGATATCATCATAATCCATATCTATATACACTTCCTTGTACTTTTCGGAAGAATCTGTATATACCAAAAGCTTATTACGATACTCTATTTTATCGGAAGCAAAGGAAACAATCACATGATTATCACTATTGTATACTGCTTTAATCTCCTCATCGAAAATGAAGTTATTGGTCATATTGGGAATCTGTTCTCCATTAAACATTACCAATCTATCATCTCCTGCTGCATATATACAATTGTTATTCATATAATTAATGTAAGGAATGATAGTATCCGGGAAAGTAAATCCACTTACATAATAATCACTTTTGTTCTCACCGACTGCTCCGAAGTTGTAAAAAGCAACCTTTGACTTCACAACACCGGAATCCACAAAGATACAGCTCATTGCAAACAATTCCCCACTTGGAGATAACGCAAATGATGCAGGATATCCACTCTGTCCCATCGTTGTTTTTATCTCATAAAGTCTTGTTCCATCCGGATCATATATGTATATCCATGTAATCTTTGAATCTGTAACTGCTACTGCCACTCTACCAGTCTCTGCAACAGCAAAGCTTCGGATTGGCATTGTAGTATGTATTTCTCCAATTTTTCCCTTGGGGGTAAATACATATACTTCTCTTCCATTATAATCCGCAAGCGCAATGGTATCTCCACTCTTACTGGTCATAATGTACTGCATTTCAAAAGGATAATCCCAAACCGTTTCCCCTTTGGCATCTATGCTATGGGCACCATCCGGACTATATATCATAATCTGATTGCCAATAGGAACACTTACCGAATTATGAACCGTTGTTAAATCCAAACTGTTTGTAACTTCATAAGTTGTATAAACATGCGTCATGTACTTATAGGCTACAACTATAATTAGTGTTACTACACATACAGCAACTAAAAGAATTCTATATAATCCAACCTGTTTATGTCTTTTGATTTTATCTCTGTAACTTTCTCCGGGATTTCTTGTCTTACTTCTTTTCTCACGAAAGTCTCTGATATCCGCCATCTTCAGCATTCCTTTCTCATTCCTTGGTAAAACAAAGAATACTCTGTAAGCATAGCTTACGCATATTATATATTATAGCACAATCTTACCTAGGGCAATAAGATTTTTTGTCCCATCTGTATATTATCCGGATTTTTAATATTGTTCATTTCACATATTTTTTTCACATAGGAATCATCCCCATATTTTAATATGCTTATATTAATAAGCGTATCTCCTCTTTGAATTTCGTAATATTCCTTCTTTAATGGTTCAACCTCTGTACTTTCCTCTTCCACCACTTCTACAGGAATCGCTTCAACTTGGATTGTTTCGATAGTGTCTTCCACCACCGTATCTTCAATTGTAGTTTCTTCCATTAATATTGATTCTTCTGTTTCTGTCTCCACATCTTCCCCTAAGCTATCTTCTAAAACGAATGGTTCTTCTTCCACCACATTCACGCCATTTGCTTCTATCACCTGATTTTGATTTTCTTTTAATATTGCTTCCTCCAAGGAATCCTCTGCTACAATACTTCCAACTTCAATTAAAGTTTTTGACCTATCTTCTTCCTGCTCCTTTTCTTCCTCTCCCCACAATTCTCCTATATTAATGTGTGGAATTTCTATTCCTTTTCTTTCTGCAACAAGAGTAGCAATACTAATGCACAACATTAGAAATACGCAAATGGTAGCTCCCCTTACAAAACGAACCCCCAGAGGAACCCTCTCTTTTTCTCGCATAAGCTCTTCTTCATATGCCATTTTCCGTTCCTCTTTTTTTATGCGTGCCGCCTCGTAGCGTTCTTCCACCGGATTTTCCGGCTGTCTATCCTTCTGAATTGAAAGCATTACCTCCAGCATGCTGTCATTTTTCTCATAAAACCGTGCATACCCTTGTACCCGGAAACACATTTCCTGCTGCCACAGCATAATTTCCTCTAAATAATCATTCCTAAGCACAGCATATCCGCAAAATATATACTCCGGGAAAAATTTTTGACGAAGTCTTTCTATTTCCTGTAACTGGGACTGGGACAAGAACTTTGTTTCTTCTCTCAGGCTTTCCAGTTTATATGCTCCATACAAAAAATAGTAATTTTCCACTTCTCCATGTGTTGTTTTTCCGTAGAAGGCTACAGCTACATTATTTTTTCTGCCTGTAATTTTCAATTGTTTTAAATAGGATATTACGTAATCTTCAATATAAATTTTGTTTTCCTTATTTAACTCGTCCATCTGTGTAATATTCTTTGGCAATTCCATAAAAAAACCTCCCCTTCTCGTGCTATATTCACACCTTTTGGTTGAATATAACACGAAAAAGGAAGGCTTTTTATCATATTCTGTCAGTAGAATCTCCCTGATTCATCGACAAATAATCATCTTATCTAAACTGGTAAACAGTTACAGAATCATACACTCTTTCTGGTCCGAATACACAGGAAGGGAAGTTCTCATGATGAATAGTATCAGGATAATACTGTGTTTCTAAGCACAATCCACTTCTTGCATCATAGTTTGCTCCAGCCTTACCGGCTTCGGGAGCGATACAGTTTCCTGCATAGAACTGAACACCGGGAAGAGTTGTGAAGGTATCCATAACGATTCCACTCTTAGGTGCTTTTACAGTTGCAATCTTCTTAAGCTCACCTGTACAATCATCTACTACCCAGTTATGATCATAACCCTTGGTTAATAAGAGCTGTTCAAACTTCTCACGAATTTCCTTTCCAATTACCTTGGATGCTGTAAAGTCCATAACAGTTCCCTTTACAGGAGCAATCTCACCTGTAGGAATAGCACCTGCAACTACAGGAGTATAGCAGGAAGCCATCAACTGAAGCTCATGCTCTTCGATATTTCCATTATTATGTCCTTCCAAATTGAAATATGTATGGTTGGTAGGATTCATAATCGTATTTTTATCACTGGTTCCATGATAATGAAGTGTTAATCTATTCTCATCATCCAAGGAATAGGTCAAAGATAATTCCTTATTTCCGGGGAAGCCCATATATCCATCGGAATCCTTTACAGTAAAGGTAACTGCATTGTCACCTTCTTTTGCTACCCAGATCATTTTGTGATAACCATCTTCCATATGGCTATGAAGGTTATTTACACCGTCATTCACATCTACATTATATGTAACACCATCGATTTCAAAGCTTGCATTTGCAATTCTGTTGGCGCTGGGGCCAATAGTTGCACCAAAGAAACTTCCGTTCTTTTCATAGCCTGCTACAGTATCAAAACCAAGAACTACGTCCTTGGCATCTCCGTTCTTATCAGGAACAAACAATCTAACCAGGATTGCACCAAAATCTGTCACCTCGGCCTTGACGCCATTCTTATTTTCCAAGGTATATAAGGTTACTTCTTTTCCGTCTTTTGTCTTACCAAAACTCTGCTTTGTGATACTCATCTCTTTTTCCTTCTCTTCTTTTTTTACATTTCTTTTCTACCGTCCAAAGCTCTGGACAGTGTAATTTCATCTATATATTCCAAATCTCCGCCAACCGGTACGCCACTTGCAATTCTGGTTACTTTTACGCCTGTCGGTTTTACAAGCTTGGAAATATACATTGCTGTGCTTTCTCCCTCAAGACTGGAATTGGTAGCAACTATCACTTCGTCAACCTCATTTTTCAGTCTCTCAATCAGTTCCTTCAGCTTTATTTCACCCGGACCAATTCCCAACATGGGCGAAATTGCACCATGCAGAACATGATAAACCCCCTCATATTTTCCGGTCTTCTCATATGCTGCCAAATCTCTGGAATTCTCCACAACCATAATGGTTTTATGATCTCTTCTTGCATTGCTGCAAACAGGACATATTTCCTGATCTGTTAAGGTATAACAGATTTTACAGTACTGCACATGTTCCTTGGCCTCCACAATGGTCTGGGCCAGGCGCTTTACCTTGGCCTCCTGCATATTTATCAGATGAAAAGCCAATCTCTGCGCTGATTTTGTACCGATTCCCGGAAGAGCAGATAACTCCTCTATTAACTTGTTAATATATCCCGAGTACATTTCCATTAGAAAGGAAATCCTCCTAATCCACCGGTCATCTTGCCCATTAATTCGTTGTTGGCATCATCTGCCTGCTTGATTGCTTCATTCACAGCAGCCAATACAAGGTCCTGTAACATTTCAACATCATCAGGATCTACAACTTCCTTAGATATATTTACAGCAAGAACTTCTTTCTTACCATTAACCTTTACTTCTACAGCACCACCACCGACAGATGCAGAAAACTCTTTTACTTCAAGATCCTTCTGACCTTCTTCCATCTGTCTCTGCATTCTCTGTGCCTGCTTCATAAGATTTGCCATATTACCTGGCATTGCTCCTCCGGGAAATCCTCCACGTTTTGCCATTTTATTTTCCTCCCTAATCCTCTTCTTGAACTTCCATTCCAATTAGTCCTGAAAGATCAACATATGTTTCTTCAAATTCTCTATCATCATGAACCGTCTGTATCATAACACTGATTTCTTTTCCAATAAAGTCTGCAATCAGTTCCTCCAAACGGGCCTTGTGATCCTCGTTTTGCGTGAAGTAGTCAGATGACAAGCCATCCTCTACTACAACTAAAAGCTGGTTATCTCCACCAAGAGATAACTTTGCATGCTTTAAATATGATTTCATGGGAAATTCTGCACTTCCCACAATCATCTGCCATTTATTTACTACCTGCTGTACTTCCTCCGGAACTGCTTTTTCAAGCTTAGGTCTCTCCTTTACAGGCCTGGCACTGGGGCTTCCTGCATCATAGGAAGCTACGTGAAATTCACCCTTTTCCAGTTTCTCTTCCACCTGCTTAATTCTGTCGGTCAAAGCTTCCCTGGTAGATTCCATCTCCGGCTTACACAGTTTGATTAATGCAATCTCCACCAAAATACGCTTTTGAGATGCATATTTAATCTGTCCTGCCAAATCTGAGAATATACGAATATAACGGATAACCTGGTCCATATCTACACTTTCTGCTTCTTCCTTCAATCTTTTCAGATTGTCTGAAGACATGTCAACCACATCCTCCAAAGCATCCGATGCCTTTACTAACATCAGGTTACGAAGATACCAGGTAAAATCTGTCACAAACTGTGGCAAATCTCTACCCTGCATCACTATCTCTTCCAGTAGAGAAATACATTCCAGTACATTTCTTTCATAGACATTTCTAAGAAGTCGACTAAACACACCGGTATCAACACTACCAAGTACATCCAGTACCTTATCATATGTCAGTTCGCTGTCAATATGAAAGGCAATACACTGATCCAGAAGACTTAGTGCATCACGCATGGAACCATCTGCTGTCTTTGCAATAAAGCGAAGGGCCTTGTCCTCCACCTTTACATTTTCCGCATCGATTAATTCCTGCATTCTGCTTGCGATTGTATCAATCGTAATTCGTTTAAAGTCATATCTTTGACATCTGGACAGAATGGTAATGGGAAGCTTGTGTACTTCTGTTGTAGCAAGAATAAATATAACATAAGAGGGCGGTTCTTCCAAGGTTTTTAATAACGCATTAAACGCACCAATGGAAAGCATATGCACCTCATCGATAATATATACCTTATATTTACCCTGTGTAGGAGAATAACTTACCTCCTCTACAATCTCACGGATGTTATCTACACCGTTGTTGGAAGCGGCATCAATTTCAATTACATTCATGCTGCTGCCGGCTTCAATATTTTTACAGGTCTCACACTCTCTGCAGGGACCATCCTCTGTTGGATGCTCACAGTTTACTGCCTTGGCAAAAACCTTGGCAACAGAAGTTTTACCGGTACCACGTGTACCGGTAAATAAATAAGCGTGCCCTATTCGTCCTACTCTAAGCTGATTCTTAAGAGTAGTTACTATGTGATCCTGCCCCTTTACATCTGCAAAAGAGGCAGGTCTAAACTTACGATATAACGCTGTATACGACATTTACTAATCCCCAAAACAAATACCTAATAGTTTTGCTTCTTTAACAATACTTGCATCCGGATCAACCATCTTGAGTTTACCGGCAACATCCTCCAAAGGAACTCTTACGATTTCACGATTTTTATATCCTACCATGAAGCCATACTGACCATCCAAAATAAGCTTACCGGCCTCTGAACCAAGACGGCTTGCAAACACTCTGTCATAAGGACAAGGACTTCCACCTCTCTGCATATGACCGGGAACGGTAACCCTTACTTCTCTTCCTGTCTTTTCCTGAATTCTTGCAGCTACTTCATAGGATACAGAAGGATATGTTCTGGCCTCCAGCTTCTTCTTGTATTCCTTCTTGGAAAGCTTCGCATCCTCCTTGGAAATCGCACCCTCTGCAACTGCAATAATGGTAAATCTGCTTCCATTCTTATCTCTTTCTTCAATCTTCTCGATTACCTTATTAATATCATATGGAATCTCAGGGAGAAGAATGATATCTGCGCCACCTGCCATACCGGCATTTAATGTAAGCCATCCAACCTTATGTCCCATAACTTCGACAATAAATACACGTCCGTGAGAAGCTGCTGTAGTATGAATACAATCGATAGCATCTGTAGCAATATTTACTGCACTCTGGAAACCAAAGGTCATATCTGTACCCCAAAGGTCATTGTCAATGGTCTTAGGAAGAGTCACAACATTTAAGCCCTCTTCTCTTAAAAGATTCGCTGTCTTGTGTGTTCCGTTACCACCAAGTACAACCAAGCAGTCAAGCTTTAACTTATGATAGGTCTGCTTCATAGCTTCCACCTTATCAACGCCGTTAGCATCCGGCTCGCGAATCAGTTTAAAAGGTGTACGTGAAGTTCCGAGAATGGTACCACCCTCTGTTAAAATACCGGAAAAATCCTTGCCGGTAAGCATTCGGAAATTGCTATAAATAAGTCCCTTATAACCATCCAAAAATCCATAAATCTCAACATCTTTTTCTGCGTTAACCAGTGTCTTTACAACACCTCTCATTGCCGCATTCAGTGCCTGACAGTCCCCACCGCTGGTGAGCATACCAATTCTCTTCATGAAACTTCTGCCTCCTTTTATGTAAGTGGTCGTTTGTTATTTCTCTTTAAGTTTTTTCTGCGTTTTCCGCATAAAACACCCATTAATATAATACTTTAAATTAGGCACGGATGCAACCTTTTTACCCTCTCCCTTTTCCTATAATTTGTGAACTACATCGGCAATTGAATTACCGAGCATCTGATTTGCGAGGCTTCGCCTCGTAGATTCAGTGGTGCGTCCATAACACCTCTACTGCTACCTTATTAGGTTACACAGCTACTTTTATTATTCTTATTCTCGTTAGTC
>JAZLGY010000025.1:0-2555 GCA_045616525.1 Acetatifactor sp. | reverse complement strand
AGATTTCTATATTACTGAAAGTTTTTCCAAGAGCCTCATGAATCTGCATCAGTGTTTCTTCACTCAGCTCTTTTTCCGAATATAAATTTAACTTTATATCATACTTCCCATCCTCAGTACTACTTACATTTGCATTAGCTGAAGTTATCTCATCCATGCTCATAATATCTACTTCTGTTTGTTTGCCTAAATATTCCAGATACCTTTGTTGTTTGTCTGCTTCTGAAAGCTCACCATCAACCAAATTAGCCTCCGTAAGATTATAGTCATCACTTGCCACCTTCTGTTTTGGATTTGTAAGGAAACAAACTGCAACAACCACGCAGATAATAGCAGCAATACAAATTATCAGAAAACTTGGTTTTTTATAATTTAATACATGTTCTATACGATCTTTAACAGACACCTCAGAAAATGCCAGTGGACATACAATAAATGTTCTTTTGCCTGCGCTACACTCAAGAAGTACCTGCGAATATGACACTGTACTTTCCTTATCAAAGTCCGAAATAACCATTTCATCACAGGCCATTTCAATATCTTTGCAAAGCATAGCATATGAAATCCAAACCAATGGATTAAACCAGTGGATTGCAAGAATCCCAAATCCTAAAGGTTTCCATATGTGATCCAATCTTTTAAGATGAGCCTTTTCGTGCGCTACTACATGATAAAGCTGCTCTTCTGAAATACCAGATGGTAAATATATCCTTGGTCTAATAATTCCTAAAATTAAAGGCGTTTCTACATAATCACATAATCTTATATTCTCTTCAAAGGTAATAGAGCTTTTTACTTTTTTATACAGCAATCCATAGCTTACTATTGCATAAATTATTAGTACTGCGATTCCTACAATCCATACCCAGGCTACAATAAAATTAATTGTCTGAAGTGGATTAGCACTTGCCACAGGAGATGGCGTAAAGTTTCTTTCTATTACAGGGTTGGCCACTTGATTTATAGTGGATATTCCTGTATCAATTTCTGGTCTTGGCATCATGGCAATATCCGTAGGAACTGGCTTTGCTGATGGCAATAGGCTTATTGCGCTTTCAATAGAAAATGGACAAAGAAGTCTTACTGCTACCATGCCCCAAAGAACGCACAATATCCACTTAGGAAATTTTTTCAAAAGCATTCTTACAATCAAAACCACCAGTATCAATAGACTTCCAGAAAGGCTCATATTTAATATTTCAAGAAAAACTTTCTCCATGACTAATCCTCCTTTGCAGCATCAATCATTGCCTGGATTTCTTCTATTTCTTCCTTCGACAACTTCTTTCTCTGGGTAAAAGCAGCAATAAAAGTAGGGAGAGAACCATCAAATGTCTCATCTACAAATTGCTCACTTTGAACTGCAAAAAATTCATCTTTGGAAATTAGAGAGGTTACTGTTCCATTTTCATTTTGGAAAATTCCCCTCTCACATAGTCTGCGAAGTATTGTATAAGTTGTGGATTTATTCCAGTCCAACTCATCCTTTGCCATTTCAACCAATTGGCGTGAAGTCATCGGCTCATTATTCCATATAATGTCTGCAAATCTTGATTCTACTACTCCAAGTTTTATTTCTCCCATAATCGTCTCCTTGGTTTACACATTGTAAACTGCGATTAGTTTACTGCTTGTAGACTGTTTTGTCAAATTCTTTTCAAAAAGGCAATTGATAGAAAAAAAGAAAACAAGCTCAGCGATGCATTCAAACACGCTGAACTTGTTGCATTTTACATTTTATATTATTCATTGCAAAATATAATGAACCCCTAATTCTTAACAACCATTTTTTCCGTTGCTTAAATATATAGGCTTGATTAACAAGCAAAACAATCATTCCAATCATACCAACTGCATTTGCAATGCTTAACCCTTAGTCTCTCTATGCGAAAATACCCGAACTTTCTTAACCATATTCTGATTCTATACTTTTGCTATATTAAATTCATATATCGAATCACCTGATCAGCAAATGCCATCATCAAGGAAAAACCCGTCATAACAATTAAGAGAAATACAGCGCCTTTGTCATAGATTAAGTTTTTTCCACGCGCATTATACCAAAGTATTTCCAACCCAAGGCTTATAAGTATTACAGGCCAAAGTTTCAAAACCATAGCCAAATCTGTAATCACATGCACTTCATATAGAATAAAAAGTATTCCCCATCCAATCATCGATATTCCGGTTGTAACGCTACCTACTCTATGAACTCGTTCTTCTTTTTTACTCGTCTGTTCTGCTACCATTTCCATCTTCATCATCTCCTATCAGTTCTTTCTTTTTTCCTCTTACCAACACCACTCCGATGACTATAACAAAAATAGAAAAGGCCAGTCTTGGTACGCTTGAAATAACACTTTCAGCCAACATTCTTTCATAATCTGACATTCTGAAGCAATCAATAATATTCCGAATCACATTTCTAAATGAGTACCATATACCACTAATACCAGCTAAAATCAGAGCAGTAGCCACCCACTTTCTATATACTTTCGATGAAACAATAACTGGTTTTCCTCCCATGAATTCTTCCCAGATATATTTATCTTCTA
>JAZLGY010000024.1:0-27201 GCA_045616525.1 Acetatifactor sp. | reverse complement strand
CCCATTACCTTTTGAAGACATGACCAGATCAGTGTCTCTTCCCAGCCATCGAATAATTTTTCTACTTTAGAAGTATCTTCTAACTTATAAATCATTACTTCATGTATCTCCTATCTTTACTTTCTTTCTGGAAACTCTGCCCTTCTTACCAACTACTCTAGTAAGTACGATAGGTTCTTCGTCATCTGATGTCTGATATAAATTTATATTCATAAACTCATAGATTGCGAATCCATTTTTATGAAAGACTCCTTTATCAAAATAAGTAATCTCGCGAATCTTATCCTTGGATATAGCCACTGGACTATACTGAAATGACCTTGAACCTCTGCTTATGATAAATGAATCAGTAATCATCATATATGGGCTTCTAAATTGGATTCCTCTGGCAATAGATGCATCCAGCTCTTTTAAAACAAGTCCTACAATATCCCCTTTTACTATCATAATGTAATCATCACTGGTTGGCACAAGATCATATCTCTTAAAACCTTCACGTAACATCTTTATTTCTTTATCAAAGATACCATCCATAACATCAAAACACTGTATGGAAAAACCAAACGCAACAACCTTGATTATACACACTATCGCCCATATTATGAGAAAGATACATGCCAGTGTCTTCTTCCAACCAAATGCCGGACAGGCGAAAACATATACGACTATGGCCGCCGCCAACATAAATAGTCGTAAAAATCTTGCTGCCCACTCTAGCATATGCCATTCATAAAACACCTTATATAAATTATTGTATTTTTCTATATTTTCTGATATCGTATTTTTCATTATTTTCTCTCTTGATTTATAAACTAATCCCCTAATATTCTTACATTTAATATGTCATTTATTTTTTTCTTATCTTCTCTGTCATTTATAGTAACTTCCTTGACGAACATCGTGATATAGTATCCATTTTTTAGGTACAACTCAATAAACATTTCCTCACTGGATTTGGGAAAAATCATACTGGGCCGGTACAGATAATTCACACATTCTATCTTTTCTACCGGTATGATAAATGGTTGAATTGTAATCGAATTGTATGCCGTGCCCGACACATATTTATCTGAAATAGTTATATTTGATGTAGTAAAAGTTTTACTCTCTTTTTTGAAAGATTTTTCTGCTGCCGCCTTTAACATAGCCAATCGAGACTCATCAGGCAACGTAGCATCCCCCGGCAAAAGATTATAATTCTTCTGATTTATAACAGCTCTCTTCACATTACCCTGATCAATCTTTTCGATATTAAGCAGGCATGCGATCACACTTATAATCATCAGAAAAATGTATAACAAAAATATAATTGAATTCACCTTAAATTTAACCAATATAGGTATTAAGAACAGCTCTGCCCCCAAAATTACTACTGTAAGTGCAATACTAATATATAATTTTATGTCTCCCCCGGGAGCTACCTGAATATAATCGTCAACCACTCTTTTTTCTGACATTTCCCGCCTCACGAACAAAATCATTTTCCCTACACAGATATTTACACAAAGATAATTTGTACCAATACCATATAGCAAATCGTACCAAGCAAAATAGAAAGCAACGTATTATGCCTCCACTTATGTAATACAATAACTCCAAAAACCGCAATCAGCTCCGGCAAACCGTGTTTTCCTGTAAACACATGTACTCCCTTCAGGCAATACACAACCAGCATCGAAATCACCGCATATGGTAATACCTCTCCCAAGAACACTATCGCCCGGGGAGTTCTCTTTCGAAACAATACAAAGGGTGCAAAACGAATTCCCGCAGTCACCAATGCCATAATTGCCACTAGCAACAGCGCATGATTTGTACTACTCATTCACCATCCCTCTCTTTCCAAAGAAAAACAGTCCCAACACAATTCCTATCATAGATGGAATCAAAAACTGTTCCGGTCCAAAGATGAGTAAGCAGACAACAGAAACACCCAAACCTATAATAGCCGGAATGTGGTTTTTCGCTTTTTCCCATTGCTCTACAAATATAATCACAAATAATGCTGTCATTGAAAAATCAATACCGACCGAATTAAATGTCATTGTGTTTCCAATCAATGCTCCAATCAAGCTTCCCGTAACCCAATAACACTGGTCTAGCAAAGTCACCCAAAAGTAATACGCATCTTTATCAACCCCTTCCGGGTACTCACCTTCACCACATACCAATGAATACGTCTCGTCCGTCAATCCAAATATTAAATACCACTTTTTTGCGCCTTTATTTTCATATGGTTTCAGCATCGAAATTCCATAAAACAAGTGTCTTGCATTGACCATTAATGAAATCAGTGCTGTAGACAACAAACCTGCTCCGCTACTAATAAGATTCACACCTACATATTGCAGCGATCCGGCATAAATTGTTAAACTCATTAATACTGCCCACCAGGCGGAATATCCTTTGTCCGCTAACAATATTCCAAATCCAATACCAAGCACAATATAGCCCGCCATAACCGGCAAAGATTTTATAAACGCAAACTTAATAGTTTGCTTATACTTCAAATGCAAAGTCAAACACCACCTTTCTCATATCCACTCTATCATACCATATACTTCCAACATACGACACGTATTTCTGATATCCCCCATTGCTTAGACATTCTGCATTCTGTTATGGCCTTACTAACATTATCCCTTTTTAAGACATAATTTTTCTCAATTATTCCACTTATAATTATGGCTCTGAAGGCATTTTCTTTTCCTAAGACATAAATCTCCTCAATTATTCCACTTATAATTATGGCTCTGAAGGCATTTTCTTTCCCTAAGACATAAATTTCCTCGATTATCCCACTTATAATTATGGCTCAGAAGGCGTTTTCTTTTCCTAAGACATAAATCTCCTCGATTATTCCACTTATAATTATGGCTCTGAAGGCATTTTCTTTTCCTAAGACATAAATTTCCTCGATTATTTCACTTATAATTATGGCTCTGCAGACGTTTTCTTTTCCTAAGACATAAATCTCCTCGATTATTCCACTTATAATTATGGCTCTGAAGGCATTTTCTTTCCCTAAGACATAAATCTCCTCGATTATTTCACTTATAATTATGGCTCTGAAGGCGTTTTCTTTTCCTAAGACATAAATTTCCTCGATTATTCCACTTATAATTATGGCTCTGCAGGCGTGTTCTTTTCCTAAGACATAAATTTCCTCGATTATTTCACTTATAATTATGGCTCAGAAGGCATCATCTCTTCGTAAGCCATATCTCCTCCACAAAAAATACCCTCCTTACTGGTTTGCCCAGTAAAGAGGGTACATATCATTTTCTACATGCCCCTTTGGGGGATTGTCATCGACTAATTCTTAAAATTAATGTGCCCTATGTAACAGCTTGTGCTCATTTCCGGCTATAACATCTCGATAGGTCTGGGCAATGATAGGATTCTCATCCGATACTCTCATCTGTGAATCACGATCTACCTGGTAAATACCCTCGATTCGTCCTGCCTTGGTTCTCTTTCCAATCGGAAGTGGCTGGCCACCACCGGCAATACATCCGTTTTTACATGCCATAACTTCTACGAAGTCATAATGGAGTTCTCCTGCTTTAATACCTTCCAACACTTTTGCGGCATTGGCAAGACCATGTACTACAGCAAGCTTGAGTTCTCTGTCACCATACATAAAGCTAGCTTCCTTGATACCATCGGTACCTCTGACACCACAATACTTAATCTGCTCAAATGCAGCAAATCCTTTGTCCGCAGCTAAATGTCTGAGAACTGCTTCCGATACACCACCGGAAACACCAAAGATGGAAGCTGCACCTGATGCCATACCAAATGGCATATCCGGAGCTTCATTTTTCAATTCTTCAAATTTAATTCCGGCCTGGCGAATCATACGAATGATTTCAATAGTTGTCAATACTCTATCTGTATCCTGTCTTCCATCGGTAAAATTATCCGGGCGAAGGATTTCTGCCTTTTTCGCTGTACAAGGCATGATAGATACTACATAGGTTTTCATCTCATCCTTTTGATCCTGCTCTTTAAAGTATTCCTTGACTACAGCTGAAAACATTCCCTGGGGTGAACGACAGGTTGAAATATTTTGAGCAAATTCCGGATATTTTGTTTCACAGAATTTTACCCAGCCTGGACAACAGCTGGTAAACAAAGGTAGGTTCTCTCCCTTACTTAGTCTCTCCGCAAGCTCCTTGGATTCCTCCATAACAGTAAGGTCAGCACCGAAATTGGTATCATATACCTTGTCAAAGCCCATCATACGGAGTGCTGCTACCAGCTTACCCATAACATTTTCGCCCTTCGGCATACCGAACTTGTCACCTACTGCAAGTCTGACTGCCGGTGCGATCTGTGCCACTACT
Source organism: Acetatifactor sp. (assembly GCA_045616525.1). Taxonomy (GTDB): domain Bacteria; phylum Bacillota; class Clostridia; order Lachnospirales; family Lachnospiraceae; genus Acetatifactor. Next base: position 22,852 of record JAZLGY010000024.1, on the reverse strand, counting down.
CTGACATCAGGATCTGCAATCGCATCCCATACATCTGTTACATTGGTCTTGACTGACAATGCACCTGTAGGACATACGACTCTACACTGGCCACAGCCTACACAATCTGTCTCTGCAAGAGGTCTGTCAAAAGCAGGACAAACCTTTGCCTTCGCACCACGGTTTGCAAAATCTATTGCACCTACAGCCTGAATCTCCGAACAGGTTCTTACACAATCACCGCATAAGATACATTTATTCGGATCTCTTACAATACTTGGAGAAGACAAATCAATAGGTTCAATTTCCTTGGTATTTTTAAATCTGACGTTGTGAATTCCTACCTTAAAGGCAATACTCTGCAACTCACAGTTACCATTTCTGGTACATACCGTACAATCTCTGCAATGGGCCGCAAGAAGTAACTCTACAATCAGCTTTCTGTATTTTCTCAGTTTCTTTGTATTGGTTCTGATTACCATACCATTTCTTGGCTGCTCGGAACAGGATGCCATGACTCTTCCCTTTTCATCCTCCACCATACACATTCTACAAGCGCCATATACACTCAGCTCTGAATGATAACAAAATGTTGGAAGGTCAATTCCTGCTTTACGAATCAGCATCAGAAGATTTTTTTCGCCCTCAATTGGGACACATCTGCCATCTATTGTAACGTAATCCATTTATATCCTCCCTTACCCTCTGCCAATCGCACCGAAAGGACAATTATCCAGACAGGCTCCACACTTAATACATTTACTTTGATCAATTGTATAAGGATTCTTAATCTGTCCCTCGATTGCGGAAACAGGACAATTTCTTGCACACTTGCTACAACCCTTACATTTTGTAGGATCAATGGTTATACTACACAGAGATTTACATACTCCGGTACGACATTTCTTCTCCACTACATGCTCAATGTATTCATCCCTAAAGGTTCTTAATGTAGACAATACAGGAAGCGCCGCACTCTTGCCCAAACCGCAGAGAGAAGTATCTGTTATGGCTGTTCCCAATTCCTCCAGCATATCCAAATGCTCCATGGTACCATTACCGGCAACAATCTCTTCCAAAAGCTCCAGCATTCTCTTGGTACCCTCACGACATGGAATACACTTTCCACAGGATTCATTTTGAGTAAAGTTCATAAAGAATCTTGCTACCTCAACCATACAGGTATCTTCATCCATGATCACCAATCCACCGGATCCAATCATGGCTCCTCTCTTTTTCAGAGAATCGAAATCAAGAGGTAAATCCAAATCTGTTCCAATTAAACAGCCACCGGAAGGACCACCGATCTGCACTGCCTTGAAGGCTTTATCATTCTTGATACCTCCACCGATCTCATAAACAATCTCTCTTAAAGTAGTTCCCATAGGTACTTCAATAAGACCTGTATTTTTAATACTTCCTGTTACGGCAAAGGCCTTGGTTCCGGGACTCTTCTCTGTTCCGATTCCCTTGTACCAGTCCGCACCATTTGTAATAATCATAGGAACATTGGCATAAGTTTCAACATTGTTCAGAACAGTTGGTTTACCAAAAAGACCCTGTTCTACTGTTCTTGGTGGCTTAGTTCTGGGCATACCTCTCTCACCTTCAATAGAAGCGGTAAGCGCGGAACCCTCTCCACATACAAAGGCACCTGCACCTCTGTTAATATGTAATTTAAAGGAATAACCGGAACCTAAAATATTCTCTCCAAGGATTCCTGCTTCCTCAGCCTGAGCAATGGCAATTTTCAATCGCTTGATAGCCAAAGGATACTCTGCACGCACATAGATATATCCCTCTTGGGCACCTACTGCATAACCGGCAATAATCATACCCTCGATCATCTTGTGGGGATCACCTTCCATAACAGATCGATCCATGAATGCACCGGGGTCACCCTCATCACCATTACATACCACATATCTTTGTGTTTCCTTTTGCCTAGCAACCTGCTTCCACTTATATCCTGTCTGGAAGCCACCGCCTCCACGACCTCTCAGTTCTGAATCATAGATACAGTTAATAACTTCCTCCGGAGTCATAGAAAATAAGGCTTTTTCCAATGCCGCATATCCATCTACAGCAAAATACTCCGCTATGTTCTCTGAATCAATGTGACCACAGTTTTTCAAAACCAATCTGGTCTGCTTTGCATAGAAAGGAATATCCTCCTGGGCCTTGTAGGTCACGCCATTCATAGAATATAAAAGTCTCTCTACCGGCTCTCCTCCCATTATGGTCTTCTCAAAGATTTCCTCACAATCCTCTTCCTTGACCTTAATATAAAGAATACCAATCGGCTCAATACGAACCAAAGGACCCATTTCACAAAATCCATGACAGCCACTCTTTTTAATTCCCGCACATTCTCCCTGTACCGGACAAGAACCATCACTGTTATGGGCAATTCCTTCTCCAAATTCCACTGTAACATTAACATTGTGTCCCTGCTCTTTTGCAAGACTCAAGAGTTTATTATAGATTTTTTCCGAACCACCGGCCAGACATCCTGTACCGGCACAAACCAATACTCTGTATTTTTCAGCCTGCATTGCTTCCCTGGCTTTCACCTTTACCTGCTGCAAGGCTTCTTTGCTCTCTATTCTCATGGCTGCTCCTTTCTAAGCTCCTTGATCAGTGCTTCCGCCTTTTCCGGTGTCATTGCAGGATGCACGTTATCATTAACCGTCAATACCGGAGCCAATCCACATGCGCCCAAACAGGATACTGTCTCCAACGTAAACAACATATCCTCGGTAGTATTCTGCCCCGGTTTCAGATTGAGCAGCTCTCTTAACTTGTCCAATACATCTGTTCCTCGACGAACATGACAGGCAGTTCCGTCACAAACCTTAATCACATATTTTCCCTTCTGATCAAAGGAAAAATTTTCATAAAAAGTAGCTACACTATACGCCTTGGCCTCTGTAATATGCAGTTTATCTGCAATATACTTCAAAAGCTCCGGTGGCAGATAACGATATTCACTTTGCACATCCTGTATGACAGGAATCAGAAATCTGCTCTCTGTTCCATATCCTGCTATAATCTCATCAACCTTCTGATAATAACTTTGATCCAGCATACAATCCTCCCACAAGAATTTAATAAAAAAAGGCGTGAAAAATAAATTTCCCGCCTTTGGTACCCTAAAAGGTTCACATATCTTCTAAATAATACCCTAATTTTCTAAAAATTTCAATAGTCAACATTCAAAACAACGACAAATTCCTGCTCTGTCATAGTTCATCCTCTTATTTTCTCACATACTGTTTTTCCAATTTATCTTGCACCTCATGACATAATAAAAAACCAACCAGACAACAAATCTGATTGGTCGTAAGCATATCCTAGTTAAATTAATTGCTGTTCGTTGATCATCAATTTAAACTGAAGACCTAGCTTTTCTGCTGCTTTTCTGCAAAGCACCATTCGTTCCATAAATATTTCAAAATAATCCATTACAGATCCCAAACGAGTATCTACAAGAAGTTTTAACTTAATAATAGTGTGGGCTTCATTAATCTTAAGTTCTGACTTTTTAACAGAATAGTTCACTCTGTCATGGATATCAAATGAAGCTCTGTCCTCATTACGTACTCTGTTTCTTCTTACATCGCTTTTATCAGCCAAGATTAGGGCTGCTGCCAGAGGACTCACTGGCACACCGGTACCCTCATCATGATTTCCGATAGCCGACACTATCAGTGCAATCTCCCTTGGATCCATTCCCATATTATCCAAAATACGAAAAGCCATAACCGCTCCACTCTGGCTATGATCGACTCTATTGATTACATTGCCAATATCATGCATATATCCTGCAATTCTTGTAAGTTCTATTGTTCTTTCGGGGTATCCCAATGTTTCCAGTATAGATGCTGCTGTTTCTGCAACATAAGTAACATGGGCAAAGCTGTGCTCGGTAAAGCCCAATTCCTTCAAGGATTCATCCGCAGCCTGAATGTAAGTATTAATTGCGTCATTCGCTTTTATTTGCTCATATGTTATCATGTTATACTTCCTCTCAAATCATTTCGTCGCTTAGAGCAGTACTGTAATCTTGGTTCCCTTACCAACTTCACTATCCAATAGAATTTCTCCGTCATGCAGCTCCACAATGTGCTTCACAATCGCAAGTCCAAGACCTGTACCACCTGTCTCCCTGGACCTGCTTTTATCCACTCGATAAAATCTTTCAAATACCCTGTCTCTATCCTGTGCAGGAATTCCAATGCCCGTATCAGACACGCTTAGCTCGGTTTGATTGCCTCTTTGCTTTACACATACCTCCACGGAACCATTCTGCACGTTGTATCGAATAGCATTTTGAATCAGGTTGTCAAGAAGTTCCATAAGCAAGCTCTTGTTAGAAGTAACCATACAATGTTCTCCCAATAAATTCAAGTGAACATTTTTTTCTCTGGCATTATTCTGAATCAATTCTACTCGTTCCTCAGCAACTTCATAGAGATCTATCTTGGAGAATTCAGGTATACTTTCCTTGTAATCCATCTCAGAAAGCTTAATAATATCATTTACAAGAGACACCAATCTGTCAGAATGCTTTCTGATTTCTCCTGCAAATTTTATCTGCTGCTGCTCATCTACCATCTTGTTCTCAATCAGTTCAGCATAACCCGAAATAGCTGTAATCGGTGTTTTCAATTCATGCGAAACATTCGCAGTAAAATCCTGTCTGCTTTTTGCTGCTGAAAGAATGTCACTATGCTGTTCTCTGATTCTTTTTACAAAGGGTTCCAATTCCTTATAAGGTGTGGTGCCTGTTGTATTATCAATATCTTCGGCCATAATACGAATAGGTTCCAATAATTGGTTTGTAAGCATATGACTGATTATAACACATATAATAATAATCGCTATAATAATCAAAAAAATAACAGCAAATGCCGACACAAATACACTGATAATACTTCTTGCTTCCGTAGCAACACGAAGTACAGTTCCATCCTCCAAAAGAACCGCATAGTAAAAGGTACGCATATTCATGGTGTCCGATTCTCTGACTGATTCGCCCACACCCTTTTCAAATGCTTCTCTTACCTCCGGTCTGTCCAAGTGATTGCCCAGATTGTCTGCATCATTATCAAACATAACATCTCCGTTTTGTGAGATCCATGTAATTCTAAGTTCCTTATCTCCTGTGATATCTGCATTTCCTTGCACATGAGAAACTCCCGTTGTAGACAAAATTCTTGCTTCTGTACGAAGATCCTTTCTAACCTGCTCCTGAAACAATTCATAATACACAAGTGTTATGAAGATAACTGTGGCAAATACTGCAAGAATAGAAATCGCAATAAGTCTCAAATTTATCTTTTGCTTCATTCTGCCACATACCCCACATTTCGTACTGTTTTGATATGATCACCCTCCGTTTTTAATTTCTGTCTAAGTGTTTTTATGTGCATATCAACTGTACGCGATTCCCCTTCAAATTCCGTATCCCAAACATTAAACATAATCTGCTCTCTGGATAATACAATCCCTTTGTTAATAATCAGATATTTTAGCAATTCATGTTCTTTGTAAGTTAATTCTATCGTTTCACCATTCACAGCACATTTATGACGTACATTATCGATTACTATTTCTCCCAGGATAAGTACATCTTCCTTTTCTACTTCTGTTCGTCGAAGAAGTGCCTTTACCCTGGTGATCAGCTCCATAACTGAAAATGGCTTTTTAATATAATCATCAGCACCGTTATCCAGTCCACGGATCATGTCAACTTCAGATGTTTTTGCTGTTACCATTATGATTGGCAGCTTCTTGATTTCATCCGTAGAACGTATTTTTTTGACGATGGCATTGCCATCTGAATCCGGCAGCATAACATCGAGCACTAACAAATCCGGTATAATTTTACCAAGCTTATTATAAAAGTCTGTAGCATTATCAAAACCATAGACTTCATGTCCACTGTTCTTTAAAGCTATTGTTTCTATCTCACGAATACTGATATCATCTTCCACTACGTATATGAGTGCCATTTAAACTCCTTCTTTCTGAACCGGTATAGAATAAATTTCTTTCCATTTTAAAACCTCCTCCACAAACCATTTGGTCTGCTTCAGATTTTCATCAATATATTCATGTGTATCAAATACATCTTCATTTACCTGTATCATGCAAACTGCAATGTTGGAACAATGGTCGGATACTCTCTCTAGGTCTGTAATAATATCCTCCAGACAGATTCCAAGCTCAATGGTACACTGCCCATTACGAAGTCTTCGAATATGATTCTGTCTTAATGCAACATTTAACCCGTCAATGACTTCCTCCAAGGGTTCAACCCCTCTGGCACCTTTTATGTTCTTATCATTAAACACATTCACTGTCATATCCACAATATCACGTACCGCGCTTATCAGAATATCCAGTTCTTTCATTGCCTTCTCTGAGAATTCTTGATTTCTGTCCCTCATTTCCACAACAGAACCCAGGATGTTCACTGCATGATCTGAGATTCGCTCCAGGTCACTGGTGCAATGCAATAAAATAGATAATGTTTGTGAATCTGTTTTGGATAAATTCTTTCCGGAAAGCTTTACCAGATATGTACCAAGAATATCCTCGTAAGAATCAATCAGCTGCTCCTTATTACTTACCTTGCCGGCAACATCTTCATTATATTCGTGCAGTAAATCTAAAGCAAGATAAATACATTCTTTGGTTTCTCTTGCCATTTGATAGGCTGCAGTTCTACATAGTTCCATAGCAAAGCCCGGTTTTCCAAGGAAACGCTCATCCAAAGATGCAAGCTCTGAAGGTAATACCTTTACACCCTCTTCTGTATTCTTCTGATCATCCTTCACAGTAAGTGTTGCCAGTTTTACCAAACCACCGGCAAAAGGGAACATTAAAATTGCGCAGCCTACATTGAATAAGCTGTGAATAATTGCAATTCCAAAAACACTGGCTGCGCTACTTAAAAATGCAAAATGAACAACTCCATTGATTCCATAAAACGCAAACATGAACACGATGGTTCCGATTAAGTTAAAATAAAGATGAATCATGGATGCTCTTCTTGCATTTTTGTTGGCACCTACAGAAGAGATAATTGCGGTTACACAGGTACCGATATTCTGTCCCATGATAATTGGAATTGCTGTTCCATAACCAACCGCTCCTGTTAAGCATAATGCCTGTAAAATACCAACAGATGCGGATGAACTTTGAATAATCGCAGTAAGAAGTGCACCTGCAATCATACCAAGAATAGGATTGGAAAACATAGTGAGAATTCCTGTAAATTTTTCATTGGAAGCAAGAGGAGAAACTGCTCCACTCATAGTTTCCATACCAAACATCAATATAGCAAATCCAATTAAAATTGTTCCTATATCCTTTTTCTTATCATTGTTCTTCGCTGTCATTGTCATGACAACTCCGATCACTGCAAGGATTGGAGAAAACGAACTGGGCTTTAACAGCTTGATAAAAACATTACTGCCTGAAATACCTGTCAAAGACAATAACCAGGAAGTAATTGTGGTACCAACGTTAGCTCCCATAATGATTCCAACTGCCTGTCCAAGCTGCATTATACCGGAATTAACAAAGCCAACCACCATGACTGTAGTTGCAGAGGATGACTGAATCACTGCTGTAACCAATGCTCCCAATAAAACAGCCCTAAGCTTCGTAGAGGTTAATCTTTCCAAAATACTCTCCATCTTACCACCGGATAATTTTGACAAGCTTTCCCCCATCACATTCATTCCATACAAAAACAGAGCCAGTCCACCGACTCCTGTAAGTAACGCAAATATATCCATTTTCATAATCTCCTTCTATTTCTTCACCCTCTAAAATAAAGGCGTTATGTAAAATCTATTGTCAGCTTATGTAAAATCTATGTAAATTTACGCATAATTTACTTAAACCTGTCTTTAGTTTTTACAACGAGGTAGGAGAATATGAGAAAAAACGAAAGGTTTTGTGAATATGAAATATATCTGGACTTACATTCATAACAAAAACTGGACCGACACTAATAAAGGTCGTCTTTTTCTATTAATTACAACGCTCCTCTTTTCTATACTTGGCTATGGAGTTTGGTTTGCAATTCATTTTTTTGCATTAGATAAAATTCCCTGGGCACTTGTGTTTACAGGTTACCCAGGATTCTTTATAGGCTTTGTCGGCGGTATTATTTATCTGGACCGCCATGATATTTAATTGGCCATTGCCTTGTTATTCAGGGAGTAAATCACCCACTCTGCAATATTGGTTGCATGATCACCGATTCGCTCCAAATACTTTGCAATCATCAGTATATCCAGACCGGCTTCTCCCGCTTCAGGATTGTTGGCTATCAGTTTGATTAACTCATCCTTAACATTCACAAACAAGGTATCCACCACATCATCATGCTCAATCACTTCTTTTGCAATCTCTGCATTTTTCTCTGTAAAAGCATCTATACTGTGAATCAGCATAATCGCTGCTTCACATGCCATACTTTTCAGAGTTTGAAATTTATCATTCATTCTGTGCTTTGCCAAAAACTCTGTCATTTCACTGATATCTACTGCATGGTCCCCAATTCTCTCCATATCCGTAACCATTTTCATTGCTGCTGTAATCAGACGAAGATCCTTGGCTACCGGCTGCTGCTGTATTAAGAGTCCAAAACAGATATTCTCAATTTCTCTCTGCATCTTATCAATATCATCATCTGCGGTTATGATTTCATTTGCCTTTTCCACATTGCCGTTTACCAAAGCATCTATGGCATCCTGAATATTCTTTTCAATTGATTGTCCCATCTGAATCAATTTCTGATTCAATATATTAAGCTGTTCATCAAATTTACTTCTCATATCATCAACCAAACCTTCCTGTTATATAATCCTCAGTTCTCTTATCCTGTGGGTAAGAAAAAATATCCTGTGTCTTTCCATATTCCACCATCTCTCCCACCAGGAAGAATGCTGTTTGATCTGCAACACGAAGCGCCTGCTGCATATTATGTGTAACAATCACAATGGAATACTGTTTCTTAAGTTCTTCCATTAACTCTTCAATCTTAAGGGTGGAAATAGGATCCAGCGCTGATGTGGGCTCGTCCATCAGAAGCACTGTTGGTTTGACAGCCAACGCTCTTGCAATACAAATACGCTGCTGCTGACCACCTGACAAACCAAGTGCAGATTTTTTCAATCGGTCTTTGACTTCATCAAATATAGCTGCTCCCCTTAAACTCTCCTCAACAATTTTATCCAGTGTACGTTTATCTCTGATTCCATGGATTCTGGGGCCATAGGCTATATTGTCATAGATACTCATGGGAAATGGATTGGGCTGCTGAAACACCATACCTATTTTTTCCCTAAGCATGGTTGTATCAACGGTAGGGGCATAAATATCCTGATCCTCAAAGCTAACCTTTCCCGTGATATTAACATTTTCCACCAGGTCATTCATACGGTTTAAGGTCTTAAGAAAAGTAGACTTACCACATCCGCTGGGGCCAATAAATGCTGTTATTTTTTTCTCGTAAATATCCATGCTCACATTTTTCAATGCATGATTTGTCCCATAATACAGATTCAAATCTTTTACTGATATAATTACTTTATCACTCATATAAATCATCCTTTATTTCTGTTTAGTCACATCAAATTTTCGGGTAAGTGCTTTTGTAGCAATATTGATAATCAATACAATCACAATTAATACCACCGCAATTCCAAATGCCGAATCAAAGTCACCTTCACTGGTTGCAGACAAATATAACTGTATGGTAAGGGTTCCACCGGACTGAAAAATCTTATGGAAAATACCAAGGATTCCCTTTGGAAGAAGCTTTGCTGAACCTGCTGTAAATAACAGCGCTGCGGATTCTCCTACGATTCGTCCGATTGCCAATATTACACCTGTGATAATTCCCGGCATGGCGGATGGAATTAATATGGTTCTAATCATGTACCACTTTCCTGCTCCAAGACCGATTGCACCGTTTCTATATCCATTGGGAACGGTTTTTAATGCTTCCTGTGTATTTCTTGTAATCAGCGGGAGTACCATTAAAATCAGTGTCAATGAACCGGTCATAATGCTATAACCCATTCCCAAGGTTTCTCCAAAAAACATCATACCAAAGAGTCCAAAAATAATGGATGGAATTCCCGATAACACCTCTGTTGCAAATTCAATCAGAGAAACGAATTTACCCGGCTTTGCATATTCATTCAGATATATTGCAGCACCCACACCAATAGGAGTTGCGATGATCATGGTCAGTAGGATAATCAGGATAGTATTTACAATATTTCCGGCGATTCCCACTGTTCCCTTTCTTACCGAAGTAACCGTTGTAAGAAATCCGGGCGTTACACTTTTTAGTCCTTTCGCAAACACGTAAACAATAATAAATACCAAAAACAATACCGCCAAAAGGGAACTCAGAAAAATAAGTCCGTATAGAAAGAAATCACCAATTCGAATTTTCTTCTTAGTCATTTTTCAAATCCCCTTTCTTCTTTAACTTTGCAAGCATCAGGTTAATTACCATGACGAAAATGTATAACACCAGACCAACCGTAAATAATACCTGTCTGTGAAGTCCTGATGCATAACTCATTTCACTTACAAGCTGTGTGGTTAAAAATCTGACGGAATTAAACGGAAGTGGTATATTCACCGCTCCTCCGGCAACCATATTGATAGCCATTGCTTCACCAAGTGCTCTTCCGATTCCCAGTACCACACCCGTCATAATACCTGACTTTGCCGCAGGAATGACCACCTTGAATATGGTCTGTAATTTACTTGCTCCCAGAGCTAAGGATGCGTGACGTAGACTATCCGGCACAGCTCTGATACTGGAACAGCTTACATTGATTACTGTGGGAAGAATCATAATGGCAAGTACAATGATTGCAGAAAGTAAATTGGCTCCACCTGTAAACTGGTGTGTGCTGCTTCCGGCAAAAAAGAATTTCTCTGCTTTGTACATAAACGGATTCAACACCATAAGTCCTATAAGACCGTAAATTACAGAGGGAATTGCAGCTAACAATTCTACCGCCGAGGACAGTACCTTCGATATGGTTCTTCCTGTTTTATTACCGCTTGTAATATCTGTTAAAAACACCGCTGTAAATAGTCCTACCGGTACTCCAAGTAACACTGCACCAAGGGTGCCCACAATGGAAGAAAGAATGATATATGCAATTCCAAAATGTGCTTCAGATGCGGTTGGCTTCCATTCTGTTCCTAATAACAAATCAGGAGCACCTACTTCTACCACGGCAGGTGCTCCCTTCAGAAACATGTAAAGTGTGATAGCAAGCACTGAAACCACCGCAATAATAGCTGTAAGTAAAAATATATAATGGGCTATTTTTTCCTTAGGTTTTGTCATAGTGCCTCCGAATTAGTTAGGGATGATAAGTCCAACTGATTTAATAATCTCCTTGCCTTCAGCAGAGTTGATATAATCAAACCAAAGCTTAACTGCATCATTCTGATCAGAAATATTTCCCTTGGTAGCCATTACGAAAGGTCTCTGTAATGCATAAGTACCATTCAAAATATTTGCCTCTGTTGCATCTACGCCATTGATTTTTTCTGCAGCTACACTGCTGTCTACTACATCAAGTGATACATAACCGATCGCACCGGGGGTTGCTGCAACCTTAGCCAAAACAGCACCTGTAGAATCAAGTTCCTGTGCATACTGGCACTGGTCCTTGATCTTGTTTAATTCTTCAAATGCATCTCTGGTACCTGAACCGCTCTCACGTCCGATTACAACAATGGCTTCGTCCTTACCACCAAGTTCAGACCAGTTGGTAATCTCTCTCTTATAAATGCTTGCAAGTTCCTCTGATGTAAGATCGTTTACAGTATTTTGCTTATCTACAATGACAGCAATTCCGTCTAATGCAATTACATTCTCTGTAGCACCCTTCGCTGCCTCTTCGTCCTTCACGTGTCTTGAAGCATTTCCGATATCCACGCTTCCGGCATTCAAGGATTCAATTCCGGCACCGGAACCTGTATACTCTGTTGTTACTGTAACGCTGGGATATTTTTCCATGAAGCCTTCCATCAATGCCTCACATACCTTCTCCATTGAAGTTGATCCTGCAAGTGTTACGGTTCCTGTTACCTTAGCTTCCGGTGCGCTGCCAGAATTTCCATTTGCTCCCTCTGAAGCTCCACATCCTACAAGTCCTAATACACCGATACTTCCGGCCAAAACTAAGGCCATTAATTTTGTGATTTTGTTTTTCATAATTTCCTCTCTTTCTGATAACAAAATGTCTCTTGTTTTTAATCACAAGAGACATACTAAAATCGTTATGTAAAATCCGTTATCAAGGTATTGTAATTTTCTGGTAAAACATTTTATTTAAACCTTCTTGTCATCCTAAACATGTGGGGGTATGATAACGGTAACAATACTTTAGGCAGGAAATATGAGATGGCAATGGAACTTAAAAATGGAACCAGACTAAAAAACAGATATGAAATCATCGGTGTTCTTGGGCAGGGCGGTTTTGCCTGTACCTACAAAGCAATGGATCATCTTGTGAATCGATATGTTGCTATCAAGGCTTCCGAAAATAATCTTCAACATGAAGCCAAAATATTAAAGGCACTTTACAATGTCCCTCATATTTCACATATCTATGATTCCTTTTCAGAAAATGGAATCAACTTTATTGTCATGCGTCTTATCAACGGAAAATCACTGACAGATTACCAAAAGGAAAATGGTGGAACCATCCCCATAAGTGAACTAAAACAGTTATTACCTTCTGTCCTGATTACTTTGGACCAAATGCATGATCATGGAATTATTCACAGAGATATCAGTCCCGGAAACTTTATTCTTGCTGAAGAGAATACGCTGTATCTCATTGATTTCGGAGCTGCAACCGCGCTCAAGGAATCCACACTAAAAAACATTTTTAATTTTAATCATAAGGGGTTGAACGCACCGGAGCATTTGGATACGGCTGCACAAGGTCCCTGGACGGATGTTTTTTCGTTGTGCGCTACGATTGTCTATTTACTGACCGGGGAAGGCATTGCCCTGCCCAAGGACCGTATGGTGTATGACCCTGTTCCGGGTTTTCTGACAAGATGTTCTCTTCCTACAAAAATGCAGAATGCTCTGATTAAAGGGCTCTCACTTGACCCTGCAAAACGATATCAGACCATCCATGCCTTTGCCAATGATTTTTATGGAAGAGATTTACAGGTTTCCTCCTTGGATGCAACTTATTCCGTACATTATCATGCGCGTACAGACATCGGAACCAGAAATGTCAACCAGGACAATTTTATGATAGATATGCTCTTCGCCTACGCAGGAGAAGACTGTGAAATCAAGGGCTATATTGACTGTTCCACAGATGAACTTCATGCCGTGGCGCTTGCAGATGGCGTTGCTTCTGCTAACCATAGTGAACTTGCTTCCAAAGCAGCAATTCAGGCCGTTTCGCACTTTATCGATTACTACCGATATAATGAAGATCTTCCTCAAAATCTTTTGGACGACTTTCTTGACCAGGTCAACGAAAAAATCATATTCCTGGGAAGCAAGCTTGGTAAGACTGCCTCTACCCTTTCTGTTTTCCTTTGGAAAAATAACCGGTTCTTTGCAGCCAATATCGGGGATAGTCCCATCTACAGACTTAGTAACGGCAAGCTAACCCGTCTTTCCACAGCGCATACTGTAGCCAATGATAAATTAGCGAAAGGTGAAATGGTTACTGCCAAGGATCTCCATGCCCTGACTTCTTATCTTGGCAAGGAAAACGTTGCCGGCAGCCAGATGGCTTCTATCCGTAGTGGCACCATAGAAAAGGGAGATATTTTCCTCATCTGCTCTGATGGTATATCCGAAGTTTTAACAGATGATGAGAAAAAGAAATACATGAAAAAAGATGGTGACAAAACCATTCGCACCATCTTTAAACACGCTAACAAAAAGCCAAACGTTGACAATTGTACAGCTATTATTTTGAAGTTTTGATACTATTATAAGTGTTTATCATTTATACATAGATATAATCGTTCAATACCGGCTGAAGTCCGCCTTCTTCCATATCCTTGTACATCTTTTCTATAGAACGATTGTCATCGATTTCAAACTGTTCATCACCGGCATCATTAGAATCGGAACCTTCATACTTTTCTTCATGATCACCAATACCTGTAGATACGCCTGCAGAAACCTTGGTTGCACAAATCTTTGTAATACCATTTCTGAACTGTGCACTTTCTCGACTGGAAACAGTAATTCCCACAAATGGAAGGAACAGTCTATATGCACATAATACCTGACAAAGCTCTTTCTCTCCTACATCCTTAGGATTTATTTTATCATTATTCACAATAGGACGAAGTCTGGGACAGCTAAGTGAAATCTCAGCATGAGGATATTTTCTGTTTAAATAAAATGCATGGAGTGCTGTTGCCAGAGCATCCTTTCTAAAATCTGCAAGTCCAAGTAATGCTGACATGGCAATGCCGCGCATACCGCCCATCAGTGCACGCTCCTGGGCATCAAATCGATAGGGCCAAACACGTTTATGTCCTAACAGATGTAAGGTTTCATATTTATCTGCTTCATAGGTTTCCTGGAAAACTGTCACATAATCTACACCACACTCATGAAGATACTTATACTCATCTACATTTACAGGATAGATTTCAATTCCGATATTTCTGAAATATTTTTTTGCAATTTTCACTGCTTCGCCAATATAGTTCAGATCAGAATACTTTCTGCTCTCACCGGTCAAAATCAAAATCTCTTCCATTCCGGTATCTGCAATCACCTTCATCTCATGGTCAATTTCTTCATAGGATAACTGCTTACGACGAATATTGTTATAACAGTTAAATCCACAGTAAACGCAATAGTTTTGGCAATAATTTGCTATATAAATAGGTGTAAAGATATAAACTGTATTTCCAAAATGATTCTTAGTTACCAGTTCTGCTTTTCGAGCCATTTGCTCCAAATAAGGAGCCGCAGCCGGAGACAAAAGTGCTTTGAAATCTTCAATGGAAAGATTGTCATGACTTAATGCTCGTTCCACATCTGCGCCTGTATATAAGCTATAATCAAAGGACTCCATGGCTGCAACCACCTTATCCTTTATATCGGAATCTATGACATCCATTCCCGGCATGTAAGCCATATGATCTGTACGAAAGGCGGTATCCTGTTCCAAACGATGCTTTCTCTCAAGTACCTCTTCCGGCAGCTGATCACTGTCTACAAAATAAACCTGTGTTTCTTCATTCATGATCCAAAGCCCCCTAACTTATCGTAAGAATCCTGTCAAAGGATCAGAAGCAGAGCCTCCTCTAGCAAGAACACGGCCCATACCTGTTAAATATGCTTTTCTACCTGCCTCGATTGCAAGCTTAAATGCGTTTGCCATAGCAGGTACATCTCCTGCTGTAGCGATTGCTGTATTAGCCATAACTGCTGCCGCACCCATTTCCATTGCTTCGCAGGCCTGAGAGGGTTTACCGATTCCTGCATCTACAATAATAGGTAAATCTATCTCATCAATAAGAATCTGAATCATCTCCTTTGTTGCAAGACCCTTGTTAGAACCAATGGGAGCTGCCAGGGGCATAACTGCTGCCGCACCGGCGTTTACCAGATCTCTTGCCACATTCAGATCGGGATTCATATAAGGCAATACTACAAAGCCATCCTTTGCAAGGATTTCTGTTGCCTTTACTGTTTCGTAGTTATCAGGGAAAAGATACTTTGCATCATGCATAATCTCTACCTTTACAAAGTTACCGCATCCCATTTCGCGGGAAAGTCTTGCAATACGTACTGCTTCCTCTGCGTTTCTTGCACCGGAAGTATTGGGAAGTAACGTAACTCCCTTGGGTATAAAATCAAGAATGTTTTCACTTTCCTGTGTATTGGCACGTCTAAGAGCAAGTGTGATAATCTCTGCCCCACCCTGTTCTACTGCTGCCTGAATTAACTTCAAATTATACTTACCGCTGCCTAAAATAAAACGACTATTAAATTCCTGTCCTCCAAGTATAAATTTATCTTCCATTATTATTCTCACTTTCCTATTTTTCGTCTACGATTAACTCAATCACTTTATTGGCCTCATGACCGGCACAGATAGCTACTCTAGGGGCCATCAGTCCAAGTCCTTCGCCACTGTCTGAACTATTATCTCCGCACACATAGAGTCTGCGCATTTTTTGTGCTGTCACAATCTCATTGGAGTTTCCATATCCTGCCATACCATTGCCGGATACGATGATTGTACCGGGACACTGCATCAGTAAACCATTAATCAGCATTGCCTTTTGATCCGCTCGATCAAAGGCTTCACAAACGATGGGATATTCCTGAAATAGTTCCTTAATATTCTCTTCCGTCACCTTAACCTGTTTTGTTTCTATATCCAGGTATGGATTAATCATAAGGAGCATCTCTTTTAATGCTTCTGTCTTAGGTTTTCCAAGATGAGGAATCATGTATGCCTGACGATTGAGATTGGTGACATCCACCATATCAAAGTCAACCAACAACAGATGCCCTACCCAGGATCTTGCCAGATTCATTGCAATGTTGGAACCCAGTCCTCCAAGTCCTGCCACAGCAACTCTTGCTGCTAACAGTTTTTCTTTCATCTCCAAAGGAAATCTAGCATCAAAGGCCTGATCTAGTATTTCTTTTTCTATGCTTTTACCTTCCAAAGAATCAGCCCCCTCCAACAAAACGTAATACTTCAACACTATCCTCATCCTTCAAAATGACATGATCATAAGAAGCCTTGGGAATGATTTCCAGGTTTATTTCAACAACAACACGCTCAACATTAAAGCCTGCTTCTGTCAAATATGCTCTCACACTTTTTCCTGCAACATCTTCAGGATTACCATTGACTGTTACCATATTCACACCTCCTGACTAAAAAGCTTATTTTCCTGTCGGACCACAAAAAAAACGACAGACCCCGAAGAATCTGTCGTCTTATAAGCTTATTTATATACGCCGGATTCTTAGAGCCACTATACCTGTGGTTTCCGGCGCCTGCATGTCATCTCATGCTCATACGATAAAAAGTGGTGCCCCCAGTTTATCGTGAAAAGTTATTGTTCTTTTCATCACTTTGCCTATTATATAGTATTGTTTTGTATCCTGCAAGCAAATTATGGGATTTTAATTAACTTCAAACTCTATCTCTACAAACTCATATCCTTTATCAACACCATATTTAATCAACAAACGATGCTCATCTATTTTTGCAAAAGAACAACCTTCTGTAAACCATAGTTCTTCATATCCTTTGATAAGAGTATTGGTTTCCTGTGTTGCTGCATTGTAGCTTAATATTCCGTCCCAGGAAACAAATATAAATTCTTCATTAGAAATCTGATACACACAATCTGTAGGATAGTTCATTTCATTTGAAACTATAGAAATCTCTTTTTCTATAATTTTCATCCCCGGTTGAATCTGTAATAGCACTTTTTCATTTCCCTTATATGCCATCAAATATAACTTGTGATCCTTACCCATAAAGAAGTCATCCGACTCATGTGTAGAATACTCCGAGAAATTAAATGTATTATACAATTTACCTTCCTCATCAAAAACATACAGTAGATCATTACCACTATCATTTCTAGTCTTGAAATATAACTGTCCGTTGTCATCCAGCATCATCTTGTATGCATAGTTTTCCATTAGACTTTCTCCGGTAGAAGCATAGGCATATTCCAGATCATACTCTAATAAAAGTTCTCCCTCTGAACTCACTTTTATTAAACGTCCTTCAATCTCATCACTATCTGCATCCTTGTGCTGTAAAGAAAGATACAAATTATTTTCTTCGTCTGCCATAAAAGAAATCAAACGATCCTGTTCGCTAGTTTCATATACTACTTCACCCTTAGTTTCACCCATATTAATTCGTTCAATAGCATTTCCGGTATTAACATAAATTGCCTCTCCATTAGCCCAAACAGAATACAATTCTGTAGCTTCTCCTTCATATGGATAACTCTGATAATTCAGGCCCTGGTATCTTGGCTCTTCTTTATCTACCGCAGAATCAACAATGCCTTCTGTAATAGGATTTTTATTTTCATCCACAGAACGAAGAGAATAATCTGCCTTTTCAAAATAATCAATGATTTCCAGAATTTCTTCATCCGTTAATTCTCTATCCGGCATACATAGTAAATGCTTCTCTATATCAAGCGCAACACCTGACTGTTTGTATTCTGAAAATGACATAAGCATCAATTCCTTTTCCGGGAACAGACCCTCTTCTTCATATAATTGTCTGAGTGTATTTTCTCTTTCCTTCTCTTCCGTGGTCATATTTCTGCTATAACGAAATGGCTGATTAGTAGCATAGATTTCTTCTATGTGCTGCTTTTTTTCTTCCTGGCTCATAGCTTCCATACGTAATTGCCATGCAGATATCGCTGCATACGCTGTCACACCAAATACCAAAGCAGAAGCTGCCACCATAGGAATAAATGCTTTTCTTTTAAATTTGTGTTTTACAACATTCTTTTCAGATAAAACCTTCTCATTGGCTTTAACAACTGCCTGATGAACACAATCCGGAACTTCGTTAAGTTCTTTTTCCCACTCAATATTTTCAAAATCTATTTTTTTCATACTGCATCTTCTCCTTTCAAAAGACTCTGTAAAATGGTTCTTGCTCTAAACAATCGAACCTTTACATTCCCTGTGCTAATAGATAGTATCTGGGCAATTTCTTTTACAGAATATCCTTCAATATAATGAAGTACGAAAGGAACACGATACTGATCCTCCAGCTCTGCCACCACATGATAAACTTCCGAATCTGTTTCCGGTGCTACTTGTTCTGACATATATTCCTCATAGGAAATCTGCTGTTTCTTCGCATTTTCCCGTAACAACTGATAACACTCATTAATTAAGATTCTAGTAATCCATGTCTTAAAATATTTATCCTGTTTTAGTGTATCTATCTTAGAATATGCCTGACAGATTGCATTTTGGATTGCATCCGCACAATCCTCATCGTTTAGCAATATAGCTTTTGCTGCTCGATAAAGACTTTTCTCTGCATCCATAACGGCCCAAGTAAATTGCTCATTGGTCATTAGGTTACTCCTCTCTGTAAATCATCTGGTAATGCTCCGTACGGTTATTACATTCATTAGATGATTTGAATTGGCAAAAGGTTACAAGATTACAAAAATATTCCCGAGAAAAATATTTCTCGGGAACATCTCACCTCTATTATACCTTCCACTTCTTGGACATATAGAACGTAAAACCAATAACAAATGGCATAAATCCTGCCAAGGCATCTCCAAGCCAGAAGCCTTGAGGTCCCATACCAAGTTTCCAACCTAATATGTACGCAATGGAAATTCTGGCAATCATACCATCAATGATTGCTACTAAAAGATTCAGTTTTGAATTGCCTGAACCATTAATGATTGCAAAAGCAAAGGTTCTGGTAACTGCACCAAATGCATTAATCACACTTGGAAGAATGATAATCGCTGCACTGGCAAGTACCATTTCATCCTTGGTAAATAAGCTTACCATTCCCTCCGGGAATAGAATTAATCCTAAGACATAAACAGATACAATCGCAAGCGTACATCCCATAGCGCAAAGTAAAATCTTGGGAACTCTCTTGTATTTTTTTGCTCCTAAGTTCTGTCCAACCATAGAACCTGCTGCCGTAGTAAGCGACTGACTCAAAATACCAACCATCATATTCAATTTGCTAAGTACTCCGGCACAAGCAGAATATACAACACCGAAGGAATTTACCCATGCAGCTACAACTGTCATGGAAATGGTAATTGCTGCAGACTGAATTGCCATTGGAATTCCCAGCGAACAAAGCTTAGGTAGCAAATCCATACTTGGCTTAAAGCTCTTTAATTTAAAGTCAAATCCAAACTCTTCTCTGTGTTTGTAGAAATACCACATTGCAAAAATAAAACTGATGGCCTGGCCGATGACGGTTGCAAGTGCCGCACCGCTTACTTCCATTCCAAGTACTGCTACAAACAATAAATCCAAAATAATATTGATTACCGAAGCGATTGCAACAAACATGAAAGGTCTCTTAGAATCTCCCATACCTCTCATAATGGCACTAACTATATTATAACCATAGATAAATACAAGACCTGCCATACAAACCAAGGTATAATCCATGGTGTATTTATATGCTTCCTCCGGTGTATTTACCAATTGCAAAAGCCAGTCTCTTAAAAAGAAACACAATACCGACATTACAATGGCTGCTGATAATAGAAGGGTAAACATCGTTCCAATGGTTTTCTTTACCGCTTCAAAATCCCTTTGTCCTACACTTCTTGCAATAATAATCTGACCTGCTCCCGCAAAGCCCATTACAATAAAGTTCAAAATACTTAGTACATTTCCTCCGGTTGCAACAGCAGACATACCGGTTCTACCGATGACCTGGCCTACAACAATCATATCTACAATATTATAAATTGCCTGTAAAGCATTTGACACAAAAAGAGGTGCCGCAAACATTAATAGCAATTTGGGCACACTTCCTTGTGTTAAATCTTTTGACATTGTTTTCTTATCACTCACTGTATTTCTCCTCAATCCATAACTTATTTCTTTTTAAATAATCGAACCAAAGAACCATCGTATTGATAGGTTCCGATATTTTTATCAGCCAATACAAGATTTCTTTGTCTTCCTTAGGAATTTTTGTATGGTGGAAAAGGCGTCGCTTTAAAGTCCTTTCGGATTAAATAAACAAAGAATCCCTCCAAGCCAAGCACAAAAATAAGTAATAGCAAATGCATAACAAAATCTGAAACGAAACGTACTCTCGCTCGTTCCTCCAGGGAAGGTACCTTTTTATATAAAATCTTCTTTGTATTTCCTACCTCTAACGATGCCGGCTTTGTTCTGCTTCTTAACTGTGAAGCTGTATCTACATATCCCAAAAATACTTCTCCGGTATCTGTTTTGCAATCCAGTTCAACATGGAACCGGTTACCATTTCTGGTATAATTTTGAATCGTAGCTTCTCCACCTTTGTTATAACCTCCATAGGTGCTAAAGAAGACGATCAGTGCAATAAAAGATACTAAGGTCCATATGATTCCAACCGAAAAAGTAGCACTTTCATTATTCATAGTTCATTTACTCCAAATCCCTGATTTATTTAATCCTTGTTACAATATTACCGGTTCTCTCAAGGGGCTTACGAACAGGAAGTCCATCCTCTGTATCCGGATAGCCCACTGCCAAAGCACCATATACTCTTTCGTCATCAGCCATTCCAAGTTCTTTCATCTTAGACAGGATAACCGGATTCTCATTGAGCCATCTAAGCTGGTTAATCCAAACACTTCCAAGGTCCAGGGCATTGGCCATAAGCATCATATTTTCCAAAGCGCAGGCGCAGTCTACCATGTTGTTGCCGTAGTCCTTCTTGTTGGCGGTAATAATAAGTACCGGACAATTGTAATGAAATACATAGTTTCCGCCCTTTGATGCATTGATGGAATTGACCAGTGATTTATAGGTATTCTCAGTAATCTCCATCTTGGCAAATTCCTGTTTTGCAAGATCTGCCAATTCTCTTAAGACCTCTTTATTCTCAACTACAATAAAATGTGTACTTTGGCTGTTACCGCCGCTTGGTGCATATCTTCCTGCTTCTATTACCTGGTCCAAAAGATTTTCTGGCACTTGCATTTCTTTAAATTTTCTGGTGCTTCTACGACTTTTAATAAACTCTAGCATTATTTTCCTCCTGTCTTAAGTCTGTATTATTTTTGTAATGGATATTCCTGTTCTAAATATGTCTTGGCTGTTTCCTTACTTTGTATATACTACCACAAAGCTTTTTCCTTTCGCAATCTCCTTGATTTCAATCTTTTCAAATCCGGCCTCTTTTCCAGGTAGTTACTGCTGAAAAGTACTCCATTGGGAATATTTACAAGATACCTCACCCATATACTGTTTTCCAATGAAATCCTTCTATTATTTGCAATATCTCCAAAAGCGTTTTCAGTTGTTCAAACTGCTTAAGTCGTCCAACCGGTTGCTCAAACCCATCCTTATTTATTCTGTATCTCACCCAACAGCTGATTCATCTTCTTTATTTCAAAGTATGTGGCAATATAAAACACGATAGCCCCTAAAACATATATAACAGAAAAGCTAACAAATAAATCCCTGTAGCCACCGGGAGAAACAGGTTCAAAAAAGCTACTGATAAATGCAACAAGTAAAGCTAGGCCTGTTGCCAAAACGTACTGAACTGTTATGGTTAACAATGGACTTAAAAAGCTGAGTAGCTGGTAGGTATATAAAACACCTACTGCGATGATTGTAAATAGCAATGCCATAAGCTGATTTAAGTTACTTGTTTGTGTTCCGCCTATAGTATTGACAACTGCAATAATTACAGACAGAATCGTATAAGAGACACAGATTACCAATGTCATTTCCTTCAATTTATCCTTGGTTGTAGGGACTTTTTTATTCATGTTTCTCCCCTCTCATTTTTGTTGATGAACACACATTAACACACTTCGAAAAACAAATGTTGTAAATACGTCTACGTTGCACTTTAGGGTTGCCAAGTTGCATACTAATTTGCAGGCTTCAGATACAAGAAGACGGTGGACAACAATTGTCCATCGTCTTCTTGTTTACTCTTCTACCATGTCATAATTTTCCAGAAAATGATGTCTCACTCCGTTTTGTTTATACGCAATTACCGTGCTTAAGTTGACATTCTCAACACTGCGGAAAATGTTGGCTTCCACAAACGGATTGGTCTTCTTTAAT
>JAZLGY010000023.1:0-43235 GCA_045616525.1 Acetatifactor sp. | reverse complement strand
ACAGCGGATGGGGACAAGCTGGTTTCCATGGACGATATCAGTCCTACTGATTATGAAGAAATCTTGTATGCATCTGTTCCAAGAGATCACAATGGCAATCTGACACCGGGTAAAAAATCAAAGCTCAATGAACTGTTTCTGGGTAGAAGACTTTCCAGACAGAGAATACATAAGCTTCTGACAGAGCAGGAAGAAGTCAACAGATTTGATATACTGACACTTAACTTTTTGATTTATTCTCAGAAAAATGAATATGATGGAAAAGTTCAAAACAGATATTCCAAATTCCTGGAATCCTCCAATACTATTTTGGAAAAATGTTTCATGGGTAAAATATATATTCAGAATCCATATGAATGCTTTTTACTAATGTGTATTCTTTCGGAAGACCCGTTGGGAACCTATGCGGATGTATGGGAGATGTCCTTCTAATATATAAAATGCAGGTAGTCTTACCTGCGTTTTATTTTTTTCGTGGGGAATATTGAACGAAGGAACTTCTTATAGTGCAAAAATGGGAATTTTTCGTGGCGTAGTTTGGGGGTATAATAAGAATAAAGCCATATAATGTATTACGTCGCATCAAAGGGGGAGAAAATTTTATGGGGAAAGAAAAAATAAAAAGTACGCTATTGGGGATAATTCCGCTGCTAGTGGTGATGTTTATTCTGTCACGTTTAGTGTCAACTGTAGTTTATTGTATTATATTATTTGCTATTGTTTTAGGTGGTGTTTTTCTACTTAGTTATAGATTTATATCAAAGAGACAAGTGGAATCATATGTAGCTTTTATAGAACCAAGTAATGAGCAATATGCTATGATTTCGTCTTATTATGAACGAGTACTAGGGATGGTTAGAAAGAGTAAGAAAGAGCCCTTATTAATGTTTCCACTCTTCTTATTAGTTGCTTTGGTGGTTTTTGGTTGGAGAGCGATGTTTGGATTGTATCCGGAATTTTTAAAAACACTATGTGCAACATTTGGCGTGTTCAGTCTGATTGAATATGTAGGGAAACATAATTATAGTATGGAAAATGCGATAGAAGAGCTGAAGGCTTCGGATTTTGGGGTTGCCAGAGTGGAGTTTTTTGATACAGCCTGTGTTCGCGATTTCAGATATAACAGAGATTACTATTATGTTTTCGTTAGATATAGTGAAAAAACAATGAAGTTATTTATCCCGTTAAATGTTTATAGCCATGTAAAGTCTAAACAATCAGGAGTTGGATATTTAATAAAAAACTCTCGTGGAAGAGGGGTTTTTGGACGTTATGATTTCATACCGGAACATTTTTATGGGGATTGATTAAGGCTTTTGTAAATAGTATTGTGTGTAGAACTAGTGAAGCACCTGCCTACGAATGTGAGCAGGTGCTTCAATTTAGAATTACCTTTCAGTTTTAGGGTAAAAATAATCAATTAAAAGCTCTTAATCCAGTTGATTAAGGAATCATAATATACATTTGCTTCAACATCACGTCGCATCTGATCTGTAATAGGTCCGTTTTTGCTCATGCGGGCTAGGATTGCATCCTGAAGTCCTTTGATGACACCATCATGGAAGGCCTTGTCAAGCTGGTCCTGTGAGATGGAAGCAACAGGCTGTGCAACCGTATCAATATCCTCTGTTTCGTTCACAGTATCTTCCACATTGCATTCTTCAGCGCTGCATTCACAGCAAGTTTCAGTAACCTTAGTTTCTTCAACTTGGGGTTCTTCAGCATAGGTCTGGTTGGCTTTGCATTCACAAGCTTCATTTTCGTTGGCTTCTACTTTAACAACCACTTCGGTTGCCGGTGTAGCTTCAACCGGTGAGAAGGATACTTCTTCTAAATTGATATGGTTTTTGATTCTTTCCGGTACTAAGATTTCACCGCTGTTACCGGGAAGAGATACAGAAATATTTCCACCATTGTTTGGATAAGTTTTGCCGGAAATCAGGCCAACATAAGCATTTTCGTTATCTGCACCAATGGTAATGGTATATTCATTTTCATCGTTGTTAGTATAGATGATAGTTTTCTCATCGCCACATGCTCTGGAATATACATACTGTCTGTTGGTCAGCATGATTTCATTGTAATCACCATAGGAAAGGGACTTTAATGCATTTCTAATCTTACCAAGCTTAGAAATAAAGGCTGTATGAGGATTGGTCTTGATTGCATCCTTGTAGTCTTCGTATTTTAAGCAGGGACGAAGAGAGGCATCACTGCCGCGTTCCTTTCTGCCTTCTATGGCAAATTCGGAACCATAGTAGATAGAGGGTACACCGGGAAGAGTGTAAAGTAATACATGAACAGGATAGTACTGCGCCTTATTGGTAAGCTTGGTGTAAATTCTTTCCACATCATGATTATCTACGAAGTTATATAGCTTAAGTCCGTCAGGACGGTTGCCACCCATGCCGTATAGTCTCTTAACGGTGTGAGCAATTTCAAAGAAATTGTGGTCATTGTGACCAGAGTAAAGCGCTTTGTGTAAATGGTAGTTGGTTACGCAGTGGAGAGTATTTTCATTTACCCAGCGTGTGTAATCACCGTGGATGACTTCGCCCATAAGCCAGAACTCAGGTTTTACCTGCTCGGCAACGTAACGAAGAGACTTCATAAAATCAAAATCAAGGACATCTGCAGCATCCAGTCGAATACCATCCACATCGAATTCGGATACCCAGAACCGAATGACGTCTGCAATATAATCCTTTACGGCAGGGTTTCTCTGATTTAACTTTACAAGGAGATTGTATCCGCCCCAGTTGTCATAGGAAAAACCATCATTATACTCGTTGTTGCCATAGAAGTTTACGTTACAGTACCAATCTTTGTAAGCACTATTTTCACGATTTTTCTTAATATCCTGGAAAGCGAAGAAGTCACGTCCGGTGTGGTTAAATACACCATCAAAGATTACTCGAATTCCAAGCTCATGACATTTTTTGACAAAGCCTGTCAGATCAGCATTGGTTCCAAGACGACTATCCAGCTTCTTGTAGTCGGTGGTCTCGTAACCGTGACCTACAGATTCAAATAAAGGACCAATATAGATTGCATTACATCCAAGTGACTGAATATGGTCTAAAAAGGGAAGCAGGTTGTTTAATCTGCTTACGGGTGCTTCGTATTTGTTCTCGAAAGGAGCACCGGTCATTCCAAGTGGATAAATATGGTAAAAAACAGCTTCATCATACCAAGCCATAGTTCTACCTCCTTTATTTTTATAGGATTATGTGAAAACGTTTTCACAACTAAGCATAGTATAACACAAGAAGATGTAAAAATAAACAATTCCATGACAAATGTCACATTTTATGGTAATATTTTTTGAGATAATAATTTTACGAATCAGGAAGAAAGAAGGATTCAAAGATGGAGCAGAAGGATTATAAGAAGATTATGCTGATTTCTGTAGGAATCGGCGTCATTGTCGGTTTGATTATTCTGGGAATAATACTGGCGATTATAACCAAGAATGGTAATAAAAAAGCGAATGCAAATCAACAGCAAAGCTTGGTGAGTACCGAAACCAGCGTTCCTGAAGGTGAAACAGAGAGTACTGTGGCAGAAAGTACATCCGATGTAGAAAGTTCTGCAGACGAAAACTCGATTGAAGAAAGTACAATTGAAGAGAGTACAACAGAAGAAAGTACGGTGGAAGAAAGTGTAGAGGCTTCCGGTGAAGAAAGCTTAGTATCTGAAGAAAGCCAAGTAGTAGAAACGGAGGAGAGCAGTGAAGAAGAGTCAAGCGAAGAAGTCAAAGAAGATGCAGAAAAAGAAGAAAAAATCATTGCGAACCTTTCTATGGGAGATGCTTGGGGGAATGGTGGAAACTATAATTACAAATTTGATTTAAGCATCGAAAATAAATCAGATTCTGATATTAAGGATTGGACCATCACTCTTTACGGCGGAGAATATAAGGTAGAGTCCTATTGGAACTGTAATCCTGTAGAAAAGGATGGTTCTATTGTTGTTACACCTGTGGACTATACCTCGGAAGTAAAGGCAGGAAATACCCAGAAGGATATGGGCATTGTAATCCAGGGTAAGGACGAGAAGGCTGCTGCCATGAGAGGTATGATTATTGCAAAAACAAATGCCAAGGATTTACAGGGCGATGTTTACGTAAATGGTAAAAATACAGCCGGTGACAATGCATCTGTACAGAAGCAGGAAGATAAGAAGGAAGAAAAAGAGGATAAGAAAGAAGAAAAGCAGGAGAATAATAATTCTGCAAAGACAGAGAATGGTAAGGCTCCGGATATTAATGTTGGAGACAGACTTGCAGGACATACCATTGATGCAGACAGCCCATTAGGAAAGCATGGTCGACTTCATGTAGAAGGAGCACAGCTAATGGATCAGTATGGTAAGGTATTCCAGATGCATGGTGTTAGTACCCATGGTCTTGCGTGGTTCCCTGAATATGTTTCAGAGGAAAGCTTCAGAACCTTTAAGAATAACTGGGGTGTAGATGTAATGCGTCTTGCAATGTATACTGCAGAGTACGGTGGATATTGTAGCGGTGGTGATAAAAACAATCTGAAAAATGTAGTTTCCAATGGTGTAGAATATGCATCCAAGCTTGGTATGTATGTTATTATTGACTGGCATATTTTAAGTGATAACAATCCTAATACGAACAAGGAAGAAGCGATTGCATTTTTTGATGAAATGTCTAAGAAATATGCAGGATACGGAAATGTTATTTACGAAATCTGTAACGAGCCCAATGGTTCTACCAATTGGAGTGAAATCAGAAGCTATGCAGTAGATGTGATTGAGACCATTCGTAAAAATGATCCATATGCAATCATTTTAGTTGGTACGCCACAGTGGTCACAGTTGATTCAGGAAGCAGCAAAGGATCCTTTGGATGAGTATGACAATGTTATGTATACCATGCATTTCTATGCTGCAACCCACAAGGATGATTTGAGAAAGAATCTTGAAACAGCATATAATAATGGTATGCCTATTTATATTAGCGAGTGTAGTATTTGTGATGCCTCCGGTAATGGTAATATTGATTACGAGTCAGCAAAGGCATGGAAAGAGCTTTTGGATAAATATCAGATCAGCTATATTGCCTGGAGTGTATGTAACAAGAATGAGTCAGCTTCATTGATCAAGAGTAGCTGTAGTAAGACCAGTGACTGGGCGGATAATGAATTGTCAGATACAGGTGTCTGGTTTAAGGAGAGTTTTAAGTAAGATTGTATTAAAAGGAGCATTAGTGGTATGAATGAGAACTATGCGATTATAACAGACGGTTCCTGTGATCTTCCCATGGAGTGGGAAGAGAGCATGGATTTTAAGATTGTTCCCTTTTATGTTTCCTTTGATGATGAGAACTATTTAAAAGAGAATGTGGATATTAAGATTCGAGATTTTTACCAGAAAATGGTAGATAATCCGAAGTTATTTCCTAAGTCCTCTATGCCATCTACACAGGATTATATTGACGTATTTCTTCCTTTTGTGGAAAAGAATATTCCGGTAATCTGTATTTGTATTACCACGAAGTTTAGTGGATCCATGCAGTCCGCATTAAATGCAAAACGTATGGTGGAAGAGGATTATCCAAAGGCCAGGATCACGGTAATTGATTCTATTGTAAATACAGTTTTACAAGGAAATCTTGTGCTGGAAGTTTTGGAGATGAGAAAAAGAGGAGCTTCTTATCAGGAAGTAATTGACCGTATTGAAGTAATCAAGGAAACAGGAAGAATCTTCTTTACCGTAGGCGACATGGAGTATTTGAAGCACGGCGGTCGTATCGGCAAGGTGGCCGGTGTAGCAGGAAGCATTCTTGGAATCAAGCCGGTAATTACCCTGAAGCAGGGGGAGATTTTCCCATCCGGTATTGGAAGAAGCAGAAAGAAGAACTTAGATAAGTGTATTGAACTTTTAGATGCTTATTTTAAAGAGACGGGAAAAAGTGCTGAGAATTTTAGAATTGCCATTGGTTACGGATATGATTTTGAAGAGGCGAAAGGCTTCAAAGCAAGAACGCTGGAATTGTTAGCCGGCAAAGTGAAGGATGAGGATATTTCGTTTTTACAAATCGGTGCAACCATCGCTGTTCATACAGGCCCATATCCTCTGGGATTTGGTGTCATAGAGAAAGCGTAAAAGGGGTGCATTAGGCCGCAAATAGTGGTAGAATACCAATGTGATTGTAAATTTTGATGTTAGTAGTTTTGGAAGGAACATGAAAATACGATGAAGAAAAGAAAAAGATGTTTATGTTTGCTTTTTCTGGGAAGTATTTTGCTCCTTGGAGGATGTGGAAACAAGAACGAGAAGGTGAAGCTTGGTATGGAATCCATAGAAGGTATGGATTACCAAGGGGCGCTTGTGCAGTTTGAGGAAGCAAAAACACTAGAGGAGAACAGTAAGCTGATTGCCAGAGGACAGGGACTTGCTTATCTTGGCCTTGGTGATTATGACAATGCTGTTGCCAGCTTTTTGGAAGCATTAAGCTATAGCGATGGATATTTGGAAAAGGTTGATTACGATATAAATCTGTATTTGGCAACTGCATATTGCAAGCAGAATAAGTATGCCGAAGCATCAGAGATTTATGATGCCATTCTGGATCTGCAGCCGAATCATAAGGAGGCATTGTATCAAAGAGGTACGATTCGCTTGATGACCGGTCAGTTAACAGATGCCCAGGCGGATTTTGAAAAGCTACTGGAACAGAATCCGACAGACTTTGATTTGGTCATTCAGATTTATGAGTGCCTGAATCAGTATGGTTATAAGGATTTGGGAAGAACCTATCTTTCAAATGCAAAAGAGAATTATCTCAATAAAATGAGTGAGTACGATAAGGGTAGAATTTATTTTTACCTGGAGGATTATCAGCAGGCTTACCTTGCTTTTGAATCTGCTAAGGACAAGGGTGGTGCAAAAGCATCCCTGTATCTTGGAAGAAGCTATGAAGCGACCGGTGATTTTGATTATGCGGTAAGAGTGTATCAGGGCTTTTTAGAAAAGGAAGGCGATGATGCCGGCATATATAATCAGCTTGGATTGTGCTTTATGGAAAAGGGTGAATATCAGCAGGCACTTAGTGCTTTTGAAAAGGGAATTGCTTTGGACAACAAGGATTATGTCGATTCCCTGAAGTACAATGAAGCAGTCTGCTATGAATATCTTCGTCAGTTTGATAAAGCCAAGGAATTGTTTGCGGCATATTTGAAAAACAATCCGGGAGATCAAAATGCCAAGAGAGAATATGACTTTTTGTCAACACGATAAGAAAGGAACAGGAATAGTAAGATGATTAATAATTTAGTGAATAAGATTAAAGCAACAGGAGCTCCTATTGTAGTAGGTCTCGACCCTATGATGAAGTTTGTTCCTCAGCATATTCAGGAGAAGGCTTTTGCCGAGTATGGGGAAACCTTAGAGGGCGCAGCAGAAGCTATTTGGCAGTACAACAAAGGTATTGTAGATGCAATTTATGATTTGGTGCCTGCTGTAAAGCCGCAGATTGCCATGTATGAGCAGTTTGGTATTCCCGGTCTTGTAGCGTTCCACAAAACTGTAGAATATTGCAAGAGCAAGGGACTTGTAGTAATCGGTGATATCAAGAGAGGCGATATCGGATCTACATCTGAAGCTTATGCTGTAGGTCATTTGGGAAAGGTAAACGTAGGAAGTAAGCAGTACTATGGTTTTGATGAAGATTTTGTAACTGTAAATCCTTATCTTGGTTCAGATGGAGTAAATCCTTTTATTAAGGTTTGCCAGGAAGAGAAGAAAGGTATTTTTGTACTTGTGAAGACCTCTAATCCCAGCAGTGGTGAATTCCAGGATCAGATGATTGGCGAAGAGCATTTATATGAGGTTGTAGGTAAGAAGGTAGCTGAGTGGGGAGAAACCTGTATGGGTGATTCCTACAGCTATGTAGGTGCTGTCGTTGGAGCAACTTATCCTGAACAGGGTAAGGTTCTTCGTAAGCTTATGCCAAAGGCCTTTATTCTTGTACCCGGTTATGGTGCACAGGGTGGAAAGGGTGCTGACCTTGTTCATTTCTTTAATGAGGATGGACTGGGTGCTATTATCAATTCTTCCAGAGGAATTATTGCAGCATACCAGCAGGAAAAGTATGCAAGCTTTGGAGCAAAGGCTTATGCAGATGCTTCCAGACAGGCAGTTCTTGATATGAGGGAAGATATTGAGAATGCTCTTGCCAATAGAAATTAATTGTAGAGAGGTTAGTTTATGTTATATCAGATATCCAATGGCGCGGTACGATTTGGAGATACCACGATATTGGAAAATGTGTGCTTCGAAATCAGAAACACAGAGAAAATTGCGGTAGTCGGACGAAATGGTTGTGGAAAAACAACGCTTTTGAAGCTGATTGCCGGAGAAGTAGATTTGGATAAAAGAGACAGTGATGAAGATATTTTTATAGCCAAGGCGGGAAATCCTGAGATTGGTTATCTTCGTCAGATTGCCTTTGAGGATTTGGATTTACCCATGGAAAAGGAAGTGCGTAAGGCGTTTGCTTCCATGGAGGAAATGAAGGCCAGACTAGACTATTTGGCAGAGGAATTAAATCATAATCATACAGAGAAGGCTGTGCAGGATTACACGCAGCTTCATGATCATTTTCAGCTCCTTGGCGGGTATTATTACGAAAAAGAATATGAAGTGATGATTCAGAAGTTCGGATTTACCCAGGAAGACAAGCGAAAGCCCTTAAGAGAATTTTCGGGTGGACAGCAGACCAAGATTGCTTTTATAAAGCTTCTGTTAAGTAAACCGGATATTCTTCTTTTGGACGAGCCCACCAACCATTTGGATGTGGAAGCAATTGAGTGGCTGGAGAGCTATATTAAGGGCTATCCCAGAGCGGTTGTAGTTGTAAGCCATGACCGTATGTTCCTCGATAATGTAGTTGATGTGGTATATGAGATTGAGCATCATACCGCTAAAAGATACCCAGGCAATTATTCGCAGTTCATGGTTCGTAAAAAGGAAAACTATGAGAAGCAGATGAAGGATTATCTGGCGCAGCAAAAGGAAATCGATCGATTAAATACTATCGTAGATAAATTTAAAAATAAGCCCACTAAGGTTGCCATGACAAGGTCTAAATTGAAGGCCATTGAGCATATGGATAAGATTGATAAGCCGGAGGATTTTGATAATAAAACCTTCCGAGCACAAATAAAGCCACTGGTGGAAACCGGTAATGATGTATTGATGGTAAAGAATCTGGAGGTTGGTTATGACAGTACACTTTCCATGGCAACCATTGATATTAAAAAGGGTGATAAGATTGGTATCCTGGGCGGTAACGGTTTAGGTAAATCCACTTTCCTAAAAACATTGGTAGGAATCTTAGAACCCCTTGGTGGTGAATTCAAATACGGAACGAACGTACAGATCGGTTATTTTGATCAGCAGATGGCACAGTATCAGAGTAAGGATACGGTAATCGATGATTTGTGGGCCGAGTTTCCAACTTTAACGCAGACGGAAATCAGAAATCTTTTAGGCGGATTTCTTTTCAGCGGCGACGATGTATTTAAGACAGTAGATATGCTTTCCGGAGGAGAAAAGGTACGTTTGGCTCTTTGTAAGATTTTAAAGAGAAGACCCAATGTATTGATTCTGGATGAGCCTACCAACCATATGGATATTGTTGGTAAGGAAACCTTGGAGGATATGCTTAAGGATTATGAGGGAACCTTAATTTTCGTTTCTCATGACCGTTATTTTATTAAGCAGATCTCCAATCGTTTACTGGTATTTGAAAAGGGGTATACCAAGGAATACCAGTTTGGCTATGAGCAGTATCAGGAGATGCTAAGAAGAGCCCAGGAAGAAGCCTTGGCAAGTAACGAAAAGAGTAGTGAAAAGGCCGAACCGAGAAAGGATTCTTCCTATAATAATCCCGGAAAAGAAAAATCTAAGCTTGAAAAGAAATTAAAGAAGCTTGAGGAAATGCTCTCGCAGGAAGAAAAAGCCACTGAAGAATTAAAGGCAGAGCTTTTAAATCCTCAGTATCAGTCAGATTATATGAAGCTTGGAGAGATTCAGTCAAGGATTGATGAAAAGGAAGAATTGATTCTTTCCTATATGGAAGAGTGGGAAGAATTAAACCAGCAGCTTGAAAAGTTTAACTAGTTGAAAGGGTAAGTTTATGAATTACGAATTTGGTAATATTAGTATTGCTACACAGATTGGAATGATTATATCTGCAATTATTTGTTTTGGCGTCCCAATCTTTTTATTAATCTTTTGTAGAAAGAAGTCCAAGGCAGTATTGCCCAGCTTCTTTATTGGTCTGTTAACCTTCCTTGTTATGGCAGTACTTCTTGAAAGTATTTTCCATCAGGTAATGTTTAGGGTAGTCGGATTACAAGTTGAAAAAGGAACTTTGGGTTATGCTTTATACGGCGCTTTAGCTGCAGCATCCTTTGAGGAAATCGGAAGATGGATTTCTATGAAATTTATCATGAAGAAAAAGAAGCTTTTGGATATCCCCAACTCTTTCCTTTATGGTGTCGGATATGGTGGATGTGAATCCATTATTGTTGTGGGTATGACTTATGTAACATATTTTATAAGTTCTATGATGATTAATGCAGGAATGGGACCGCAGATTATCGGTGCAGCACCGGAAGCACAGCAGCAGTTAGCATTTGAGAGTCTTTCTCAGCTTTGGACCTCACCGGCTGCGTTCTTCTATATTGGTGGATTAGAAAGAATTGTTGGTATTGCACTCCAGATTACTCTGTCCATTATTATGTTCCAGGCTGTAAAGCATTATAAATTCAAATACTTTGCAATTGCATTTCTTGCACATTTCCTTGTTGATTTCCTTGCAGCAGCGATTGGAACAGCAACTATAGGATCTGCAATTTTAGTAGAAGTTATTTTACTTGTTTTAACCTTAGTATTTGCATTTGTAGCTTTTGCAATTACAGGAAAAGAAAAAATTTAATTGTACTTAAGGAGTCTTGCAATAAAATGCAAGGCTCTTTTTATGGAAAGTTTATAATTTGTTTATTGATTTTCCTGTTTACAGTGTTATATTACTAATAGAACAAAGAAAGGTAATAAATAGATTACGAAAGGTGGGGATTTGTATGAATTTAACAAAGTTCACACAGAAGTCAATGCAGGCAGTTCAGGAATGTGAAAAGCTTGCATACAAGTATGGAAATCAGGAAATAGAACAGGAGCATTTACTGTATAGTCTTCTTTCTCTGGATGATAGTCTCATACTTAAGATGATTGAGAAGATGGGAATATCCGGACAGTCCTTTATTCAAAAGACAGAGCAGGCTATCAATAAAAGAGTCAAGGTACAGGGTGGTCAGGTCTATATAGGAGAGAAGCTAAACAAGGCTTTGGTATCTGCAGAGGATGAAGCGAAGGCGATGGGAGATGAATATGTTTCAGTAGAGCATTTATTTCTTTCCATGCTGAAATATCCAAATAAAGAAATCAAAGCATTATTTGATGAAAATGGCATTACCAGAGAAGCCTTTTTACAGGCACTTTCTACTGTAAGAGGAAATCAGAGAGTAACCAGTGATAATCCGGAGGCAACCTATGATACTTTGGAAAAGTACGGACAGGAGCTGGTTGAGAAAGCAAGAAAGCAGAAGCTTGACCCTGTAATCGGTCGTGATGCAGAGATTCGAAATGTGATTAGAATACTTTCCAGAAAAACCAAAAATAATCCGGTATTAATTGGTGAACCGGGTGTTGGTAAGACTGCCGTAGTAGAAGGTCTGGCACAGAGAATTGTCAGAGGAGATGTTCCATTAGGCTTAAAGGACAAAAAGATTTTCTCCCTGGATATGGGGGCATTGGTAGCAGGTGCAAAATACAGAGGTGAATTTGAGGAAAGATTAAAAGCCGTTCTTGAGGATGTGAAGAACTCCGATGGACAGATTATCCTCTTTATTGACGAATTGCATACCATTGTCGGTGCCGGAAAATCCGATGGTGCTATGGATGCAGGTAATATGTTAAAGCCTATGCTTGCAAGAGGAGAACTACATTGTAT
Organism: Acetatifactor sp.; assembly: GCA_045616525.1. Classification (GTDB taxonomy): domain Bacteria; phylum Bacillota; class Clostridia; order Lachnospirales; family Lachnospiraceae; genus Acetatifactor. Next base: position 31,186 of record JAZLGY010000023.1, on the reverse strand, counting down.
CGGTGCTACAACCTTGGATGAGTATCGTAAGTATATTGAAAAGGATCCTGCGCTGGAAAGAAGATTTCAGCCTGTGATGGTAGAAGAGCCTACTGTGGAGGATACGATTTCTATTCTTCGTGGCTTAAAAGAAAGATACGAGGTTTATCACGGCGTAAAGATTATGGATAATGCATTGGTAAGCAGCGCGGTTCTTTCCAATCGATATATTTCAGACAGATTCCTTCCGGACAAGGCTATCGACCTGGTGGATGAAGCCTGTGCTTTGATTAAGACCGAGCTTGACAGTATGCCAACAGAATTGGATGAGTTGTCCAGAAAGGTAATGCAGATGGAGATCGAGGAAGCTGCATTAAAGAAAGAGGATGACCATCTAAGTAAGGAGCGATTGGAAACCCTTCAGAAGGAGCTGGCAGAGTACAAAGAGGAGTTCAAGGAAAAGAAAGCGAAGTGGGACAATGAAAAGAATGCTGTAGAAGAGCTATCAAAGCTTCGTGAGAGAATTGATGAGGTAAACAGTCAGATTCAAATTGCACAGAGAGAAGGCAATCTTGAAAAAGCGGCAGAGCTTAGCTACGGAACCCTTCCTGAACTTAAGAAGAAGTTAGAGGAGCAGGAAGCAATCTTAAACGAGAAGGAAATGAGTCTGGTGCACGAGAAGGTATCAGAGGAAGAAATCGCACGTATTGTTTCCAGATGGACGGGAATTCCTATTGCAAAGCTGACGGAAAGTGAGAGAAATAAAACTCTCCATTTGGATGAAGAGCTTCATAAGAGAGTCATTGGTCAGGATGAGGGTGTTTCTCTTGTATCAGAAGCGATTATGCGTTCCAAGGCAGGAATTAAGGACCCGGGTAAGCCCATTGGTTCCTTCCTGTTCCTTGGACCTACCGGTGTAGGTAAAACGGAGCTTGCAAAGGCGCTGGCTGCCTCCTTGTTTGATGATGAAGCCAATATGGTCAGAATCGATATGAGTGAGTACATGGAGAAGCATTCCGTATCCAGATTGATTGGAGCACCTCCCGGATATGTCGGTTTCGAGGATGGTGGACAGCTGACAGAGGCTGTTAGAAGAAAGCCTTATTGTGTAGTATTATTTGATGAGATTGAAAAGGCCCATCCGGATGTGTTTAATGTTCTGCTACAGGTATTGGATGATGGACGTATAACCGATTCCCAGGGAAGAACTGTGGACTTCAAAAATACCATATTAATTATGACATCCAACATTGGTGCTATGCATCTGTTAGATGGAATAAATGAGGATGGAAGTATTGAGCCTGAGGCACAAAATATGGTGATGTCAGAATTACGAGCACATTTTAGACCGGAGTTTTTGAACAGACTGGATGAAACCATTATGTTTAAGCCTTTAACCAAGGAAGATATCAGCGGAATCATCTCTCTTATTGTGAAGGATATTAACAAGCGTCTGGCAGACAAGGATTTGGAGCTTTCTTTAACAGAAGAAGCCAAGGACTTTGTAGTAGAAAAGGCGTATGATCCCAACTATGGTGCAAGACCATTACGTCGATATGTTCAGAAGTACGTGGAAACCATTACAGCGAAGCTGATTTTGGCGGATCAGGTGCATCAGGGAGATCATATTGAGATTGCAGTGCAAAATGATGAACTGGTGGCAAGAGTAGCTAACTAAATAAGTATGAAGTAATCTGGGTAAATCCTGAGGAAGAATCAGTTTCTTCCCCGGGATTTTCTTTGTTTCCTCGGCTTTTTTACTGAAAGCAGAGCTTAAAATTAGTGAAAATGATGCTTGAAGTAGAAAAGAGATATTGTTATAGTAAAGTTAAAATTAAGTAAATTATAAAGTAAAATTAGGTTAACGATAAGGATAACAACAAGGAGAAGAAAGATGGGAATTACATATTTTGAAAAGGAAAGAATTTTTAAACTGGATACCCCCAATACTTCCTATTGTATGGGAATCGTGGATGAAGAGGGATTTTTAGGCCATGCTTATTATGGCAGGAAAATAGATAGCATCCAAGGAATCGATGAATTGATGGGAATCTATGAACATCCGTCAGTACCTTCCAAGAATGATAGAGACAGATTATCCTTTTTAGATTGTTTTCCCACAGAGTATTCCTCCCATGGGGTCGGGGACTATAGAGAAAGCAGTGCCAGAGTGAAAACACTGAAGGGACATAGTGCAGTTTCCTTTTTCTATAAGAGCCATACTATTTTTCAGGGAAAAAAGAAACTGGAAGGATTACCAGCCAGCTTTGGAAGTGATGAGGAGGTAACAACCTTAGAGATTACCATGGAAGATCCGGTACTAGATTTACTTTTGGTTTTAAGCTATAGCGTATTTACAGATACAGATGTAATTGCCAGAAGCGCCAGATTTATCAATCAGGGAAAGGATCCCATTCGTCTGGAAAAAGCCATGAGCATGTGCATGGATATGGAGAACAGAGATTTTGACATGATTACAATGCATGGTTGCTGGGCCAGAGAACGAAGAATGGACAGAAGAAGAATTACCCATGGTAAACATTCCGTTTCCAGTCTTCGAGGAGAGAGCGGACATCAGGAGCATCCCTTTATGGCAATCCTGGAACATGATGCAAGTCAGATTAGGGGAGAGGTTTATGGATTTAGCTTTATGTATTCCGGTAACTTCCGCATGATGGCAGAATGTAATCAGTTTAACAGTGTACGTATGACAGTAGGAATTGAGCCGGAGGATTTCTCCTGGAATTTAAAGCAAGGGGAAAGCTTTCAGTGTCCGGAAGTATTACTTACCTTTTCTGCAGAAGGTCTGGGAGGCATGACCAGAGCTTTTCATAAGGTGTTTATGAACCATGTCATCAGAAGCCCTTATAAGCACCAAAACAGACCTATTTTGATTAACAACTGGGAAGCAACCTATTTTGATTTTGATGAGGAAAAGCTTTTGAATATTGCAAAGGAAGCTTCCAAGCAGGGAATCGAAATGCTGGTTATGGATGATGGCTGGTTTGGCAATCGTTTTGATGATAACAGAGCCTTGGGAGACTGGGAGGTCAATGAGGATAAGCTAAAGGGAGGACTTGCTTCCTTAGTAGAAAAGGTGAATGCCCTTTCCATGGACTTTGGTATATGGTTTGAACCGGAAATGATTTCACCGGAGTCAGAGCTTTACAAAGCCCATCCTGACTGGGCCATTCAGATTCCGGGACGAAGAAGCGGAAGAGCCAGAAATCAGTTTGTCCTGGATATTTCCAGAAAAGAGGTCAGAGACCATATCTTAGATCAGATGTTCAAGGTTTTACATAGTGCCAATATTAAGTATGTAAAGTGGGATATGAATAGACCCTTGAGTGATTTAGGAAGTGCATGTCTTGATGCTGAAAGCCAGGGGGAATTGTATCACAGATATGTTCTGGGAATGTATGAAATGCAGGAGAGATTATTGAAGGAATTCCCCAACCTGCTATTAGAAAACTGTTCCGGAGGAGGCGCAAGATTTGATGGAGGTATGTTATATTACAGTCCACAGATTTGGTGCTCGGATGATACAGATGCAATTGAGAGATTACGGATTCAGGAGTCGACTTCCATGATTTATCCCTTATCAACCATGGGATCCCATGTTAGCGTATGTCCCAACCATAGCGTTGGAAGAAATACTCCTTTTGATACCCGTGGATATGTAGCACTGGCCGGAACCTTTGGATATGAACTGGATATTACAGCAATCTCTGAACAAGAGAGAAACATGATTAAGAAGCAGACGCAGATGTATCACAGATTTGCAGAACTTGTCAGAGAGGGTGAGTATTACCGGATTGCTTCCTACCAGGAGAACCTGCTATATGACTGCTTCCAGGTAGTAAGTAAGGACCGGAAGGAAACCCTTGTATTTTATGTACAGGCTATAGCGGAGGTCAGTGCCAAGAACAGAGTGGTGCGCCTTCAGGGCTTACGAGGGGATGTAATGTACCGGGTTTATACCTGTGACATGGAGGAAGGCACGGAGTTATTAAAGGCTTGTAACAGAAGCTTTGGTGGTGATCTTTTGATGAATGCAGGTATGAAAATAGAGAGACAATGGGGTGACTTTAGAGGTCAGATTTTGTATTTGAAAAACGAAGACTAGGTGAGGATAAGTTATGGCAAAAGAGATTAAGATGTCGGATATAGCAAAGGAATTGGGTGTTAGTACGGTAACCGTATCCAAAGCCCTTTCCGGACAAAAAGGTGTTAGTGAAGGTATGCGCCAGAAGATTAAGGACCTGGCAAAGGAAAAGGGATATCAGTCGCCTACAGAGGCAAGAGAAGAAAAGAAGGAAAGCTTCAATATTGGTGTTCTTTTGGGTGAGATTTACATTGAAAAATACCAGACCTTTTATTGGGAGTTTTACCAGGAGATTACCAGACAGGCAACTGAAAAGAACTGCTTTGTTATATTAGAGGTATTAAAGAAAAATGATGAGAAATTTTTGAATACTCCCAGAATCTTAACGGAGAACAAGGTGGATGCGGTTATGGTTTTAGGGGAGATTTCAACAGCTTACTTAAAGGCTTTGCAGGAGTGGAGCGAGAAGCCTGTTCTTTATATGGATTTTTATAACAGAGAAGTGGCAGAAGATGCAGTTCTTAGCAATAACTATTTTGGAAGCTACTTTATGACCAATTATTTGTTTGATATGGGACATGAGAAAATCGGTTTTGTCGGAACTATAAATGCTACTGCAAGCATTACAGACAGATATATGGGCTATGTTAAATCCCTGATAGAGCATGGAAAATCTATCGAGGATGCTATTGTTATAAAGGATCGAGAAGATGCAGTGCTTTGCTATGAGGAAATAGACCTTCCGGATAAGCTTCCCAATGCATTTGTATGTAACTGCGATTTGGCAGCCAGTCAGATGATGAAAGCCTTGAAGAAGAGAGGTTTAAGAGTGCCGGAGGATGTTTCTCTAGTAGGATATGATGACTATTTAATTCCGGGTCTTTGTGATATTGGAATTACAACCTATGGTGTAGATATGAATGCCATGGCGAAAAAGGGGATTGAATGCTTAGTTGAGAAAATCACCGGCAGAGCAGAAAAATGCGGAATGCAGATTGTGGAAGGTGAAATGGTGATTCGTGGCAGCGTAAAGCAAAGATAGAAGGAGAAAATAACATGATACATGAAAAGTATTATGATCTACTGGTTCAAAAAGAGCAGCTTTTAAGCAGAAAGAATGAAATAGATGACAGCTTCTATAACGGAATTTTTGACAGGTACAAATATCCCGTGCTTACAAGAGAGCATACCCCCATTCACTGGAGTTATGATTTAAATCAGGAAACCAATCCTTTCTTTATGGAGAGACTGGGAATTAATGGTGTGTTTAATTCCGGAGCCATATTCCTAAATGGAAAATATTATCTGGTACCCAGAGTGGAGGGGAATGACAGAAAGTCCTTCTTTGCGGTAGCAGAAAGTGACAATGGTATAGATGGATTCAGGTTCTGGGATTATCCTATTCTTCTGCCGGATACCTGCCCGGAGGAGACCAATGTATATGATATGCGTCTGACACAGCATGAGGACGGATATATCTATGGTGTTTTCTGCTCAGAAAGTAAGGATATGGAAAATCCGGATTTATCTGCGGCAGTAGCGGCAGCAGGAATTGTAAGAACCAAGGATTTAAAGACCTGGGAGAGACTTCCTAATTTAAAGACTTTACATTCGCCACAACAGAGAAATGTAGTGTTACATCCCTATTTTGTAGATGGTAAGTATGCCTTTTATACACGACCTATGGATGGTTTTATTGAAACCGGTTCCGGTGGTGGAATTGGATTTGGACTGTGTGAGGATATAAATGGTGCAGTCATTGATGAGGAAATCATAACCAGTAAGAGAAAATATCATACCTTAACAGAGGTAAAAAATGGAGCAGGCTGTGTGCCGATTAAGACAGACAGGGGATTCATTCATATTGCCCATGGTGTCAGAAATACGGCAGCAGGATTACGCTATGTCATCTATGCTTTTGCAACGGATTTAGAGCATCCGGAAAAGGTGATAGCGGAGCCCTCCGGTTTACTGATTGGACCAAGAGGAGAAGAAAGAGTTGGAGATGTATCCAATGTTGTATTTACCAATGGTGCAATTGTCAATGAACGTAATGAGGTGTTTATCTACTATGCATCCAGTGATACCAGACTGCATGTGGCGACTACTACGATAGAGAAGCTTATAGACTATGTGTTTGAAACGCCTGCAGATCCTTTGCGTAGCAGAGAGTGTGTAGCACAAAGATGTGAATTGATTGATCGAAATCTTTCTTTGTTTCAGCCGGGATTGTGGGTTGATTTTAAAAATGAAAACCTGGATTATTGCGGAAGAATCGATATGGATAGAGAAGATGGCGCATTGATGGTTTATCCGGCAAGTTTTGTCAGAATGAAATTTACCGGTGACTCCCTGAAGGCGATTGTAACCAATCAGAAAAGCTATTGTACGTCTACCATGGGATGGATTCTGGATGGAAAAGAAGGGAAGATAGCCTTAAAGGATTCCGGGAAAACGGTAATTACCATTGCTGAGAACTTAGGAGAAGGGGAGCATGAGATTTGCTTTTTCAAGCGTATGGATTCCTGTCATATGGTAACCTTCCATGGTTTTGAGATTGGTGGAACAGCTTCTGTTTCTAAAGTACAACCACAAAATGAAAGAAGAATCGAAGTTTACGGAGACTCTGTTTCTGCAGGTGAAGTCAGTGAGGCGGTTCATTGTTGCGGTATGCCGGACCCTGAAAATGATGGAGAATATTCCAATAGTTATTATTCCTATGCCTGGTTGACAGCAAGAAGGCTTGGGGCCAGATTACATAATATTGCCCAGGGCGGTATAGCGTTATTAGAAGGAACAGGATATTTTCATATGCCGGATACCAGGGGAATGGAATGGGTGTATGACAAGATGCAGTACAATACAGACCTGTGTGAGCCAAAGACATGGGATTTTAAGAAGTATACCCCCCAGGTGGTTATTCTTGCCTTTGGACAAAATGATAACCATCCAAGGGATATCATGAAGGAAAATCCGGAGGGTGAGAAAGCAAAGCATTGGAGAGAAAAGTATAAGGCATTTATTCGAAATCTGATGGATAAATACCCTTTGGCGCATTTTGTATGTACGACAACGATTCTCTGTCATGATGAAGTGTGGGATCAGGCTATTGCTACTTGTGTGAAAGAATTGGAAAGCGAAAGAGTACATCACTTTATGTATTCTTTAAACGGCAAGGGAACACCGGGACATATACGTATTCCGGAAGCAGAAAAAATGTCGGAAGAACTTGCCGGTTTCATTGAAAGCCTTGATCAGAAATATGGTATTTGGGAATGCCGGTAAAAAGGAGAAAGTCGTAAGATGGATCAGTATTTAAGGAATATTGTCTTACATAAGGGAAATAATCGTATATTAAAAGAACTGATGAAAAAGGCAGAGCTGGGGCAGCGAGTGGTCATCGGATATTTAGGTGGATCAATCACAAGAGGAAGCGTGGCGTCTACTCCGGAGAAATGTTATGCATACCAAAGCTTTCTGTGGTGGAGGGAGAAATTCCCAAAGGCTGAGAGTGTATATGTGAATGCAGGAATCGGGGCTACCACTTCCCATTTTGCAGTAGCCAGAGTTGAGAAGGATTTGTTGTGTGAAAATCCGGATTTGGTATTTGTGGAATTTAGCGTAAATGATGAAAATAATGAGCACTTTATGGAGTGCTATGAGGGCTTGATTCGAAAAATCCTTTCCCGGAAGAATCCCCCCCAGGTAGTGCTGCTTCATAATTCCTTTTTGGATTCCGGTAACAGTGCTATAGACATCCATGGAAAAGTAGGAGCTTTTTATGATTTACCCTCTGTCAGTATAAAGAGTAATCTGTATGATAGAATCAGGGATGGTGTATTGAAGGCAGAAGCTGTTACTTCAGATTATCTGCATCCCAATGATTTAGGACATTCCATGGTGGCAGATACAATAAAGTATTACCTGGAACTTATTTATTCAGAGAGAGATGTGGAGGAAAAGGAAGCAATATTGCCGGGTAAGACATTAACCTTCAATCGTTATGAAAATGCCATACGTTTGCAAAATGACAATTGGATGCCCGATGCGATGAAAGGCTTCGTAATAGACACAAGTTCTAAAAAGGATATGACAGATGTTTTTAAACTTGGTTTTGAGGGAAAAACCAAGGGAGCTTTTATAGAATTTACCACAGAATTAAGGACACTCGCCCTCCAGTACAGAAGGACCATCCATAAGCCTGCGCCCAAGGCCAGGGTCATTGTTGATGGTAGAACTGAAGATGCGGTTATATTAGACGGATCCTTTGATGAAACCTGGGGAGATTTGATTGCACTAACAACGATGATAGAGGATGAAATATGCAAAAAACATACCATCAGGTTGGAGATTATGGACGAGCAGGAATATAAAAGTGGTTTTTATCTTGTTTCTGTGATACAATCATAGTTCAGTCTGAGCTGAGCATATAGAAGGATTAGATGTATGGAAAAAGAATTGATTTTTATGGAGCCGGTTCTTAAGGAATGTGTTTGGGGAGGAACCAGACTTATTAAGGAGTATCCCTATCAGCAGGACAGTCAGAATGTGGGAGAATGTTGGGCAGTCAGCGCACATAAGAATGGTGATTGTGAAGTTTCTTCAGGGAAATATAAAGGAACTAAATTATCGGAATTGTATAAGAATCATCGGGAATTGTTTGGTAATCTGAAGGATGAGGAATTTCCGCTTCTTGTAAAGATGATTGATGCCAAGAAGGATTTAAGTATTCAGGTGCATCCGGGAGATGAATACGCCAGAGAAGTAGAGCACGTTCCTTTTGGAAAATCTGAGATGTGGTATGTGCTGGATGCTGTAGAGGGAGCAGAGCTGGTCATCGGACATACGGCTTCAACACGTGAAGAATTGGAAAAAATGATTCGAGAGGATCGTTATGAGGATTTGATTTGCAGGGTCCCTGTAAAAAAAGGAGATGTTATTCCCATTCCACCGGGAACCATTCATGCTATTTGTGGCGGTGTTTTGATTTTGGAAATTCAGCAAAATTGTGATATAACATATAGAGTATATGATTATCACAGACTGGTGGATGGTAAACCCAGAACGCTTCATGTTGAGCAGAGTATACAGGTTGTGAATGTACCGGATCGTGCAAGTAAGGATAAAGTTGCTTCTTTTAAGGAAACTAATATAAATGAACTTGTATCTATGGCCGAATGCGATTATTATAAGATATGGAAGGTTCAAATAAAGGATAGCTTTACGATTCCCATGAAAGAGAAGTTTATGACGATTTCTGTATTAGAGGGAGAGGGAGAGATTTCAGGAAATCATGTATCCAAGGGAACACATTTGATTGTTCCTTTTGAATTCGGAGATATAGAATTTAAGGGAGATATGATGGTAGTGGCATCAGCGCCCAAAGAATAATAATGAAAGGAGTTGCGCAAATGAGCTTAGCAGGAAAAAAATGTCAGGTTTGTATTGGTTGTGGAAAATGTGATGATGACTATGTTGAAATGCAGGTTGTGGCAGACTCCTTCTTACTACGTAAATTTACGGCAACAGCTTTAGATGTGAATGAACCATTCATGTGTGTGGACCTTGGAACCACAACCATTGCAATGGAGATGTTTGATTTTAGAGGAACGATTGTAGACAATTATTCTGCAATCAATCCCCAGAGAATCTTTGGTAAGGATGTATTAAGCAGAGTTGCCGCAGCGGAAAACAGAGCCTGCTTATTACAGATGAAGGCTCTGATTAGAAAAGAGTTATCAAAAGGAATTAAATATTTTAAGGATAATGGATATCATCCTAAAAGAGTATATATTGCAGGAAATACAACAATGATGTATTTGCTGATGGGATATAATACCGCAAGTCTTGGAGCGGCGCCCTTTCGTGCAGAATATATTGATTCGGAATTTTTTGAGATGGATGGATTGGAGATTCATACAATTCCGGGCTTTTCTGCTTTTGTTGGAGGAGATATTATGGCCGGTGCCATGGCTCTTTTTGTGGAAAGAGAGCCGGTGCCTACACTTTTAGTAGATCTTGGAACCAATGGTGAACTATATTTGTCGGTTGGAAATAAAGCATATGCTACCGCAACGGCAGCAGGGTCTGCTTTTGAAGGCAGTGATGGTAGCTTCGCATGTGACCGAATCAGACGTGTGGCCAGTCTCATGGATAAAGGATATATTGATGAGTTTGGTGCACTCTCAGAGGAATATCGAAAAGAAGGTATTGTTGTAGGTAATCTATTGGTGACACAGGACATGATTCAGGCAATGCTCATGGCTAAGGCAGCAATCAGATCGGGGATTGATTTATTGCTTCAGAAGGCAGGGCTACATCCTAAACAGATTGGTAAGGTATATTTGGCCGGTGGATTTGGTTATTTCCTGGATGTAAAGAGTGCTGTAAGAATTGGTTTGTTCCCAAGAGACTTAGAGGATAAGGTTCGAAGCGTAGGTAACAGTTCTTTGGCCGGAGCTTATAGATTTGCTGTTGACAAAAATGCAGGTGCGGTTGTGCAGTATATCAGAAAAAAAACAGAGATTATTAATCTGGCATTGGAAGACGAATTTTCAGAAAGATTTTTCTCCAATATGACATTGTAATTATTTACGGGAGAGGTAGATATGCAGAAAGTAGTACTTACAAAAGAATGTGTAAAAATTCTGGGTAGAACTTATCCGATAGAAGATACTTTATGGATGGGATTGTCAGGAACCGGTGTAGAGTTTTCTTTTTCCGGTATGAGTCTTGTGGTAACAATCGAAGGGTCTGTAGTTGCCCTGGATGATGCACAAAAGGAAAATGTTCCCAGAATTGCCATTTACCTTGATGATGAAAGAATCGTAGATGATTTAATCAATCAGAAGGAAAAGAAATATGTGATTTTTGATGGTACCAAGGAAAGAAAAGGCATCATTAAGATTATAAAGCTTTCTGAAAGTCCTATGTCTGTCATGGGTATCAAACCCTTGGAAATCGGTGACATGGACTGGATTCAACCTACTGAAAATAAAGAGCATTTTATTGAAATCGTGGGTGATTCCATTACCTGTGGGTATGGTGTAGATGATGAGGATTGTATGCACCATTTCAAAACAGAAACTGAGGATGCTACTAAGTCATATAGCTTAAAAACAGCCGCTTATTTGAATGCGGATGTAAGTCTTGTAAGCGCCAGCGGGTATGGCATTATTTCCGGATATACAGATAATCCGGAGAACAAGAATGTGACAGAGGTATTGCCTCCATATTATGAATCCTTAGGATATAGCAGAGATTTATTTGCAGGAAGCATTGTACCACATTCCCTTACATGGAATTTTGAGAGGGAAAGACAACCGGAGCTTGTAATATTGAATCTTGGAACCAATGATGACAGCTATTGCCAGGATGATGAAGAGAAGCAGAAGGATTACAGAACACATTATATTGAGTTTCTAAAGGTAATCAGAAGGAATAATAAAAATGCCAGGATTTTATGTGTACTTGGTCTGATGGGAGCAAGATTATTTCCTGTAATCTGCGAAGCGGTAGAGATGTATACGAAGGAAACGGAAGATCCCAATATCAGTACCTTACTCCTTCCGGAACAGAATCCGGAGGAAGGCTATGCAGCAGATTATCATCCCATTGAGAAGGCACATGTAAAAGCGTCCCGCGTGCTTGTACAGGGCATCAGGGAATTGATGAAATGGTAAAAATATATGGATTTATTTGATTATATGAGAAGCAGCAGTATGGAGAAGGAATCTCCGCTGGCTGCAAGAATGAGACCTAAAACCTTAGAGGAGGTTGTGGGACAGGAACATATTATTGGCAAGGACAAGCTTTTATATCGTGCCATTTCAGCAGATAAGCTTAGTTCCATTATCTTTTATGGACCACCCGGAACCGGAAAAACAACATTAGCCAAGGTCATTGCCAATTCTACCAGTGCAGAGTTTACACAGATTAATGCAACCGTAGCCGGCAAGAAGGATATGGAAGAGGTAGTTGAGAAGGCCAAGAATCTCCAGGGAATGTATGGAAAGAGAACCATTCTGTTTATTGATGAGATTCATAGATTTAACAAAGGACAGCAGGATTATTTATTGCCTTTTGTTGAGGACGGCACGGTAATCTTAATCGGTGCGACTACAGAAAATCCTTACTTTGAAGTAAATGGAGCCCTTCTGAGCCGTTCCATTATCTTTGAACTGAAGCCCCTTAGTATGGATGCGGTAAAGAGTTTACTGCGTATTGCCCTGACCGATGAAAAAAGAGGTATGGGTAGCTACAAGGCTACCGCTGAGGAGGATGTCCTTGACTTTTTGGCGGACGTTGCAGGTGGAGATGCAAGACATGCGTTAAATGCCTTAGAGCTTGGCATTATGACCACAGAAAGAGAGCAGGATGGACTGATTCATATTACAATGGATGTGGCGAAGGAATGTATTCAGAAGAGAGTGGCCAGATATGATAAGGGTGGCGACAATCATTATGATACAATATCTGCATTCATAAAAAGTATGAGAGGATCGGATCCTTCGGCAGCAGTATATTATCTTGGAAGAATGCTTTATGCAGGTGAGAGTGTTACCTTTATTGCCAGACGTATTATGATTTGTGCATCAGAAGATGTGGGAAATGCTGACCCTATGGCGTTGGTTGTTGCTACCAATGCAAGTATGGCAGTGGAGCGTGTGGGTATGCCGGAAGCACAGATTATATTATCACAGGCGGCATCCTATGTGGCCTGTGCACCCAAGAGCAATGCCAGCTGCGTTGCTATAGAGGAGGCGATGAGGGAAGTGGAAAGTAGTGGAAATCTTCCGATTCCATCTCATTTACAGGATGCTCATTATAAGGGAGCAGCCAAGCTTGGAAGAGGAACCGGTTATAAGTATGCGCATTCCTATAAAAATAATTATGTGGAGCAGCAGTATTTGCCATATGAGTTAAATGGAAAAGAATTTTACAGACCAAGTGGCAATGGATATGAACAAAAAATAAAAGATCATTTAAAAAGAATCAGGGAAGAAGCAGAATCATAGCTTCTTACCCTGATAACTTTTTTTGTCCTTCATTTCTTTATGCAGACTATTTAACATATCTCGTTTGTTTAAGCTGTAGGTTGGAGCAATCAACAAATTCTTTGGCCCATCCCCTGTGACTCTGTGTATTACAATCTCCGGTGATAGGTGTTCGATACAATCAATTAAAAGAGAGAGATATTCTTCTTTTGATAAAACAGAAACCTGTTCTCGTAAATATAGTTCTGCTAAATCAGTTTCTTTTAAAATATGCAGAAGCTGCAGCTTCACACCAAAGGGCTGTAGGGTGTTTAGGTACTGTATAGATTCCAATACCATTTCAGAGGTTTCTCCTGGAAGGCCCATGATTAGATGAACGATACATGGAATCCCCAAAGCCTTTAAATCAAAAAAGGCTTTATGAAAGGTTGAAAGTGGGTAACCCCTGCGGATATAGTCTGCAGTTTTTTCATGAATGGTCTGAAGTCCCAGCTCCACCCAGATGAATTTTTGTGGGAAGGATACCTTTAACTCTTTTAACAGATGTAAAACTTCGTCGGGGAGACAATCTGGGCGGGTGGCAATAGAAATTCCACATACATCCGGGTGCTCCAGGGCTTCTGTGTATAGAACCTTTAATCGCTCTACAGGAGCATAAGTATTGGTGTAGGATTGAAAGTAGGCAATGTAGTGACTGCCTATTTTTTTGTCTCCAAAATAGGAGAGACCGGTTCTTATTTGTTCACTGATGGAAGTACCATGGGCTGCAAATTCACCACTTCCTCCACTGCTACAGAAAATACAACCCCGGCTACCCTTGGACCCGTCTCGATTGGGACAGGTCATTTGGGCATCCAGGGCTATCTTATAGCACTTCGCTTGATAGGTTTTCTTCAGGTATGCATCCAAGGAGTAATAGGGCTTGGATAACCAAAAGGATGGAAGCGAATGCATATTATTTAATGTTAGACTTTACAGCAGCTGCAACAATATCAGCTACCTTAGGATCAAAGGCTTCAGGCATAATGTTTTCGTCTGAAAGCTGATCATCAGGAACAAGAGAAGCGATTGCCTTTGCAGCAGCAAGCTTCATTTCTTCTGTAATCTGAGAAGCACGTCCCTCTAAAGCACCCTTGAAGATACCGGGAAATGCTACAACGTTGTTTACCTGGTTAGGGAAGTCACTTCTTCCGGTACCAACAACACGAGCGCCTGCAGCTTTTGCAACATCAGGCATGATTTCGGGAACAGGGTTAGCCATTGCAAAGAGGATAGAATCCTTATTCATGGAAGCAACCATCTCAGGGCTTACAATTCCGGGAGCGGAAACACCAACAAAGATATCAGCACCCTTCATGGCATCTGCAAGAGAACCTTCTTCACAATTTAAGTTGGTAACTTCAACCATCTTTTCCTGCATCCAGTTCAAGCCTTCCGTTTTCTTGGAAAGCATACCAACCTTATCACACATAATGATGTTAGGGAAACCATAAGTAAGAAGAAGCTTGGTAATAGCAACACCGGCACTACCTGCACCGTTTACTACAACACGGCAATCCTCTTTCTTCTTGCCAACAACCTTTAATGCATTGATGATACCTGCAAGAACAACGATAGCAGTACCATGCTGATCATCGTGGAAAACAGGAATATTTAATGTAGCCTTTAATCTTTCTTCAATCTCAAAGCATCTTGGAGCGGAGATATCTTCCAGGTTGATACCACCAAAACCGGGAGCAAGATAGGTTACAGCTTTAATAATCTCTTCAGTATCCTGGGTATCCAAGCAGATAGGAACTGCGTTTACCCCACCGAACTCCTTGAAAAGAACTGCTTTTCCCTCCATAACAGGCATAGCAGCGTAGGGGCCGATGTTACCAAGACCTAATACAGCACTACCATCAGAAACAACGGCAACAGTATTGGCTTTCATGGTGTATTTGTAAGCAGCTTCCTGATCCTGGGCAATAACTTTACAAGGTTCTGCAACACCCGGAGTATAGGCAAGAGCTAAATCTTCTCTAGACTTTACAGGAGTCTTGGAAATGGTTTCAAGCTTTCCGTTCCATTTTTCATGAAGTTCAAGAGCTTTTTCATTAATTGTCATATATGTATCCTCTTTCTTTTGGTAAATTTGTCATATACCAATCATTCTAATGTTTTATATAAACTTTTTCAAGAAGAACTGAAAATTTTTCTTTTCCTTTTCTTTAATATACGATATAATGTACCTCGTGATAGACATTATGATACAAATGGTTTTCTTAAATCAATTCAAACAGATAATTCAGTAAATGATTTTCCCAAATGTATAAATAGAATATTTAATCAGTCTGAATATTATTTTTTATTATCTTGAAAGGATGATGGAATATGAAGGAAAAATACGAATCACTCGCGCTTGTACAGTTGAAGGAGCTTGCTAAGGCTCGTGGTATTGCAGGTGTTTCTGCCATGAAAAAGGCAGAGGTAGTAGAAGCTATGCTTTTATTAGATGAAAAAGAAAAAAATAGCGCAGCAGTCAAAGAGGTTCCCAAGGAAGAAAGAAAGCCTGAGGAAAAGAATGCTGTTTCCGAGGAAAAGAAAGCAGAGGATGAGTCTCAATATCCCAAGGATCTTGACAGCGGTCAGGAAGCTGACGGTATTTTAGAGGTAATGCCGGATGGCTATGGTTTTATTCGTTGTGATAATTATATGCCGGGTGACGAGGACGTATATGTAGCCCCCAGCCAGATTAGAAGATTCGGCATGAGAACCGGTGATATATTAAAAGGTAATAAACGAATCAAGACACAGCAGGAAAAGTTCAGTGCTTTATTATATGTAAAAACAATCAATGGATATCCTGCTGAAGAAGCTGCCAAGAGAGTCGCCTTTGAAGATTTGACACCGATTTTCCCAAATAAGAGAATTCGTCTTGAAACACCGGGTGCCAGTGTTGCCATGAGAGTTATGGATTTGATCAGCCCTGTAGGTAAGGGACAGAGAGGTATGATTGTATCTCCACCTAAAGCAGGTAAGACAACACTCTTAAAGGAAGTGGCGCAGTCTATTTTAAGAACCAATCCGGATATGCACATGCTTATTTTGTTGATTGATGAGCGTCCTGAGGAAGTAACAGATATTAAGGAAGCAATTCATGGTTCCAAGGTTGAGGTCATCTATTCTACCTTTGATGAAACCCCTGAACATCATAAGAGAGTTTCAGAGATGGTAATTGAGAGAGCAAAGAGATTGGTAGAGCATCATGAGGATGTTGTAATTCTCCTAGATAGTATTACAAGACTTACAAGAGCCTACAATATGGTTGTTCCACCCAGTGGAAGAACACTTTCCGGTGGTCTGGATCCTGCTTCTCTTCATATGCCCAAGAGATTTTTCGGTGCTGCGAGAAATATGAGAGAGGGCGGAAGCTTAACCATTCTTGCAACTGCACTGGTTGAAACCGGAAGCAAGATGGATGATGTAGTATACGAAGAGTTCAAGGGAACCGGTAACATGGAAATCGTTCTGGACAGAAAGCTTTCTGAGAAGAGAATCTTCCCTGCTATCGATATTGCAAAGTCCAGTACCAGAAGAGAAGATCTTCTCCTTGATAATGAGGAACTGGAAGCAATCAATATTATGCGAAAGGCTTTGAACGGATTAAAGTCAGACGAAGCAACAGACAGGATTCTTGATATGTTCTCAAAAACCAAAAATAACGTGGAATTTGTAGCAATGGTAAAAAAGAATCGTTTTATTTAAAAAAAGGCTTGCAAACGAAAATTAATCATGATACAATCAAAAAGCTGTTTGTGGTTCCATAAGCAGTGCGGATGAGAACAAACAAATAAACGTAATTCATATAGAGAGGTGAAAACATGAGAGAAGGAATCCATCCCGAGTATTATCAGGCAACCGTTACCTGTAACTGTGGTAACACATTTGTAACCGGTTCAACAAAACCAGAGCTTCACGTAGAAGTTTGCTCTAAGTGTCATTCATTCTATACTGGCCAGCAGAAGTCAGCTAGAACCGATGGTCGTATCGATAAGTTCAACAAGAAATACGGCGTTACAAACAAATAAGTTATTTCGGAGGGTTGAGGTAGAAATATCTCAACCTTTCTTGAGTTTTAGGACTCATTTTCAGTACCGGGAAAGGTCACAGTGACGATGGAAAAGAAGATATATTCCGGAATTGGCGGACAGGCAGTTCTGGAAGGCGTTATGATGAAGAATAAAGAAAAATATGCAGTGGCTGTCCGTAAATCGGATGGCACTATTGTTGTAAATACACATGATTACGAAGGCATCAAGGTTTCTAAGATGTGGAAGGAGTTGCCTTTTATCAGAGGCACTTTTAACTTTATTGATTCCATGATTTTAGGAACCGGTGCGTTAAATGAATCTGCCGAGTTTTACGATGAAGAGGAGACAGAACAGGACAAGGAAGGAAAGTTTTATCAGTGGTTAAACAAGGTTTCTAACGGTAAAGCAGAAAAAGTAATCAGTGCGATTGTTACTTTGCTTTCCATTGTACTTGCAGTTGGAATCTTTATGGTATTACCATATTATATTTCCTATTTGTTAAAGGGATTACTGGCAAATGAAAGCTGGCTTGCTGTATTAGAGGGCTTCGTACGTATTGGAATATTTATCGGATATATATTGTTGATTAGCCTGGTAAAGGATATAAAGAGACTGTTTTGTTATCACGGAGCTGAGCATAAATGTATCAACTGCTTAGAGCATGGAATGCCTCTTACAGTAGAGAATGTCAGAAAAAGCTCCAGACAGCACAAGAGATGTGGTACAAGCTTTATTTTCTTTGTTTTTCTGGTAAGTTTGGTTTTGTTTTTCTTTATTAGGGTAAGTCATCCTTTGGCAAGAGCAGGCCTCAGAATCTTACTGATTCCTGTGGTTGCGGGAATATCCTACGAATTAATCAGACTTGCAGGAAAAAGTGAGAATATTTTCGTGAAGATTTTATCAGCACCCGGAATGTTCGTACAGCTTCTTACTACCAAGGAGCCGGATGATGAGATGATTGAGGTTGCAATCGCTTCCGTAGAAGCAGTGTATGATTGGAAGGCTTTTTTGAAAGAAAATTTTGATGTAGAGTGTTAGCACAAGCGGGGCAAAATATGAATTATAGGGAATGCTATTCTTATGGCTGTAATGTCCTTGAAGAGGCCGGTGTACCTGATTTTTCCTGGGATGCCCGTATCCTTTTAGAAAAAGTATGTAATACGAATCGAAATGATCTGCTGGCCCATGGCGACAGATTAGTATCAGAGGAAGAACAAGAGACATACAGCAGTTTAATTGAAAAGAGAAAACAGAGAATTCCATTGCAGCATATTTTGGGATGCCAGGAGTTTATGGGACTAACCTTTAAAGTCAATGAAAATGTTCTGACGCCCAGACAGGATACAGAGATCCTGGTGGAGGAGGTCTTGAAGGAACTTCATGACGGTATGACTGTGCTTGATATGTGTACCGGCAGTGGATGTATTCTGATTAGTTTATTGCATTATTCCAATGATATTAAGGGAATAGGTGTGGATTTATCGCAGGCGGCCTTGGAGATTGCAAGGGAAAATGCAAAAGAGCTAGTGCCCAATGAAGATATTACCTTTATTCAGGGGGATTTATTTGAAAATGTTGAGGGATGCTTTGACAGAATCGTCAGCAACCCGCCTTACATACCCTCACAGGTCGTAGACGGATTGATGCCGGAGGTTAGAGAGCATGAACCCAGAATGGCCTTAGATGGCAATACAGATGGCCTTGCGTTTTACAGAAGGATTGTTGAACAGAGTAATCGTTTCTTAAAAGGTGGCGGCGCTTTGTATTTTGAAATCGGATATGACCAGGCGGAAGCAGTTTCTTCCCTTATGACAGAAGCCGGTTTCATAAACGTGAATGTTGTGAAGGATTATGCAGGACTTGACAGAGTGGTTTTTGGAGAAAAAGGCTACTAACCGTTAAGAATAGTATAAAAAACACAATCACAATTTTGGAAAGGAAATAAAGAAATGTTTGATAAGTTAGAGGATTTATTAATTCGTTTTGAAGAGATTATGGGTGAATTACATGAGCCCACAGTTACTAATAATCAGGAAAGATTCCGTAAGCTTATGAAGGAGCAGAGCGATTTGACTCCTATCGTAGATGCTTATTCAGAGTATAAGAAATGCAAGCAGGATATCGAAGATTCTTTGATGATGTTAGATGAGGAATCTGATGATGAAATGCGTGAAATGATCAAGGAAACCTTGAACGATAGTAAGAAGAGAGTAGAAGAGTTAGAGCAGGAATTAAAGATTCTTCTTCTTCCTAAGGACCCTAACGATGAGAAGAACGTTATTGTAGAAATCAGAGCGGGTGCAGGTGGAGATGAAGCAGCTTTATTTGCAGCAGAGCTTTATCGTATGTATGTACACTTTGCCGAAGGCCGTAGATGGAAGGTTGAAACCATGAACGTTGATGAAATCGGTATTGGTGGTATGAAGGAAGTACAGTTTATGATTTCCGGACAGGGTGCATATTCTGTAATGAAATATGAAAGTGGTGTACATCGTGTACAGCGTGTACCTGAGACAGAAAGCGGTGGACGTATCCATACTTCTACAGCCAGCGTTGCGGTTATGCCTGAAGTAGATGAAGATATTGATATTGTAATCGAAGAAAAAGATATTCGTATTGACGTTATGCGTGCGTCCGGAAATGGTGGTCAGTGTGTCAATACTACTGACTCTGCAGTTCGTCTTACCCATTATCCTACCGGTATTGTGGTATATAGCCAGACGGAAAAGAGTCAGCTCCAAAACAAGGCTAAGGCTTTCGCTTTATTAAAGGCCAAGCTCTATGATATTGAGCAGCAGCAGAGACATGATGCTGAGGCAGAACTTAGAAAGAGCCAGATTGGA
The DNA here is from genome assembly GCA_045616525.1 of Acetatifactor sp. Taxonomy (GTDB): domain Bacteria; phylum Bacillota; class Clostridia; order Lachnospirales; family Lachnospiraceae; genus Acetatifactor. The sequence goes on along the minus strand of JAZLGY010000023.1, from coordinate 11,190 downwards.
ACCGGAGATCGTTCTGAAAAGATTCGTACCTATAATTTCCCACAGGGTCGTGTTACCGATCACAGAATTGGATTAACCCTGTATAAGCTGGATAAAATAATGAACGGAGATATTCAGGAAATTCTTGACGCTTGTATTGCAGCGGATCAGGCAGCAAAGTTAACCAAGATGAATGAACAGTAATTATGAAGACGATTTATTTAATCAGACATGGAGAAACGGATTGGAATACGAAGAGACTTTTGCAGGGGGCGACAGACATTCCTTTGAATGAAAACGGGATTGCGCTTGCGGAGGAAACTTCTGAAAAAATGAAGGATATTCATTTTGATTTCGTAATATCCAGTCCTCTTCAGAGAGCATATAAAACAGCTGAGATTATCAGGGGCAAAAGAGATATTCCTATTATAAAGGATGTCAGAATTAAGGAGATGTGTTTTGGCGCCAATGAGGGATATTGCTGTGCACCTGAAAAATATAATGTACCGGATCCTCATTTTAACGATTTCTTTAACAATCCCGAAAAGTATATTCCGGGAGAAGGTGGAGAAACCTTTCAGCAGTTATGTGGCAGAACAACAGAGTTCCTACATGAAATTGCGGGAAAGGAAGAGTATGAGGGAAAAAGTATCTTAGTTTCTACACACGGAGCCGCCCTTAGAGGATTGTTAAGTAGTTTGACAATTAAGGATATGAAGGATTTCTGGGCCGGTGGTGTGCATAGAAACTGTGCTGTTACTATTTTACAGGTTCAGGGCGATGAAATCACCATTGTAGAAGAAAACAAAGTGTATTATGATGAGTCCAAAGCAGTGGATTATTACAAAAGGTAACAAAAAGAGGATTTTTATTTATGATACAGGTTCAGTTGTGTGGTGTTGCCTTGCTCATGGCGATTATCATATTAAATTTTAGCCATAGAACTGTACAAATCCGTACCCAAACCTATTTTAAGGATGTTCTGTATATTGCATTACTTTCGGTAGTTTTGGATATAGGGGCAATGGTTTTGCTAAGTTCTGAAAATGGCTACTCCTTTGTGGCACTTCTTGAATGTAAGACGTATTTGATTTCGTTAATATTTGAAGTGTATGCCTCACTGATGTATCTGCTAAGTGGGCTTGATTATTTGTACAAGGGAATAAATGCTTATAAAACTTTAATGGGGTTTGTGGCTATTATAGCCAGTGCGATTGTTGCAGTAACACCTATTGAGGTAAGTACTACAGAAAGAATTCCTTACACCTATGGAATGAGTGTGGACATTACTTATGTAGTCGGACTATTTTTTATCTTCTCGATTGCGGCATTCTTAACCTTTGCCGGTAAGAATTTGGACAAGAGAAGAAGGCTGGTTAGCTTTATTTGGATTGTTTTATGGACGGCTGCAACAGTAGGACAGTATTATTATAAGGATATTAACCTGATTAGCTATACCAGCTGTCTGGGTGTTGCAATCCTGTTCGTTAAATTGGAGAATCCGGAGAGCTATATTGATATTGAAACCGGTTTGTTAAACCAGATGAGTTTATCCAGATATATCAGAGACCGTGCTTCGCAGCATAAAAAGTTTTCGACCATTGTAATTATGATTGAGGACTTGCACAAGAGCGTAGATTTAGACATTATCGAGGGCGCTGAGAAGGTAATAGCGAAATTCATAGATTCAGTTCCTAATACTACCGCATTTCATAATCATGGTATGAAATACACCTTGCTTGTTGATAAGGTACAGGAAACCGGCAATGTACTTGCGGAAATTCAGAAGAAGATGAACGATGTATGGAAGTTTAGAAGCCATAGGTTTACGATTAAAGCAAGATGTTATGTAATTCCGAATATCAATATGGATGCTGAGAAGTATGAGAGAATGAGCGGTATCTTTATCTCAGATAAGCAGAGCCATACCGTCACACCCACATGTTATATGGATGAGAGCTGGCTAAAGGAATATGAAAGAAATGAAGAATATGCAGAAATCATAGAGGATGCAATCAAAGAGGACAGAGTTACATTGTACTTCCAGCCCATTTATGATGTGAAAAATAAGGTCTTTCATTCTGCAGAGGTTTTGGTTAGAATTGTCGCAAGAGACGGTCGGGTACTTGCACCGGATTCCTTTATTCCTGTTGCAGAGGCCAATGACTCTATTGTCGAGCTGGGAGAATTAATCTTTAGGAAAGCATGTGAGTACCTAGCAAGTGTTGATGCCAAGAAGCTGGGAATTAAGTATTTGGAAATCAATGTGTCTGCGATTCAGAGTACAACAGATGATCTTGCAGAACGATTCATTGCTATCATGGAGAAGAATGGAATCAGACCGAATCAGATTAATCTTGAGATTACAGAGTCGGCAGCACTTCGTTCCAAAGAAACCTTACTCAGCAATATGAAGAAGCTCATTGATTATGGTGTGTCCTTCTCCTTAGATGATTTTGGAACCGGATTTTCTAATTTAAATTATATCTTGGAATTGCCGGTAGAAATCGTCAAATTGGATCATCATATGACACAGGCATACTTCAGCGGAGAAAAGGGCAAATTAATCATGGAAGCTGTTATTCATATGATCCAGGCGGTAGGTATGAAGATCGTAGCGGAAGGTGTGGATACCAAGGAACAGGTTGAATTACTTGCACCGGAGCATATTGATTACATCCAGGGCTATTATTTTACTAAGCCGCTTCCAATGGATGAGTATGAAAGCTTTTTGCTTGAGAATAATCATGAGGCTGAATAAATAAATCAAAATAATAAGTATAAAAAAGAGACTTCGAACTTTATTTGAAGTCTCTTTTTATGTTCACTATTTACTTTAAGAAGCCATTTACAATCTGAGCTTCTGCTTCGGCCTCTGTAAGTCCCAGGGTCATAAGCTTGGTTAACTGTTCACCTGCAATTTTACCGATGGCTGCCTCATGTATTAATTCAGCATCAACACAGTTTGCGGTAATCTCCGGGATAGCACTGATTTTTGCATTGTCCATAATAATGGCATCACATTCAGAGTGACCGGCACATTTATTGTTACCATTAATCTTGGCATAAAAGATTTGTCTGGAATCGTCCTTGGCTACAGCACGAGAGATTACATTTGCACTACAGCCATAACCATTTAGGTCAACATCAAAGCTTGTTTCAGCCAACTGTTTTCCGTGGGTCATAAGCTTTTCTGTTACTACAATCTTGGCGCCATCCTTTAAATCAGCCTTGGTAGAACGCTTGGTGGAATCAATACCCTTAATCTGTACGGTTTCCATTTCGAAAAAGCTGTTTTCGTCCAAATGTACAATTGTTTCAGGATTCATGATTCGCTCGCCGGTTCCTTCACCGGAACCATAATGCTTTTCTACATATTTTACATGAGAGTTCTTGCCAATAAAGAAGGAGTGGATACCATCATGCTTGGAAAGCTGATCTCCGGAGTTGTGAATACCACATCCTGCAATAATAAGTACGTCGCAATCCTCTCCAACATAAAAGTCATTATAGACCATTTCAGTCAGGCCACTCTGGCTTAATACAACAGGAATATGAACACTTTCATTTTTGGTACCAGCTTTGATTACAATATCAATTCCTGATTTATCTTCTTTACTCACAATATCAATATTAGCAGTGGTTGATCTTGCTGCAGAAACGCCATTGGCACGAATGTTATATGCACCGGCAGGCATCTCGTGCAAGTCAGCTACCTGTTTTAATAATTCTTTTTGAATCTCGTCCATGGTTTACCTCATTCTTTGTAATTATGACTGCATTGCCTGGTAGAATTTACAGCTTCCTGTATCATTTAAAAGCTGAGGGAGAATGACATCCTTGGTTCCTCTGTCTCTCAATGTACCATCAGCGATTACAATAATATCATCCGCAATATTTAATATACGTTCCTGATGAGAAATGATAATAATAGATTTCTGGTCAGAAGCATTCTTAGTCTGATTTTGCTGCATCTCTTCAAACACCTTAATCAGGTTATTAAAGCTCCATAAATCGATTCCTGCTTCCGGTTCGTCGAAAACGGAGAGAGGAGTGTTTCTTGCAATGATAGTTGCAATTTCGATTCTCTTTAATTCACCACCGGATAAGCTGGCATCCACGTCACGGTTAATGTAATCTCTTGCACAGAGACCAACCTTGGAAAGATATTCACAAGCACCGGCAGTAGAAATAGAATTTCCTGCGGCCAGGGTAATCAAATCCTTTACCTTGATTCCCTTGAAACGAACGGGCTGTTGAAAGGCGAAGCTGATTCCCAAATTGGCACGTTCTGTGATACTCATGTTGGTAATATCAGTTCCGTTAAAAAGAATCTGGCCACCGGTAGGCTTTTCGATTCCCATAATCAATTTGGCAAGGGTGGATTTGCCACCGCCATTGGGACCGGTTATAACAGTGAACTTACCATCATCTATGGTAAGGTTTATGTTTTTTATGATTTCTTTTCTAGTATTCTTTTCATCTGTGACACAAAAAGAAAGGTTTTTTAATTCAAGCATATAGACACCATGTCCTTTCTATATATGTTGGATGTTATAAAAAATAACAATGCTTGCCTAGTATACCACAAAATAGGAAAAAATACACGTTTAAGGATTGAAAATATTTATAAAATGAGATATTCTATTTACGATAACGTTTAAGTGTAGAACTTTTAAGGTTTTTTTTAGATTTTGTGGGCCGGAATCAATTTAGAGAGTAAGCCCGGGAGGATGAATTAATGGTATCCATGAAAGATATCTCCAAAGCATGTGGTTATAGTGTTGCAACTGTAAGTAAAGCATTAAATGACCATAGTGATGTAGGAGAGGAAACAAAAGAGAAAATTAAAGAAGTTGCTAAGCAGATGGGATATTTCCCCAATGCCATGGCAAGAGCTTTAAAGACAAATAGAACCTTCAATATTGGTGTCTTGTTTATGGATGAGGCGCAGAGTGGACTTACGCACGATTATTTCTCTATGGTGCTTGACAGTTTTAAGAGAGCAGTAGAGGAAAAGGGCTATGATATTACATTCCTTAACAAGGGACAGAATGGTCTTAGCAGAATGTCTTATTTGGAACATTGCAGATATCGTGGTTTTGATGGTGTCGTAATTGCATGTGTAGATTTCTATGATCCCCAGGTTGTAGAACTTGTTCGTAGTACGATTCCGGTTGTCACCATTGACCATTTGATGGATAACAGAATCAATATTATGTCTGACAATGTAAATGGTATGCAGCAGCTGTTACAGTACGTATATGATTGCGGTCACAGAAAGATTGCATATATTCACGGTGCATATTCATCTGTTACACAGGCAAGACTTTCCAGCTTCTATTTCTATACGGAAAAGCTTGGACTGGAGATTCCACCTGAGTACATTAAAGAATCACCATACAGAGATACCTTGGAAGCGGGACGTTGTACCGGTGAATTGTTGGATTTAAAGAATCCACCCACATGTATCCTTTATCCGGATGATTTCTCCTGCTTTGGTGGCATGAATGAGATTCGAAAGAGAGGACTTCATATTCCGGAGGATATTTCTATTGTAGGTTATGATGGAATCCGTATTGGAAGACATATTGAACCTAAGCTTACAACCCTGCAGCAGGATACCGATGCGATTGGTAGCAGAGCAGCAGAAAAGCTTGTTGAGCTTATTGAGAATCCGAAGAGTACATTTGTAGAGCAGATTGTTGTCCCGGGAAGTATATATGAGGGACAGACAGTTAGTAAGTTGAAATAAAATATTGGAAATAATATCCCATCTGAGTGGCTTGGTAAGGCAAGCGTCAGATGGGATTTTCTTTTGCGAATAAATTAGTTATAAAGTAGTTATACAATATTAACAAAAATACATTGTTTTGTGTAATTTCGATAAAAACAGTATTGAAAATCAGAAAAATATGTTATAATGATACAAATGTTTACATGAAAGCAAGGATGCTTTTGTGGCAAAGGAGGAAGAAAGATATGAAGTTTTCAGAGAAAGCCCATGTAAATCAACGAGCAATTGTATGTCATGCAATTATTGACGGCGTGTTAGCCCTGGCATACATATTGGAATTTGTGAAGGGAAGCAGGAATCTTCCCTATGTTGCAGGTTTTTGTGCATTATGTATTGCACCGGTAGTTGCCGAGATTATCTTTTATAGGAGGAACAAGGAAACAGAACTTGTAAAGCATATATTAGCCTTTTCTTATGGTATTCTTTATACCTTCTGTTTGTTTACTAGTACCAGTAGCCTGGCGTTTGTGTATGTTATGCCGATGCTAACAGTAATCACTTTATTTTCTGATATCAGATATACTGTATTGGTATCTGCAACGGCTGCCATTGTTAATTTTGTTAATGTAGGTGTTAAATTATCCAAGGATGGTGCTGCGGAAGGGGTAATGGCCGATGTTGAAATTCAGATTGCAGCGATTGTACTGGTTGGCCTCTTTACCGTTATTGCAGCTATGGTATTACAGAAAAATAATAAAGAACGTATGAAGGTTCTTCAAAAAGAGACAGATAAAGCGAATGAAGCCTTAAAGAAGAATATGGATGCTTCAGAGAAGCTAAATAATGGAATTGCTGAGATCACAGAGCTGATGGGAACTGTTGAGAATCGTTTTGGACAGATGCAGGGAGCAATGAAGGGTGTAAGTCAGAGCAGTACCGAGACTGCGGAAGCAATCCAGAAACAGCTTGTAAAAACAGAAGCCATTCAGAGTAATATCCACGGAGTAAAGAAAGCTTCTAATGAGATTAATAATGGTATGATTCGAACCATGGAAAATATCAAAGAAGGCCAGAAGAATGTTGATATGATGGCGAAGCAGGCGGTAGATACATCAGAAGCCAATAAGCTTGTTTTGGTAAAGATGAGTGAGTTAAATGAGCAGACAGCCAAGATGAATACCATTATTGATATGATTACCGGTATTACCGAGCAGACAAGTCTCCTTTCCTTGAATGCAAGTATCGAAGCAGCAAGAGCAGGAGAAGCAGGTAGAGGCTTCGCTGTTGTAGCTGGTGAGATTTCTTCCCTTGCGAACCAGACAACCTCAGCAACTGTTGAGATTACCGAATTGATCAACAACATTGGTGACGAATTGAAGGCTGTAGCAGAGGCTGTTCAGAGCGTTACAGAGAATAATAGCAAGCTTGCTGAGAATACAAAGATGATTGAAGGTAACTTCCGTAGCATTGTTCAGGAAGCAGAAGAAATCAAGCATCGTACAGATGAAATGCAGGCGAGTATGGGCGTACTTGAAACTGCCAATGCTGATATCGTAGAGAATATTCAGACCATCTCTGCAATTACGGAAGAGGTATCTGCACATTCCAATGAAACCTACAATGCATGTGAAGAAAATCAGGAAATGATTAGTGAAGTAGTGAATATTGTGAAAGAGTTTACAGAGTAAAAAAATCTAAAATTATTATTGACATCCGTGGTTATAACGAGTATACTATTCAATGTTGTGAGATACAAATCCAACAAATGTGCGTTTAGCTCAGCTGGATAGAGCGTTTGGCTACGGACCAAAAGGTCGGGGGTTCGAATCCTCTAACGCACACTGTGAATAAAAAAAGAGATGCAAAAAGCATCTCTTTTTTTATTGTAGCATACGCTTCTGTAATTTACTTGAGCTGACCTTGGATGTATGTTATATTCAATAAGTGTAGTTTTACTGAAGAATGAAGGATGAGTGGGATAGGTGTTATGACAACAAAAAAGTGGGTAACGATACTGGTTATATGGATTATTATTGGTGTTACATATAGTATCATCAGGGGGGATTCGTTAAATCCGGAGGTAGAGGTTCCGGGTGTAATTACCAGTGAAGATCAGATGTATGAAACCATAGTGTTTTATTTAAAGAATTATAAGTCCAAGGTAGTTTTGCATACAAACTTTCAGGTCAATGGATTGGATGCAGGTAGAATCGTAGGAGAGGTAAGAGAGAGCAATCCCATTGCAGCAGGATTAAGTGGAAGATATTCCTGGAGCTGGAGAGTGAGTAGAGAGAATCGATCACAGATGACGGTTAAGTTTAACTGTCCGGATGCTTCTCCCAGAAAAGCTAAAAAGCTTGAGAAGCGTGTTAAAGAGATAGCGAATGTGGCAAGGACGCTTCCGGATGATTATTCCAAGATTAAAGCTGTTCATGATTATTTGATTTTGTCTAATGTATATATGAGAGAGAACTATGGTGCTTACAATGCGCTGTATCATGGATATAGCTCCTGTACCGGATATGCATTAGGTTTTTATCTGATTATGGATGAATTGGGAATTCCCGTAACCTATGAAACAGGTGGCAATCATGCCTGGAATACGGTCTGTCTGGATGGAAAATGGTACAATATGGATGTTACCTGGGATGATGCAGGCGATTATGCAAGATATGATTATTTCTTAAAGAATAATGAGGATTTCAAGGGACATACCTATTGTGGTGCTACTGCAGAGACCAGTATGGATGTACATGGCCCATCGGATAAAGAATATTTTAGAATGTTCCCGAATTACAAGCTTCGTAGAATCTTATTCCCTATCGGAGTGATTATAGTATGTATTATTATCATTAAGATTAGGGATAGAAATAAATGGCATATAAGGGTAAAGAAGAGACGTTATGAATAAGAAAAAGCAAGTAATTATATTTATCGCTCTTTTTATCCTTATAATCATTGGCGTAATACGAAATTATGCTTCCAGAAAAACGATTGAGATTCCGGGAGTGATTACCAGTGAAGAGCAGTTGTATAACGTTCTGGTTGATTCTATAGAAAATTATAAATCTAAGATCATTATAAATACGCCCCTTAGGATAAATGAATTTGATTTTGACAGGATTATTGCCGAAGTTTTTGAGGAGAATCCTATCGCAGCGGGCTTGTGTGTAAGTTTTTCCTATGGGTATAGGATGAATAAAAAAGACAGTTCGTTGAGGATATTAGAGATTCATTTTATTGATCCCTCACCGGCAAAGGCAAGAAAACTAAAAAAACGTGTTAAAAAAATTGCGAATTGCGTAAGAGATTTACCGGATGACTATTCTAAGATCAAAGCAGTTCATGATTATATTGTATTATCCAATGTGTATATAAAGGACCAATATGGGGCATATAGTGCGTTGTACAATGGATATAGCTCCTGTACCGGATATGCATTAGGTTTCTATCTGATTATGGAGGAATTAGGGATTCCGGTTACTTATGAAACGGGTGGTATGCATGCATGGAACCGAGTATATCTGGATGGAGAGTGGTACAATATAGATCTTACCTGGGATGATGCCGGTGATCATGCCAGATATGATTTCTTTTTGAAATGTGATGCGGATTTTGCAGATCATGCGCATGGGGGTGCTACAGCGCGTACCAGTATGGATGTGCATGGACCTTCGGATAAAGAATATTTTAGTATGTTTCCCAATTATAAGTTTCTTAAACTTCTGATTCCTATCGGAGTTGCTATTGCAGGATTAAGCTGGATTAGGATAAGTACCAGTTATAAATTCCGTAGATGGGTGAAAAAGATAAGAGGATATGATAATTAAAGTAGAAATCAAAAGAACCATGGTAGTGTGCCTACCATGGTTCTTTTGTATTGTAATTTAAGGAAGGATTAACCCATTACAACTTCAACTTTATGAGTCTTACCATCGCCGAATGCAGGAAGGATATTGCCTTCGATTGCATCGCCATCAACGGTTACGCTCTTGATACCCTTACATACGTGGTTAGGGTTACAAACATTGATGTCATAAGAAGCACCACGGAACTGACGTGTTGCCTTCATTCCGTCCCAAGCAGAAGGAATAGAAGGATCAATTCTAAGGCCATCGAAGTCAGCTGCAATACCTAAGATGTACTGAGAGATTGCAACCATGTTCCATGCAGCAGTACCTGTAAGCCATGAGTTCTTACCCTGACCGAAGTGGTTACCGGGCTTACCGATATCAGCACCGGCATCCTTACCACCGATCATCTGACCATATACATAAGGCTCTGTCTTATGAAGGTCTGATGTCTCTTCTGTAAATGCAGGAGCGATTTCTGAGTAGTACTTGAATGCCTGATCACCTTCACCGGCGTAAGCAGCAGCACAGATCATCCATGCGTTGTTATGAGTGAAGATACCGGCGTTCTCTTTGTATCCACCGGGATATGTAGAGATCTCGCCGTATTCAATGTAGTACTTAGTAAATGCAGGGTTGTTAAGAACAAGACCATGCTGTGTATTTAATCTTTCGTCTACAGCCTTAAGAGTTCTCTTTGTAGCATCTGCATCAATATCAGACATAATAGCGAAGCCCTGAGGCTCGATGAAGATCTGACCCTCTTCACATTCCTTTGAACCCATCTTCTTGCCGTTAGCATCGTAAGCTCTAAGGAACCAATCGCCATCCCATGCAGATTCCATCATGTTTTCTTTCATCTTATCGATTTCAGCCTGAGCAGCATTTGCTTCATCAGTCTTTCCAAGATGATCAAGAATAGCTACGTAGTTAGGACCGGCATAGGTGAAGAGTGCGGCAACGAATGCAGACTCTGCAACCTTTGAGTAGCCACCCTCTGCAGCAAACTTAGGATTGGTATAGGTCTGGAAGCTTTCTCCGGGAGTGTCTGAGAAGCATGAAAGGTTGATACAGTCATTCCAGTCAGCACGCATTGCAAGAGGAAGTCCATGAGGTCCAAGATTATTAACGATATGGTAGAAGGAAACCTTCAAATGCTCAAGCATTGTCTGAGCCTTGCTCATATCATTGTCATAAGGAACCATCTCATCAAGAATGGTCCAGTCGCGTGTTTCCTTGATGTAAGCAGAAACAGAAAGGATTAACCATAATGGATCGTCTGAGAAATCACCACCGATATCGGCATTACCCTTCTTGGTAAGAGGCTGATACTGATGATAACATCCACCATCAGGGAACTGAGTAGAAGCGATATCGATGATACGCTCTTTTGCTCTGTCAGGAATCTGATGTACAAATCCAAGTACGTCCTGGTTAGAATCACGGAAGCCCATTCCACGGCCGATACCAGATTCAAAGTAAGAAGCAGAACGAGAAAGGTTAAAGGTTACCATACACTGATACTGGTTCCAGATGTTAACCATTCTGTTAACCTTTTCATCAGGAGTATTAACATTAAGAATACCAAGAAGCTTATCCCAGTATGCCTTTAAGTCTGCCATT
>JAZLGY010000022.1:0-2781 GCA_045616525.1 Acetatifactor sp. | reverse complement strand
AAAAGAATGTTAGAGGATATCACTACGGCTGATATCAAATGTTTTTACAACAGTTTAAAAATTTCGAGAAGCCTTTCTACTGAGACTATATGCAGAATACAAAATGTGATATTTCAGATTTTTCGATATGCTATGGAGAGTGAAGTGATTGGTAAGAATCCTGCCACAGGGTCAACGAAGGAGTTAAAAAGAAATCATTCAAAACACACTAGCTTAAGACCGGCTCTCACGGAAAGCCAAGCGAAAATTTTGACGGATTTTATTTGGAATACGGATGACTTAAAAAGATGGTATCCCGTATTCTATATTTTTATTCACACAGGAATGCGCCTTGGCGAATTGACCGCACTACGCTGGTGCGATGTGGATTTGGAAAAGGGATTTGTACAGGTAAATCACAGTATATCCTATTATCAAACGAAAGGTGATAAAGGAGCATTTCATATAATGGAAGGAACAAAAACGGTAGCAGGAAACAGAAAAATCCCTTTAGGCAAGGATGTAATCAAGGCATTTCTAATGGAGAAGGAATACCAGCAGCAAAACCATATTATCTGTGAAGTGAAGATTGATGGTTATACTGATTTTGTGTTTTTAAATCGCTTCGGAAATGTCTATTCTCAAAGGGATTTGAATCGCGCAATTACCGGAATCGTTGAAAAGTATAATGCCAATCCCAAAATGGATGACAAAGGAAATGAGATTTTGTTACCGCATCTTACCTGTCATTGTTTTCGACATACCTTTGCGGTGATTCTGTGCGAGAGAAATGTAAATGTGAAAGTGGCACAGATGCTTTTGGGACATAAGGATATTTCCACCACCATGGACATATACACCCGTGTTTCAGAGGAGTTTATGTTTAAAGAGTATGCGGAGAAAGTGATGGGGGAATGACTGGAGCGTCCATGTGGTTGCCCTAATCAAACGAAGTAGAAACAAAAGGTAGGGTTGACATAATGCTTGATATATACTAACAAAAATATTGCGAACTAACATAAATGATGTTAATACAAAATAAAAGTGTTAGGAATAATTCAGAAATGGTGAATATTCTTGGGTACATGTAATTGTTGAGGTTGTAAAGAGACACTGTTATTTGAATCATAATAAACACACGAAAACGCACGCGTGCGTTTTTTTAATTGATAAAACGCACGGAATGTGTTATGATGCGTTTGGAGGAAGTATGATATGCGAACAATACCTGAAAAAGAGACATTAACAGTAGAATTTAAAAGTGATATAGATGGATTTAGTGAAGCAGAACTAGCTGCTGAGATTGTGGGAATGACGAATACTGAGGGCGGAATGTTATATTTGGGAGTTGAAGATGATGGAACGCCGACAGGATTGTCAAAAAAGCATAAGGATCCGATTGGATTGATGGCGCTGATTGCTAATAAAACAGTTCCATCTATTCCGGTAAGGGCTGAGATTATTGAAGAATGTGATGTTGAGATTATGCAGATCCAAGTTCCAATGAGTAGAACTATCGTTGCAACATCAGATGGAAAAATACAAAAAAGAAGATTGAAGCCAGATGGATCTCCAGAAAATGTTCCTATGTATCCATATGAAATACCTAGTAGATTATCGGCATTGAATTTGTTGGACTATTCTGCTCAGATATTAGAAGGTGCATCATTAGAAGATTTTGATACTAATGAACGTGAGAGATTAAGAAGTATTATAAAATACAGAAAAGGCGACAAGGCGCTGTTAGAATTGTCAGATGAGGAGCTAGACAAAGCATTGCAGCTGGTAAAGGAAGAAGCGGGTGTGTTACGCCCTACTGTGACAGGTGTATTGCTTTTGGGAAAAGAGGATCGAATCGCTGAATTAATACCAACAGCTAAAGCAACATTCCAAGTCCTTGAAGGAACAAAGGTCAGAAAGAACGAGCAAATATCGAAACCTCTTTTGGCAACATTTGAGTTATTTGAAGAGTATATGAAGGCGTGGAATCCAGAGCGAGAGATGGAATATGGATTATTCAGAGTTCCTATACCTGAGTTTTCAGAGACTGCGTATAGAGAGGGACTGGTAAATGCTTTTTGCCATAGAGATTATACTATTCTTCAATCAGTTAGAGTTGCTGTTGAAGATGAAGGGCTAACAATAAGTAGCCCAGGCGGATTTGTTGAGGGTGTTAATTTAACGAATCTGTTGACTGTTGAACCGCATGGAAGAAATCAGGTACTCGCGGATGCTTTGAAAAGAATAGGACTGGCTGAAAAGACGGGCAGAGGAATAGATAGAATATTCGAAGGCTCTATTGTATATGGCAGACCTTTACCTGATTACAATGAAACGACTTCTTCGTGCGTAAAGCTATTTATTCAAAGATCTGAACCAGATCTCCCATTTACAAAAATGATATCAAATGAAGAAAATAGGCTTGGGCGATCATTACCTATTAATTCATTACTTATTTTGTCAGCACTTCAATCTCAGAGAAGATTGAGCATTCAGGAGATATCTGAGTATATAAATGTTGCCGAAAGCAGAACAAAAGCAAATGTAGAAAAATTGGTTGAAGCAGGACTAGTTGAAGCAACAGGAAGTAATAAGTCTAGAGTGTATATTTTAAGTTCTAAAATTTATAAGGAACAAGATAATGTTGTTGGTTATGTTCGTCAAACTGGTATAGATGCTGTGAAATATGAGGCATGGATTATGGAACTAGTAACTAAACAGAATGGGATGATAACAAGAGACAATGTTGTTGAATTGTTAAATGTGAGTACTTCGCAGGCTTATCGACTGTTAAAGAAATTA
>JAZLGY010000021.1:0-2164 GCA_045616525.1 Acetatifactor sp. | reverse complement strand
TAATATAATTTGCCTTCGAAAAAATCCTTCAGATCTATCATATAAGGATTCCAAAGTACCATTTCCAAAACACATAAATCTTGAATAGAGTCGTCCCTGCTCACTTTGCTTCCCCTTCCTTTCGAGGTCTATTTTATCCTCTAAAGTGACAATCGCTTTTATGTTATTAGTCTTAGTTAATGCTTCCATATTCATATCATCATCCAAGAGCAAAAGTTTCCATTCCAAATCAGCTCTGGCAAACTGGCTTTTCTCAATTTTATGAATATCGCCTGTATTCATATTGTCACCAAGTAATGAGCGCATAACCCTTCCAACTCTTGACTTTCCTTCTCCACCATTGCCAATTATAAATAGCATTTTCTGAGCTATTGTTGTTGGTATAAGACAATATCCCATATATTCCTGCAAGGTAATAATATCCGGTGGCTCAAGTAATTGGTCCAAAAACGAGAGCCATTCCATTGGAGGACCAGCATCCGGTACATATGCAACAGGAAGCCGATTGATACAAAATTCTTTCTCTGCGTAGAAGCATCCATTAAGATAAAAAGTCCCATTACTTACATGTATACTGTAGAAAAAAAGAGGGGGGCGATCATTATTCTAAAAAAAATAAATGCAGATGAATTGCATGCAATAGAACATAAATGTAATAGTTTGAATGGGAGATTAGGCGACTTAAGATACCAGTTTAAGCCAACTTTATCGGTTGAAGAACTGTCTGATATAATCGGAATACCAGTACAGACAATCTATGATTACGAACGTGAGGGCAATCCTGTTCCACCTGCGGCAATCATAAAATATGCAACCGTTTTTGGTGTTTCTACAGATTATCTTTATGGTATATCACCAACAATGCAGCCCGTTGATATAGACATCAGAGGATTAGGTCTTTCGGAACACGCCTTAAAAAATTTGCGAGATAATAAAATAGCTCCATGGCTAATATCAGAAATAATTGAGCATGAACTTTTTGATGATATATTAATAGATGCCTACATATATGTTACAGGGTATATTGATGATACGATTCAACAGTACAACGCTACTGTATATTCTAAGCACAATGAAATATTAAATAAGATTGGAGGTGCCGGACAAACCTTCAGATTAGACCAACGATTATCTGAAGGACTTCGTATAAATCAGGATGTTTTATTTACAGAGCTTTTAACTAAGAAATTCCTTACTGTATTTTCTGACTTGCGAAATAAACATAAAAATGATTCCTTTACCTCTAATATGCCAATTGGTAAATCGAGCAGCGATATTGTTGTGGAAGCTATTGTAGATGCCATTGACAAAACTGAAGGAACACCACAACATAAAATTGCAGCTGGAATATTTGCTTTATTAAAAATTTCACCTTCCAAGAAATCCTTTAGACTCATGGAAAAAATCTTAAAACAGGATGAAAATTTAGAACGACTTCTAGGCAAATCAGCTATAATAGAACCTAATGCCAGAAAGCGTAGCAAGAATCCATCTCCTATAGATAAAGACGAGTCCGAATAATTGGAATAATTGAAATATAGACATTTTCGTTGAAAAAAAATGTGGCATATGCTATATTAAATAAAGAAAGAGCACCCACTCCAAAGTGGATGCTCCCGAATATGACGTTATTTGGTCATTAGACCACGCCTCTTCTGTTGGCAGACAGGAGAGGCATTTTTATTTCTTCTTACTATTTCTCTTATCAAGAAAGTTCAGAAACGCTACAATCAAACCACCAAAGGTACAGAGCAAAGTCAATATACCGATGAATATCGAAATAATTTCGAAAGCTGTCATAATAACGCACCTCCCTTCCTATGTATTCCGGCAAGCCGTTCAATTGGCTCGGGAGGCTACCACCCTGTCATGGGTACTCTTCCTACGTGTTTCCACGCAAATATATTATATCATTTTATATCATTTATTTCAATGTTCAACCGAACATAAGTTCTTTTTGTTTTAATTTAAAAACAAATTTCAAACACAACTAGATTCTAGTCTGTTGTAAACCTATCAACAAGCCACTGTCCATCTTCATAAATAACATAAACAGAAAATGTTGTTTCAGTCTCTGGATACAAAGCAGATTCTGGTGTTGTTTCCATCTGAACATCAACCTGGAACTTGCATGTTTTTTTATCCACTACTTCCTCTGTATACT
>JAZLGY010000020.1:0-87513 GCA_045616525.1 Acetatifactor sp. | reverse complement strand
AAGGTCGTCGGTTCGAGTCCGATCTGGGTCGTTAGTTACTATAATAGTAACTTGGGATCTTAGCTCAGCTGGGAGAGCATCTGCCTTACAAGCAGAGGGTCACAGGTTCGAGCCCTGTAGGTCCCACTACAATTTAATAATTGCGAATTGTAATATATTAGAAGCTTTCATATCGGTGAATTGCTTCGATATATCTCGCATTTCGCCGATGTGGCTCAATTGGCAGAGCAGCTGATTTGTAATCAGCAGGTTATCGGTTCGAGTCCGATCATCGGCTTTTAAATAAATATGGGTGGATTCCCGAGTGGCCAAAGGGGACAGACTGTAAATCTGCTGCACATTGCTTCGGTGGTTCGAATCCACCTCCACCCATTATATAACGCGGGGTGGAGCAGTCTGGAAGCTCGTCGGGCTCATAACCCGAAGGTCATAGGTTCAAATCCTGTCCCCGCTACTCGACGTTATGTCGCATGCCCAGATAGCTCAGTTGGTAGAGCAGAGGACTGAAAATCCTCGTGTCACTGGTTCGATTCCGGTTCTGGGCATTTTTTATTGCTCAAAATTAATTAACTATAAAAGACCATGAATTTCATGGTCTTTTTTCTTTTTTATTTGTTTGATATATGGTATACTAAAATGTAATATTCTGCGGATATTATGGCATTATATAGGTTTTAGAGGTTAGACATGAGTGAGGATTTACAAAAGAATAATAATGCGGAAGTAGGAGAGAAAAAAAGCCGCAAAGTTGGAATTTACGCAGGAGCTGTTGTAGGAGCGGTTGCACTTACCGGATTAGGTACGCTTTTTTATAAACAAGATTATGATCAGAAACAAACAATGCATTATGCAGAGGTATTTTTTCCTCAAACAACGATAAATGGTATTGTATGTGATGAACAGAGTAGCGAAAGTGTAGAACAGGAATTATTAAAAAGCTATGATGATTATGTTTTAAATATAAAGGACTATAAGGGTGATATTGTAGGCCAGATCAGTGCTTCGGATATTGGAGCGTATACCATACTTCATCAGGATGTTGCAGATGTTCTGGGCGAGCAAAATGAAGAGGACTGGAAAAAGGAATTAGATAATAACCATGAATTCAGCATAGAATGTTCTATGGGATACGATAAGGATGCATTAACGGAATATTATTCAAGATGCGATTTCCTGGATTATAAGAATATGATTCATCCTACCAATGCACGTATTGGCGATTATAACTTTGATTCAAATGTCTTTGAGCTTGTACCTGATAATACAGGAACCAAGCTTGATGTTGAAAAAGCCAAGATGATAATTCGAAAAGCAATTGAGGCGGAAGAAACAGAGGTTGATATTTCTGATTGCTATTATGGGGCAAATATAAAAGCTGACGATGAGGCATTAAATGCTAAATTGGAAGAATTAAACAGTTTGTTAAAGGCAAATATTCGGTATGATTGGAATGGAAGTGAAGTTTTAGTTGATTCAGATCTTTACTATTCCTGGATTGTAGATGCAGATGGTTATTGCTTTGATGAAGACGCAGTAAAGAATTTTGTTACAGATTGTTCTGAGCAGTATGATACCTACAGAAAACCAAGAAAATTTACCACGATTCAGGGTGTAGAACTGGAATTAAAGTGTGGTGATTTCGGTTGGCAGACAGATATCGATTCAGAAACAGAGGAGCTGCTACTTCTTTTGAATGACCGGGCAGATACAGACAGAGAACCAATTTACAAGAAAACCGGTTGGATCAAGGGTCAAGATGATATCGGCAACTCCTATATTGAGATTGATTTAACCAATCAGCATCTTTATGTGATTATCGATGGAGAGATTGATTTCGAAAGTGATGTAGTTTCAGGTTGTGTAAAAAAACATAATACAACCCCTGCAGGTGTTTATGGTGTTACCTATAAAACAAGAAATGTTACATTAAAAGGACCTACCTGGAATTCGTTTGTAAAATATTGGATGCCATTTAATGGAAGTATCGGTATGCATGATGCTTCCTGGAGAAAAGAATTTGGTGGAGATATTTATTTGAAGGATGGCTCTCACGGATGCGTAAACCTGCCAACAAAAAGTGCAGCAACGGTTTATGAGTATGTATCCAAAGGATATCCGGTCATCTGTTACTATTATGAAGAAGAGTAGCATTATACAAAAGAATTGTTTTAAACTTATGAGGAGAAAAATATGGGTGAAAAGGCTGAACATGTAGGATTTATACAGCGAAAACTGGCGGCCAGAAAGGCAGCAAATATCAGAAGGTTTCTGGAAAGACAAAAATATCTGAAAAGAAAGCTCAGAGAGCATGCGCCGGACATCTTAAAGTCGGAAAATTTTTTGATGACAAAAAAGCATATTCAGCATGGAACAATGACTGTAAATGCCCATTGTTTAGATGTTGCCAAATATAGTTTGGCAATCAGTGAAAAGCTACATTTAAATTGTAGTGAAAAAGAATTAATCAGAGGCGCCCTGCTTCATGATTATTTCCTATATGATTGGCATGACCCAAAACATGTTCCTTTATATAAATTGCATGGGTTTCACCATCCCAGAATTGCATGGGAAAATGCGATGAAGGAATATGAATTAACCCAAAAAGAACAGGAAATTATACGAAAGCATATGTGGCCACTGACAGTCATCCCGCCGACCTGTAGAGAAGCGTGGGTGGTTACTGTAGCTGATAAGTGGTGTTCTACCTTAGAAACTATTAAAGTGCATAAAGGATCTCCCGCAAGAAATCGATGAATAAAACTTTGTTTTCAAAATTAAGTGAATATGCAGAAGGAAATACATATCCTTACCATATGCCGGGACATAAACGTCAGGGGATGGGGGAATTACCGGAGAGTATTTCAAAACTAGATATTACTGAGATTGATGGTTTTGATAACCTGCATTATCCGGAGGAAATCTTAAAGGTTGCGCAGGATAATGCGGCTTCCCTTTATGGGGCATTAAAAAGTTTCTTCTTAATTAATGGAAGTACAGTGGGAGTATTGGCTGCAGTCAGTGCTTCACTTCCAAGAAAAGGGAAAATCCTGATTGCAAGAAACTGCCACAAATCCGTATATCATGCAATATTCTTAAGAGAACTGCGTCCGGTGTATTTGTATCCAAAGACAAATGCGGAATTTGATATCTGTGAACCGATTACAGCAGGGCAGGTAGAGGAGGCTTTGGAGAAAAATCCGGATATTCAGGCGGTATTAATTGTATCTCCGACCTATGAGGGACGAATTGCGGATGTGAAAAAAATTGCAGAAGTGGTTCATCAAAAGAAAATTCCACTGATTGTGGATGAAGCACATGGTGCACATCTTGGTTTTCATCCGGCGTTTGCAGAAAACAGCATACGCCAGGGGGCGGACTTATGTATTCAGAGTTTGCATAAGACCTTGCCATCCCTGACACAGACTGCGATTTTGCATTTTAACAGTCAGCTTGTTTCGGAGGAAAATGTAAAGAAGTTTTTGAGAATCTACCAAAGCAGTAGTCCTTCTTATATCTTAATGGCATCCATGGATAGCTGTATAAGATTTATGAAGGAAAAGGGAAAGGAATCCCTGGATTTATTTTACAGCAGATGGGAAGAACTTTTAAGAGAGTTGAAAGTTTGTAAGAGTTTAAGCTTTTTAATAGAAGGTGAAGGCCGGGAAGAAATAATAAGGCAGGATCCCGGAAAGCTTGTCATCTCCGTAAAAGGAACCGGAATCAGCGGTGTGGAGTTATACAATATGCTCCTTACAGAGTATCATTTGCAGATGGAAATGGTATGTGATACCTATGTACTTGCCATGCTAACCATAGGAGATCCCAAGGAAGGCTTTGACAGATTAAAGGATGCACTTCTTGAGATTGATCAGAAATTATCCGATAAAAAATATGAGAAGGTTTCCGAAAAAACGCCGGAATTGGAAAGTATTGAATGGTCAAAGGAAAGTGAAGATATTAAGGCACTTCCCCTGTATCTTGCTTACGAGGAAGCCAAAAGGCCCATTTTGTTAGAAAAAGCAGGCGGATGCTATAGTGCAGAATTTGTTTCTGTATATCCTCCGGGAACACCTATATTGGTTCCGGGAGAAATGATTACAGAACAAATCAGAGAGCAAATCAGCTATTATCTTCGAAGAGGCTTGAACGTGCAGGGAATTACAAAGCTAGAGAATACTTATTATATAAATGTTGTTGAGGTAAATAGATGAAGACAAAAATCGTATGTCTCATGGGAAAAAGTTCCACCGGCAAGGATACTATTTTAGGCAGACTTTTTTCTGAGGAAAAGCTGAAAATGAAAAAAGTGGTTCCATATACCACACGTCCCATTCGTGTGAATGAGGAAAATGGTGTTGATTACTTTTTTGTCAGTGAAGAAGAGTTTCGGACCTTGCAAAAGGAAAATAAAATAATTGAAGAGAGAGCATATGATACCATCCATGGAATATGGAGATATTTTACAGTCAATGATGAACAGTTTCAGGATACGAAACAGGATATCTGCATCGTTGGAACATTAGAAGTATATGAAAGTCTGTGCCGGTATTTTGGTAAGGAAGCGGTTGTTCCTGTTTTGATAGATTTAGAGGACGGAGAGCGATTAACCAGAGCCTTGGCAAGAGAAAAGAAGCAGGTACAGCCCAAGTTTCAGGAGTTGTGTCGCAGATTTTTGGCTGATTGTCAGGATTTTTCAGAGGAAAAAATTCAAAAAGCCGGTATTGAAAAAAGGTTTTACAATCAGGATTTGGATCAGTGTGTAGAAGAGATTCTTACATTCCTTGCTTCTCAGGGAATCGGAAAGGAAGCTGCCTATGGAGATAAAAATTAATCAAATAGACCAAACACAAAATGTGAAGGCCCCTACCCAGGTACAACCTACGGACAGTAATTTTAAGTTTATGCTGACCAGTCATATTGAGGAGTCGGAGTTACAGGAAAAGCTGAATACTCTGATGCAGGAGATTACCTCTGAAGGAGAGAAAATCGCCAAGAGAAAAGACCTAAGGGATATGAAGCATTATAGAGCCTTGATCAAGGAATTTATGAACGAGGTTACCAGCAGATCCCATGCTTTTTCCAGAGAAAATTATCTGGACAGACGAGGCAGACACAGAGTTTACGGTATTGTAAAGCTGATTGACCAGAATCTGGACGAACTGGCACAGGAACTGATGAAGGAAGAGAAGGATAACATTGCCATTCTTTCCAAGATTGGAGAGATTCGCGGCATATTACTTGATATATTTACTTAATGTAAGTAAGAAAATAAGGAGGTACAAGAGATGGTTGGATTTAAAGATATTGTGGGACAAGAACAGATCAAGGCTCATTTACAGAATGCTTTAGAAACCGGAAAGATATCTCATGCCTATATAATCAACGGAGAGAAATCCTCCGGTAAGGAGTTTATTGCAAAGCTTTTTGCAGCAACTCTGCAATGTGAACAAAAGGGAATGGATCCCTGTGGGGAATGTCATTCCTGCAAGCAGGCCCAGACAGATAACCAGCCGGATATTATCAAGGTAATCCATGAAAAACCCAATGTAATCGGTGTTGATGATATTCGTGAACAGATTAATGGTCAGATGGCAATTAAGCCGTATAGCTCTAAATACAAGATTTTTATTGTGAATGAAGCGGAGAAGATGAATACACAGGCGCAGAATGCATTATTAAAAACCCTGGAAGAGCCACCGGAATATGGCATCATTATTCTGCTTACGGCCAATATAAATGCAATGTTGCCTACGATTTTAAGTAGATGTGTTGTATTAAACATGCGTCCTGTCAGTGATAAGTTAGTAAAAGATTTCCTAATGAAGGAGATGGAGATTCCTGATTATAAAGCGGAGGTGTGTGTAGCTTTTGCAAGAGGAAATCTTGGAAAAGCAAAACTGCTTGCTTCCAGTGAGGAATTTGATAATATAAAGAGTGATGCAGTTTCCCTGATGAAAAATATCCATGATATGGAGATTCAGGAGGTTTGTGCAGCATTAAAGAGAATCAATGAGTACAAGCTGGAAATTAATGATTATCTGGATATTCTTATGGTCTGGTATCGTGATATTCTGTTGTTTAAAGCAACAGCAGATGCCAATCCCCTGGTATTTCGTGAGGAAATACAGGCGATTCGTAAGGCAGCGCAGAGAAGCAGCTACGAAGGTATTGAGACAGTAATTGAAGCAATTGGCAAGGCAAAGTCCAGAATTTCAGCCAATGTAAATTTTGAGCTGACAGTAGAGTTAATGCTTTTGGTAATCAAGGAAAATGGTTAGTGAAAGGATTTGTTATTATTTGACGAAAGTTTATTAGGACGGCAAAAAAAGAATAGTAATGCGGTCCCAAGAAGAGTTTTTTGGAGGTTTATAGATGGTAAAGGTAGTTGGAATCAGATTTAGAAGTGCAGGAAAGATTTATTTTTTCGATCCATTACAGTTTGATATTAAAAGAGGAGATCATGTCATTGTAGAAACTGCAAGAGGAGTGGAATTCGGTACTGCAGTCAGTGACGTGAGAGAGGTAACAGAGGACAAGGTTGTTTCTCCTATTAAACCCGTACTTCGAATCGCAACAGAAAAGGATGTGGAGCAGGCACAGAACAATAAGGTAAAGGAAAGAGAAGCCTTCAAGGTTTGTCAGGAAAAGATTCGTAAGCATGAATTGGAAATGAAGCTGATTGATGCGGAATATACCTTTGATAATAATAAAGTATTATTTTATTTTACTGCAGACGGTCGTATTGACTTCCGTGAACTGGTAAAGGATTTGGCAGCAATTTTCAAGACAAGAATAGAGCTTCGTCAGATTGGTGTTCGTGACGAGACCAAGATTGTGGGTGGTATCGGTATTTGTGGAAGACCTTTATGCTGTCATACACATTTGTCTGATTTCATTCCGGTATCTATTAAGATGGCCAAGGAACAGAATCTTTCGCTGAATCCTGCTAAGATTTCAGGTGTATGCGGAAGATTAATGTGCTGCCTGAAGCATGAGGAAGATACCTATGAGGAGTTGAACAGAAGACTTCCCGGTGTAGGTGACTTTGTTACTACAGATGATGGATTAAAGGGTACCGTTCAGAGTGTTAATGTATTACGACAGAGAGTTAAGATTTTAGTGGATGTCAATGATGAAAAAGAGATTCACGAATACGAAGTAGAGCGTTTACAGTTTAAGAAAAAGCATGGAAGAAAGGAACAGGAAAACCTTTCAGAGGAAGAGCTTCGTGAGTTGGAGCTTCTTGAAAAGGAAGAGCAGAGCGAACGTGCTGAGGGAGAAAAAGAACATTCTTCCAGAAAAGAATTCTCTAACAAGAATGAACAAAGAGGCAATAGACAAGAGAGAAATGAGAGCGGTGATCGTCAGGAAAGAGGCGATAGACGTAACAACAGAAACCGCCAGGAGAGAGGCGAGGGTGACAATCGCCAGGAGCGTTTTGAAAAGCACGGAAAACCGGAGCACAGAGACGGAAAACAGGGCCAGAACAGAAAGAACTTTGGCAAGAAGCCTCATTTTGACAAGAAGAGACCGGAGAACGAAGGACAGAATGGAAACAGGGAATAAGGAAAATATTCTGTTAAAAGAAAATGAAAGAATCGATGACCTGCAGATTAAGGGGTATCGAATTATTCAGAATCCGGAGAAGTTTTGCTTTGGGATGGATGCGGTTTTGCTATCCTATTTTGCCAAAGCCAAAGCCAACGATCAGGTTTTGGACTTAGGAACCGGGACAGGCATTATTCCTATTTTGATGGCGGCAAAAACGGAAGCAGAGTCCTTTACAGCACTGGAAATACAGGAAGAAAGTGCCGATATGGCAGGCAGAAGTGTGATATTAAATAACCTTCAGGATAGAATCCGGATTGTACAGGGAGATATTAAGGAAGCAGACCAAATCTTTGGAACGGCAAAGTTTCAAGTGGTTACCTGCAATCCTCCCTATATGATAGACCATCATGGATTGCAAAATCCCATGGGGCCAAAAGCGATTGCAAGGCATGAAGTGCTTTGTAATTTGGAGGATGTGGTTCGCAATGCTTCCCGAGTGTTGAAATCCTCAGGACATTTTTACATGGTACATCGTCCCTTTAGACTACCGGAAATCTTTAAGGAGATGTGCAAGTACAAGCTAGAGCCCAAACGAATGCAGCTGGTATATCCCTTTATAGACAAGGAACCCAACATGGTTTTGATTGAAGGGGTTAAGGGCGGCAATGCAAGAATGACGGTGGAAAAGCCTATTATTGTATATGAGCGTCCAGGTGAATTTACACAGCAGATTTACGATATTTATGGTTATGAAAAGAAGAAAGGGTAGGAACAATCGTGGCAGGACAGTTATATTTGTGTGCAACGCCGATAGGTAATTTGGGAGACATCAGTCCCAGAATATTGGAAACCTTGGAGATGGTAGATGTAATTGCAGCAGAGGATACCAGAAACAGTATCAAGCTTTTGACACACTTTGACATCCATACACCCATGACCAGCTACCATGAGTATAATAAAGTTGAAAAAGCAATCCAGCTGATTGAGCAGATGAAAAACGGACAGAACATTGCCTTGATTACAGATGCAGGAACGCCTGCAATCTCTGATCCGGGAGAGGTTTTGGTTCGCATGTGTCATGAGCAGGGAATCGTTGTAACCTCCCTTCCCGGTCCTGCAGCACTTATTGTTGCGTTGACCTTATCCGGTTTACCTACCAGAAGATTTTGCTTTGAAGGATTTCTACCTTCAGAGAAAAAAGAGAAGGCAGCTATTTTAGAAGAGCTTAAGAACGAAAGCAGAACAATTATTTTATATGAAGCACCCCATCACCTGGTTCGTACATTGCAGGAACTTCGAAATGCCTTGGGCCAGAGAAAGATTACGCTTTGTAGAGAATTAACCAAGAAATTTGAAACAGTATTTGTTACAACCTTGGATGATGCGCTGAGCTTTTATGAAAAGGAAGATCCCAGAGGAGAATATGTTCTTGTTTTGGAAGGGGTCAGCTTAGAGCAGAAAAAACAGGACAAGCAGGCTGAGTTTTTGGAGATGAGTATTCCGGAGCATGTGGAATTTTACATTGCACAGGGAATGGATGAAAAGAGCGCCATGAAACAGGCGGCCAAGGACAGAGGCGTAGGAAAGAGGGAGATATACAATGGCTACAAATTGTGATTCATGTGTAAATTATGTTTATGATGACGAAGATGAAATGTACTATTGTCTTGTAAATCTTGATGAGGACGAAATGTATCGCTTCCTGTCAGGAACTCAGAAAGACTGTCCATTTTATCGTCTTGATGACGAATACGCCGTTGTAAGACATCAGATGTAAAGCTCGGAAGCAAAAACTGTCGGTACTTCAAAAAGAAAGGGATAAACAAAGCCGTGGGGCAATGTTTATCCCTTATTTTTTGGTTAGGATCTGTTACGTGAATTATTTTTTTACAAGTGATTTTCCATACCATTTTTTCTGGGCCCAGTGTCTCATTACAACTAAGCCACGAAGGAACTCGTCCATTGCGGTTCCGAAGAATACACCGGCAACACCAAAGGAAAGAAAAACACCAAAGCTGTAACCTACAACAGCACCGATTCCCCACATAGAGATTAATCCCACAATGAGAGGATAGATGTAATCGCCGGCAGCCTTTAAGCTGTTTACGAAGGTCATATTTAAACAACGGCCGATTTCGATTAAAATATCAACCAACATAATATAGAAGCCTAAATGAATTACATTTGGATTGTCGGTAAAAAGTCTTAAGGAAAGAGGACTTAATAGCCAGTTCGCAGTTGCCAGTCCAATTGTAATAGGAAGAGAAATCTTCAAGGTTTGGAATACACGCTTGTAAGCTGCGTCTTCTTTACCGGCACCAACTAAGTGTCCTGTAATAATCTGGGTTGCCATAGCACAGGAATTGGAGAATACCATGGCGAAACTAATCATTGCTTTACAGGAAACATTGGCCAATACGGCATCATCTCCCATGTTGTTTATTAAGGACATAAGGAAAAGCTGATACAAATTGTAGGCAAGGTTCTCACCTGCAGAGGGAAGACCTACCTTTACCATGCTACCTAAAAGTGCAAATGGGAAAGGACGAATGTATTTCGGTGAAATAGAACCGATTTTCTTCGTGTAAAAATATATAACTGCAATCATAAGAGCGACAACTCTTGCAGTCACGGTTGAAATCGCAACACCAGCAACACCGAGGTTTAAATAACTTAATGGACCATAGAGGAAGGTAAAGTTACCAACAATGTTAATCAGGTTGATTACAACCGAGATATACATGCCCACCTTGCTGTAGCCATTGCATCGAAGAATCTGCAGCATAACATTGTAACAAGCCTGTAAGAATAAACCACCACCAACAATGATAATATACAAACTGGCATCTGCTGTCATGGACTCGCGCACATTCAGAAGGTTCATGATGGGATATCTGAAAAGTACCAGTGCACCGCTTAATAGGATACCCATAAATAAATTAAACAAAAATGCCAGTGCATAGATTTTATTCATCATGTCATATTTTTTCGCACCCAGGTACTGGGATACAACAACGGAGGTTGCAGTTGCGATAATATTGAACATGATAATCATTAACATCATGATCTGGTTTGCATTACCGACTGCACCGGCAGCGGTTTGCGAGTAACGACTCAGCATCATGGTATCAATGTTATTTACAAGGATATTTAAAAATAATTCCCCAAAGATTGGACCTGCTAAAAGCAGCAGAGGGGTTGTTTCATCAATGGCACGAACATTATTGTTTTTGCTCATATTTTTCTCCTATTCTCATTATCAATCAAAGCAATTCTAGTGATGGGAGATATAAAAGTCAATGTAGTATTTGTAAGCAAAAATGTTTTTTTTTGTAGGATTTCGTGCAAAATGCCAAGTTCTGTTTTAGAAGTAATAGTTATGGGTAGATTTTTACAATTTATAGCTATAGCTTCTTTATAGATTAAATTGTTTCTACCTCTTTTTTATTAAATTTAAGACCTCTTGTTTTTAAAAGTGGTTTTAAATCACCCTTCTTCATATCAGAGGACACAGGAATTTCTTCACCGGTGGTATTGTCGGTATAGCTAAAGGAATAACACTTACTGTCCTTATAATAACGAATATGAGGAGTTAATTCCGAAACGGAGGGCTCATTTTTGTGAGCTGCAATCAGTGCTTTTGCTTCCTTACCCTTTAAAGCATCGGCATCGCCACAGATGGGACAAGTACAAGAATAACGAGCTGGCAAAGGAATCAAAGGAATGAATTCAATATGAAACCAACGAGAATGCTTAATATAGATTTTCTTATAGGTCTTATGACAATAGGAACAGGTGATTTTTTCACCAAGGGCTCCAAGGTTTTTGTTAAAAACGTGGGTACCATAATAAATTGCTGCCATTTTTTTATCCTCACTTTATATAGATTTATCATTTGAAAGAACTTAAACGATGTCGAAAACATTATAGTTCGTCGTCTGATAAACTGTCAAGAAAAAGCCTTAAAATCCAGAGATTCTTACTTGACAAAGGGTACAACTGCTTATATACTTTGCTTTAGTTTCCTAGTGGAAATTTTAACTTGTATTTATGTTAAAGGAGAAAAGAAATGTTAGAGAAGGTAAAAGAGATTATTGCCGAACAGCTTAGCGTTGATGCATCTGAAATTGATGAGAACACCTCTTTCAAGGATGATTTAGGAGCAGATTCATTAGACTTATTCGAATTGGTTATGGCATTCGAAGAGGAATATGATATTGAACTTCCTCCCGATGATCTTGAGAGCATCAATACCGTTGGAGATATCATCGAAATGATGAAGCGTGTTGGCGCTGACGCATAATAATATAAAAGAGATATTAAGACCTGCACTGTATGTGCAGGTTTTTTTTATTTATATTTCAAATTAAGAAACACTTAGCAATTTGTGAGAAGAACCTGCTTTGTCATTGTGATATTCTGAAAATATGAAGCACTGGCTTTTAAAAGTCAGTAAAATGGGGAGGTTAGTATGTATTCAAAACAGAATCAAGCAATGACAATGTATCCGTTGTTCTTTGATCCCATGTATAAGGAAGTGCGGACAGAGATGAAGGATGGAAAGATGGAGTTTCGCTACGACGATGTTCCTAGTGGCGCTTGTCTTTTGGAAAATGGGGATATTCAGTTTTCAATGTATGCACCGGATGCGGAGAAGATTGAAGTAAGCGGTTTCGGAGGAACCATTGGACTTGAGAAGAGACCACTGGTAAAGCAGGCAGATGGATGGTTTACCGGTACCTTTTCTGGAATTGGCAACGGTTTCCATTATCATAGATATTTTATAGACGGTGTAGAAAGCGCGAATCCTGCAGCGCCCATTGCCTATGGATGTTTTGGCGCAACCAACTTTATTGAGAAGCCCGCAAAAGGTCAGGATTTCTGGTTTTTGAAGGATGTTCCACATGGTGATGTACAGATTCAGTATTATACATCCTCTGTGAATGGACACATCAAGCAGTGCTATGTTTACCTTCCACCTTCTTACGGTAAGGATGGGAACAGAAAATATCCGGTTATGTACTTACAGCATGGGGTGGGAGAAGACGAAACAGGTTGGATTTGGAATGGAAAAGCCAACTTTATATTAGATAATCTGATTGCTGAGAAAAAAGCAGAGGAAATGATTGTTGTTATGTGCAGTGGATACGCCTTTAAAAAGGATGAGGACCCTGTATTTTATCCGGGCGATTTTCAAAGAGAAATGGTAGAGGATATCATTCCCTTCATTGAATCAAAATACAACATTATCAGAAATCGTGAATATCGTGCCATGGCAGGCCTTTCCTTGGGTTCAGCCCAGGCAATTCAGATTGTTTCCTTACATCAGGACCTCTTTGCACACCTTGGTGTATTCTCCGGTGTGAAGTATGAGGAAACAGAGGATGTACTTGCGAACTTTGAAAAGTATCCTATTCGTAATGTTTGGATGACAGGTGGTGTGGATGAGCATCTGGATGTGGTTCAGATACCGTTTGTTGACAGATTTGGAGCCTTGGGAGCCAATGCCGGACAGTGCAACTATGAAGGACATCATGAGTGGCATGTTTGGAGAGAAAGCTTACGTGATTTTGCATGTCTTTTGTTCCATGATTTAAAGGAAAATGCAGGAACAATCATAGAAGAACCTGCAAAGGAATACAAAGTGACACGTGTGTCAGAAGAACGGTTTGATACACAAACCTTTGAGTCACATATGCTAATGTTTGATCCAATTTATAAGGATTTGATTTTTGCTTTTGATGAGCAGGGCAATCCGGCAGGAAAATATGCAGACAAGCATCACGGCTATGAAGTAACGGATGCAAAGAGGGGCAATGTAATCTTTTATCTTTGGGCACCGGAGGCCAAAACAGTTGTATTAAACCTTTGGGGTATGGATAAACATAGCCTTGAAAGTATGCAAGATGGCTGGTGGAGCGTTACGGTAGAGGGCTTGGAACAGGGCTTCCATTACTATGATTATTTTGTGAATGGTGCAGAAATACTTGATAGAAATGCACCGGTAGGCTATGGCGGATTTAAGGCTGTAAACTACGTAGATATTCCGGAAGAAAACTTTACCGTGGACCGTATAAGAGACGTAAAACATGGTGTTCTACATCAGAATTATTATAAGAGTGAACGTAGTGGCAGAACAAAAATCTGTTACGTCTATACCCCACCGACCTATGAAGAAAATCCGGAAAAGAGATATCCCGTTGTTTACCTGCAGCATGGTGGCGGAGAAAATGAAATGGGATGGATTTGGCAGGGAAGAATCAACAACATTGCCGACAATCTCATTGCAGCAGGTAAAATGGAAGAAATGATTATTGTTATGACTTCAAACTATGGATTCCCTGATGATTATAAGTATGATCCGGGCTTAACCGATGGTGTGAACGAGATTCCTGTGAGCCTTGTACCATTTATTGATGCAAGCTATAGAACCATTGCAGACAGAAAACACAGAGCAATGTCAGGACTATCCATGGGTTCCATGATCAGCCAGAAGATGGTATTTGATTATCCTGAACTTTTTGCCAATGTAGGTCTTTTCTCAGGTGGACTTATCATTAAGGAAGAAAGTCAGAATGCAGATTACAGTAAGATTCTTTTGAATGCAGACGAATTCAACAAAAACTTTGACGTATTCTTTGTGGCAACCGGCAATGAAGAGTGGATGACACCGGCAACCCTGGAAGCAGAAAAAGAAATCGAAAAGGCAGGCATTCAGCTTCACACCTTCCATGCCCATGGCTATCATGACTGGACCTTCTGGAGACATTGTGCCAACGAATTTTTCCCATTACTGTTCAAGTAAAATGGACAGGAAAAAGTCTTTTATGCATTGTTCATTTTAGAAAACGGAAACGTACAGAATGAGGATTACCGGGCTACGGATTCATCTGTAAAAAGCAGAGCAGAATCGGTCGGTGTAATCAGGTAAAAACAATGTTAAGATATCACATTTTTGCAACAATAATTCACATTGTGACGTACATAAAATTATGATAAATAAAATATGTTGAAAAACATGATGTGGGATTGCAATAAAAGCATTGTGATAAAAGCATTGTGACAAACAGATCGCGATAAATGCATGGGAAAAGATTAGGATAAAAATCATGATAAATGATTGTGATAAGGTGTTATGTTGTAAATGAGGCACGAATAAAGAAGTACATTACGGAGATATTGAAAATAGATAGATTTGCTCCGTATAAAAAAGAGACTTTTTACGGAGCAAATCAACATATCACTATATTCTCCGTTATAAATTTGGTGTCTTTACGGAGATTTTATCTATTATCTTGATTTTCTCCGTAAAATAAATCGAAAAATCACGGAGAAATATAGAATAAATGAAGTTCTCTCCGTAAAATAAGTAAAAAAGCGGAGAAATGGAGTTCGCCTCCGGTGCATTCTCGCTTAAAAAGAAATAAAAGGAGTATTAAGAAAATGAAAAAACAGGCGTTTAACCCATATTTACCATCAAATGAGTATATTCCCGATGGTGAACCTTATGTATTTGGAGACAGAGTTTATATTTATGGCTCTCACGATTTATACAATGGCTATGTATTCTGCCAGGGTGACTATGTATGCTGGTCTGCTCCCATTGATGACCTTGGTAACTGGAAATATGAGGGCGTGATTTACGGAAGAAACGATGATCCTGAAAACAAAGCAGGAAAAATGTGCCTTTACGCACCGGATGTAACCGTTGGCCCTGACGGAAGATATTACTTATATTATGCATTGGATAAGATTCCTGTCATCAGTGTTGCAGTTTGCGATACCCCTGCAGGAAAATATGAATTCTATGGCTATGTTCATTATCAGGATGGAACAAGACTGGGTGAGAAAGAGGGGGATGAGCCACAGTTTGACCCCGGTGTTCTCTTTGAGGATGGAAAAGTATATCTCTATACAGGCTTCTGTGGCATGGGCGATATGTCCAGAACCGGTTCCAGAGTACAGGTACTTGCAGATGATATGTTAACCATTATTAGGGAGCCTGAAACTATCGTTCCGGGAATCATGTATGCCAAGGGAACGGAGTTTGAAGGACACGCATTCTTTGAAGCATCTTCTATCCGTAAGAGAGGAGAGTTGTATTATTTTATCTACTCCTCACAGGTAATGCATGAGCTTTGTTATGCTACCAGCACTTCTCCATTAGGAAAGTTTACCTACGGTGGTGTTTTGGTAAGCAACATGGATATGCATATCGATACCTACAAGCCTGCTGAAAAGCCTATGGCTTATGGTGCAAACAACCACGGAAGCATGGTACAGATTGGTGATGACTGGTACATTTTCTATCACAGACATACAAATAATACCTGGTATAGCAGACAGGGCTGTGCGGAGAAGCTTACAATTAAGGAAGATGGCAGCATTCCACAGGTAGAGATTACCTCATGCGGTTTAAATGGTGGCCCATTGGTAGGCAAGGGTGAATATCCTGCATATCTTGCATGTAATCTGTTCTATAAAGGAGAAGGCGGTCATGTGGGCAATCATGCGGCGCCTAAGGTTATGCAGGATGGCAAGGATGGAGACGACGAGGTTGGCTATATCGGTAATATTACAGAAGGTGCTGGTGCAGGCTTCAAATATTTTGAAATGAAGGATGTAAAGAGCATTACCGTAACAGTTCGTGGATATGGCAACGGCCGTTTCCAGGTAAGAACCAGTCTTGAGGGACCTGTTCTTGCAGAGATGAAGGTTGAATATGCTAACGTTTGGGAAGATTACACAGCGGATTTATCCTTAGAAGATGGCGTATATCCTATCTACTTAACCTATGTTGGAGACGGAAACGTAATGTTAAAGTCATTTACCTTGAATTAATGAAATAAAATTCTACGAACCTGAAAAACTCTATGTATTTGAGGGAAAAGATGGTGAGTATGGAACTGTGTAGTTTATATTGAAACAGAAGGAAACCGGAGTAGGAGAAACGATTGTGATAATTGATAAAACAGTAAGGCTTGACTTAAACAAAAATGTTCCCTTTAACAATCATGTAGATTTTTGTGTAGGCACCGGTCGTATGGGACTGGCTCTTCAGAAGGAATATTTTGAACAGTTAAAATTAGTGCAGGAAGAAATCGGTTTTAAACATATCAGAGGTCATGGACTTTTTACGGATGATATGGCGATTTACCATGAAACAGAAACAGGGGAAGTTGAGTACAATTACACCTATCTTGACAGAGTGATGGATAGTTACCTTGAACTGAATATTACCCCATTTATTGAACTGGGCTTTATGCCGGAGAAAATGGCAAGTGGAGATCAGACGGTATTTTATTGGAAGGGAAACACAACCCCACCCGCCGACTATGAAAAATGGACCAATATGGTGGTTGCTCTTTTACAGCATCTTTGTGATCGATACGGCGAAAAAGAAGTTCTTACCTGGCCTATCGAGGTATGGAATGAGCCCAACCTTCCCGGCTTCTGGAAGGGTGCGGATATGCAGGAATATTTCAAGCTGTTCCACAAAACCTTCGATGCAATCAAGGCCTACAACCCTAAGTTTGGCGTAGGCGGACCGGCAGTTTGTGGCGGTACGGATGAAATCTGGATCAAGGCCTTTATGGAGTATTGCCATGAAAACCATCTGGCAATTGATTTTGTAACCAGACATCACTATACATCTGAACTTCCTGATGATGTAGGTCACTATGGCTACATCGAACTCATGAAGGCAGAGGATGGTTTTGACAATCTAAAGACAACCAGAGACATTATTGACAGCTATGAGGAATACAAGGGACTTCCGATTCATATTACAGAGTACAATACCTCTTATATTCCCAATGCGCCTATTCATGATACAAACCAAAATGCAGCTTATCTTGCAAGACAGCTTTCAAGACTAGGCGAGGGGAATGAGTCTTACTCTTACTGGACCTTCGGTGATGTTTTTGAAGAGAGAGGCGTTCCATTTACACCATTCCATGGTGGATTTGGTTTGGTTGCAAACGGATGTATTCCCAAGCCCACCTTCTGGTCCTTTGTTTTCTTTAAAAAGTTAAAGCTTCAGGAAGGTACCTGCATCATGAAAGATGACAATGGTGTCATAATGAACTACAAGGATGGAAGCATTCGTGGTGTATTCTGGAATGATACCAGATTCCGTAGCGGAAAAGATATGAAGCTTACCCTGGAGTGGCCGGAAGGCACTGAGGGAAGCCTGATGATTCGCACTGTAGACGAAGAGCATTGTAACCCATTAAAGCTCTGGCATGATTTGGGCGAGCCTGCCAACCCAAGCAAGGAGCAGAACAAGCTATTAAGGGAGGCTTCTTATCCATTCACAACCTCTCAAAGACTTGAAGTTCGCAATGGAAAAGTAATCTCAGAGCATCTTGTTGCAGAACATGGTGTGGTTTATATAGAATATCATCCGGGAAAAGTAAAGAGTGACAACGGTTATACCTATGACAGAGTGATGCAGCATCCCGACGTAAATCCAATCACCCGTATGGATTATCCCGATCCTGATGTGATTCGTGTGGAGGATACCTACTATATGGTTAGTACAACCATGCATTTCATGCCGGGCTGTGAGATTTTGAAATCCTATGATTTGATTCATTGGGACCATGCATGCTACGTATATGACACCCTGGATGGAACTCCTGCCCAGAAGCTTGCAGGGGAAGAAAATATCTATGGAAAAGGCATGTGGGCAGCATCCTTACGTTACCACAAGGGTAAGTTCTATGTAGCTTTTGTTTGTAACGATACACAGAAAACCTATCTTTATATTGCGGATAGTATCAATGGACCTTGGGAAAAGCGTAACATTGAGGGCTTCTACCATGATTGTTCTCTTCTTTTTGATGATGATGACAAGGTTTATATTGCATATGGTAACAGAAACATCTATATTACCGAGTTAAATGAGGATTTGACAGCACCCAAGGAAGGTGGTCTTCATAGATTAGCAGTCAGCGATGAAGGCAATCCTATGCTGGGATATGAAGGAAGCCATTTCTACAAAATAAATGGCAAGTACTATCTCTTCTTTATCCATAGCAAGAGAGAATACTGGAGAAGAGTGGAAAGCTGCTTTGTGGCAGATTCTATCGACGGCGAATTCGTAGGTGGCGATGTATTTGATGATGACAGAGCCTTCCGTGGATCAGGTGTAGCCCAGGGTGGTATTGTGGATACTCCCGATGGAGACTACTTCTCCATTATGTTCCAGGACAGTGGCGCTGTAGGAAGACTTCCTATATTAGTACCGGTTCACTTTGAAGGAGCGCAGCCGGTATTTGGTGTTGAGGGTAAGGTTCCATTCAAGATGGAAACCAAATCCACCAGACCGGACTATGTATATGCACCTCTTTGCGGCAGCGACGATTTCAAGGGGGAGCTAAAGACCTTCTGGCAGTTTAACCATGAACCTGACCTAACATTAATTAAGAAGGATACTAACGAAGGTACCTGGTCTGTAACAACTGACAAGGTAGTCACAAACCTTTGCGGTGCAAAGAACACCATTACCCAGAGAACCATGTTCCCGGGCTGTGGCGCAGACGTACTTCTTGATGGTAAGGACCTAAAGGATGGGGATTACACCGGACTTTGCGCATTGCAGGGACAGTACTGCATGATCGGTCTTACCAGAAAAGAAGGTAAACTTCATCTCGTAACCGTTTATGCTGACCACGAAGAACTCATCTGTGAGGTAGATGAAAGAGGCGCCAGAGTACGAATGGATGTAGATTTTGAAAATGGCAAGGACGAAGC
The DNA here is from genome assembly GCA_045616525.1 of Acetatifactor sp. GTDB lineage: Bacteria > Bacillota > Clostridia > Lachnospirales > Lachnospiraceae > Acetatifactor. The sequence continues at coordinate 68,205 of JAZLGY010000020.1, read as the reverse complement.
AAGCTTTAGCTACAAGCTGTTCGTGGAGCGTTTTGGCAAAATCATGGAAGACTTTCGTTATCATGCAATCAAGGAGAAGGCAAAGCTTCAGTTTAAGCTTGATCACTTTACCGGTTGCAGATTTGGTCTTGTAACCTACTCCACCAAGGAAGCCGGTGGCACCGGAATATTCAAAGATTTTCACTATATTGTAAAATAAATACGCCCCACTCCCAGGGAGGTATTTTTAGTTCCCCAAAGAGGTTGGGGATGATTAAAAATTGTTTTTCTTAGACCGTACTTCCACGTCGGTACTTCAAAAGATCATGGAAGAGACAATCCCATTTATGGAGATTGGCTATTTCATGATCTTTTGTTAGTATCCGTTACGTGGAATATAGAGCGCGAGCGTGTCTGAGAAAAACAATTTTTAATCACCCCCTCTTTGGGGGAGATAGAGAACCGGAACCCTGGGAGTGGGGATTTTTTCTGTAAAAATAGCGGAAAATGTGTATTTCCTTGACAAACAAAAAAGTGAAGCATACAATATCAAAGATTATGGAATTAAATTGGTGATATTATGCAGTTAGGAAAATTAAGTAGACAAAAAAAAGAAAGAAGAATCGTATTTGGGATTCTGGTTTTGATTTTGCTTCTGATTTTCGGCGCAATCTATCTCTATATTGACTCCAGGGCCTATAAACAAGCCAAGGTGGAGGCAGGTGTAAAGGTAGCACCTCAGGACCTTTTAAAACAAAACGATCCTCAGGCGAAGTTCGTAACCAAGGATGGTAAAGAATATGTACTGAATCAGTTGGAAGTAGGCGACCATGTTTTATATGTAAAAAGTGGATGGTTTACACACAAGGTAATTCTTCATGTGGTAGACTCTATTCCGCCTACCGCAGAGGCAGTGGAAGTATATGCTGAAGTTGGCGAGCAGTTACAACCGGAGGACTTTGTAAAGAATGTTACGGATGCATCCAATGTGCAGGCTGTTTTTGAAATCGGACCGGACTGTAATGTGGCGGGAGCACAGAGGGTTGTGGTTTCCCTGACAGACCAGGGAGGAAACAAGGTTTTTGTAGAAACCAGGGCCGCATTTTCCCCCATTCGTGCCGATTATTACATGGAAATCAACAGCGAAAATCCTGTGGTTGAGGATTTGATTGTTAGCGCGGACAAGTACAGTACGGATTTCCCATTGGAAAAAATCGATATGAACAGGCTGGGAGAATATGAAGTCCCCATCAGTGTCGATGGAAGACTTTATACCGCGTCAATTCACGTTGTGGATACCAAGGCACCCATTGTCAAGGTTCACGAGCTGGAGTGGTACATTGGTGTTCCTATTAAACCGGAATATTTTATAGAAGAAATTGATGATAACACAGAAGTAACAGCAGAATTTGTGGTAGAGCCGGATGTAAGTACGGAAGGAACGCAGGCAGTCAAGATGCGATTTACAGATGCTGCGGGCAATACTTCGGAGCAGACTGCCAAGATGGTGATAACTGTGGATACTGAGGCACCGCAGATTGTAGGTGCTGAGGATATGATTGTTTACCTCGGAAGAGGAGCTTCCTATCGAAAAAATGTTACGATTGAAGACAACTGCCCCGAGGGACTTACCCTGGAAGTAGATAGTAGTCAGGTCAATTTAGCAGCTTTGGGAGAATATCCTGTTACTTATATTGCAAGAGATTATACAGGCAATGAAAGCAGTGTAACCATCAATTTAACCGTAGAAGCACAGTGCTACGACCTAGAAACCGTAAACGAAAAAGCAGATGAAATTCTTGCCAAAATCCTGACAGACGACATGTCAAAGAAGGACCAGGTGCAGGCAATCTATAATTATGTAAGAGGACATGTGGCATATATCGGTGATTCTGACAAGGAATCCTATGTTAAGGCAGCTTACGAAGGATTGTTTAACGGAAGAGGCGACTGTTTTGTATATGCAAGTACCACCAAGGTACTTCTTGACAGAGCCGGAATTATCAATATGGATATTGCAAAAATTCCTACCAGATCCCATCATTACTGGAACCTGGTAGATATTGAAGACGGACATGGCTGGTATCATCTGGATACCACTCCAAGAAAAGACCATGTAACCATCTTTTTGTGGGACGAGCAGACATTGATGAACTACTCCAACTCTCATTACAAATCCCACAACTATGATCATGAGTTGTATCCAACAGTACCTTAGGGTAAAGGAAAGGGTAAAAATGAAAAAGCTAGGCGTAATCGGCGGCTTGGGTCCCATTGCAACAGTGTATTATCTGCAGCTGGTGACACAAATGAGCGAAGCTGAGTCAGATCAGGAGCACATTGAGATTCTCATGCACAGTGCCCCCTACATTCCTGACAGAACCAACTATATATTGGGAAAATCTGATGAAAATCCCCTGCCGGGACTTTTAAAGGTATTAAAGGAACTGGAAAACCTCGGTGCCCAGGAGATTGCCATTCCCTGCATTACGGCACATCATTTTCATGAGGACCTGCAAAAGGAAACCAAGGTACCTATTATTCATGGAGTAGAAGAAACCATTCAGTACCTGAAGGAAGCGCAGATTCATAAGGTGGGCATTATGGCAACCGATGGCACCAGACAAAGCAGACTTTTCTTCGATGCTCTGCAGAGAGAACATATGATTCCGGTGATTCCAAGTCCTGATGGACAAAAGGGTGTCATGGACCTGATTTATAACCAGGTAAAAGCAGGAAAAAAGATAGATTTGAATTTATTTAAAAAGATTTCTGCGGAACTCTTTTCTCAGGGGGCAGAAGTAATTTTGCTGGGATGTACAGAGCTTTCTCTCATTAAAAGAGATTATGATATCGGCCCCGGTTTTTTGGATGTTTTGGAAATCCTTGCTAGAGAATCTGTAAAAAGATGTGGCACATTAAAACCGGAATATGACGAACTTATAACGAAAGCATAGCTTATGTTTAAAGAATAAAACGGAAAAGATGGGTAGAAAAAATGCAAAACCATGTTTTAGATTATATGAATGATTCGGTAAAAAGAGTACCGAATAAAATAGCATTTTCCAATGGAACAGAGGGACTTACATTTAAAGAGGTTTACGATCATTCCAATGCAATCGGCAGCTTTTTAAGCAGCAAGGGGATTTACAAGGAGCCCGTTGTTGTATTTATGAATAAGCATCCCAAGACCATTACAGCTTTCTTTGGTGTCATTCGTGGCGGTAACTACTACGTGCCCATTGATGCAGAGATGCCAAGAAGCCGAATTGATCTGATTTTGGATAACTTAAAGGCAAGAATGATTATCTGTGACAAGGAAACCATAGAAACAGCCAAGGAATTTACCTTTGAAGGGGAGCTTGTTATTTATGATGATATAGCCGGAACAGAGGTAGATGAAGCTGCACTTCAGAAAATCTATGACAAGGCCATTGATACAGATCCTATTTATGTTGTATTTACTTCCGGTTCTACAGGCGTACCCAAAGGGGTTGTAGCCTGCCACAGATCCGTTTTGGATTATATTGAACAGCTTTCCGACGTACTTGAGTTTCATGAGGGTACTGTGTTTGGAAACCAGACACCGCTTTACTTTGATGCCTGCTTAAAGGAACTATATCCTACCTTAAAGTATGGCGCAACCACCTACCTGATTCCCAAGGAACTGTTTATGATGCCGGTGAAGCTGGTAGAATTTATCAACGAACACAAGATTAATACTGTTTGCTGGGTGGTATCTGCACTTACTATGATTTCTGCCTTCAACACCTTTAAGACCGTGGTTCCGCATACCCTTACCACCATTGCATTCGGTAGCGAAGTATTTCCCATTAAGCAGTTCCGCAGATGGAAGGAAGTGCTGCCACAGGCGAAATTTACCAACCTTTACGGACCTACCGAAGGAACCGGTATGTGCTGTTACTACAAGGTAAATCGTGAATTTGAACTGAATGAGGCCATTCCCATCGGAAGACCTTTTAAGAATACAGAAATCCTCCTTTTGACAGAGGATAATAAAGAAGCTATGGAGGGAGAGGTTGGAGAAATCTGTATCCGCGGAACCAGTGTTACCTTGGGATATTACAGAAATCCGGAAAAGACCTCCCAGAGCTTTGTACAAAACCCCCTAAATGATCTCTATCCTGAGATTATTTACAGAACCGGAGATTTGGGTAAACTGAATGAATACGGAGAACTTGTTTTCGTATCCAGAAAGGATTACCAGATTAAGCATATGGGCCATCGTATCGAGCTTGGTGAGATTGAAGCCAATGTAAACAGCTTAGAGCAGATTAAGTGCTCCGGCGCTGTTTATGACAGTGAAAAGGGAAAAATTGTTCTTTACTACTTGGGAGATATAGATGCCAAGGAGCTGACAGAGAGCTTAAAGGACAAGCTTCCCAGATACATGCTTCCAAACCGTATCATTCAGCTTGAGCAGATGCCATTTACAGCCAATGGCAAGATCGACAGAGTTACTTTAAAAAATATGTTAAATGATAAATAAGTTTTTGCTTTAGAAGAGGAGAAAAAATCATGGGCGAAATTATGGAAACAATTTTGGATATCTTAACAGAGCTTCACGAGGACGTAGACTTTGAAACCTGCGATACCTTAGTAGATGACAAAATCTTAGATTCTTTTGATATCATTACGATTATCTCAGAAATAGCAGATCAGTTAGATGTTACCATTTCTGCTGAGTACATTGTACCTGAGAACTTTAACAGTGCAGAAGCACTTTGCAATCTTGTTGAAAGATTACAGGATGAGGAATTCTAAAAATGCTTTTTACATCCTTTGAATTTTTAGGATTTCTGGCAGTTCTTTTTATACTGTACTATATTATTCCCAAAAGATTTCAGTGGGTGCTTCTACTTGCCGGCAGTTACTTTTTCTACTATCAGGCAAAGCCCATTTATATGGTGTATCTGTTAACAACCACTGTAACGACCTATTTGACGGGAATTTGCATAGATAAAATCAATGTTTCCCAGGAGTCCTACTTAAAACAGAATAAAGAAAGTCTTTCCAAGGATGAGAAAAAGGAATACAAGGCAAAAAGAAAGAAGCAGAAGTGGAATGTGCTCTTGTGCGGTCTTTTGTTAAACTTAGGAATCCTGGCAGTGGTGAAGTATACAAACTTTGCCATCTCCAATGTAAACGGAATCCTAAAGGCAGCAGGAAGCGCAAAGCAGTTTTCCTTTTTGGATATTGCCCTTCCTATGGGACTGTCCTTCTTTACATTCCAGGCCCTGGGCTATATTATCGACTGCTACAGAGGAACCGTCAGCCCACAGAAGAACCTGGGAAAATACGCACTCTTTGTGGGATTCTTTCCACAGCTGGTGCAGGGCCCCATCAGTAGATATGGAGATTTAAGTAAAACACTTTACGAGCCTCATAAATTCGATCAGAAGACAGTGGCCTTTGGTTTACAGAGAATCCTTTGGGGATTTTTCAAGAAACTGATTATTGCAGACCGTATTATTGTGGGTGTCAATGAACTGATTCACAATCCGGAGCAGTACAGAGGTACCTACGTATTTGTGGGAATGATGTTCTATGCCCTCAGGCTTTACGCAGACTTTACCGGCGGTATTGATATCACCATTGGTATTGCCCAGGTTTTGGGTATTCATGTCACAGAGAACTTCCATCGCCCTTATTTTTCAAAAAATATCAAGGAATATTGGAATCGCTGGCATATTACCATGGGTAGCTGGTTTACGGATTATATTTTCTATCCCATATCTGTTTGTAAGCCAATGCTGAAGTTTTCCAAGTTTTCCAGAAAACACTTTGGGGATGTCATCGGCAAGAGAATGCCGGTATATTTGTCTTCCTTTGCAGTATGGTTTGCTACCGGTGTTTGGCATGGTGCCAGCTGGAACTTTATTGTATGGGGAATCGGCAACTTTGTAGTGATTATGATTTCACAGGAATTGGAACCCCTTTATGAACGGTTCCACAAGCGCTTCCCGGGAATCCTGAAAAAGACCTGGTACAAAACCTTCCAGGTTGTAAGAACAGTACTTCTCATGAGCTCCTTACGTATGTTTGACTGCTACAGAGATGTACCCTTGACCTTTAAAATGTTTGGCAGTATGTTTACCACCTTTAATCTCCATGTATTGTGGGATGGCTCTTTGATGAAGCTGGGACTTACCATGCTGGATTATGTGATCCTTACGGTTGCAACCCTGGTACTTATTATGGTGAGCTTAAAGCAGAGAAGGGGCAGTGTCAGAGAACAGGTATTGAAATTACCTTTTGCCGCTCGTTTTGTTTTGTGGTACGGCCTGTTTTTACTGGTGCTTTTATTTGGTGCTTATGGAATCGGATACGATGCCAGCCAGTTTATATACAATCAGTTCTAAGATAGGTGCTTTGGGTTTTGCATGTAAGGCACCAAAGATTGATTGAGAGGATATATGAAAAAGAAGATTATAGTTATTACAAGTGTTCTTTTCAGTATTTTAGTAAGTCTTTTTTTACTACAACGCCTGCTTTTTCCAAAGTATGTGGCGGATGTGGTAGAGGGTGCTTTCATCAAGGAATACTATAAAGAAGAAAAAGATCACGATTTATTATTTATCGGTGATTGCGAGGTATATGAAAACTTTACCCCGGCTCTTTTGTGGGAAAAATATGGCTATAACAGCTATATTCGTGGTAGTGCCCAGCAGCTCATTTGGCAGTCCTACTACCTGTTAGAGGATACCCTTCGCTACGAAACTCCGGATGTGGTGATTTTCAACGTACTTTCCTTAAAGTACAATGATCCTCAGAAGGAAGCCTACAACAGAATGACTTTGGAGGGTATGGAATGGTCCATGTCCAAGGTAAATGCCATTAAAGCTTCTATGACAAGCAAGGAAGAATTTATTACCTATGTATTTCCAATTCTTCGTTATCACAGCCGAATTACTGAGCTTACCCCAGATGACTTTAAATATATGTTTAAAGACAAAAAGGTATCCCACAACGGTTACTACATGCGTGTAGATGTAAAGCCTGCAGTGAACGTTCCACCGGGACTGCCACTTGCGGATTACAATTTCGGCGATAACGCCATGGAATACTTAGATAAGATGAGAGAGCTTTGCGACGAAAAGGGAATCACCCTGATTTTAATCAAAGCCCCCAGCCTCTATCCCTACTGGTATGATCAGTGGGAAGAGCAGGTGGAAAACTACGCAGCAGAGCACAATCTTCAGTATATTAATTTCCTGGAATTAATCGAGGAAACAGGTCTTGATTTTAATGAGGATACCTATGATGCGGGGCTGCATCTGAATCTTTCCGGCGCAGAAAAGGTTACAGACTACCTGGGTGCTTATTTGCAGGAACACACAGACCTGCCAAACCGAAGAGGAGAGGAAAAACTGGAAAAGGCCTGGGAGGAAAAACTGAAGTTTTATTATGAAGACAGAGACTCCCAGTTAGCAAAGCTGAAAGAGGAAAAAGCTTCGGAGCAATAAACGAAGATTTTTATAAAGGAATAAGCTTCGGAAGAATCAGCCGAAGGTGTAAAAGAGGAGAAAAATTATGAAGTTAAAAAGATTGGTATTGGTTTTAGGTTTGGGTCTTGTTCTTGCAGGCTGTGGCGACGGCGGTGAAAAGGTCATTGGCGGTGAAGTACAAAATTCTGTCAGCAACGAGGCACAATCAGAAGAAGGTAACGCCGGCAATGGGGAAAGTAAGGAAGGCGAAAGCGCTTCTACAGAACAGAAAACAGAAGCAAAGGGCGGCTATGTATTTAACTATAAGGGCTATGATATTACAATTGACGGAAGCTTTAATGAGGGCCTTTCTGAAAAGCTTGGAGAGCCTCTGAGCTATTATGAAGCAGCCAGCTGCGCTTTTGAGGGACTTGATAAGGTTTATACCTACAGTAATGTAAGCATCAAAACCTATCCTCAGAAGGATAAGGATTTGGTTTCCAATATTGGCCTGATGGATGACTCTGTAGCTACCAAGGAGGGCGTATGTATCGGTGACTCCAAGGAAGATGTGATTAAGGCCTATGGAGATCAGTTCACCATGAAGGGAAATATGATGGTGTATGGAAAAGATGGTATGAATCTTGGATTTATTGTAGAGAATGATGCAGTAGCATTTATCGAGTATTCAACCACAGTATTGGATGAGGAATAATACGTTTTGTTATAAAAAGTATGACAATCCAGGGATTGGATATATAATAGAAAGATGAATAAATGAACACGGTAATGGAGGCATGCTATGTTTAATGTGCAGGAAGAATTAAAGAAACTCCCAAATAAACCCGGCGTATATATTATGAGGGATGAGGCGGATGGAATTCTGTATGTAGGCAAGGCAGTGAATCTTCATAACCGTGTTCGTTCTTATTTTAGGGAAAATATCGGCAGAGGTCCCATGATTGATAAAATGGTAACGCTGATCGCCCGTTTTGAATATATTGTGACGGATTCGGAACTGGAAGCCTTGGTACTGGAAAATAACCTGATTAAGGAATATTCTCCCAAGTACAATACTTTGTTAAAGGATGATAAAACCTATCCTTATATCAAGGTAACCCACCAGGAAACCTATCCCAGAATCTTCATGACAAGACAGATTAAAAAGGATAAAGCCAAGTATTTCGGCCCCTTTACCAGTGCCCAGGCGGTAAAGGATACCATTGATTTATTGAATAAGCTTTTTATGCTTCGCACCTGCAACAAAAGTCTTCCCAAGGAAACAGGCAATGAACGCCCCTGCCTGAACTATCATATTAACCAGTGTAAGGCGCCCTGCCAGGGATACATTTCTCCGGAAGAATATGGGAAACAGGTAAGTGAAGCCCTGGACTTCTTAAATGGAAATTACAACAAGATATTAAAAAGCCTGGAAGAAAAGATGCAGCTGGCAGCAGAAGAACTTCGCTTTGAAGATGCAGCCAAGTATCGTGATTTATATCAGAGTGTAAAGAGCGTTTCGCAAAAGCAGAAGATTACCGACAGCTCCCTGGAGGATAAGGATATCATTGCCATCTACAGAGATGATAAGGAAGCAGTGGTACAGGTATTCTTCGTAAGAAACGGTCGACTCATTGACAGAGAACATTTTTATATGACACAAACAAGTCAGGTGCCGGAAAAAGAAATCCTGGAAGAGTTTGTAAAACAGTTCTATGCGGGAACTCCTTATATTCCAAGAGAGTTGATGCTGCAGCATGAAATTGAGGATGCCGCTCTCTTGGAGAAATGGCTCACGGATAAACGTGGCGGCAAGGTAACGATTCGCGTTCCCAAGATTGGAAGTAAGGAAAAGCTGGTAGAACTTGCCATTCAAAATGCCCGTATTATTTTGGAAAAGGATAGAGAAAAATTAAAGAGAGAAGAAGGAAGAACCATAGGAGCAGTCAAGGAGATTGAGGCATTACTTGACCTTGAAAACTTAAATCGTATGGAAGCCTTCGATATTTCCAATATTAGTGGTTTTGAAAATGTAGGTTCCATGGTTGTTTACGAAAAGGGAAAACCCAAGAAAAGTGATTACCGAAGATTCCGTATTAAAACTGTGGCAGGACCAGATGACTACGCCTGCATGAAGGAGGTTATGACAAGACGTCTTCTTCATGGTCTGGAGGAATCCCAGGAATTAAAGAATAAAGATATTTCCGAGGAGTACGGAAGCTTTACCAAGTTCCCGGATCTGTTCCTGATGGATGGTGGTCGTGGTCAGGTCAATATCGCCCTCCAGGTACTGGATGAACTAAAAATCAACATCCCGGTGTGTGGTATGGTCAAGGACGATAACCACAGAACCAGAGGCTTATACTACAACAACGTGGAAATCCCCATTGATACTCACAGCGAAGGCTTTAAGCTGATTACCCGTATTCAGGATGAGGCGCACAGATTTGCCATAGAATATCACCGCTCTCTTCGTAGCAAGGCCCAGGTGAAGTCCCAGCTGGACGATATTCCGGGTGTAGGTGCCTCCAGAAGAAAGGCTCTGATGAAGCACTTCCGTTCCATGGAAGAAATCGCAAGGGCAGAGGTAGAAGAGTTGTGTGCACTTCCTGAGATTCCAAGGAATGTAGCTGAGGAAATCTATGCTTATTTCAGAGGGAAAAATAAAAATGGAGGGGTGGAATGAAAAGAATTACTCTGATTTTGCTTATCATTATTCTGACAGGGTGCCAAAGGGATGTAAATTCAGCGAAACAAAAAAATGAGGCATCAGTAGAACAACAGAATATGTTTGAAACCACAGATGAAATGGTGGAAATGCCAAACGAACAAGAAAATAGTCAGTTAACAAGTGAGCAAATGGTAGAAAAATACCATGAATTTGTGGAAAAAGTTAAAGAGATAAATGCCTATAATTTAGAGCATGCGTCAGAAGCAAAATATGCGGATGGATATTTAGACGAAGAGGGTAATCCATTGTACGCTTATGAAGCCATGAATACATATTTTCAAAATCCAGGCTATTGTATATTAGATGTGAATGAGGATGGTATACCGGAATTATTATTTGGTGAAAATGCATTGAACGAGGGCAAAGCTTTTGATAGTTACATCTACGATATGTACACTATTCAAAATGGAGAAATAATTCCTGTATTTAGTGGGTTAGGAACCAGAGATATGATCTATTTAACCGAGGATGGGAAGGTTGGTAGATTATGGACCGCTAATTGGAGTGATGGCGGAAACAGCTATTATGAGTATGATGGTGAGAAACTGATACTTATAGAAGAATATCGGTCTACAGCATACTATCCATCTGAAAAACTTATATATACATACAGAAATAATCAGAATGAAAAGGAAGTAAGTGAAGAAGAGATTGAAGCTTTGCAAGCAAAATATAAGAAAAAATCCATAACATTCACATCTTTTGAGACCGGGAGAGTATTTAAATATGAAACAGTTGTACTTCCGGAATCAAGTAGTGGTGAAGAAGAAAATCCATTTGTGGAATATACTGAATATTTATTATCAGAAGAGTTTGAGGGCTGGGTTGAATTTGAAGGATATTCGAAGGAGGAACTCAGATTTTCCTTGGAATATATTAATAGTGATAGCGTTCCTGAACTTGTTGTTGGATACAGTGGAAAAAAGAATGAACCATCTGCACTTATTTTGTCGTATGCAGATATGGAAGGGCTAGTAAGCAATCAAGTAGAAGTAAGCAAGAAGATAATCGTAAGTCAGTTAGACGGATATGATACTTTCGAATTTATTGAAGGAGAAGGTATAATCATTACACATAAAAATTATCCGGGCGTTGAAATCACTAATTATCAGTGTGTGGAGAAAAAAGGAAATATTCTTTTGCGCGCATATAAGGAGCATGAAGAAAACAACGTAGACACATATGTGATAATAGATCAATACATGCAACGAAAAGAAGTAGAGGAAAGAGAATTTCAAGAATTTGTAGATGGTTTAGGAAAAGAGAAAATAAGAAGACTTTGGTACGATTCGGATAATACAGCGGAATATTATTCACTTACAGCGGAGAATCTTCAAAATTTAAAAGAGGGAAAGCTAGAAGTCGGCGGGAGTAAGAAGGTAAATTAAAAATACTGTGCATTAAACTAAAAATGCAAAAGTTTAATGCGCAGTATTTTTGATTTAAGACATGTGGAATTTATCAATAAAAGCAGTAAAAACTAGTAAATTTTAGAAATGAGATTCCACCATTTATTTGCACTGCTCTGACGTTTGCTTAAAGTATTGTCAAAGCAAACTTCGTAACAATACATAAAATATTTTGTAAGAATACTTATTGATTTGGTTGAATGAACATATTCTTCAAATGATAATCCCGGAACACCTGTTTCGACAGACCTAGTAATCCATTGACCAGAATGATTGGTTCTGTCATCGTTTAGTTTTCTTAATTGAACATCAATATCTCCTGCCGTTTCACCAGCATGTAAGGTAGATGATATTTTGTCTGCAGGATGCCAATGTGCAATGCCAAAAGTATCGTTAGAAATACTTCTTGAATTAGGATCTAAGTAGCTTTCAATTTCAAAATTTCCTAAGGCCGCATAAATGGCGTTAGGGCTCCACCCACAGGAATATAGATAATTGTATATGTAACGTGCATGCTGGAGACGTTTGTTCTGCTGTGAAATGTTACTACTATTGATTGCAGATTTTGCTGGAAGAGCAGTTGGTACAAAGGCAACAACATCTTCTGCTATCCAGCCATCTCCTTCGGATGTACTATTATCTCCGTTTATATGATAATAATGAACTTTGATCCAAACGTGATTGGTTCCATTTAATGCAGCCGTAACTTTTGATATGCCTACGTGATCATACATTAATTCTCCGGATTGTAAAGTTACTACGATATTGCTTGAAGCAGGATTATCTCGCACTCGAGCTCCATTTGAACTGGTTACATATCTAACTAAAGTACTCATTTATTATTTCCTCCTATGTAATAAAATTTTATATCAAATTGGACGTAACGCATCCTGTTCTTGTCCAAGGAACAGAATACGGATATATTGGGTACAGTATAAAAAAAGATAAATAATGAGAACTTGTAAACTAAATTATATTTTTTAGTGTATAACTTGATGGTTTACAATTTTGACTTCTTTCCACTTTATATACTGTACAATCCGTAAAACGGAAATAAAAAAGGATGGTGGAAAGAAATATGGACACAATGGTACTAAAAACACAAAGATACTTAAATTCAATGTATGGAGGAAACCCGGGATACAACATTATTGATGAAGATGGATTAACAGGGTGGGGCACAGTGCATGCACTAACAAGGGCACTACAAATTGAATTGGGAATATCTAGCACATCAAATAATTTCGGTAATGCTACAACGGCAGCGTTTAATCAGAATTATCCAAACGGAGTTGTGGAACAGAGTACAAGTGATACCACAACAAGTAGGGTGTATGCGATTATTCAGGGCGCTTTGTGGTGCAAAGGTTATGGTACAGGCGCAACGGGAATTACAGAACATTTTTATGGTGGTACTGGTTCTGCGGTGAGGCGTCTTAAAGCTGACGCAGGTTTAGTTAGTCCTAATTCGACGGTTACGTTGAATGTGATGAAAGGGCTTTTGTCTATGGACCAATATAAAAGAGTATCAACAGGAAGTGATACTATAAGAAATATTCAGCAACAATTAAATCGAAAGTATGAAAATAATATTGGATTAATTCCTTGCGATGGTATCTATGGACGAGGGTTGAATAAAGCCTTTATAATAGTGTTACAATCAATTCTTTGTTTGGTGCCAGATGGAATCTTTGGGGATGATACGAAAGTGCATTGCCCGACTTTGCCTGATGATATTGATGATTTGTCATCAAATGTAGCAGATGAACTGGGTTATTTGTTAAGATACGTGTTGTATTGTAATGGTTATAATGTTAGTATTTATAATACGGGGTGGGATGGTGAGATTGAATCCTACATAAGAACATTTCAAAATGATTTAAAATTAACCGAGACAGGAAAAGCGGATTTAGATACTTGGATGTCATTGCTCCTAAGTAAAGGAAATGATGATAGAGCATGTTCGGCATGTGATACAAGATTTGAGATTACTACAGGACGAGCAAGTGAATTATTGGCAAGGGGATATGGTATTGTTGGTAGATATCTAACTGGTACAGAATATAAAGTACTAAGGGATGATGAACCACAGAGAATCTTAGATTGTGGTTTACAGTTTTTTCCCATTTTTCAAGAATCTTCTTCAAATATATCATATTTTACAGAAGCTCGTGGTAAAGCAGATGCAGAAAAAGCTGTGAGGGCAGCTCGAAGATTTCGAATTCCTGAAGGGAATGTGATTTTTTATGCAGTTGATTTGGATGCAACTGATGATCAAATAAGAAATTATATATTGCCTTATTTTGAGGCAATATATCATAATGCAGACACGGCATACATGGTTGGGGTATATGGAACTAGAAATGTATGTACACAGGTTTGTGAATGGGGGTACGCAGTTACCTGTTTTGTGAGTGATATGTCTACGGCATATAGTGGTAATATGGGGTTTAGAATGCCTTGGTGTTGGAATTATGATCAATTTGCTTCCGTTGAAATGAATGAAGGAACAAGTGAGGAGTGGGGAATCGATAAAGATGCATATTCTGAAAGATTTGCTCCAGTTACTAGCTTGGATTCTTATGTTTATGTTCAACCACCTAAAACTATAGTAGCGGAGCATCCCTCAATTTTTGATATTCTTCCATTGATTGAAGAGTTGGAGAATTTGTATGTGGAATGGTATACTCCCTTATACCATACAGCACCTGAGGTGATGCCATTCTTATCTTCATGTGTGTTAGCGCGTGGTATAACGAATTTCTTAAGAAGCATTGCATATAATGATCTGAAATGGAAGGTTGTGTTAGGTGCTTCGGATGAGGATTTTATTAATTATGTAAAAAGACAGAATTTAAATTTGTATAATGCATTATATCCATACATGAAAAAAGAGGAAGAGGGTGGAATTCTTCTTTCGGATGGTAACGGTGGGCCAATTGATTTGAAACATTTAGCAGCGACTACAGAAGGATATATGCCGGGTTCGATTGCACCTAATTCCTGGTATGGTTGGGCAGCAGATTTAGCAACAGCTATTATTAATACTGAATCAGTAGCATCAAGATTAGACAGTTATCGGGAGGCGGCAGATTATATAATTGGAAATAGTGCATACAGTTTTTCTTATGAAGATATATGTGCTGATGCAGATGCAATAAAGCTTGCAGAAATAATTAGTGATTCTACATCGAGAACACATTCCTTGTCAGAATCGCTTAGAGATTATTATAGCTATTATGTGTCGAATCGATTTGCATATTTTTTGGATGATATAGGATGTAATTCATCATTAACATCAATCAAAGAAAAACTTAATTTTAATATACATGTATTAGTAACTTCAGTAGTATTACTATATGCATCAGAGGACTCAGGTTATGCATCGACTTTGGAGTCTATTCCTTCTATGATAGCATGTGATTATACATGTGATGCTTTTGCTAATTATATTTATCATGAATTGGAGTGACAAAATGAAAAAGAAGATTATATATATTTTGCTTTTAATAGAATCATTATTCATTGTCTTATTTTTTTTGTATTTTTGCGTTGTGCTCAAAAATAGTGAAAAAAAAGAATTGTTTTGTGAAAGTTCGCCGAATGGAGAATATGTTCTTGGTATTTATGAAGTAGGAACTCCGGTTTGGTTATTTGGCCCGGATCATGTATTAATTAAGATGGTTCAGAAAGATTTTAGTTATGCAGTTTCATTTAGGACAGATGTTTTTAATGATGGTGCAACCGCTGGTTATCAGGTTGAATGGCAGGATGATGCAGTTTTGATTATTTTGAAAGGGTCAGAACAACCGGATGCGTATTATATTTTGCCTTTTAATACGAATAGTTATGTTACAGAACCGGATTCATAAATAACGGTTAAAGAAACAAAAATAATAAGTAAGTAAACGTTACATTTGAAAAGCACTGTTAGGATGTTCGCTGGTGGCTCCCTACAGTGCTTTTTATAGAGCGAGAAATGATTGTTACATATGGAAAAGGAATTAAAATTAAGAAAATTTGGAAATTTGTTTAGCTTAAAGTTTGATAATGCTTTCGAATATTTTTTTTGATTTTATGAACGTATTGTCGAGAAACCTTATAGAAAGAAGCTATATCGATGTCTGAATAGTTCCCGCTCATAATTGATTTCGCTATTTCTTTTTGTTTTCCTTTATAGTGACTTAATATATCATCTTTTATTAGCGTATAAATAACATTCTCATAGTTGTTCTGGATATCAGGTATTTCTATCATGGTGTCATCGATGCTTATTTGCTCATAATCATTTCTTTGGCGGCTTAGTCTATATAATTCTAAGTATCTGAGAAACACTGAGCGAGACAGATATTTGATTATTTGTCCCTCGTTTTCATAGTAGTCTATTTTGCTCACTGCTTCCCAAAGTGCACATATTAATTCAGATCTTGTATCTTCTAATTCATCCTTGTATAGCAATCTGGCGTATTTATTTAGGATTGGATTAAAAAATGATATTACTTGTTCAAATTCTTCTTTTTCATTCATTTTGATTTTTTTTATACA
Organism: Acetatifactor sp.; assembly: GCA_045616525.1. GTDB lineage: Bacteria > Bacillota > Clostridia > Lachnospirales > Lachnospiraceae > Acetatifactor. Next base: position 52,093 of record JAZLGY010000020.1, on the reverse strand, counting down.
ATTTGTTAGATTATCCATTCTTCTTTCCTCCGAAAGAGAAAAAGAAGAATGTAGAATTTTTGTAAACTGAACAGTATTAATATAAAAAATATGAGTATTCCTCAAAAGGAACTAAAGGTAGTGAATAACAGAATTATTGTGAGAAAGGTATAGGACCGGTTTACAATTTGCAGAAATCCATCTTTTTAATCAAAAAGGAATAGGAGGATTTATTGGTATGGACAAAAAAATAATAGGAAAAAAATTGATGGCAATCTTTGCAGGAGCATTTGTAGCTAATCAATGGGGGATATTAATACCAATGATTTTTTTACTTATGTTTCTCATGGTTATGGACTATATCTCAGGAATGCTTGCGGCTAAGAAGGAGTCAATAGAACATCCAAATAATAAAAGATATGGTTGGAGCAGTAAGAAAGGAATCTTGGGTATCTATAAAAAAATCGGATATATTCTGTCTGTCTTTGTTATGATGTGTGTGGATTTTTTAATCTATAAAATAGCCAATGAAATTGGACTTGATTTCAATTCAAAAACATATTTTGCAGTTTTAGTGACAGTATGGATTATTTTGAATGAAATGCTCTCTATTATGGAGAATGTTGGAAGACTGGGGGTGAAATTGCCTAAATTTGTATGTAGAATATTAATAGACCTAAAAGACGAAATTGAGAAAAAAGAGGACTAAGGTGTTATTTAGAACTTTACTGACAATTCGACCCCTGAAAGTACACCAAGGGTATACTGCCAGTGACTGGATAATATTGGCTTACAAGGGTAAATTAGTATGGAGTATACTTATATGAAGGGTTGATTTTATGTCTACTGATTGCATTTTAGATGATAAAGAGCATATAGCAAAAAGGTTGAAAGAAACTCGTATTAGGTTAGGATATACGCAGGAACGTTTTTCAGAACTTTTGGGTATAACAGTCTCGGCCTACAAGAAAATAGAAAGTGGAGATAATCAGATTTCTGTTAATGGATTAAAGAGAATGAAGAGGATTGGTATTTCTTCGGACTTTATCATATTTGGAGAGGAGCCCGATGAAGCGGACGTATGGGAGAAAATCCAGTTGTTTTCGGAAGAGAAAAGACTGCTTATATTTTTGAAATTATTTACCCAGTATATAGAAGGCAAAAAGGGATACACACAGTCGAAAAAAGATGCAGATGAGGAAATGAAAAAAATAAATAAAATCCTGGATGAGATTTTGTGTTTTAGGGAAGCATTATGACAAGGAAAATATTAATAGTTGAAGATAACATTGCTCATTTGCAAGTGCTTCAGAAAATGGTTCAGGATATTCAACAGGATGTCATTATATTTAGCGCGGATGAAGTTTCTTCTGCTTATGCGATTGCAATGGAAAACAGAATTGACTTGTTTTTGATAGATATTATTTTATCCACAGATAAGCCCGGTGATGTATCGGGTTTATTTTTTGCTCAGGAGTTACGTGGAATATCGAGATATCAGTTTGTACCAATTATTTTCATAACGTCGTTGGAGGATCCTAAACTCTTTTCATATAGTCAATTACATTGTTATGAGTACATTGAAAAACCTTTTGATATTAAAAAAGTAGCGAATACTATAACCAATGCGTTAAAATTTCCAATGATGGCAGATCAAAATAAGAATATTTATTTTAGAAATGATGGTATCGTATATTCAAAATGTATAAGTGAAATAATATGCATTGAAAATAATAGAAGACGAGTAACGATACATTGTGTGGATGATATTTTGGAAATGCCATATAAAACATGTGAGAAGATTTTGCAGGAATTAGATGCAGATTGTTTTATTCAATGCAGCAGATATTCGATTGTAAACAAAAACTTTATTGAGAGTATTGATTATACAAACCGTTATATAAAAATGAAGCATATGGAAAAAGCAATTGAATTGGGAATTATAATGAGAAGAGAGTTCAAAAGAAAAATGGAAAATGAATAGTGTTAGTTTGATTTTAACAATAGTTTTGGAAGAAATTCTAATCTTTGTTTGTGTTTCCTTGTTTTTTGGGAAAAAATTCAAGTTGGACAAAAAGGTTGCAGGATTTATTATTTGCGTAAGTTTAATGTTCTATTTGATAAATATTCGGGTACTTCATATTGCCTGGATGGCAGTGGTTTACATGTTATTATTTATATTTTGCATATTATACTTTCAAAAAACAATTGGGAAAACAATTGTTTTGTATTTGCTAAGTCTGTCAATGCTAGGAGTGTTGGAAGCATTAGGAACTTGCTTAGTTGTAATTGTGCAGGATAAATTGGGATGTAAAATGAATTCGCTTGTTGCCAGTAGTGTAACGGCTGCTTTGGTAATCGTGATATATTTATTTAGATATGTATTAATAAAGAAAAGTATTGCAAAAAATATTCTGTTTTGGACCTGCATTTTTTCATGTGTGCTAGCACTAAGCGGAGTAATTGTTAATTATAATTTTTATCAATCAAAGATAAATTTTACTTCTGTTATAATATGGGGCTTAGGCCTTGGTATTTTTTCTTTCGCATTTAAATTGCAAAAAAGTGAGTATGAAATAAAAAGTAAGAACAATGCGCTTAAAATTCAAGAGGTTTATACCTCTGCATACGCTGGATTAATTGATGAGGTCAGAAAACGACAACACGATTTTAAAAATCAGTTAGGATGTGTATATAGCATGCATCTACTCACTCAATCGTATGAGGAATTAGTTAATATGCAAAGGGAATACTGTGGAATAATCGAGGAAAATAATAAACATATCTCGATTTTGACCAGGTGTAACAATTCTATTCTGGCAGGTTATATATATGAAAAATGTATTCATTTAGAGAATTCAGGAATTGATATTGAATATAAAGTGAATATAGATCAAGCAGAATGCAATATGCCTTTATACGAAATAATAGAAATGTTAGGGATTATTATCAATAATGCAGAAGAAAAAGTAAGTGCCCTCTCGCGTAAATACATAGGACTATATTTTACAGAATATTCAGACAAAGTATCTTTTCAAGTGAAAAATATATCGGAATATATAAAGAGCAGTGAAATTGAGAAATTTTTTATGAAAGGATATAGCACAAAGGGAAAAGATAGAGGATTAGGACTATACCGCGTGAAGGAGCTGGTAAATAATTACAAAGATGAGATCTATGTAAATAATATAAAAGAGGACAACGATTATTATTTCTTAATTGAAGTGAATCTTAAAAAGCAAGGCTATTGATGTTGTACAATAGTCTTGTTTTTTTGAATACTGATGGTAGAAATTGTATTGCTTATAATATATGAAAATGCTATATTGAAAAGGGTAATTATAAGTTTCAGAAGATTTTCGAGGATAAAACAGTGAGAAAACAAGGATTAATATTATTAAGTTTACTTTTAATGGGATGTCAGGCAAAGACTCCGGAAGCGATTTCTGAGGAAAGTACAATGGAATCGACGGTGTTACAGGAACAAAGCCAGGAGTTGTTTTTTTCAGAGTCTGATATAAAGCAAGAAGAGTTTTCTATAGAATCGAAGTATTGCAGAAATCGAACAACACCTACAAATCAATTTTATATTGATGATGAAAATGTTCTATGGGGAAAGGGACTTAATAGTTATGGACAGCTGGGAATGGAAAGAGACAAAGACCTGGAATATCACGTAGAACCTGTGAAAATTGCAGAAAATGTAATATCTGTGGATGCATCACAAAATGGATATTTTGTGATATATCAAACAGGGGATAATAAACTTTATGGTATGGGTTCAAATCGTTTGGGTCTTTTGGGACAACCTTACGTGGAGTGTTATCAAGATCAGGATTATGACGTTGTTGTAGAGCCGGTGCTTCTTATGGATGAAGTAGCATATGCCAGTGCAGGCCGGGATTCTATTATGGTATTGAAACAGGATGGAACAGTATGGTGGTGGGGTGAATATCGTTTCACCAGTGCGACAAAATACGATCCTTATAGGGGAATGAACTCCTACTGGAAGAGTGAAGAAGACGAAACTAATCCAGCCAAAATCCTATATAATTCTCCCAAGATGATTCTTGAAGATTGTATTTATGCTGTAAATGGTGAGTTTCATGGAGCAGCCATCACATCAAAGGGAGAACTCTATACTTGGGGATTAAATATATTTGGTGATTGTGGTGTAGCAATCAGCGACGATGATTATGTTCGTGTACCAACCAAGGTTTTGGATGGAGTGGATATGGTCTGGGTTGAGAGAATGGACGAAAGAGGAGCTACATATAATACTTCCAATTATCAAAACTGTTATGATAACAATATATTTGCTAGATTAAAAGACGGAACAATTCTGGCAGCCGGAGTGGATTTAGGAAATAAGCACAAGACAATAGAACTAACAGGTGATTTAGAAGAAGAAAGCACAGAAAGATATTCGGATCAATTTGTGTCTATCAAAACCATGGAATATACCGATGATTATTGTCAGGCATGCATGAACGAACTGCAGACTGGGATGACCATGCAAGAGGTAATTGATTTTTTACAGAAAAGCAACATTGAATTTAATGAAATATTGGCACCTGTAGAGGGAACAGATGAACTTGTGTCTACAATGATTGTTGCAAACTACGAAGAGTATACTTTGTACTTTGATGAAAATAAATGCTTATATAAGATAGAAAAAATGAATAAATAGAAGATATAAAAGAAAGCGGTATTCCTCAATATAAAGGGAATGCCGCTTTTGAAATTAAATGTTAATTTACATATTTCCAATTAAGGATGCATTTGAATTAAACATGGATCCTTTGTCATACCCAATATCAATAAATGCATTATTTCCATATATAATATGTTTGTACAGATTGGTGCCAACACCTGTTTCGATATAATATACGGATAATAAATTATGCATTGTGCTACCTCCGGTTGAACTCCTGCATAGTACATGTAAATCTTTCTGCGCTTGATATGAAAGTGGAACACCAGAACTAGTATAGAGTTCTTCATTACGGCGCAATTTGAAACCATAATAAGTAACACCATCAACTATTTTTGTGAATTTGGCAAGAGAACAAATATTAGTATCTAAAACTCCATTTGTTTCTGAAATCCAACCATGTTTCATGGTACCATCACTTGCTCTAAATGCGATTCCATGTACGGAATATCCCCAACCATTGCCAGGTGAAGCATTTACCCATGTAAACACTTCATTGTTATATAGGGTTCCAATTTGTTCATTTGGGTTCATTGCATCAGTAAGACAAATCATATGATTATGACCACTTCGATTTACTTTAACAATAGACATATAATTTCCTCCTTGTTTTTATTTTTGATATTTGATAATCGATTATCTAAAGAATAAAAAGAACATAGGAAAGAAAATGTAAACCAGCATATGAAAAAAGCTGTTTTCTAAAATGTAGAAAACAGCTTTCTTGTGAGGAAGAATATTCTAATTAGTCCTCTAATGCTGGATGTTTTGGCTCGCCAAAGAAAATAAGGCTGATAACATCAAATCTAGTTCCCCAATCGTTCATTTCGCTTCACCTCCTTATGAATCCATTTTGCTATGGTTAGTTGAATGATATGTAATATTACTGTCCAAAAACATATGTCAGTTATGATTTCATTAGGACAGAAATATATCAAATTTGAAAACAACAATATAATAATCAGTGTTCTATACTTACATTTAATAATCTGCCTACCAGTTGCAGGTGGACGATTTGACGAAGTAATAGGAACTAGATAATAGCCATAAATCCCGCTCAGGATCAGCAATAGAGATTTCGTGTTAGGAGTAACATGTAACAGATTGCTAAGCAATATACTTACGTATAAAAAAAGAAAGCTAACAAATAAACAACTAAGATAATGTTTAAAATGAAGTCCCCCGCCTATGCTTCTTAAAAGCATGAGGGCAAACAAAGCAACCCAATATTCTAGTTGTTGTTTAGTTAAAAAAAAGAAAACAAAAAAAATAACAATTTTACTTAGTTCCGAGAATAAACATTTTAAATAGTAGATTTTTAGTTTTTTTTGATATTCAGGGTTTTCAATATTAATCTTCATATTAATCCTCCGCTTCAATCATTTTTTATGATTGTAAGTGACAAACTAAGAAAAACTGGGCAGAAAAATTTAAATGTAAAAAAAGGAAACTGAAATTACTGTTTGGTGAAAAAACATATGATTATTCCATGTTGGGTAAAGCAGAAGAAGAGTTAAGTTATATTTTTATGATTTTCATAAGGGGATGAGTAAAATTGTATGGTTCCTTTTGAACTGAGTTATTGATGAGGAATAACAAGTGTGATGTGTTAGGGAGGAATCATTACTTATGAAAAAAATATATAAAATGGCAGGAGAACGTATTATGATTGCGCGGACGATACATGGATATTCGAGAGAGTGTCTTGCAGAAATGGCATCTATATCTTCCAAATTTTTATATGAAATTGAAACCGGAAAGAAAGGGTTTTCGGCAGGAGTCTTGATTAAAATATGCAAAGCACTAGAAGTGAATTGTGATTACATTATGACTGGAAAAAACAAGGGAAAAGAGGATGAAAAGTTAACATTAACAATTCAAATGTTTGATGAACGTCAAAGGCAATATGTTTGTAATATCTTAAAGGAAATAACAGAGATGTTAGATGTATTGTAATCGAAGAAGTATTAGCCATAATATTAATTTTATATCTTAATGTGAAGGATTGCTTTAGGAATGAAATATATGATAATATACATCTGGTAAGGTATGAAGTAATTTGGGTAACATAAGAGAAAATAAAAAAGGTAGGGTGTTGTATGGCAAGTGTAGCATTAAACAGATTAATAGAAAAAATGAAACTGGAAAATCTTACACCGGAAATCGATGTAAGCAAGAGCAAAATCAAGCTTCCGGATATTAACAGACCTGCGCTTCAGCTGGCTGGATATTATGAGCATTTTGATGCGGCTAGATTACAGATTATCGGTTTCGTAGAATATACTTACTTAGAGGGAATTACTGATGTAGATAAAAAGAGAGAAATCTACGAAAAATTGATGTCCTATGACATTCCAGGCATTGTATTCTGTAGAGAAATGAAGCCCGATGATATCTTTATGGATGTGGCAAGAAAGCACAACATTCCTGTACTTTCTTCCAAGAAATCAACCTCTTCCTTCATGGCAGAAACTATCAGATGGTTAAATGTACAGCTGGCACCCTGTATTTCCATTCATGGTGTATTGGTGGATGTTTATGGTGAAGGTGTCATGATTACCGGTGAAAGTGGTATCGGTAAGTCAGAGGCGGCGCTGGAGCTTATTAAGCGTGGACATCGTCTTGTCACCGATGACGTCGTTGAAATCAGAAAGGTAAGTGATGATACCTTAATTGGTACCGCACCGGATGTTACCAAGCACTTTATCGAGCTTCGTGGTATCGGTATCGTAGATGTAAAGGCTTTGTTTGGTGCATCTTCTGTAAAGGATACACAGTCTATTGACCTTGTAATCTGTCTGGAAGACTGGGACAAGGAAAAGGAATATGACAGACTTGGTTTGGAAGATAACTATATCGAATATTTGGGCAACAAAGTAGTCTGCCACAATATTCCTATTCGTCCGGGCCGTAACTTGGCAGTAATCTGTGAGTCTGCTGCGGTTAACCATCGTCAGAAAAAGATGGGTTACAATGCAGCACAGGAATTATATACTCGTGTACAGAACTCTTTGGCAAGAAAGCGCGAGGAAGAAGAGTAAAATTTTAGCTTCTAAAGAGAATATTATTTTACGAAGAATATAGAAATATAGGAAGAAACAAATGGAGGTAACTATGGGTAAGTACGCATTCGGTGTAGATATTGGAGGAACTACAGTTAAAATGGGAATCTTTTCTGACAAGGGAGAGGTTTTGGATAAGTGGGAGATTTCTACTGTAAAGGATAACAATGGAGAAAACATCTTAAAGGATGTTGCAAAAAGCATTGAAGAGACTTTAAAGAACAAAAATATTGATAAAGCAGATGTGGTTGGTGTGGGCGTAGGTGCTCCCGGACCGATTGATGCAAATGGTACCGTGTACAAAGCAGTAAACCTTGGATGGGGCGTATTCAACATCCCTGAGGTTCTTTCAGAATATTTAAATCTTCCTGTAAAGGCTGCCAACGATGCCAACGTTGCTGCATTTGGTGAAATGTGGCAGGGCGGTGGCAAGGGCCACAAGGATATGGTTGCAGTTACATTGGGAACCGGCGTTGGCGGTGGTATCATCGTGAACGGCCAGATTCTTACCGGTGCAACCGGTGCCGGCGGTGAGATCGGACACATTCATATGATGGATGATGAAACCGAGAGCTGCGGATGTAAGAACAAGGGATGTCTTGAGCAGTATACCTCTGCAACAGGTATCGTAAGATTAACCAATCGTCGTCTTCAGAAGGATGACAAGGAAAGTGTGCTTCGTAATGGCGAAATCTCAGCCAAGGCTGTATTTGATGCAGTTAAGGCAGGAGATGAGCTTGCAATTGAAGTTGCACAGCAGTTTGGTGAGATTCTGGGTAAGGGACTTGCGATGGTAGCGGCAGTTGCAAACCCTGAAATCTTCGTTATCGGTGGCGGTGTAAGCAAGGCCGGTAATATTTTATTTGATTATATTCGTCCTGCATATGAAAAATATGCATTCCACGGATGCAAGAATGCTGAGTTTGCACTTGCAACACTTGGAAATGATGCCGGAATCTTCGGCGCAGCAGGACTTGTTTTAAATTAAGATATCAATCATAATGGATGTCGTTTTTCGATCATCCATGACAAGAAAAGACAGAATTGTATTGATTGCATTGGTTTAGATCAGAATAGTTTAGAGATGTTCAAAATGTTTAGAAAGGGGATCGTGATGTTAACAGAAGATGTACGTAAAAAAATGGAACAGATCGTACCATCAGAAAATATAAAATATCAGGAACCCATGAAAAGACATACTACCTTTCGTATCGGAGGAGAAGCGGAAAGCTTTGTAGCAGTGGAAAATGCAGCACAGCTAAAGGAACTTCTAAAGCTTCTCAGAACGGAAAAGGTACCCTATTATATCGTAGGAAACGGTAGTAATCTTTTATTTGCAGATGAAGGTTTTTCGGGAGTCATCCTGAATATCGCAGGCAAGATGCAGGACATCACCTGTAATGGAAATAAAATTGTGGCCAAGGCAGGAGCGTTAATGGCCCAGATTGCTAGGGTGGCCAGAGATCATCATCTTACAGGCTTTGAGTTTGCTGGTGGAATTCCGGGTACCATTGGCGGCGGTGTGGTAATGAACGCCGGAGCCTATGGCGGAGAGCTTTGTCAGGTGATTAAGAGAGTAACCATGCTGACAGAGGATGGGGAAGAGATTACACTGCCCGTTGATGCCATGGAATTTGGATACAGAACCAGTATTCTGAAAAAGAAGCCATATATTGTTACGGAAGTAGAGATAGAACTTGCTCCCGGAGATGGAGCTGCAATTGCAGCTACCATGGAGGAACTTCAAAATAAACGAAAAGAAAAGCAGCCCCTAGAATACCCCAGTGCGGGATCTACATTTAAGAGACCGGAAGGGTATTTTGCAGCGGCCCTGATTGAGCAGGCAGGCTTAAAGGGCTACAGGGTCGGAGACGCGGTAGTGTCTGAAAAACACAGTGGCTTTGTGGTAAATGTGGGAGAAGCCAGCTGCAAGGATGTGCAGACGCTTATGGCAGATGTTCAAAATAAGGTCTGGGAACAGTTTCAGGTGAAGCTTGAGCCGGAAGTGATTTGTGTAAAGTGAGAGAAGGATAATCTCAGGCACAAAGTAAATGAATGATATTTACGGAAAACAGATGTAATGCAACAAAAAGCAGTACATTGGTTAGTATAGTAAGACAGAAGAAAAGGGTGCATAGTCATGAGATTTGTAATTGTAACCGGTATGAGCGGTGCAGGAAAAAGAACAGCATTAAAGATGTTAGAGGATGCGGGCTACTATTGTGTAGATAACCTGCCGGTATCTTTGATCCCTAAATTTACAGAATTGATTGCTATGCCGGGTAATGAAATTTCCAAGGTCGCTCTTGGACTGGATGTACGTGCGGACTCTTCCTTTGAGGATGCAACAGAAACCATTCGTAGCTTAAAGGAAGTGCAGAGCAATGTAGAGATTCTTTTCCTTGAGTCTAACAATGACACACTTATTAAGCGTTACAAGGAAAGCAGAAGAGTGCATCCACTTTCCGCAGAAGGAAGAATAGAGGAGGGTGTAGACAAGGAACGTAAGGTTTTGGAAAAAATGCGTAAAATCGCTGACTACATCATTGATACCTCTAATCTTTTGACCAGAGAGCTGAAGGAAGAGATTGATGGAATCTTTGTGCACGATGAAAACTATCACAATTTGATAGTGAATGTTATGAGTTTTGGTTTTAAAAAGGGGGTCCCTGTGGATGCGGATCTGATGTTTGATGTAAGATTTCTTCCCAACCCCTTTTATATTGATGATTTGAAATTCAAAACCGGAAATGATAAAGAGGTTCAGGATTATGTCCTTTCTTTTCCGGAAACACAGGAATTTTTGGACCGATTATATGATATGCTAACATTCCTTTTGCCCAACTATATCAAGGAAGGCAAATATCGTTTGGTGGTAGCCATTGGCTGTACCGGAGGAAAGCACAGAAGTGTTACCATTGCCAATGAGTTGTACAAGAGATTAAAAACAAGTGAATATGGAGCCACTATCTATCACAGAGATGTGGATAAAAGAGGAGTATAAATGTCTTTTTCAGCAGAAGTAAAGGAAGAATTGGCAGGACATATTCCCTCTGCCAGACATTGTCTTCTTGCGGAACTTGCTGCAGACCTTAGCTTTGCGGGGCAATATGGACAGAATGCAGAGGGAAAATTTTCCATAGGTTTTCAGATTGAAAATGAAAACGTTTTAAGAAAATGCTTTACATTATTAAAAAAAGCATATAATATTAGTGATAGTTTTCAAATAGAACATGATGTAATGGAAGGAATCTTCCAAAAATATGGTGACCTTAAGGGTGCCATGAGTCCTCTTTTAGTGAAAAATGCCTGTTGTAAGCGTGCTTTTTTACGAGGTGCATTCCTATGTGTCGGCTCCATCAGTGATCCCAGCAAGGGTTATCATATGGAGTTTGTGTGTACCGACGAGGAGAAAGCGGAGCAGCTTCGGCAGCTGATTGGGGATTATGGAATCGAAGCCAAAATCGTGCTTCGTAAGAAATACCATGTAGTGTACATCAAGGAAAGCGAAGCAATTGTGGACCTTTTAAATATTATGGAAGCCCATATTGCACTTATGAAGCTTGAAAATTTGAGAATATTAAAGGATATGAGAAATTCCGTAAATCGTAAGGTCAACTGTGAGACCGCCAATATTACCAAGACGGTAAATGCGGCATCCAGACAGATCGAAGATATCCTATTTTTGAAGGAGCACTACGGATTTCAGAACCTGCCCCCTCAGTTAGAGGAGATAGCAGAGGTGAGACTTGAGCTTCCTGAAGCCCCATTAAAGGAGCTGGGTGAAAACTTAGATCCGCCTGTAGGTAAGTCCGGTGTAAACCACAGACTTCGTAAGCTTAGTGAAATGGCAGAAAAGCTACGCACGGAGATGGGAATTCATGTGGAGGAGTAAAAGCCTTAATTTTATATTTGAAAAATAAACGCGCAGCGTTTGTTATAGAGCAGCAAAAGAAGTAATGTTTTATGGTCATTGGTCTCTGAAAAGAGATACTTTGACAGAGGAGAAAAGGAGAAATTATGAGAAATCAGTCAGTTGAAATTCAGCTCAGCAGTGGTTTGGAAGCAAGATTGGTAGCAATGCTTGTACAGGTTGCCAGCAAGTTTGAAAGTAAGATTTACCTTGAGTCCGAAGGAAAAAGAGTTAATGCAAAGAGCATCATGGGCATGATGAGTCTTGGTCTTAACAACGGTGAGAAGGTTGATATCAGTGCAGATGGCGTAGATGAGAACGACGCAGCAGGTGCCATCGCAGATTATTTAACAGGAAAAGCTGAATAAGTTTTTTCTTAACAATTGGGACGTAATAGTTTATACTATATATGTTAACGAAAATGAAATTTGGAGGTAGTTACAATGTTAGTTTCAGCAACAGAAATGCTTAAAAAAGCAAAAGCAGGACACTATGCAGTTGGTCAGTTCAACATCAACAACTTAGAGTGGACAAAGGCAATCCTTATGACCGCTAAAGAGCTTAAGAGCCCTGTAATTCTTGGTGTATCTGAAGGTGCAGGTAAATACATGGGTGGTTACGATACCGTTGTTGGTATGGTAAACGGACTTTTAAAGGGTCTTGATATTGATGTTCCTGTAGCTCTTCATCTTGATCACGGTTCATATGAAGGATGTTATAAGTGTATTGAAGCTGGTTTCTCTTCAGTAATGTTTGATGGTTCTCACTATCCTATCGATGAGAATATTGCAAAGACTACTGAGCTTGTTAAGGCAGCTCATGGTAAGGGACTTTCTATCGAAGCAGAAGTTGGTTCAATCGGTGGAGAAGAAGATGGTGTTGTAGGTATGGGCGAATGCGCAGATCCTAAGGAATGTAAGATGATTGCTGATCTTGGAGTAGACTTCCTTGCAGCAGGTATCGGTAACATTCACGGAAAATATCCTGCAAACTGGGCAGGTCTTAGCTTTGAAACTCTTGATGCAGTTCAGAAGGAAACAGGAATTCTTCCTCTCGTTCTTCACGGTGGTACAGGAATTCCTGCTGATATGATTAAGAAGGCAATTGACCTTGGTGTATCTAAAATCAATGTTAACACAGAGTGTCAGCTTGCATTCCAGGATGCTACACGTAAGTACATCGAAGCTGGTAAGGATCTTGAAGGTAAGGGATTTGACCCTCGTAAGCTTCTTGCTCCTGGTTTCGAAGCAATCAAGGCAACTGTTAAAGAGAAGATGGAATTATTCGGATCTGTTGGACAGGCTTAATTCTGAGTACATAGAATTTGGTTTTATAGCTCCAGAATATAATAATTGCAGATATAAGGGATGTGTGAAAGGTATTTTCACACATCCCTTTTTTATACATAAAATGCAATATATGCAGACTATGTAATATATGCAGAATATATGTAGAATATACGCAGAATATACGTGGAATATATGTAGAATATACGTAGACTATACGCAGACTAATATGCAGACTAATATGCCGGGATTAATATGCAGGGATTAATATGTCGGGATTAATATGCCGGGATTAATATGCATTTAACCCCGCCGAAACGCAGGCTTTACAGTCTATAGGTCGGTGTTTTAAGGAGATAATAGAAGTAAAAGAAGGGAAAACCCCGCCGAAACGCAGGTATTACTGTCTATAGGTCGGTGTTTTAAGGAAATAATAGAAGTAAAAGCAGAGAAAACCCCGCCGAAACGCAGGTATTACTGTCTATAGGTCGGTGTTTTAAGGAGATGATAGAAGTAAAAGCAGAGAATCCCCCGCCGAAACGCAGGTATTACTTGCTGTAGGTCGGTGTTTTAAGGAGATAATAGGAAGTAACAGCAGAGAAAACCCCGCCGAAACGCAGGCTTTACTTGCTGTAGGTCGGTGTTTTAAGGAGATAATAGAAGTAAAAGAAGAGAAAACCCCGCCGAAACGTAGGTTTTACTGTCTATAGGTCGGTGTTTTAAGGAAATAATAGAAGTAAAAGAAGAGAAAACCCCGCCGAAATACATGTTTCCCCGGCTATAGGTCGGTGTTTTAAGGAGATAATAGAAGTAAAAGCAGGGAAAACCCCGCCGAAACGCAGGTATTACTGTCTATAGGTCGGTGTTTAGGAATTTTGGGCGGAGAGAAGGCCAAGAAAAATAAATTTCCTTGGCCAATTATTATGAAAAATTTATTATGAACAGTTATTAATCAAATTAACTGATGTTTTTGGGAGGTTGCCAAGATTTAATATCTTGGCAGTTATTATGAAAATTTATTATGAACAGTTATTAATCAAATTAACTGATACTTTTGAGAGGTTGCCAAGGTTTAAAACCTTGGCGGTTATTATTATAAAAAATTATTTCAACAGTTCCTCTATCAAGAATCTGTTGTGTTGTTCTTTATGATATTAATATACCCTATGGATTTGGACAAAAAATGTTTGTTTCTTAAACGTTTATTAAAGTAATTATGAACAAAATGTAAATACTGAAACGTTTTCGGTAATCGTTTTCGGTTTATAAACAAGGATTGAAGAGAATATGAACAGAATATGAAATGAATTGTGAATAAAATATGAAAATGATTATGAATAAAATGTGAAATGGATTGTGAACTGGTTATGAAAAATCCCTCCAGCGCGGGAGGGAAGATGAAAATATCTTTATGCAGACCTTGATTTCACGTCGGTACTTCAAATTTTCAAGCGAAGTGATGAAAATTTGTTAGTATCCGTTACGTGAAATGTAGAGCGAAAGCGTGTCGGCATAAAATATTTTCATCGAGCCACCTGCGAAGGAGGGATCTACATTCTAGGAAGTTTGTTTGGTTCAGGATAATCAACACCGAAGGTATCAACGGTGATGGTCTTAATCTGCTGCTTCTCTAAAGGTCTGTCAGAGTAGTCGGTCTGGGTTTCTGCAATTTTGTTAACATTTTCCATTCCTTCAATAACCTTACCGAATGCTGCATAGCCACCATCCAAGTGAGGAGCATCCTTGTGCATAATAAAGAACTGTGATCCTGCAGAATCAGGGAACATGCTTCTTGCCATAGAAAGAACACCGGCGGTATGCTTTAAGTTATTTTCAAAACCATTCTGAGCAAATTCGCCCTTGATGCTGTATCCGGGATTTCCGGTACCAACGCCCTGAGGACATCCGCCCTGAATCATGAAGCCCTTGATTACTCTGTGGAAAATCAAGCCATCATAGAAGTTCTTCTGAATCAAGCTGATGAAGTTGTTAACACTTTCAGGAGCGATTTCAGGATAAAGTTCACATTTGATTACATCACCATTATTCATGGTAATTGTTACGATAGGATTCTGTGCCATATTTTTACACCTTTCTGTTAATAAAATGAAAGCTCTAATCTATTTAGATCTAAGCTAAGGAGTATTTTGACATATACTCCACAATAATTGTATAATATCGCAAAATGAAGATAACGTAAAGTGTTGATTGTAGGACCTCCGTTATGACGGGTACAAAGAGAAATGACGGGTGCAAAGAGAAATGACATGTACAAAGAAAAATGACATGTGTGAATAGGAATGACATGTGCGAATAAACTGGACATATATGAAAAGACATGACAGCGGCAAATAGACACGACTAGCATGAAAAGACATGATAGCGACAAGTAGACAAGGCATTTACGGAAAGATGAGATATGAACGATTTTGATTTGGCAGAAAGAGGTTGAAGCTGTGAAGCAAATGGAGATGGCACTACATAGGGTAGAGGTATATTTAGAGTTTGAAGAAATGGCGGGGCAGTTTACCAACATTGTCATGGATTTAAAAACGAATCATATTACAATTGGCTTTCATCCGGCAATAGAATTGGACAATTTCGCAAGGCAGAATGATTGTTGGAAACAGAGAAATGAAATGACATGTATAGAAAACACTCAAAATGTTTTATATATCGTTGATTCTCCTGCCGCCCACTTAATTCTGCAGGAAAGAGGCCTTCCGGTGCTTGTCTTTTTTCATGACAAAAACAGAACCCTACATTTTTCAAATGTACGTTACGCCATGGAAAATATTCAGGAGCTTGATACGGAATACTTAGAACGTATTTACAGACGTTTCAGGGATTTGCCCTGGTTTATACTGGAAACAGACAGATGCGTGTTACGGGAAACCACAGAAGCGGATGTAGAGGACTTCTTTCGAATCTATGCAGAGGAATCCATTACGGCATATACAGAAAAGCTTTTTCCCACAAAAGAGGCAGAAATCCAATATGCCAAGGACTACAAAAAGTTTGTTTATGAATTTTATGAGCATGGCATATGGACAGTTTTATCCAAAGAGACAGGAGAAGTTATTGGCCGTGCCGGCATAGCGGTTAGAGACGAAGAAGCCTTGCCGGAGGTAGGCTTTGTGATTGCCAAAGAATGGCAGGGACAGCATATTGCCACAGAAGTCATCAAAGCCATTCTTTCCTATGGAAAAGAATATTTTGGGTATGAAGAAATCCAGGCCTTTGTGCATCCTAAGAATAAGGTTTCCTTGCATCTATTGGAAGGCCTTGGATTTGTCCGTAAAAAAACAAGAGAACTCACGCAGAATGGTGAAACATGCGAATTTATAGTATTGGTTTTTGCACTAAACTGAGTGTATTTCATAATAAAAACCTCATTTGCCACAGGAACAATTCGAGCAAATGAGGTTTTGTAGTTAGGTTTATTTTCCGTAGAAAATCTGTGCAATAGGAGAATCCTTGGTAAGAATCAAGGTTTTGTTATTGCCGGTCATGGCTGCCTTGGCAGCATCAAGACTTCTTACGAAGGAATAGAAATCCTGCTTGGATTCATCGTTGTAGGCCTCAGAGAGAATACGCATGTATTCAGCTTCGCCTTCCGCAATAGTAATCTGCGCTTCCTTTTCTGCCTCGGAAAGGGTCTTGGATACTTCAAGGTCGGTATCATTACGAATAATCTGCGCCTCCGAATTACCCTCGGCAGTGTAGGTAGCTGCAATTTTGTCACGTTCTGAAATCATACGCTCATATACAGCAGCCTTGTTGTCACTGGGAAGATCTAAACGCTTGGTTTCAAATGCTAAAATCTCGATACCATACTGATCTAGGTTGCCACCGATATTATTAATGATGTCCTGTGATAAATTGCCGCTTCTTCCACTGATGACCTCTTCCTGTTTGATGGAAGAAATTACATTCTTGGTGGAGTTGTAGATGCTTGTATCCAAACGTGCCTCTGCATTGGCAACAGAACCATTCAGGGTCTGCGCAAATAAGCGGGGATCGGAGATTCTCCACAATACGTAGCTGTCACAAATCATGGTCTTTTTATCACTGGTAATAACGTCCGAAGGAGAAAGGTCATATAAAAGTACCTCCTTGGGAAGCTTATCAACGGTCTGGATAAAAGGAATCTTAAAACTGATGCCGGCCTGGGTCTCAATGTGGTCAATCTTTCCAAATTGTCTGATCAAGCTGTATTCGTTCTCGTTGGTTACAACGAAGCAGCTTTCAGACAGAATGAAAAGGAAAACAAGAATAAATGCTATTACATAATATCTTTTCTTCATATTCATACATCCTTTCTGTTCTATTCTTCTTCAGCTGCAGGCTGAACAAAGGATTCAATGGGGTAAATGGTCTGTGTATCGCCACTGCCCTCGATAATCACCTTAAGTTCAGGTAAAATATCTTCCATGGTTTCGTAGAACATACGCTCCTTGGTAACGGTAGGATTTTTGATATATTCCTCGTAGAGTGCATTGAAACGTGCAACCTGTGCATTGGCCTCATTGATACGCTGAATCTTCTGTGCTTCAGCATCCTTTAGGATACGGTCTGCCTTCGCGGTAGCTGTAGGAATCTGCTCACTCTGATATTTATAAGCGTTGTTGAGGGAGGTTTCCTTTCCCTGCTTTGCTGTTTCTACAGCCTTAAAAGCTTCCATAACTTCTTCTGTTGGTGGTTCGGAATCCTGAATAGTAATGTTGACTAACTGGATACCAATGTCCTGTTTTTCAAGACGTTCCACAATCATTTCCTTAATTTTGGTCTGAATCTCATTTTTCTTTGTAGTTAAAACTTCATCAACAGGATAGCTGCCGATTACGGAACGGATACAGCTCTGGGAAACATTTTTTAAGATGTTGACGGGATCCTCAGAAGCATAGACAGCTTTTACAGGATCGGAAAAACGATATTCAATGAAAAAGTCCACATTTACAAAGTTGTAATCCTTGGTAATCATTAAGGATTCGTCAGGATTACTGATATTGGTGGTGGAATCATATCCGATGGACAGGCCCTGAATCGTGGTGTTTACCTTTTTGATACTTTGTACAAAAGGAATCTTGAAGTGCAAGCCGGATTCTGTAACGGGAGAAGCCTGACCGAAGGTAACCAATACACCTTGCTCCTGTTCTCCGATTTCATAGGTGGAATTGAAGGCAAGAATTAATAGAATCAGCACCACAATTCCAAGACCGAAAAAGCTTTTTCCTTTCTTTACTAATGCCGGATCCGGTTTGGAAGTGAAGCTGAAATTACTTCCCATGGTTTCGAATCCATTTTTTTGATTTCTGAATGAATCTTTCATAATCGTCCTTTCTGCTTTTGTATTTCTTTATATTAGTAATAAGAAAAGCGTTTGAGTAAAGATTGTTATCATGTTATGAATTATATTATCATGGACAAAGCTAAAAACCAATGTGAAATCTAGCACTTTATGAATTCTTAATATGCAGAAAATGCAAAGTTTAACAAAACAAAGCCTTGGGGCAATCTAAGAAGCGGTTACGGAAAAAGCAAGGTGGTTTGTCTTGCATATCTTCTAAAAATGTTCTACTATGTTAACATGTGTTTCTGGATGGGAAATTTTACCTATACAGAACATAAAATTAGGAAAGGAAAATCCAATTCGTATATTGTGATGGCCTTAGTAAATCACAATATATTTGATACATTGGACCGTATTTCAAATGTTAGTACAGAAATATAAAGATATGTTAGGTGGAAAATCTGTTATTCGTCAGTTGTCAGAGTTTGCAACTGCAAGAGGAGCAGAGATCGGATATGAGAACGTTTTTGATTACAGCCTTGGTAATCCTTCCGTTCCCGTTCCCCAGGAATTTACTGATAAAATGATTAAAATGCTTCAGACAAAAACCAGCGGAGAACTTCATGGCTATAGTCCCAGCCTTGGTATTACCTCAGTAAGAGAAGCAATTGCAGCTTCCTTAAAGAAGAGATTCGGTGTTCCTTATGAAGGAAAGCACATTTTCATGACAAGTGGTGCGGCAGGTGCTATTGCCCATGCAGTAAGACTTATTACCGTTCCCGGGGATGAAGTGTTGACCTTTGCGCCATTTTTCCCTGAATATCATCCCTATATAGATTTGTCCGGTGCAGTATTAAAGGTGGTTCCTGCACAGACCGTAGACTTCCAGATTAACTTCGAAGCTTTCGAAGAAATGCTGAACGAAAAGACCATGGCAGTTTTAATCAATACGCCAAACAATCCATCCGGTATTGTTTATTCAGAAGAGACCATTAAAAGACTGGCACAGGTTTTAACTGAGAAGAGCAAGGAATACGGACATGATATTTATATTATTTCCGATGAGCCATACAGAGAAATCGTATTTGAGGGAGTTATAAATCCTTGTGTCAGCGCATATTATGATAACTGTATTATGTGCTACTCATTCTCTAAATCCCTTTCACTTCCCGGTGAAAGAATCGGATATGTGGCAATCAATCCTGCATGTAAGGATGCTGAAACCATGGTAAATATGTGTGGTCAGATTTCCAGAGGTATCGGACATAACTGTCCTCCTTCTATTATTCAGCTTGCAGTTGCAGAGGTTTTGGATATGACCTCAGACTTAAGCGTATATGAGACCAACATGAACCTGATCTACGATTGCCTTGTAGAACTTGGATTTACCGTAGTAAAACCCGGCGGAACCTTTTACATCTTCCCCAAGGCTTTGGAAGAGGATGCCAAGGTATTTAGCCAGAAGGCATTAAAGTATGACTTAGTTCTGGTACCCGGAGACAGCTTTGGCGCACCCGGATACTTCAGAATGGCATATTGTATTGATACAGAAAAAGTAGAGAGATCTTTGGTTGCCTTACGTAAATTCGTTGAGACAGAGTATCCTAACAGATAAGTAGCACCGGGAGGAGAGATACATGTGGAACATTATTAAGGCAATTATCTACGGTATTGTAGAGGGTATTACAGAATGGCTTCCTGTTTCCAGTACAGGACATCTTATTTTGGTGGAACAGCTTCTTCCTTTTGAAGGAACCAAGGAAACCTTTTTCGAGATGTTTGATGTCGTTATTCAGCTTGGCGCCATTATGGCCATTGTTATTATTTTCTGGAACAAGATTTGGCCCTTTTATTTAAAGAAGAATCAGCACATTCAAAAGGAAGGCGGAATTATTAAGTCAGAAAAGGATATTTGTGTGGGCGGTGTAGCCTTTAGCATGGATGCCTTTTGGATGTGGGTAAAGATTGTGGTCGCTTGTGTGCCTGCAATTGTTTACGGTCTTGTCTTTGATGATGCGGTTTCAGAAGCTTTTAAGCAGAAAATCGGTAACACAGGAGTTACGATAGAGGTAGTTATTGTAGCAGCCATGCTGATGATTGTCGGTATACTATTTATTATAGTAGAAAGAAAGAATAAAAAGATGGAAGCCAAGGTAAACAGTGTTTCTGATATTACTTATCAGGCAGCGTTCATCATTGGTATGTGTCAGTTAGTTGCAGCAGCGCTTCCCGGTACTTCCAGATCAGGAGCAACCATTCTTGGTGCCATCCTCATCGGAATCTCCAGAAAGACTGCAGCAGAGTTTACTTTCTTCCTCGGTATTCCTGTTATGTTTGGAGCAAGCTTACTCAAGGTAGTGAAGTTTGGATTTGATTTTTCTGCCATGGAACTTGCAGTTTTGTTCGTAGGAACCATTGTAAGTTTTGTGGTTTCCATGCTGGTTGTTAAGCTTCTTATGGACTATATTAAGAAGCATGATTTCCAGATTTTTGGTTGGTACAGAATCCTTCTTGCGGGCTTTGTTTTAATCGCAGAATTTTGCTTTTTGTAAAATATTTTCATAAAAACACTAAAAAACCCCATAAATCAAGGAAAATCCTTGGATTGTGGGGTTGACTTTTGAAAAAATTCGATATAGACTATGCATTGTTTAAAAAAGGAAGTACTTAAATTCATACATAAACTAAATCTAGAAGGAGACAAGTGTTATGGCAGAGAAGAAGGAAGTTAAGGTTGAAGCAAAGGTAGAAGCACCAAAGGCAGAAGTTAAGGTTGCTCCTAAGGCAGAAGTTAAAGCAGCAGCACCAAAGGCTGAGGTTAAGGCAGAAGCACCTAAGGCAGAGGTTAAGGCAGAAGCACCTAAGGCAGAAGTTAAGGCAGCAGCACCAAAGGCTGAAAAGAAAGCAGAAGCTCCAAAGGCTGAGAAGAAAGTAGCAGCACCAAAGGCTGAGAAGAAGGTAGCAGCACCTAAGGCAGAAAAGAAAGTAGCAGCACCAAAGGCAGAGAAGAAGGCAGCAGCACCAAAGGCTGAGAAGAAAGCAGAAGCTCCAAAGGCAGCAAAGAAGTCTGAGGTTAAGGTTGTTGTTCAGTTCGCTGGTAAGGAATTCAGCCAGGAAGATCTTGTAAAGATCGCTCAGGATGTTTGGACTTATGACCTTGGAAAGAAAGCAGCAGATTTCAAGACTGTTGAGCTTTACGTTAAGCCTGAAGAAAGCAAGGTTTACTATGTAATCAACGGTAAGGTAAGCGGAGATTTCAACATCTAATTATAATATCTAATTTTATTGGATGCGAAATGTTTTTCTGGTACAGGAAAAACGCCGGTTATTTTATCATTTAAAGGAAGTATATTTTTATAGGACGAATAGTGGTTCTAAGCCAAGGCATCTACTCACGATTGTGGGTAGATGCCTTTATTTTTGTTGGATTTCATTATTATACGGAGAAATGAGATTTTTTTTGAGATATCTCCGTAGGGTTATCGAGGTCCGTACGGAGAAAATGAATCTATCTACTGATATCTCCGTGAAAATATCCAGGTCCGTACGGAGATAATGATTCTATCTACTGATTGCTCCGTACAAAAATGGATATAATTACGGAGCAATATCATATATAAGTGATTTTCTCCGTAAAATATCAAAAATTTTCACGGAGAAAATATGAATTAATTGGAAAATCTCCGTACAGAACTTCAAAAAATCACGGAGATATTTACATATATTCATAATGCTCCGTAAATAGTGCTGAAAGACTACGGAGCAATGAGAAAAAGGGGAAGAATCTCCGTAGCAACTACCTGATGACGAATAGAATACTGTGGTTGAGCACATTTATGTGTTACGAAACTAGATAATTATAGAAGATATACAACATAGAAGATATACAACATAGAAGATGCATAACATAGAAGATGCATAACATAGAAGATCTATACAATAGAGAAGATACATAACATAGAAGATATACAATATAGAAGATACACAATATAGAAAATATAAGATGAAAAGGAAGACTATATGAAGGAAATGATTATAACACAGGAAACATTAATTCGATTTAAAGAGTTTTTAATTAAGGAAGAAAAGGAACAGGCAACCGTGGAGAAATATTTACGGGATGTTAGAGCCTTTGCGGAATATACTGGAAAGAAAGGAATCAATAAGGATACAGTGCTGGCTTATAAGGCTGATTTAACAGAGAAAAACTATGCGGCCCGCAGCATCAACTCTATGCTGGTAGCCATTCATAAGCTTTTGGATTTTCTAAGGCTGGGAGAGTGCAAGGTGAAGCTGATGAAAATACAGAAAGAGGTGTTTTGTCCGGAACACAAGGAGCTGACAAGAGAGGAATACATTAGACTCTGTCGTGTGGCGCAAACAAGCAATCGAGAGCGTTTATATATGATTTTGCAAACCCTTGCTGGGACGGGAATACGAATCAGTGAATTGCCCTACATTACCGTAGACGCGGTTCGAAAGGGAGAGGCAGTGGTTTTTCTCAAGGGGAAAACCAGAAGCATATTAATTGTCCGTGCTTTACAGGAAAAATTACTAAGGTATATAGCGCAGCAAAATATTAAAGAAGGTGCTGTCTTTGTCACGCGTAGTGGGAAGGCAATGAGTCGTACTAATATTTGGAGAGAGATGAAAAAACTATGCACTGACGCCGGAGTAAATCCGGGAAAAGTATTTCCCCATAATCTTCGCCACTTGTTTGCCAGAGTATTTTATAACCTAGAAAAGGATATTGCAAAGCTGTCGGATCTTTTGGGACATAGCAGTATTGAAACAACTAGAATTTATATCATTTCATCGGGAAAGGAACATCGAAGAGTTTTGGAAAACATGAAACTGGTTAGCTGACATAAAAAAAGCACCCTATGGGTGCGAATGCAACGTAATTCTTATTATGTTGTATAGTATATTTAATATTTGAACCGAAATCTGTTTAACATACGCATGATAACACAGTCATCGACTAAAAGCAAGGCTTTCTTAATTCAAACAGGGTTAAATTTAAGAAGGTTTTTTTATAATTCAATAACACAAATAAGCCTTTGTTTGTTTTCTCTTTAAAAAAAGCAAAGGCTTCTATTTTGAGGAAAATTTTTTCCGGAAATAAAAATTTTCCATAGGATAGTCTATTGGAAGTACAACATAATAAGAATTATGTTGTTTAGGGAGTCTGTTGACTAGACAGGGAACCGAAAAGAAAAGCTATGAAATATTTACAGGGAGGAAGAGTAAATGAAATTAAGGAAAAGATTATTAAATCTATTTCTGTGTCTTATGCTGTGTCTTTGGTTTATCCCCTCAACTGCACATGCTCAGGACATTGCTGTAGGATCAGGTTGGAGGCTGGATGAAAATGGATGCTTACATCTTCAAAGTGGTTTGCAATTGACAGACTTTGAGCAATATGTAAATGGTCTTGGTATTGATTGGACTGACTTGAAAGCAAATATTCCTTGGAATGAACACAGATTACAAATCACATCTGTAGTGGCAGAAGAGGGCGCGACAGTACCTTACGGTGCATGCCTGTTTTCTGATTGTACCAATCTTGTTTCAGCGGATCTGACCAAGCTTAAACTGGAAACTACATCTGATTACATTTATTTGCTTGATATGTTTAAAGATTGTTCTAGCCTAACAGAAGTTAAGTTTGGACCGGATTTTGATACATCTAAAGTTATAACTATGACAGGCTCCTTTGAGGGATGTCGTAGTTTACAAAGCCTGGATTTAAGTGTTTTTAAATATGATAAGGTAGATTCGTTTGCCCGTATGTTTGATGGTTGTAGTAGTCTGAAAAACCTAAATTTGGGAAACTTTAATCCTACATATACAGTTGAACTTCAGTGGATGTTTGGTGGTTGCGAAAGCTTAGAGAGCTTGGATTTAAGTTTGATGACTTTTGACCAAAACATGGTAGCGAATGTGAATGTACAAAATTGCTTTAATTCTTGTAATAGCTTAACAGAGATTACTATTGATGCGTCAAAGATTCCAAATCATGACATTGGTGCTAGAAATTTATTCAGTCAGCTCCTTGCACTGAATCCTACTTGGATCAACAAGGAAACAGGAACCAGATACACAACCGAAGATGCAATAAAAGCAGAGAATCAAAAGGTGACACTGGTAGTCCCCACCGTCACCGTAACCTTTGATTTACAGGGACACGGAGAAGCAATTCCGGAGGTGACTGTAAGAGAAGGAAAGAGCACAGTAGCACCCACAGCACCGGTAGATGAAGATTATACCTTTGATGGATGGTTTTCAGATGCGGCATGTACAACCACCTTTGATTTTGCGACACAGCTTACTCAGGATGTAACAGTATATGCAAAGTGGACAGCCAAGCCTCCCGTGACTTATACCATCATAGAGGGTGCTGACAGCGAATGGACCAAGGGAAGTTCTACAGGGCTTTTATTTGTGTCTGATGCAGCATTTAACAGATTTGACAGTGTTAAGATTGATAACAGTGTGATTGCAGCGGAAAATTATACAAGTGAAGAAGGTTCTACCAGGGTTACTCTGCTTTCCGGTTATCTGGAAACCTTGAGTGTTGGAACACACTCTATTGAAATTGTATCGAATAATGGAAGTGCCACCGCAAACTTCGCTGTAAAAGAGGCTCCACAGCCTCCTGTACCCGCCAGCTACCTTGTATCCTTTGCTATGAATGGTCATGGCACACAGGTGCAGGCCCAGACTGTAACAGAAGGAGAAAAAGCTGCGACACCTGCATCCCCTGCAGAAGAGGGCTATACCTTTGACGGTTGGTATGGAGATGAGGCTCTGACAGCGCAGTTTGATTTTAATACTGCAATTGTAGCCAATACCACAGTATATGCAAAGTGGACCAAGCTTCCGGTATACTATACAGTAAGCTTTGCTATGAATGGCCATGGAACACAGGTACAGGCCCAGACAGTGAAGGAAGGAGAAAAGGCCGTGGCACCTGCCACACCTGTAGAAGAAGGCTATACTTTTGGTGGCTGGTATGGGGACGAGGCTTTGACAGCTTCCTTTGATTTTAATACAGTGGTTTCTTCTAACACCACAGTATATGCAAAATGGACCAAGGTAGAAAAGGAAGAGCCTGTAGTACCCAAGGAGGAGCCTGACAACACAGCTGACAATAGCAATGGTTCAACAGAAAATAATGCACCTGCTGAAAACAATGCACCTGCTGAAAACAATGCACCGGCTGAGAACAACGCCCAAGCAGAGAATAATACTACTGCAGAGATTAGTGTTCCTGCAGAGGACAGTATGGTTGTTGCATCTACAGAACCAAAGTCTCCAAAGACCGGTGATAACACTTATGTTTTGGTAGGACTTGAAATTCTTGCAGTTCTCGCGTTTGTATTGACAGGAGCAATGATTATATTCAAAAAGAAAAAGCAGAATAGTAAATAAAAACTTACAAAATAGGCGTCGACAGGTCATATGTCGGCGCCTATTTTTAATAGCTATTTTACGGACTGTTTGAACTGCTTTATGGATGAACCTGCTCTGTCATACAAGTTTATATTTTATTTATAAATATATTTCCGGAAACTGTTGACATCAATATTGCATAGTGCTATTTTATGGTAAAGGAAATGTTAGCACTCTATTAGGTCGAGTGCTAACAACGAAAAAAGTGATAGTCTAGATGAAGGGATGGTGAGTGCTACGGAACTGGATGAAAGAAAAACGAAGATTCTTCAAGCTGTTATTCGTAACTACCTGGAAACCGGAGAACCGGTGGGCAGCAGAACCATTTCAAAGTATACAGATTTAAACTTAAGCTCAGCAACCATCCGAAATGAGATGGCAGATTTGGAAGAGCTGGGTTACATTCTTCAGCCTCACACCAGTGCAGGAAGAATTCCTTCCGATAAAGGATATCGTTTTTATGTAGATTCCATGATGGCACAAAAGGATAGAGAGGCTACCCAGATGCAGGAGATGCTTTTGGAGAGACAGGATCGAACGGAGAACCTTCTAAAGCAGGTAGTAAAGATTCTGGCGCAGAATACACAGTATGCCACCATGATCAGTGCTCCTTCGGTGCATCGAAACAAGGTCAAGTTCATACAGTTATCCAGAGTAGATTTTCATCAGCTTCTGGCGGTTATCGTGGTGGAAGGCAATGTGATTAAAAATCATATTTTGGATGTCACACAGGAATTGGACGACGAAACCTTGTTAAAACTAAATATGATTCTGAACACACATTTAAATGGACTGTGTGTAGAAGATATTAACCTTGGAATGATCGCTGTTATGAAGCAGCAGGCGGGAGAACATAGTGATATCGTAAGTGAAGTCATTGATGCAGTTGCAGAGGTGATGAAGGTGGAAGAGGATTTGGAAATCTACACCAGCGGTACCAACAATATTTTCAAGTATCCCGAACTTGCAGATCATCAAAAGGCGAGCAAGCTTATTTCTACCTTTGAAGAAAAGGAGATGCTTGGACAGTTAGTACAGGAAACCTTGGCCGAAAATGAAAATACAGGCATTCAGGTATATATCGGAGAAGAATCTCCGGTCAAAGGAATTCAGGATTGCAGTGTTGTAACCGCAACCTATGAATTGGAAGAAGGAATGAAGGGAACCATAGGAATTATCGGACCGAAGCGTATGGATTACGACAAGGTCATTGGTACACTTCAGAATTTAAAACAGCAGCTTGACGAGATGTATCATCGTTAAAAAGCGAACCAGAAAGGAACATGGAAATGGAAGACAAGGAAAAGGTTGATCAGGAAATTCAGGATGCAGAAGAAACAACAGAAGAAGTTGTAGAGGAAACTGCAGAAGAGGAAACTACTGAAGAA
Source organism: Acetatifactor sp. (assembly GCA_045616525.1). Classification (GTDB taxonomy): domain Bacteria; phylum Bacillota; class Clostridia; order Lachnospirales; family Lachnospiraceae; genus Acetatifactor. The sequence goes on along the minus strand of JAZLGY010000020.1, from coordinate 25,003 downwards.
ACTATAGAAGAAGGTCAGGAAGAGATGCCTGAAGGCGAAACTCCCAAGACCTGGGCTGAAAAGAGAGCAGCCAAGAAAAAGGAAAAGGCAGAAAAGAATAAAGACGCTGCCAAGGAAAAAATCGAAGAGTTAGAGGATAAGGTAAAGCGTCAGCTTGCTGAATTTGAAAACTTCCGTAACAGAACCGAGAAAGAAAAACAGGCAATGTTTGAAACCGGTGCGAAATCAGTTTTGGAGAAAATCCTTCCTGTAGTTGATAACTTCGAAAGAGGTTTGAGCGGCATGACAGAGGAGCAGCTTGCTGATCCTTTTGTAGACGGTATGAACAAGGTATACCGCCAGATGCTTCAGGAGTTTGAAAATATCGGCGTGAAGCCAATCGAAGCAATCGGTACAGAGTTCGATCCTAATCTTCACAACGCAGTTATGCAGGTAGCAAGTGAAGAGTTCGAAAGCGGTATCGTTGCACAGGAATTTTTAAAGGGTTACACCTATCGTGACAATGTGATCAGACACAGTATGGTAGCGGTAGTTGAATAAAACAGCAAGGATTTTACAGAACTAAAATCTTCGCAAAGCATAAAAGGTAAAAAATAATATTCCATATATTTAGGAGGAAAAGAAAATGGGAAAGATTATTGGTATCGACTTAGGAACAACAAACAGTTGTGTAGCAGTTATGGAAGGTGGAAAGCCTACCGTTGTAGCTAATGCAGAAGGCGCAAGAACAACACCTTCTATCGTAGCATTTACAAAAACAGGTGAAAGACTTGTAGGTGAACCTGCAAAGCGTCAGGCTGTAACAAATGCAGAGAAGACCATTTCATCTATTAAGAGACATATGGGTACAGATTATAAGTGTGCAATTGATGACAAGAAGTACTCTCCTCAGCAGATTTCTTCTATGATCCTTCAGAAGTTAAAGGCAGATGGAGAGAGCTATCTTGGTGAGAAGGTTACAGAGGCAGTTATCACTGTTCCTGCATACTTCAACGATGCACAGCGTCAGGCAACCAAGGATGCCGGTAAGAGTGCAGGTCTTGATGTAAAGCGTATCATCAACGAGCCTACAGCAGCAGCGCTTGCTTATGCTCTTGACAATGAAAAAGAGCAGAACATTATGGTATATGACCTTGGTGGCGGTACCTTCGATGTTTCTATTATTGAAATCGCAGACGGCGTTATTACCGTACTTGCTACCAATGGTGATACCTTCCTTGGTGGTGATGACTTTGATAACAAGATTACACAGTGGATGCTTGACGAGTTCAAGAAGGCTGAAGGCGTAGATCTTTTAGGTGATAAGATGGCTATGCAGAGATTAAAGGAAGCAGCTGAGAAGGCCAAGAAAGAGCTTTCAAGTGCAATGACAACTAACATCAACCTTCCTTTCATCACAGCTACAGCTGAAGGTCCTAAGCACTTCGATATGAACCTTTCAAGAGCTAAGTTTGATGAACTTACACATGACCTTGTAGAGAGAACAGCAATCCCTGTTCAGAATGCTATGAAGGATGCAGGCTTAAACTACAACGAAATCAGCCAGGTACTTTTGGTTGGTGGTTCTACACGTATCCCTGCTGTACAGGATAAGGTTAGACAGTTAACAGGTAAAGAGCCTAGCAAGAACTTAAATCCTGATGAGTGTGTAGCAGTTGGTGCTTCTATCCAGGGTGGTAAGCTTGCAGGTGATGCCGGTGCAGGCGAAATCCTTCTTTTGGATGTAACTCCGCTTTCTCTTTCTATCGAGACCATGGGTGGTGTTGCAACCAGATTGATCGAAAGAAATACAACGATTCCTACAAGAAAGAGCCAGGTATTCTCTACTGCAGCTGACAACCAGACAGCCGTTGATATCAACGTTGTACAGGGTGAAAGACAGTTCGCTAGAGATAACAAGAGCCTTGGACAGTTCCGTTTGGATGGTATTCCTCCTGCAAGAAGAGGTGTTCCTCAGATCGAAGTTACCTTCGATATTGATGCAAACGGTATCGTAAACGTATCTGCAAAGGATCTCGGAACAGGTAAGGAACAGCACATCACCATTACTGCTGGTTCTAACATGTCTGATGAAGATATCGAAAAGGCAGTAAAGGAAGCTGCTGAGTTCGAAGCACAGGATAAGAAGCGTAAGGAAGCTGTTGAAACCAGAAACGAAGCTGATTCACTTGTATTCCAGACAGAGAAGGCATTAAACGAAGTTGGTGACAAGATCAGCGAGAGCGAGAAGAGCGCAGTTCAGGCTGATATGGACGCTGTAAAGGCTATCCTTGAGAGAACCAAGGATCAGGAAATGAGCGATAGCGATCTTGATGAATTAAAGGCAGCTAAAGAGAAGATGATGAATGGTGCACAGGCACTCTTCTCAAAGATGTATGAGAACATGCAGGGTGCTGCAGGCCAGGCTGGCCCTGACATGGGCGCCGGTGCCGGTCCTGATATGAACGCCGGTGGCAACGATGATGATGTTATCAACGGTGACTTCAGAGAAGTATAATTTAACTTATAAGTAAAATACTTACGTGTCTTCTCATTTGAGGGGACACGTATAGTAGTTTTTAGTATTGTTGCAATCTGTAGCCTGCAAACATAGGGCTAAATATAAACAGATTGAGAATTCGAGATTACTATGGCAGAACAGAAACGAGATTATTATGAAGTCTTGGGCGTTAGCAAAACAGCTGACGAAGCCGAGATTAAAAAAGCATATCGTTCCTTGGCGAAAAAGTATCATCCGGATGTAAACCCGGGAGATGCAGAGGCTGAAAAGAAATTCAAGGAAGCATCAGAAGCATATGCTATTTTAAGTGATGCAGAGAAGAGACGTCAGTATGATCAGTTTGGTCATGCTGCTTTTGACGGTGGCGCAGGCGGCGGTGGCGGCTTTGATTTTAACGGCGCTGACTTTAGCGATCTTTTCGGCGGAATCTTTGGTGATTTCTTTGGCGGAATGGGCGGTGGCAGCAGAGGCGCTACCAGAAACGGCCCTCAAAAAGGAGCAAACTTACGTACCAGCGTAAGAATTACATTTGAAGAAGCAGTATTCGGTTGTGAAAAGGAAATCGAACTGACGATTAAGGAAAACTGTAAGACCTGTAACGGAAGTGGTGCCAAAGCAGGAACCACACCGGAAACCTGTAGTCGATGCGGTGGTAAGGGTCAGGTAGTATTCACACAGCAGAGCTTCTTTGGAACCGTTAGAAACGTACAGGCATGTCCTGACTGTCAGGGCTCCGGAAAGATTATTAAGGATAAGTGTCCCGATTGTCGCGGAACCGGTTATGTTCCTATGAAGAAGCGCTACGCTGTAGATATTCCTGCAGGAATTGACAGCGGACAGTGCAGAAGACTTCCGGGTCTTGGTGAGCCCGGCGTAAATGGTGGTCCAAGAGGCGATGTTTTAGTAGAAGTAGTCGTTGGACGTCATCCAATCTTCCAGAGACAGGATTACAACATCTTCTCTACCGTACCTATGAGCTTTGCAGTAGCAGCCCTTGGTGGAGAAATCGTCATCGATACTGTTGATGGTAAGGTGATTTACGATGTAAAACCCGGTACACAGACCGATACCCGTGTTCGCTTAAAGGGCAAGGGTGTTCCATCTCTTCGTAACAAGGAGGTTCGTGGTGACCACTATGTAACCTTAGTAGTAGAAGTTCCTGAAAAGCTTAGCCATGAAGCAAAAGAACTCCTAAAGAAGTTCGATGCAGAATGCGGCGATACTCTTAATGCAGCCAAGAAGCTGGAGAAGGAGAAGGAAAACGCAGAAGGCAAGGAAAAGGACAAAGAGAAGGACAAAGATAAGAAGAAGAAATTCTGGAAGTAAATGTAAATTTATATCTGAAGTGAAAAGGTGGGTCAGTAGAAATATCACCTAAATACAGTAAATGAATGTAAAAAGGTAAGTGCCAAGAAGAATCCACGGTGGTAAAGTTACCTAAATGTCAAAAATAAAGTAAAAAGGTAAGTGCCAAGAAGAATTCACAGTGGTAAAGTTACCTAAATGTCAAAAATAAAGTAAAAAGGTAAGTGCCAAGAAGAATCCACGGTGGTAAAGTTACCTAAATGTCAAAAATAAAGCAAAAAGGTAAGTGCCAAGAAGAATCCACGGTGGTAAAGTTACCTAAACACCCAAAACATAGATATAAAGATAACCAAAAAGAAAGGGCATGTGAAAAATGATTTCTCATTTCTCACATGCCCTTTTATATTATACTAAAAGTTCAAAGATGTCAGCACCGTTCTCAAGATACTTCATGTAGATTTCCTCAAAGGAAATAGTTAAGTAATGTAAGTGATCTGGGAAAACGTCCTGCTTTAAGTAGAAGATAACCTTGTTAATGAAGGTATCTCTCTGACAAAGGTCAGCTTCTGTTACGAAGAAAGGTCCGAGCTTCTTGTTCTCAGGAATACGAGCCATCTTACGACGCTTCTCTTCATCCATTTCTTCGATGGCTCTCTTGTTCTCGTTATCAATGATATAGTTAACCAGTCTTGCAAAGGTAGGCCAGTCTCTGGAAAGCTTGCCTTCGTAATAAAGTTGGTTAGCATAATTCTCTAAGAGGCTTCCCTGGAACATAGAAATAAGTGGCTTAGAACCTGCGAAGGTCTCGTAAGACTGCATCCATGCTTCAGGAAGGTTGTCCATACCAATCTTTACATATTCCAAAGCGAAACGACGCTTAAATGCGTTATCCAATACGAAAATATTTTCATCGGCGGTGTTCATGGTAGCTACAATATTGAAGTTAGGTGGGAACCAAACCTTCTCACTACGGAACAGCTTCTTTAATGCCGGGTCTCTTGCGAAGAATGCAGCCATGTCGTGGTTAGCGATAGAGTATCTTGAACGACCGTTGCTGTTTCTATCAAGTAACTGGAATAAGTCACCAAAGATTGCAGGTGAGTTACCACGGTTAATTTCTTCGATGATCAGATAGTAGCTCTCATGAGGATTGAGGAATGCATCCTTTAATAACTGTGTCAAAGGACCTGCTACGAATACGTAGTCCAAAGGACGATCCTGTGATACGAAAGGCTTGATACCACCGATTAATTCCTGATAGGTATATACAGGGTGGAAAATCAAACGAGCACTGTGCTTTTCTCTCTCTTCCACATCCGGATACTTCTCTTCAAGCATCTGGCTGATTAAGTAAGACTTACCGGTACCGGGTGCACCATAATAAATCTTCTGGATAGGTGTCATGGGTACTTCAACGTACTCATAATCAGTCATGGCTTCACGAACCTGCTCGAGCTTTTCAACAGGCATAGTCTGCTGATAGCCTACCTGCTTCTTAACATCAGAGCTGATAAAGAAATCAGAGGTGATATCAGGAGCTTCTGATTCGGCACCATACTCAAGGAAATACTTGTAAAGTGCAAGAGCGGTAGGGAATGTTTGATTAACATCCTTGCTCATAGCATCTAAGTATCTGCGATCTGTGCTAAGCTCTTCCATAGCTCTTTCGATAGTTGGAAGATCCTGGAAACGGAATAAGTTTCTGGAAGGATCGGAACCAAAACCATTCATAATAGTTCTAAGAGCGTATGAATAAGCCATAATAGCATTGTCGTTGTACTGACGAATACCGGTTTCACGGTACTGCATTTTTAACCAGCCTCTAAAAACCTGTTCCTGTTCAACAGGTGTTTTAACTTGGCCATTTGCTGTATTTGACATAATATTCTCTCCTTTTTTACACAAATGACGTAATCATTCAACTCTATTATGCGTTAAAATACAAAGAATTGCAAGAAAAAACCGAAAAAACAAGTGTTTGACATGCTTTATTTTCGAGGGTACAATAAAAAATTAGGGAAATGGAGGAAAAAAAGCATGAAATGGGTAAAATTTAAGATTAAAACGAATACAGAATCAGAAGATATTATTATCAGCTCCCTGTACGACATTGGCCTTGAGGGAGCACAGATTGAAGATAAAATTCCATTAACAGCTTTGGAAAAGGAGCAGATGTTTGTAGACATCTTACCGGAAGGACCGGAGGATGACGGCGTAGCCTATCTTAGCTTCTTTGTGGAAAAGCAGGAAGACGGCAGCTTAAAGGCAATGGATGAGATTACTGACCGGGAAACCATCCTTCGTAAGGTACAGGAGGAACTGGATGCCCTGCGCGACTTTATGGATATTGGCGAGGGAACCATTACCGTAGAAGAAACAGAGGACGTAGACTGGATTAACAACTGGAAGCAGTACTTCCATCAGTTTACCATCGATGATATTTTGGTCATTCCTTCCTGGGAGGATATTCAGCCCGAGGATCAGGACAAGATGGTGCTTCACATCGATCCCGGTACAGCCTTCGGTACAGGTATGCATGAAACAACCCAGCTTTGTATCCGCCAGTTAAAGAAATATGTAAATAAAGACACCCAGCTACTGGATGTAGGAACCGGTAGCGGAATCCTTGCCATCCTTTCACTGATGTTTGGTGCAAAGCATGCGGTAGGTACAGACCTGGATATCTGCGCAGTAGATGCGGTTGCCAATAACTGTAAGGACAACGGCATTGATCCCAAGGACTTTGACATGATTATCGGTAACATTATTACAGATGAAGCTCTTCAGGAGAGCGTGGGAAAAGAATGCTACGACATCGTTGTTGCCAATATCCTGGCAGATGTACTGGTTCCCCTTACTCCCGTGATTGTCCATCAGTTAAAGAAGGGCGGTATCTACATTACCTCCGGTATCATTGATGATAAGGAACAGACCGTAAGAGATGCAGTAACCAAGGCAGGACTTGAAATCGTAGAAGTTACCTACCAGGGCGAGTGGGTCAGTGTAACAGCAAGAAAGAATTAAGAGGAAAAAAATGTATCATTTTTTTGTGGAACAAAATCAGATTTCAGAAAAGGAAATCTGCATTTTAGGACAAGATGTGAATCATATCAAAAACGTCCTGCGTATGAAAACGGGAGAAGAGGTCTCCATCAGTAACGGCGTAGACGGCAATGAATACAGAGCTGAAATCAGTGAGATTTACGAGGATCGAATTATTTGTAAATTGATGTTCGTCAAAAAAGACGGCGTGGAGCTTCCATCGAAAATCACCCTGTTCCAGGGGCTTCCCAAGGGAGACAAGATGGAAATGATTATCCAGAAGGCAGTAGAACTGGGAGCTACAGAGATTGTACCGGTAGATACCAAGAGATGCGTAATGAAGCTGGATGAGAAAAAGGAAAAGAACAAGATTGCCAGATGGCAGGCCATTGCAGAGGCTGCTGCCAAGCAGAGTAAAAGAGCAATCGTTCCCCGGATACTGCCATCCATGAAGTTTGCAAAGGCCCTGGAATACTGCAGAGACACCAAGGTAAAGCTGATCCCCTACGAGATGGCGGAGGACATGAGCAAAACCAGAGAGATTATGAACGGATTAAAGCCCGGAGAGGACATTGCTATTTTCATTGGCCCCGAGGGTGGTTTTGATACAGAGGAAATCGAAAAGGCTATGGCAGATGGAGTACTTCCCATTACCCTTGGAAAAAGAATTCTTCGTACAGAAACAGCGGGAATGACCGTTCTTTCTATTATTATGTATCACCTGGAGGATATGTAATCATATAATAGGATATAACGATGAAATAGAGAAAAGAGGGATATTTCATGGGAATGGAAGTATATTTAGACAATTCCGCCACAACAAAAGCATTTCCTGAAGTGGCAGAACTTGTAAGTAATATTATGTGCAATGATTTCGGCAACCCTTCCAGTATGCACAGAAAAGGATTGGATGCGGAATACCACGTCAGAGAAGCCAAGGAGATTTTGGCCAATATTTTAAAGGTAAATGAAAATACCATATATTTTACTTCGGGTGGAACGGAATCTGACAACATGGCATTGATTGGATGTGCCATGGCAGGCAGAAGAAGAGGCAATCACCTGATTACCACTAGGATTGAACACCCGGCTATTTTACGTACCATGCAGTATTTAGAGAGCCAGGGATTCCGTATCACCTATCTTTCCGTAGATGAACTTGGAATCATCAGTCTGGAGGAGTTAAAGCAGGCGATTACACCGGAAACTTTGTTAGTATCCATTATGCATACCAACAACGAAATCGGTGCGGTTCAGCCCATCGAACAGGCAGGTGCCTTGATTAAGCAGATAAATCCCAACACCCTGTTCCATGTAGATGCTGTACAGGGCTTTGGTAAATTCCGTATTTTACCCAAGAAGATGAATATTGATTTACTTTCTGTCAGCGGCCACAAGATTCATGGACCCAAGGGCGTAGGATTTTTATATGTAGGAGAAAAAGCAAGACCACTTCCTATTATATACGGCGGCGGTCAGCAGAAGAATCTTAGATCCGGTACAGAAAATGTCCCCGGTATTGCAGGAATGGCAAGAGCTGCCAAGATGATGTATGACCATCTTGATGAGGATAGAGAACGTCTTTACGAACTGAAAAAATACTTTATAGAAGGCGTTCTGAAGCTCCCTAATGTAAGAATTAATGGCGTGTCTCCCTGTAATGTGATGGAAACCGCACCACATATTGTCAGCGTTTCCATTGCGGACATTCGTGCCGAAGTAGTCTTGCATGCTTTGGAGGATAAGGGGATTTTCGTATCCGCAGGCAGCGCCTGTGCAAGTAACAAACCACAGACCTCAGACACCCTGATGGCCATCAAGCTTCCCAAGGAGCTCTGGGATTCTACCGTCAGATTCAGTTTTTCCGTGTTTACGACCAAAGAGGAAATAGACTATACATTAAAAATGATGTATGATATGATTCCTATGTTGCGCAGATACACGAGACACTAAGGAAAGGAAAAAGAACGTGTTTACAGCTTTTTTGATAAAATATGCAGAAATCGGAATCAAGGGCAAGAACAGATACTTATTTGAGGATGCACTTGTTACCCAGATTAAATATGCTTTGAAAAAATGTGAGGGAGAATTCAAGGTTCACAAGACCATGGGAAGAATCTATGTAGATGCTCTTTCCGAGTTCGATTTTGATGAAACCGTTGCTCATTTAAAGAGAGTATTCGGTATCTCCGGAATTTGCCCTGTAGTATATGTAGAGGATGAAGGCTTTGAAAAGCTTTGCGGCACAGTCATCGACTATATCGACAAGGTTTATCCTGACAAGAACAAGACCTTCAAGGTTTTGGCCAGAAGAACCCGCAAGAACTATCCCAAGGAATCTATGGAAATCAACAAGGATATGGGAGAGGCTATTCTCAAGGCTTATCCGGAGATGCATGTAGATGTACACAATCCTGAGATCATGTTAAATATTGAGGTTCGTGAGAAAATCTATATTTACTCGGAGATTATTCCCGGCCCCGGTGGTATGCCTGTTGGAAGCGGCGGAAAAGCAATGCTCCTTTTAAGCGGCGGTATTGATTCTCCTGTTGCAGGCTATATGATTGCAAAACGTGGTGTTAAGATTGATGCGGTTTACTTCCATGCGCCACCATATACCAGTGAGAGAGCAAAGCAGAAGGTAGTAGATCTTGCAAGAATCGTATCCAGATACACAGGCCCTATTTATCTTCACGTCATCAACTTTACAGATATTCAGCTTTATATCTATGAAAAGTGTCCTCATGAAGAATTAACCATCATCATGAGAAGATATATGATGAGAATCGCAGAAACCATTGCAAAGAATACAGAGTGTCTTGGACTGATTACCGGTGAAAGCATCGGTCAGGTAGCATCCCAGACCATGAATTCCCTGATTGCAACCAACGAAGTATGTGAGCTTCCTGTATATCGACCACTGATTGGTTTTGATAAGCAGGAGATTGTAGAAGTATCCAACAAGATTGATACCTATGAAACCTCCATCCTTCCTTTTGAAGACTGCTGTACGATCTTCGTGGCTAAGCATCCTGTTACAAAGCCTAATGTTAACGTAATCCGTCGCCATGAAAAGAATCTGGAAGAAAAAATCGACGAGCTTGTACAGACAGCATTAGATACAGATGAATTAATCATCGTTTCTGAATAAGAAAATAAAAAAAGCCAAGGCATCATGCCTTGGCTTTATGAAAAAAAATCGATATTAGATGATGTAAGGCTTGATAGTCTCTAATACATCACTTACATCTTCATCTGAAAGAATATCCAAAGTAATAGGCTTGGAAAGATCTAAACTGAAGATACCCATGATAGACTTCGCATCGATAGTGTATCTACCTGACTTAAGATCTACATCGTAATCACACTTGGAAATATCGTTTACAAAAGACTTAACCTTTTCAATGGAACTTAAAGAAATCTGAACTGTTTTCATTTTATTTTCCTCCTACTATCTACTTCTTGAGTACATATTATCAGAGAATCATTAATTGTCAAGAAGTAAAAATGGAAAAAAATATTAAGGAAAAACTTGTTTTTTATAAAGAAAGGCGGAATCGCAGCAATGAAAAAAGTTGCATTTCACAATTTGGGCTGTAAAGTAAATTCCTACGAGCTGGACGTTGTACAGCAGCTTTTAGAAGAAAAAGGATATGAAACCGTGGATTTTGATGAAACTGCGGATATATACATAGTTAATACCTGTACCGTAACCAACATCGCAGACAGAAAGAGCAGACAGATGCTTCACAAGGCAAAAGCCAAGAATCCCAATGCCATTGTGGTAGCTCTTGGCTGCTACGTACAGACAGACAAGGAAGGGGTAGAGCTTGACCCTGCCATCGACCTTGCCATCGGTAATAACAGAAAAAAGGATATTGTTCCCATATTGGAAGAATATTTGGCGAAGAATAGTACTTCTGAAATAGAAGATACTATCATAGATATTAATGATACCTCTGAATACGAGGAAATGGAGCTGAAGAAAACAGCTGAGCATACCAGAGCCTATATTAAGATTCAGGATGGCTGCAACCAGTTTTGTACCTATTGCATCATTCCCTATGCCAGAGGAAGAGTCAGAAGCAGACACAGAGAAGATATCTTAACGGAGATTCAGGGAATTGCTCAGAGTGGATACAAGGAAATCGTCTTAACCGGAATTCACATCAGCTCCTATGGTATTGATTTCGATGAAAAAGCCTGGAAAAACGGAAAAAGTGTAACCAAGGTGAAGGAATCCGGAAGAACCGATTATGAAGGACAGACCAGAATATTAGAGCTGATCCGAGATATTCATAAAATAGAAGGCATTGAAAGAATCAGACTTGGTTCCTTAGAACCACGAATCGTTACATTGGAATTTGCAATGGAACTGGCAAAGCTCCCTAAGGTATGCCCCCACTTCCATCTCTCTCTTCAGAGCGGTGCCTTAGAAACCTTAAAGAGAATGAACAGAAAATACACACCGGATGAATACAGAGAAAGTGTAGGGTATCTTCGTAAGGCTTATGAAAATCCAGCCATCACCACGGACGTGATTGTAGGATTTCCGGGGGAAACAGAGGAAGAATTTCAGGAGAGCAAGGCATTTACAGAGGAAATAGGCTTCTATGAAATGCATATATTTAAGTACTCCAAGAGAAAGGGAACCATTGCTTCCACCATGCCGGGACAGCTGACAGAAGCACAAAAGACGGTAAGAAGCGGTATTTTGCAGGAATCTGAAAAAAGGATGTCCAAGGCTTTCAGACAAAAATATATTGGAAAAAGGACAAGCGTCTTATTCGAAGAAACCAAGGAAATCCAAGGAACACTCTATCGTGTTGGACATACAGTAGATTATGTGAAGGTAGCGCTTCCCGGCAAAGAGGATATATCTAATCAGCTGTTAGACGTTGAAATCACAGGATTTTTACAGGATGAAATCATGATTTGTAACTGTAATTGTTGAAATTTTCGCACAAATACGTTATGATAGTTGGATAAGGATAATGGAGGCTATCTATGAAGGATTTAGGGAATACACAATTTTTTAAAGTTCAGACAGAAACAGAAAACGGTGTTAAAGGTATTCTGGCGGTTGTTTATCAGGCCTTAACCGAAAAAGGTTATGATCCCGTAAATCAGATCGTAGGCTATGTTATGAGTGGTGATCCTACTTACATCACCAGTCACAAGAATGCCAGAAGCCTGATTATGAAGGTAGAGCGTGATGAATTGGTGGAGGAGCTTTTGACAGAGTATATTCGTCATAGCCAGTGGACTCGCTAAGAGAAGGAAGGAATTTTAGTATGCGTATTATGGGGCTTGATTTTGGATCGAAAACAGTAGGCGTTGCAGTGAGCGATCCCCTTTTGATTACGGCACAGGGCGTAGAAATCATCCGTAGAAAGGAAGAAAATAAGCTTCGTCAGACCCATGCAAGAATTGAGGAACTAATTGAGGAGTACGGTGTGGGGACACTTGTGCTCGGATTACCTAAAAATATGAACGCTACCGTCGGGGAGCGTGTAGCTAAGACGATGGAATTTAAAGAAAACCTGGAGAGAAGAACAGGCTTAAACGTGATTCTTTGGGATGAGAGACTGACAACAGTTGCTGCAGACAAGGCAATGATGGAAGCCGGTATTCGCAGAGAGCATCGTAAGGACTATGTGGACATGATTGCCGCAACCTTTATTTTACAGGGCTATTTGGATTCCTTAAGTGACGAAGAGAAAAAGGAGTATCAGAATCTTGGATAAGATGGAAAAGATTACTTTCCAGGCGGAAGGTGAAGAGAAAATAGATTTATTTGTTTTGGAGCAGACCAGAATTGGCGGAATCAACTATCTTTTGGTAACAGAAGAAGAGGACGGCGACGGGGATGCTTATATCCTGAAGGATTTAAGTCAGGATGGAGAAGCAGATGGAATTTATCAGTTTGTAGAAGATGAAGATGAACTGAATGCAGTAGCCGGCGTATTCGACAATATGCTGGATGATATTGATTTAGAATAAAGTAGTTTTGGGTGCTTTTTATATTTTCACATCTGGCACGAGATGATTGAGAGACTTATTTTGGGGCGCAGGGAAACCTGGGGAATAAGTGACGGACTTTTGCTACTTGCAATAGAACATTTCGTGAAGCATAAAAGGAGGATGCGCGAGGGCGGCGTTATTTTCCGCAGAGACAGATGGGGACTTCTAAAAAGTGCTTGCATTTTATGGAGGAAACTTGATTGAATAAGAGAAAATTAAATAATGAAAGTGGCTCTAAGTTAAAGGTCATCCCTCTTGGGGGCTTAGAGCAGATTGGAATGAACATTACTGCCTTTGAATACGAAGACAGTATTATTGTAGTTGACTGTGGTTTGGCATTCCCGGCAGATGATATGCTTGGAATTGACTTAGTTATTCCGGATGTTACCTATTTAAAGGACAACATCGACAAGGTAAAGGGCTTTATGATTACCCACGGACATGAGGATCACATCGGAGCACTTCCTTATGTATTAAGAGAAATCAATGTTCCCGTGTACGCAACCAGACTTACCATGGGAATTATTGAAAACAAGCTAAAGGAACATAACCTTTTGAAGGGAACCAAGAGAAAGGTTGTGAAGTTTGGACAATCCATTAACCTGGGACAGTTCAGAGTAGAATATATTAAAACCAATCACAGTATTGTAGATGCAGCAGCACTTGCAATCTACTCACCGGCAGGAACCGTTGTTCACACCGGCGACTTCAAGGTAGACTATACCCCTGTATTCGGTGATGCCATCGATTTACCCAGATTTGCAGAAATCGGTAAAAAGGGTGTACTTGCACTGATGTGTGATTCTACCAATGCAGAGAGACCGGGCTTTACGCCTTCAGAGAGAACCCTGGCCAAGACCTTTGATACCTTATTTTCTGAGCATAGAAATACACGTATCTTTGTGGCAACCTTTGCATCCAATGTAGACAGAGTACAACAGATTATTAATACAGCATACAAATTTGGCAGAAAAGTTGTGGTAGAAGGGCGAAGCATGGTAAATATCATTGATACCGCCCAGAATCTGGAATGTATTCAGATTCCTGAAAATACCCTGATTGAAAGCGAACAGCTGAAGAACTATCCTGATGAGCAGCAGGTGATTATCACAACCGGTAGCCAGGGAGAAAGTATGGCAGCCCTAAGCCGTATGGCAGGCGGACTTCACAAGAAGTTCACCATCGGCGCAGGTGATACCGTAATCTTTTCTTCCAGCCCCATTCCCGGTAATGAAAAGGCAGTTACCAAGATTATCAACGAGCTTTTACGCAAGGGAGCAGACGTAGTGTTCCAGGATACCCATGTATCCGGACATGCATGCCAGGAAGAGATTAAGTTAATTTACACCCTGGTTAAGCCCAAGTACGCAATCCCTGTGCATGGTGAGTATAAGCATCTTATGGCCCAGGCCAAGATTGCTGAAAATCTTGGAATTGATAAAGACAACATCTTTATCCTGTCCTCCGGTGATGTACTGGAGATGGATGAAGAAAGTGCCGGTATAAGCGGCAAGGTAACAACCGGCGGAATATTGGTAGACGGACTGGGCGTAGGTGATGTTGGTAACGTGGTTCTTCGTGACAGACAGCACCTTGCAGAAGACGGTATCTTAATCGTCGTTATGTCAATTGATGAATATTCAGGACAGCTAGTTGCAGGTCCCGATATCGTTTCCAGAGGCTTTGTTTATGTCAAGGAATCCGACGAACTGATGGAAGAGGCCAGAATGGTTGTAGATGAAGCAGTCAGCGGTTGCATCGACCGTGGTATTACCGATTGGGGCAAACTCAAAGGTGTTACCAAGGATGCATTAAGTGAATATGTATGGAGAAAAACCAAGAGAAGACCCATGATTCTTCCTATTATCATGGAAGTGTAAGTTTTTAGTTCGATTGGTCCTCTTAAGGAGGAGAACGGAGGGAACTATGAAGATTGAGGCACCGGTTGAAGATGCATTAGAAAATGCAATTCAGTGCATTAAGGAATCCAAGGTATATTTATCCTACAGAAAACAATTAGAGCTAGTAAAGCAGGAGCCCGGTTTAAAGGAGCAGATTGATAATTTCAGAGTCAGAAACTTTGAACTTCAGTCAAGCGATGATGTTTCCATGGAAAAGATTGAGGCTTTTGAGAGGGAATTTGAGAATTTTCGTTCCAATCCATTGGTAGCTGACTTTTTGGCAGCGGAGCTTGCATTTTGTCGTATGATACAGCAGCTGCAGCAGAGGATTGTGGACGAGATGGAATTTGAATAATTCCGTAAGAGGTAAAGTATGAAAACAAGAGATTTAGTTGTTGCAATATTAAGCCTGGTTTTAAAGGTACTTATTGCACTGTTTGTGGTAGTCGTTGTTTACAGACTGTCTGTCACAGCCTATGATTATGGATATCGTGTTTTTGAGGAACCCCCTATGAGCATCACAGGGCGAGAGGTCACTGTTACCATTACTAAGGATATCAGTCCCAAGAAGCTTGGTGAGCTACTTTATTCCAAGGGTCTCATTCGTGATGAGAAGCTTTTTATTCTTCAGTATTATGCATCAGAGTTTCGTGAAGATTTAAAGAGTGGAGATTTTGTGTTAAACACATCTATGACAGTTGAAGAGATGCTGGAAGCTATGACCATAGAGCCTGAAATCCCTGAGGAAGAGGAAGATTTGTCAAATGGCGAGCTTGCTCCAATCATAGAAGAGGCTGACCCAATTGAGGGCGCAGAAGAATAGGAATTTAACGATGATAGTAGATGAGAGAATGGTTGCCTTTATTAATTCTTTTGATAAAGGCAATTCACCTTTTTTAGATGAACTGGAAAAGTTCGCACTGGATACGGACGTACCCATTGTTCGTAAGGACATGCAGCAGTTTTTGAAGTTTTTGCTGACCATGCATAAACCGGGGACTATATTAGAGGTTGGTACGGCCATTGGTTTTTCGGCGCTTCTTATGAGTGAAGCGGATCCCGAGGCCCAAATCATTACCATTGAAAAGTACGAAAAAAGAATTCCTCTTGCCAAGGCGAATTTTGAAAAAGCCGGAAAGGCGGACAAAATCACATTGCTTGAGGGAGATGCAACAGAGATTCTGAAGGACCTGAAGAAGCCTGTTGACTTTATATTTATGGATGCTGCAAAGGGGCAGTACATCAATTTCCTGCCGGATATCTTACGTCTTTTGAATCCGGGAGGTCTTTTAGTGTCCGATAACGTGCTGCAGGACGGCGATATTATTGAGTCCAGATTTGCAGTTACCAGAAGAAACAGAACCATTCATTCCAGAATGAGAGATTACTTGTATGAACTCACCCATCATGAAGCATTGGAAACGGTGATTTTGCCCGTAGGTGATGGTGTAACAGTGAGTGTGAAGAAGTCGTGAGAGTAGCAGGGTGAATACGATGTTTGCAAGAGAATGTGGATGTTTGCAGGAGAATGTGAGTGTTTGCAGGAGAATGTAGGTGTTCACAAGTAAGTGTAAAGAGAGTAAGAGGAACGATATGAGTAGAGGAAACAAACCGGAGCTTCTGATTCCGGCCTCCAGTTTAGAGGTTTTAAAGGCAGCAGTCATCTATGGTGCCGATGCTGTTTATATTGGTGGCGAAGCCTTTGGACTTCGTGCGAAAGCCAAAAACTTTTCCATGGAAGAGATGGCAGAGGGCATCAAATTTGCCCATGACCATGGGGTAAAGGTTTATATTACCGCTAATATTTTGGCCCACAACGGAGACTTAGAGGGAGCAGCAGAATATTTTGAGGAACTAAAGAACATGAAACCGGACACAGCGGATGCACTCATTATCTCTGATCCCGGAATGTTTACCATTGCCAAAAGAGTATGGCCGGAGGTTGAGATTCATATTTCTACCCAGGCAAACAATACAAACTATGAAACCTACCTGTTCTGGTGGGGGCTTGGTGCCAAGAGAGTGGTATCTGCCAGAGAGCTTTCTCTTGCAGAGATTAAAGGAATTCGCGAAAGAATCCCTGCAGATATGGAAATCGAAAGCTTTATTCATGGCGCTATGTGTATTTCCTATTCTGGAAGATGCCTTCTTAGCAACTACTTTACCGGTCGTGATGCCAACAAGGGAGCCTGTACGCATCCCTGCCGCTGGAAATACGCAGTTGTGGAAGAGAAAAGACCCGGTGAATACCTGCCGGTTTATGAGAATGAAAGAGGAACCTACATATTTAACTCCAAGGACCTTTGCATGATTGGTTACATTCCTGATGTTGTGGATGCAGGAATCGACAGCTTAAAGATTGAAGGAAGAATGAAGACAGCCCTCTATGTTGCAACTGTTGCAAGAACCTACAGAAAGGCTATCGACGATTTCTTTGAGTCTAAGGAAAAGTATGAGGCCAATATGAACTGGTACCTAGAAGAGATTTCCAAGTGTACCTACAGACAGTTCACTACCGGCTTTTACTTTGGAAAGCCGGATGAAAATACACAGATTTATGACAACAACACCTATGTAAATGAATATATTTATTTAGGATTAATCGAGGAAGTGGATGCAGAGAAGGGGCTCGTGCGAATCACCCAGCGAAATAAATTCTTAGTTGGTGATACCATCGAAATCATGAAGCCAAATGGAGAAAATATTCCCGTACATGTGGATGGTATGTTTGATGGAGATTTGCAGCCTGTGGAAAGCTGCCCGCATTCAAAGCAGACCATCTGGCTGAAGCTCAGCACTGTGCCTTGTGCGTATGACCTACTCAGAGTGAAGAGCGAGAATCCGGAAGTTGAGCCTTAAAGATAAATCCAATAAAAGAAATAAGAAAAAACGAATATGACTTGATATTTGTCATAAAGCAGAGTATCTTGGTGATACGCAAGTAATACAGAAAAGGAAGAGGAACTATGAGCGAAGCAATTAACGTTGAAGAACTTTTTGGTAGCAAAGTATTTACTTTGGGAAAAATGAGAGAAAAGCTTCCCAAGCAGGTATTTAAGGAAGTAAAAAAAGTTATGGAGCAGGGTGGCGAGTTATCCTTGGCTGCAGCTGATGTCGTTGCAAAAGCAATGAAGGACTGGGCAATTGAAAACGGCGCAACACATTATACACATTGGTTCCAGCCTTTGACAGGCATTACGGCTGAGAAGCAGGATGCATTTGTTACCCATCCTGATGAAGATGGAAAAATGATTATGGAATTTTCCGGTAAGGAGCTTATTAAGGGTGAGGCAGATGCTTCTTCTTTCCCTTCCGGTGGACTTAGAAATACCTTTGAAGCAAGAGGCTATACAGCATGGGATATTACTTCCCCTGCATTCCTTAAGGAAGATGCAACCGGTGTAATCCTTTGCATTCCTACTGCTTTCTGTTCTTACAAGGGCGAAGCCCTGGACAAGAAAACTCCACTTCTTCGTTCCATGGAAGCAATCAATACACAGGCCCTTCGTATTGTCAGACTTTTCGGTAATACAGAGGCAACCAGAGTAACTCCCAGTGTTGGTGCGGAGCAGGAATATTTCCTTATTGACAGAAAGAAATATTTACGCAGAGACGATTTGATTTTTACAGGCAGAACTCTTTTTGGTGCTCCCGCTCCCAAGGGACATGAGATGGATGACCATTACTTTGGTGCTATCCGTGAAAGAGTTGGTGCATACATGAAGGATGTCAACATTGAATTGTGGAAGCTTGGGGTTACTGCCAAGACACAGCACAATGAGGTTGCGCCTGCACAGCATGAACTTGCCCCTATTTATGAAACTGCCAATATTGCTGTAGATCACAACCAGCTTGTTATGGAGATTATGAAAAAGGTTGCAGGTCGTCATGGCCTTACCTGTCTTTTACATGAGAAGCCATTTGCAGGTGTTACCGGTTCCGGTAAGCACAACAACTGGTCACTTTGTACAGACAATGGTGTAAACCTCTTAGAGCCGGGCAGCACTCCCAATGCCAACGTACAGTTCCTTTTGGTACTTGCTTGTATCATCAAGGCTGTTGATAAGCATGCAGACCTTTTAAGACAGAGTGCATCTGATGTAGGAAATGACTTAAGACTTGGTGCTTTGGAGGCACCTCCCGCAATCATTTCTATTTTCCTTGGAGAGCAGCTGGATGACGTGGTAAGACAGTTAGTAGAAACCGGTGAAGCCAGCAGAGCCTTAGAGGGCGGAAAGTTTAATTCCGGTGTATCTACACTTCCGGGCTTTGATAAGGATGCAACCGATCGTAACAGAACATCACCTTTTGCCTTTACCGGTAATAAGTTTGAGTTCCGTATGGTAGGTTCCTCTGATTCTATCGCAAGCCCTAACATCATCTTAAATGCTATCGTCGCAGAAGCTTTCTGTGAGGCAGCAGATGAACTGGAAAAAGCAGAAGATTTCGAACTTGCCGTTCATGATTTGATCAAGAAGTATTTAACAGAGCATCAGAGAGTTATCTACAATGGCAATGGCTATTCAGAAGAGTGGGTAAAGGAAGCTGAAAGAAGAGGCCTTCCTAATATCAAGTGTATGGTTGATGCAGCAAGCGCACTTACCACAGACAAAGCAGTAGAGGTATTCGAGAAGTTCGGTATCTTCACTAGGGGTGAGCTGGAATCCAGAGAAGAGATCGTATACGAGACCTATGCAAAGAGCATCAATATTGAAGCACATACCATGATTGATATGGTAAACAAGAAGTACATCCCTGCTGTTGTGAAGTACACCAAGAATCTTGCAGATGCAATTCTTGCAGTCAAGGAAGCAGGCATAGATGCAGATGTGCAGACAGAGCTTTTGAAGGATGTGAACGAGAAGCTTAAGAGAGCCAAGGCAGCAGTTAAGACCTTGGAAGAACTGACCAAGAAAGCTAGCGAGAAAAGAGACAACAACAAGGCACAGGCATATCTCTACCGCGAAGAAGTTCGCCCTGCTATGGATGCCCTTCGTGTTCCTATTGACGAGCTTGAAATGGTAGTGGACAAGGCAATCTGGCCGGTACCTTCTTATGGCGATTTAACCTTTGAGGTGTAAAATAAATCAATCCCACCTAGGATGAAGCTATTAAAATAGTTTTATACAGACATGCTTCCGCTCCACATTTCACGTAGCGGATACTACCTTTTTGAAGTACCGGCGTGAAATCAAGGTCTGAAAAAAATCTATGGTCCATTTTCCCCTTTGGTTTTTGCATGGAATTTGAAGCGCCACATTTAGTGAAAATCATAGTTTTGTTTTTAAAATTGACTGGCGAGGAGTTTCTCCTCGCCGATTTTTTTGATGTAATATCCGCCGAAATGAAAGGGAAGAGGTCAAAAGGTCGGTGTTTGTAAGAATTAAAAGAGGAAAAAGAAAGGAAAACACCGCCGAAATGAAGGGGAAGAGGTCAAAAGGTCGGTGTTTGTAAGAACAAAAAGAGGAAAAAGAAGGGAAAACACCGCCGAAAGGAAGTAGAAGTAGTCAAAAGGTCGGTGTTTGTAAGAACAAAAAGAGGAAAATGAAAGGAAAACACCGCCGAAATGAAGGGGAAGAGGTCGGAAGGTCGGTGTTTGGATAAAAAGGCATAAATTATTGTGTGGAATAATAAAAATAAAACCAGGCCGAAGGCCTGGTTTTCGATTTTAAAAAGACTGGCGAGGAGTTTCTCCTCGCCGATTTTTTAGTCAGAGATTTTAATAACCAGTACGTCGTCTACGTAGGCGATGGAGCCTTCTAAGGGATAGCAGGGCATTGCTTTGACCTCCGGAGTGTCAGCGTATACTCTGGTTTCATTGATGGGAACGTTCAGTTCATAACGTAGGAATGCATAGTCTGTACCCATGTAGGTGAGGATGGTGTTACCCATGCCGTATGGGGTTAAGTCCTCAAATCCGGGAAGGAATCTAAGGTATGGCGAATTTTCAAAGTAACCGGAAAATGCTACAGGAGTTACACCCGGTTCATAGCCCTCAAAACTTTCCATGGAACTAACAATTCGGGTCATAAGAGATTCGGCAGCTTTTTCCTGCAGGCTCTTTTTTAAGTAAACCTGGTTTGCAAATACAACATTTACCCAGATGATAGCAAGCAAGGAAAAACCGAGAAAATAACGAAGAATATCGGCTCTAAGTTTCGATGATTTTTGGAACTTTACAGCTTTTGGTGAAGCATTCAGGGAATTCTTAGAAACGGTTATCACATGGTTTTCTTCATAAATCCACAACACATATACATACAACATGCTAAATGCAAATACCATCAAGGTATGTTCCATACCCTTACTGAGAACACATACAAAGTTAAGTCCTAAGGGAAGGAGAAGAATTATGAGGAGGGAAAGGAGCATATAGCTTCCATTTCCTTTACTTCTGTGAGAGTTATTTTTTTTTGCAGAAGAATTGTTAATGTCCAAAGTCGTATTGGAGTTGTTTTGTAATAAGCCTAAAATCATCTGTCCCAGCAAATAAACTATTAAACATACAAAAATCAAACGCAATACATAAAGCCATACAAAGCTTAAAGACCTTCCACGAAATACCATAGTCTGGAATAGCGCCGGATTCCAGAAATAATCAAAGAAACGAATATAGGAGTACTTGATGATGCCAAACAAAGAGTGATCGGAGAAGTCTCCCACAGAGGATAAACCATTATAGGAATCAGAGGTCCAAATCCCGAAGGCCTTCTGGAAAATCTTCCAAAGCGCAAGGTAAAGCAAGGCACTTACAATTAAATAGATTCCATAGTGAAGCGCCTTTTTCAAGATATAGGAAATCTGTTCCCTTCTACAAAGAGAACGAAGAATCAACAACATAAAAATTCCGATGGAAACACAGATATAGGACTGATAGATTCCCATAGAAACTGTCATGGCAAGGATTCCAAGAATAGCAGAGACAATTATGCGCACCGGATGGGGACAAGTCGTGGGTGCTTTTTCCGGTGTAAGCTTAGGAACTACTTTGGTACCATAGCAAAGAAGCCAGGGACCTAAGACACTGAGTGCGAAGGCTAAACTATAAAAGTCCGAACACTGCAGGAACGAAGCATTGGTACAGGTAATCGCAACATTGCAGGTTAAGACACCGGCAGTCAAAATGATGGAAGAACATTTTTGGAACTGCAATAAATCTGTTAATAAATAAATTCCCAGGACTAAAAAGAGAAGCGAGCCCATGGTTATGAGCCAAGGACTTTCAATTCCGCCTCTTAAAAATATTAAAAAGGGATGCATGAATCTACCCAGGGCAATCTGCCATGCGCTGTCATCCTGATAAATCTCAAGCAGAGAATCATGAGAAAAAAGATTGTTACTCATACGATAACCATGGGCAAACAAATACCAAAACAAGGTACTTAAAATTACTAAAATTCCACGTTCCTTTGCAGAATTCACTTCTTTATTTTCAAACATAAATAACCTCTTCCAGATATATTAAAAATGATATTCAGATTATAACATTCCACGCATGTTTTGAGAAGTTTTCTGTATAATCAAATTGTTCCAATGAAGCAAGGTGTGATAGAATGGTAATGCGAAATGAGTTTATATATCATAAGATGTTATAAACGTAGTGCTAAATGAATATACATACCCCAAGGTGTGAAAAAGTAATGCTAAATGAATATACATACCCCAAGGTGTGAAAAAGTAATGCTAAATGAATATACATACCCCAAGGCGTGAAAAAGTAATGCTAAATGAATATACATACCCAAAAGTGTATAGACAGTAAGAGGAACCGGATATGATCAACATTTTAATTGTAGAAGATGATAAGGAAATTAACAAAATTCTCACAGAATTTATGGTAGACAAGGGCTATCAGGCAGAATGTGCCTATGACGGTATGGAGGCCATGGAAAAAATCAAAAAGAACAGCTATGATCTGATACTCTTGGACCTCATGCTTCCTATGCTTAGTGGGGAGAGAATCATCAAGGAAACTAGGGAAATTTCGCAGGTTCCCATTATTGTGATTTCAGCCAAATCAGCCATGGAAGCCAGATTGGAGGTTTTAAAGACCGGTGCGGACGATTTTATCTTAAAGCCCTTTGACTTAGATGAGGTATTGGTTCGTATGCAGGTGGTTTTGCGCAGAACCATCATACCTGAAAGCGAAGAAAAGGAGTTGAAAGCAGGAGACCTGATCCTAAACCTTGAGAACCGACAGCTTACTTATCAGGGGAAAAATATTAATCTTACCCTAAAGGAACTGCAGCTTCTGGAGCTTTTTATGAAAAATCCAAAGAAAACCTTTACCAAGGCAAATCTCTACGAGGCCGTATGGAACGATACCTACTACTACGAGGACAATACCATCAATGTTCACGTCAGCAACCTTCGAAGCAAACTAAAGAAAGCAACGGGAGAAGACTACGTAGAAACTGTATGGGGCATCGGCTATCGTCTAAAAGGGTAAATAGATCAAAGTGCGAATGTTGAATGCTAATAGAAAAATTTGAATAGTAGAAAGATTTGAATAAAAGAAAAAATTGAATAGTAGAAGGATTTGAATAAAAAAAATTGAATAGTAGAAGGATTTGAATAAAAAAATTTGAATAGTAGAAAGATGTTAATAAAAGAAAAATCTGAATAATGGAAAGCTTTGAATAATAGAAAAATCTGAATAAAAGAATGATCTGAAAAAAGAAAGTGATGATAGGATGAAAATAGTAATCTCCATATTAGCCGTCTTCTGCGTTTTACTACTTCTTCACATTTGGAACATGAAAAAACAAATGCGACAGATGAGTGAAGAATTGAAAAACACCAGAGACAAAGATTACAATCGATATATTACCCTGCAGTTGATGGATAAGGACCTGAGCGATTTGGCGGCAGAGATGAACAAAAACTTAGAATACCAGCAGCAGTTAAAGATGGAAACAGAGAAGTCAGAACTGCAGCTTCGACAGTCTATTTCCGACATTGCCCATGACCTTCGAACCCCCATTACCGTGATCAAGGGAAACCTGCAAATGCTGAAAAAAAGAGAGGATTTGCAGGACAAGGAAAAAGAGTACCTGTCCATCTGTAGTGAAAAAACAGATACCTTAAAATCCATGGTAGATGAATTCTTTGAACTATCCTACCTGGAAAGTGAAGATACAGAGGTGCTTTTAAAGAAAACAGATATGACCGAATTCCTGGCACACTTTATTCTGGGACATGAAGCCATCATCCTGGAAAAGGGCTTGGAACCAAAGATTGAACTACCGGAAAAAAGCATCTTTGCTAAAGTGGATGACCAGCTCATGACCAGAATGTTAGAAAATCTCTTTAATAACATCCTGAAACATGCTACAGGACAATTCGGCATCGCACTACGTGAAATCAACCCTAAGACTGACGCTATATTCGTAAAAGGAAACGAGCCAGCAGCGCCAAACAATAAAACGGAAGAAGCAAAGGCTCCTTCCGTTCAAATCGATTTCTCTAATCAGGTTTCTGCCGATGAAAATTTCGACCTCGCCCACCTCTTCGACAGAACCTACCGTGGTAACAAAGCACGTACCGGTGGTGGCCCCGGAGGCCTTGGCCTATACATCGTCAAAATCCTTGCCGAGAAACAAAACGCAACCGCAACCGCCAAACTACAGGGCCGCGAACTCCACGTATATATCAATATCCCTGTGTGACATGCAGACATAGCATGCCTCGGGAAAATCCAATCACCCTAGCCTAGAGATGACAGGGACCGGAGAAAAACAAAAGCATAAACTGCTGAGATTGATAATGTTTTTCTCCGGTCCCATTCTTTATTATCTTTATTTCTATATTTTATATGTTTAGGTAACTAAACCATCAAATATTCTTTGTAACAGTTACCTTTTAGCAATCGATTACAGGATTTAGGTAACTAAACCATCGAAAATTCTTCTAACAGTTACCTTTTAGCAATCGATTACAGGATTTAGGTAACTAAACCATCGAAAATTCTTCTAACAGTTACCTTTTAGCAATCGATTACGGGATTTAGGTAACTAAACCATCGAATATTCTTAGTAACAGTTACCTTTTAGCAATCGATTACAGGATTTAGGTAACTAAACCATCGAAAATTCTTCTAACAGTTACCTTTTTCCATTAATTTACTGTATTTAGGTAATATTTCCGCTGCCCTACCTTTTTCCATTCCACTTTTTTGATAGTGTCCGCTACGTGCTACGTAGAGCGCAAGCGTGTCTACATAAAATACTTT
>JAZLGY010000019.1:0-98792 GCA_045616525.1 Acetatifactor sp. | reverse complement strand
TTCTGATGCAAGTCAGACTTGAAATGCTTCGAGAAGTAAATGATTTGTCAGATGAGTATGTGTATGATGAAACACTTGTAGCTGAAAGTAGAAAATATTTTGAAAATGGTAATCAAACAACGGTGTTGGCTTTTGATGATGAGAAAGTGGTGGGATGTGCTAGTTTGTCATATATTTGGATTATGCCTACATTTGACCACCCAACTGGAGCAAGGGCACATTTGATGAATGTATATACAAAAGCGGAGTACAGAAGAAGAGGAATTTCTAAAAGAATGGTCGAGATTCTAATAGATGAAGCAAAGGGTAAAGGTGTTACCGAGATTAGTTTGGATGCAACAGAAATGGGGAGACCATTATATGAGGCATTAGGTTTTGAGGAAAACTGTGCTGGGATGGTACTTGAATTACGATAGGAAAGTCCCATTTTTAGGGGAAAGGTAGATTTATAATGAAAATAAAGCAAGTACACGATGATAAGGCAAAAAATGACATGGAGAATAAAAATATTAGCATGCTATTACCAATCAGATGTATTGTATTTTTATTTGTATTTATTATTGGTTCACAGATTGCAGATAAAGATTTAAGCGAGATTAGTAATTGGTGGTCAATTGTTGCAACGCTTGTAAATATTTTTACGATTGGTTTGATTATTGGTATTGCTAAAAAAAATAATAAAACATATTGGGAGTTGATTAATTATCAAAAAGGTCATACAAAAATTAAACAGGTTGTCGGCATTACTATATTGGTTGTAGTTGTAGGAATGGTAGGCATGTATTTAGCTGGTTTTTTGTGTTATGGTGTTATACCTTATGCAGCGCCAATGATGATTGCCCCTATTCCCAAAGTGTTAGCGGTTTTGAATGTATTACTTTTGCCTGTAACAACGGCATTTGCAGAAGATGGATTGTATTTAGGACTAGGAGTAAATGGAATAAAGAATAAATGTTTTGCAATTATCGTTCCTGCATTTTTCTTTGCACTTCAACATAGTTTCATACCTGTTTTGTTTGATACAAAGTATATAATATATAGATTTTTATCATTTTTGCCATTAACTATTATTTTATGTTGGTATTATTATAAGAAACGTAATCCATTGCCGATAATGGTAGGACATACAATTATAGATTTGGCGACGGTAATTCAAATAATAGTAACATCATTTGTTCCAGGATTTTATGAAGTGATGTGTGGAATGTAAATTCGGATTTTCGGAAGTTGTTTTCAAGGTGGAGGAGAAAAATACTATGCCCATTACGATAATTTAATCATATGTAATGGGTAGAGAACAAAATTGCCTGTACCCATTACATTGCTGATCAATAGGAGAATGAATATGAATGGTAAATTGCGTAACATGACCACGATTTATTTAATAAAAGATGACCGAGTTTTACTTCTATACAGGCAAGGTGGTAGTGTTGTAAATAATGTTTGGACAGGTTCTGCGGGTGGTCATTTCGAAGAGTTTGAGTTGAATGATGCAAAGGCATGTGTTTTGCGTGAAATGTACGAAGAAACGGGACTGACTGAGAATAACATATCTGAATTGAAATTAAAGTATATAACACTTAGAAACACAAAGGGTGAGATAAGACAGAATTATTATTTTTTCGCTCAATTAAATGAGGATATTCCGGTTTGCTCAAATGAGGGAATTCTTAAGTGGTTCTCACTATGTGAGATTTGCGACTTGGATATGCCATTCACTGCAAAGTATGTAATTCAACACTATTTGTATGAAGGAATGAAGAATGAAAAGATATACGGTGGAGTCACTTCAAAAGATGGCGTTGTATTTACTGAGCTAGAAGCGTTTTGATGGACTAAAAAAATGAACTTAATCGAGCAATGCTACAAGCCGAAGCTCACGACCTGGCGGGCGTTCGGTCTAAGGGGGAGAGAATATTGTGGCTAAAGAAAAATGTATTTCGATAAAAAAGCCTTTAATAGAATATATAGAGACACATTTCCCAGAATTTGAATATGAAGGTGGAACAAGTAGTTTTTATGCGTTCGTAAGAAAGAGTGAAAATGGAATATATGATCACATCCTTATAGAGCGCGAATTTTTCAATGGGAAGATTTATTTGATCATATCAGAAGTAGCTTCATGTTATAACAAATCGTGGAAGTGTATTCCTCATACAACTGTTGGAATTGGAACTAGTTTAGGGGCATTAATTACCGGAAAAAATTATTATCAAGCAGGTACAGGAAAACATACATGTGATAATAATTTAGAAGATTTACAAAATGTTTTCGATGGAATATGCAAAGATATTGAGCGCTATGTTCTGAATTTTTTTGAGAAAAGTCATAGGAATATTGAAAATGATAAGCAGCTGACAACTATATATTATTATATGAGAAATCAATTTATGACATTGACGGATGAGGAAGTACAATCTGTTATAAATCATTGGAAACAAAAAGAAAAAAATACACAGTCATCTATAATCTCTTTTCATCCAATTGAAGAAAAATGGCTTTCAGATATTCAGCAAGAATTAGGTTATTCTACATTATCAGATAAAATACGAAATCAAATAGCGCGCAGAGTAGCTATTCTTTTTAGAGAAGAATATACCATATAAGAATTATGGAGTGTACTTTTTCAGGGGGCCCGAACAGTAATCATTTACCGGAAATGGTGTATGATTCTCATAAGGGAAAAATTGGGATTATAACAAATGGAATTGAACAGACAAAAAAATATTCCGATAGAGTACCGGCTAAAACTGTCGTTTGGACTACTTCGGAGGATGTGGATATAAGGATTGATGGAATGATAAAATTGTGTGATAGTATCAATCGCCATACATTAATTTTCATCAATAAGAATTACATCAGCATCTATGTAAGCGATCATAAGAATTCACTAAGAGGAGCATTGTTTATTGATGTTATCGTTATCTAAATTAGATGGTAAAATTTATCAGAATATATGATATAATATCCCTATAATGTTATTGGATGGGACAATAATGAAGGAAGAATACAAAGAAAAAGATTTGTTTAAGCCAATCAAGGAATATTTTGAAAGCTATGGATATGTCTGTGATGGGGAGGTCGAGGATATTGATCTCTATATGGAAAAGGGAGAGGTATCTGTTGCGGTGGAGTTGAAGAAAACTTTGGATTTTAAAGCCCTGCAACAGGCTGCACTTCGGCAGAAGATTACCGATTATGTATATATCGGAATATTTAAACCGGCAGATTTGTATAGAAGTAGTTTTCAGGACAAGCTGTACCTCTGTAAACGTTTGGGAATTGGACTCATTGTCGTTTCCAAGAGAAGTAAGGCAGTGGAAATCGTAGCGGAGCCGGTGGTAACAGAGTTAAGTGTCTTTCAGAAAAGTAATAAGAACAAAAAGGCAACACTTCTAAAGGAGTTTCGAAAGCGTAAGACCAAAAGCAATACCGGAGGTGTTCATGCGACGAGATTGATTACCAGTTATCGTGAAGATGCGCTTCTTGTATTGGACGCACTTTTAAGTTTGGGTGGTGAAGCTTCTACCAGGGATGTAAGAGCTTTATGCAAAGTAGAGAAAACTACACAGATTCTGTACCAGAACTACTATGGCTGGTTTGATAAAACGGGTACGGGACGATATGAGGTAACAGAATTAGGATTGCAGGCTGTAGAGGAATTTGAAGAAACATTGCGTTTATTACATGAAAAATAGGAGGGATTTCTATGAGAATGATAGACATAATTGTTCACAAAAGAGATGGTTTGGAGCTCACAGACGAAGAATTGCATTATTTTGTATCAGAATATACAGCAGGCAATATACCGGATTATCAGGTTTCAGCTTTGATGATGGCAATATTCTTTCAGGGAATGTCGGAGCGGGAAACACTTACATTAACCATGGAGATGGCTGGCAGTGGAGAGATGCTGTCACTGGATTCTATTCAGGGTATTAAAGTAGATAAACACAGTACAGGTGGCGTAGGTGATAAGACCAGTCTTGCATTGACTCCCATGGTTGCAGCATGTGGACTGAAAGTAGCCAAAATGAGTGGAAGAGGTCTGGGACATACCGGCGGCACCATTGATAAGCTTGAAAGCTTTCCGGGATTTTCGACAGGAATTGATACGGACCATTTTATTAAACAGGTGAATGAAATAGGCGTAGCTATTATGGGCCAAACCAAGGATTTGGCGCCTGCGGATAAGAAATTATATGCTTTAAGAGATGTTACGGCAACAGTTGATCAGATGTCTTTGATTGCCAGCTCCATAATGAGTAAAAAGCTTGCTGCGGGTGCAGATGCAATTGTTCTGGATGTAAAAACCGGTAGCGGAGCATTTATGAAGAAGTATGAGGATGCATGTGCTCTTGCAAAAGAGATGGTTAAAATAGGAAAAGGTGCCGGAAGAAATACCATGGCACTTGTAACAGATATGGATGAACCATTAGGATTTGCTGTTGGTAATGCGCTGGAGGTAAAGGAAGCAATTGATACCTTGAATGGAAGAGGACCCAAGGATTTTACCGAGCTTTGTATAGCACTTGGAAGCAGAATGTTAATGGCAGGTAAGCTTGCAGATAGTGTGGATGAAGCAGAAAAAATGTGCATGGAATCTATTTCGTCAGGGAAGGCGTTAAAGAAACTTGCAGAATTTGTTAAGGCGCAGGGTGGTGATGAAAATATGGTTTATCATCCTGAAGATTATTGTAATGCAGCATTTGAAGCAGAACTTCCCGCTCCTAAGGATGGGTATATTGCTCATATAGCATGTGATGAGATTGGTGTATGTTCTTTGCTTCTTGGTGGAGGAAGAGAGACCAAGGATAGTGAGATTGACCTGGCAGTTGGTCTGGTGTTAAAGCACAAGGTTGGAGAGTTTGTAAAAGAGGGAGAGCCCTTGGCTATCATGTATTACAATGATGAAAACAGGTTTAAGGCTGCAAAGGAGCGCTTTTACAAGGCATATACGCTGGAAGATTCCTTGGAATATGAAAAAGTAATGATTAAGAGAATTATAGAATAATAGAATAATAGGACTTATTTTTCCTGTCTTTTCATAGATTGTAAGAAAAGACAGGATTTTTTTATGGGAAAAAATATAAATATCGCAGAAAGATTATGTATTCCAAGGGAAATATTATATGGTGAAATATGCATTTCTCTTACAGAGAATAAAGAGGCCTGGATTGAAAATTTCAAGGGAATTCTGAGTGTAACCGAGGAAAAAATCATATTACAGGGAAAAAATGTAAGAATAATCCTGGAAGGAAAAGCTTTAAAGGTTCTCTATTACACCAATTCGGAAATGAAGGTTTCGGGTGAGTTTACTTTAGTAAGCTTTGGAGAGTGAGAGAATGTATGGAAAGATTTACAGCATATGTCCGAGGGGTTCTAAGAATAGAGATACATTGTGATCATCCGGAAAGATTTGTGAATCTGTGTGGGAAGCAGGGAATCCTTGTTTGGAATATTGAGATTATTGAAAATGGTTATCAGATGAACATATATTTAAGAGACTTTTATGCTCTTAGGCTTATTCGCAGAAAAACAGGTGGACGTATTAAGATTCTGAAAAGGACGGGACTGGTGTTCCTTAAGAAAGTATTCGTTCAAAAACTGTTTTTTATCATAGGGCTTCTTATTTATGTCTGGTTACTGCTTTATAGCGAAAATTACGTGTGGCAGATTCAATATGATGGGAATTTGTGTGTGACAGATGAGCAGCTTGATGATTTTCTTGAGTCGAATGGTATTTATCCTTTGATGAAGAAAAATAAGGTTCCGATTGCTTTGTTGGAATTAAAAATCAGGGAAGAATTTCCGCAGATTACATGGGCTTCAATTAAGTTTGATGGAAATGTATTAAGCTTTAGTATAAAGGAAAATGAAGTAGAGGTTGTGGAACTTTTTGCAAATGAACAGGGCTCTTTGATTGCGCCTGAGGATGGGATTGTAAGATATATTATTGTGCGTAAGGGAACCCCGAAGTGTAAAGTGGGACAAAAGGTTACGAAAAATGATATTCTCGTGGACGGAAGAGTAGATATTACCGGAGATGATGGAAGCGTTGTAAGGAGTATATATTTGGAGGCAGATGCAGATATTATATTGGAAACAGAGCTGGATTATTATGACCAGTTAAGTCAAAAATATATAGAAAAGGAGTATACAGGAAGAATTAAAAAGGATTATACGCTAAAATTGGGTGATTATTTATATACAACCGAAGGGAAAGCCTCTTTTCTGTATGAAGAAACCTGGCAAAATCAGGAGCAATTATCAACCATACAAAAACGGTATCTTCCGTTCTGGATTTGTAAAAAAGAAAAAAGGGAGTATCAGCTATGGGTGAAAGAATATGACGAAAAAGCGGCAAAAATTATTTTGGAACAAAATCTTAATGAATTTATAGAAAGTTTAGAGATAAAAGGGGTACAAATTATAGAAAAAGATGTTAAAATGGATAAGGATGGGTCATTTTATCGTGCAGTGGGAAAATTGGTACTGCATTATCCAGTAAAGACCAAAGTGAATACATGGGAGAGCATGGAATTTGAGTGAGATAACATTAGAATTTACATTAGACATGGATGACATGCAGAAGATATTTGGCACCCGTGATGATTATATTCGTAAGATTGAAAAGGATCTTGCAGTTACTGTGATAGATCGAAACGGCAAGATTTATATCATGGGTGAGGAAACCAAAGCAAAACAGGCGAAAAGTATTATTTTGCAGCTTACAAATCTGTCGCAGAATGGAAATACCATAGAGGAGCAGAGCGTAGATTACGCTATTACATTAAGTATGGAACAGCAGGAAGAAAAACTCGTAGAAATTGATAAAGAATTAATCTGTCATACAATATCAGGTAAGCCTATTAAACCTAAGACCTTGGGTCAGAAGGAGTATATTGATGCCATTAGAAACAAGATGATTGTTTTTGGACTGGGACCGGCCGGAACAGGAAAAACCTATTTGGCTATGGCTATGGCGATTACAGCATTTAAGAACCAGGAAGTAGAAAGGATTATCCTGACAAGACCGGCAATTGAAGCAGGTGAAAAACTTGGATTTTTACCCGGTGACCTTCAAAGTAAAGTAGATCCTTATTTAAGACCTTTGTATGATGCGTTGTATCAGATTATGGGGGCAGAGAGCTTTACAAAGAATATGGAGAAAGGGCTGATTGAGGTAGCACCCTTGGCATATATGAGAGGTAGAACTCTGGATAATGCCTATATTATTTTGGATGAAGCACAGAATACAACTCCGGCACAGATGAAGATGTTCTTAACCAGAATTGGTTTTGGTTCCAAGGTAATCATTACAGGTGATGCATCCCAAAAGGACCTTCCTTCAGGTGCGGTTTCCGGTTTGGATGTTGCAACCAAGGTGCTGAACAAGATTGAAGATATTGCCTTTGTGAAGCTTACCAGCAAGGACGTTGTAAGACATCCGTTGGTACAGAAGATTGTCAAGGCTTATGATGATTATGAGAGTAAGCAAAACAGTGATAAGAAAAAGTTCGGAACAGACAGAAGAAGTATGAGAGTTTCCGGAAACAGAAGAAAGGATAGCTAAGATGCAATTTTTTGTTGAAAATGAAACAGAAGAAGAATTGCCTTTTTCAATAGAGGAAGTTGTAACAAAAGTAGCAAATAAAGTACTTGAGGTGGAAGATTGTCCTTATGAAGTTACTTTGAATGTTTTAATTACAGACAATGAAGGTATTCGTGAATATAACAGAGAATATAGAGATATAGATAAGGAAACGGACGTATTGTCTTTTCCCAATTTGGATTTTGAGACTCCTTCTGATTTTAATATTCCGGAAGAGAGAGAAATGGATTATTTTGATCCTGAGTCAGGGGAACTTGTGCTTGGAGATGTGATTATTAATATTAACAGAGTCAGAG
The DNA here is from genome assembly GCA_045616525.1 of Acetatifactor sp. GTDB lineage: Bacteria > Bacillota > Clostridia > Lachnospirales > Lachnospiraceae > Acetatifactor. The sequence goes on along the minus strand of JAZLGY010000019.1, from coordinate 90,881 downwards.
AACAGGCCAAGGAATATGGACACAGTGAATTAAGGGAGTTTGCTTTCTTAGTGGCACATAGTATGTATCATTTATGCGGATATGATCATATGGAAGAGCAAGAGGCCAAGGTTATGGAAGCAAAGCAGGAGAATGTTCTTGCACTTTTGAATATTACAAGAGATTAAGTTGAGGAAAGGGTACGTACCATGAATCAAATGGATTGTAAGTGTAAGCAGATGCTTGCAATAAGTGGTGCAATTTGTATTGCAATCGTTGTTTTTTTCGGTAATTCCTTGGGGGGATACGGAATTACTTTGTTTATGCTCGGAATGATCGTTGCAGGGCTTTTTTATAGTCTGTCATCGGAATTCAGTAGTGATATTTTGGGAAATATGCAGGCGAAGAGAAGAAAAAAGGGACAGTTTCGTAATGTTCTTTTGCTGAGAAGAAATATGACTGTGATTATGGTTTTCTTTTCTATCCTGGTAGGTGGTTTGATGTATTTTTATGCGGATACTATAGCAGGTACGTTACTGGGGCTACCCTTAAGTGTATCCGCGATTAGAAGAGTGTGTCCGTTGCTGTTACTATTTGCTATTGGAACATCCTTACAGGCATTTTTTAAGGGAAATGGCCAATATATTACCTGTATAATTCAGGCAGTTGTAAGACCGATTGGTTATCTGTTCCTGGGGTTTGCATTTGTAAACCGTCAGCAGGAATATGGCGAAAAGGTAGCAAGACTTTTAAAGGCACCGGAGAAAGAGTCTATTTATACCGTGAATGGTATGATTACTGCGATGGTTATTACAGAGTTGATTCTTGTTGTGATTCTTTTCCTCTTATATTTAGCAAGTAACAATGGTAAGGATCGCAGAAAGAGCAATGAAGGTACCAAGCTTACAGAAGGTACATTTGATATGATCAGAAATTATCTGAGTCAGGCGCTTTTCCCTATTTTGGTTTTTATGATGTTGCTTGTCCCAAGTATACTTGGAATTAAGAAGCTTCTTGAGGGAGCGGATGTTGAAACAGTAAAAAGTGTTGGAGGTCATATATTCTCCGGTTATACCATATTGCTTGTGATTCTCATGTTTATGGTTGCCAAAGCCAGAAGCCTGACCTTAAAAATCTACAATATCAAAAAACATCAGGACAACAGAAGAATGAAGAGAGCCCTGGAGGTAACAAGTTACTTTTCGGTAAGAATTGGTATTTTCCTTTGCATTACCTGTATGATACTGGCTAAATTCTTCATCGATTCTTACTATGCATGGGCAGAGGATGTTGATCAGGCATTTGTATATATTCTTATGCTGAGCATTCTTCCGATTTGTGTATCCAGTGTTTCAATGGCGATTATGAATCTTCAGGGAAGAAGGTTTTTCAGCACTTTAATGGTATTGACAGTGTTAATTGTTGGCTGCTTACTTATGAACTTTTATCCTGCCAGTGCCCAGAATCCTCTTGTAGGTTTTGCTACAGCATTTACCATATCAGCCTATTTGTTAATGGCGCTTTCCTTGGGATATGTTTTATTCCAACGTTTTTATCAGGTGAATGTTTCCTATATGCTGATAGTGCCTTTTATGAGTGGTGCTATTTCAGGAATTGTATCAATTCTTATTTTGAAGCTGATTTCGCCTCATATTGGTGAGGGCGTATCCTTCTTTGTTGGTTTGATTCTGTCAGTTATGGTTTACTTTGGTGTTTTATCGGCAGTGAAGAATGTTACCAGCCAGGATATTCAGTTTTTATATGACAAAAAAGCACAGGCGGTTTTAAAATTATTTATCAAATAATTATATAAGAATAAAAAAGGAAAACAGAGAGATACTAAGAAAAAGGTTTATTGTTTTTTAGTTTGTTGATACGGAAGGGTTTGGGTATGAAGCAAAATAATAAACAGAAGGGTGCTCTTTTGATTTCCTTTTTTGTGGTTTTTGTTATTGGTTTTGTAGGGGGGAGTGTAGGAACTTATCTTCAAGAAAAAGAGAAGTTACCGTCGGTTCCTGTTCCAAGCGAAATAAAACAACAGATACCTGAGATGAATGAGAAGGCGAATCCTCAGATACAGGAGGCTACACAGGAAGAGTTACAGTTTGTAGAAGGCCGTGTAGTGAAGTTGCACGGGTATTATTTGAAAAACTTGGATGGTATGGTTGTGGTTTATGAGGATGATCCGGAACAACCATATCTGGTTACAGATATCAGAGTGGAAGATTTGCCTATTAACCTGCAAGAGGAGATTAAGGATAAACTGGAAATTGCAGATGAAAAGAGTTTGTATGATTTTTTGGAATCATATACCAGTTGAAAGGATTTATTATGGAATATACAGTTGCTATTGTTGGTGGCGGTGCAGGAGGAATGGCGGCAGCGATCACCGCTGCAAAGTTACAGCATAAGGTGTTACTGATGGAACGAAATGATGTTGTAGGTAAGAAGATTCTTGCTACCGGAAATGGAAAATGTAATTTCAGTAACCGCAACATGAAAACGGACTGCTTTTATACAGATGATTATAAGAAACTAGAAAAAGTTTTGAAAGAATATACTACTGACAAAGTATGTGATTTTTTTGAGGATGCAGGTATTTTGTACAGGGAGAAGAACGGATATCTTTATCCCTACAGTGAGCAGGCTTCCTGTGTTCGGGAGATGCTTTACAAGAGAATGCTTGACTTGGGCGTTACAGTAGTCACCGGAGAGAAGATAGAAAATATAGTCAAAAACAAAAAGGGGTTTGTAATTCAGGGAGCAAAAGAGAAGTATTTTGCTTCTAAGCTGATTCTTGCATGCGGTGGTATGGCAAGTCCCAAAACAGGTTCAGATGGAAACGGATATGAACTTGCAAGGAAGCTTGGACATAAAATAGCACCTACCTTTCCATCCCTGGTTCAGCTGATTTGCAGTGAAAAATACTGTAAGAAATTATCTGGTATTCGTGCAACGGCGCGTGTCTGGTACGATGGTGAGCAGGGTGTAAAAGAAGTACACACCAGAGAACTGGGGGAGGTTCAGCTGACGGACTATGGTATATCAGGCATTCCTGTATTCCAGTTGAGTGGTTATATAAATCAGCTTTTGGTCAAGAGAAAAAAGGTTAAGGTGTATATGGACTTTCTTCCTGAGATTTCAGAGGATGAAGTTTGGAAGATTGCAGAATACAGAAAAAAGAATTTTAAAGACCGTAGTCTGAAGGAAGCTATGAATGGAGTAGTCAATCATAAGCTTTTAGAGATTGCCATGGAACTAAAGTCCAGATCCGGAAATGAAAAGGTTAGCACATTAAAGAAGCAGGATCTGGCGGAGATTTTGCTTTTGTTGAAGGAGTTTTCATTTACGGTTACAGAAAGCAAAACATATGAACAGGCACAGGTTACAAGAGGTGGTGTCTACTTATCAGATGTAGATGAGAATATGCAGTCATTACATACCAGAGATTTGTATTTTTGCGGTGAGCTTTTGAATGTGGATGGTATCTGTGGTGGATACAATCTGCATTTTGCATGGTCCAGTGGAATGATCGCAGGACAGTTAAAGGGATAAGAGGAAAACACTATGATTAGAATCAATCAGGTGAAATGTAAAACAAGCGATAAAAAAGAAGATATAAAGAAAAAGCTGTGTCAGGCTTATCGTATTAACCCGGAGGAGATTGTATTTTTTGAAATCGTACGACAGGCAATCGATGCTAGAAAGAAGCCGGAAGTATATTACATATATTCTGTTAACGTTGTGCTAAAGAACGCACAGGCAGAAAAGAAGCTTTTGAAGAAATACGATGAAGCCCATGTGTCTGAAGAAAAAAGCGGAAAATATGTATTTCCTAAAAGCGGAAGTACTCGTATGAAGAACAGGCCCATTGTAATCGGAATGGGACCCGCAGGACTTTTCTGTGCTTATTATCTTGCAAGACATGGTTATGAACCAATTGTATTGGAAAGAGGAAAAAGTGTCGAGGAACGTACTGCTGATGTAGAACGTTTCTGGGAAGAAGGTGTACTTGATCCTGAAAGTAACGTTCAGTTTGGTGAGGGTGGTGCAGGTACCTTTTCGGATGGCAAACTGAACACGCTCGTAAAGGATAAATATGGCAGAAACAGAGAGGTGTTACAGACCTTTGTAGACTTTGGGGCACCGGAAGAAATTGTATATCAGGCAAAACCTCATATTGGTACAGATGTACTTAAAAATGTGGTAAAAAATATGAGAGAAGAGATCTTGTCTCTTGGTGGAGAGGTTTACTTTGAAACGAAGATGGAAGATATTCTTTTGGATGAGTCAGGTAATTTGCGCGGTGTGAAAACCTCAGACGGTAAAGTATGGGAGACAGAGAATTTGGTTTTGGCTACAGGTCATAGTGCCAGAGATACGTTTCAAATGCTGTATGATAAGAAGCTTCCTATGGAGGCAAAGCCTTTTGCCGTAGGATTTCGAGTAACACATCCACAGGTTAAGATTAATATGAGTCAGTATGGACTAAGTGATCCGGGCGAATTGGGCGCAGCTGCGTATAAAGTGACCGCCAAGACAACCTCAGGCAGAGGAGTTTATTCTTTCTGTATGTGCCCCGGTGGCTTTGTTGTAAATGCTTCTTCTGAAAATGAGATGACTGCGGTAAATGGTATGAGCTATAGCGGCAGAAACGGTAATATGGCTAACAGTGCTATTGTTGTGGCTGTTTCTCCAGCAGACTATCCGGGAGACGATGCGCTGGCCGGTGTCAGATTTCAAAGAGAAATTGAGAAAAAAGCATATCAGCTTGGAAAGGGTAAGATACCTGCTCAAAGCTACGGAAACTTTAAGAAGGAAGTGCTTGAAGGCAAGGCAGAAGCAGAGGGAGTAAGTGAGGTTGGACCCGGGGATTCATTCCACCTTGGAGTGAAGGGAGGTATCCATTATACAAGTCTGACCGGTATTTTAACTGATGAAATGAATCATGCTTTTGTAGAGGGAATGGAGCATTTCGGAAAGCAGATTCAGGATTTTAATGCAGACAGTTCCTATATGTATGGAGTGGAGAGCCGAACATCATCGCCGGTTAAAATCCTTCGCTCTGAAGATAATATGCAGGCTGTGATTGCAGGAATATATCCATGCGGTGAGGGAGCAGGATACGCCGGTGGAATTACTTCGGCTGCAATGGATGGAATCAAGGTAGCAGAGGCAATTGCACAGTGCTTTGCAAAGCGAGTGGTATAGCGCTATTCTTGACGAACAATAGGGGAAATGATATATTGTTGAAAGTATGCGTTATATTAAGAAAGGCAGGAAATAAAGTTGATTAGCAGAGAAATGCTTAAGGATAAAAAGAGAATTGTTGTAAAGATTGGTTCCTCATCTTTACAGCATGCAGAAACCGGTGATCTAGACTATACCAGGCTTGAAAGATTGGTAAGAGAACTTTGTGACATGATTAATTCCGGTAAGGAAGTTGTTTTGGTTACCTCCGGTGCGATTGCAGCCGGCAAAAAGGCTGTTCAGATGAAGGATATTCAGGGCGATACGGAAGCCAAAAAGATGGCAATCAAGCAGGCTTGTGCGGCTATTGGTCAGGCCAGACTTATGATGACCTATCAGAAGCTTTTTGCTGAGTACAATCAGGTTGCTGCACAGATTTTGATGACCAAGAATACTATAGTAGATGATTTAAACAGATACAATGCGCACAATACCTTCTGTCAGTTGTTGGAGATGGGAGTACTTCCGATTGTAAATGAAAACGATACAGTTGCTACATACGAAATTGAAATCGGTGATAATGATACTTTGTCCGCTATAGTTGCAGCTTTGGTTGATGCTGATCTGTTGATTCTTTTATCAGATATTGACGGATTATACACAGATGATCCCAGAAAGAATCCGGACGCAAAGTTTATTGAACAGGTAGATGAACTTACAGAGGAGCTTTTTGAGATGGGTAAGGGGTCTACCGGAAGCAACGTAGGAACCGGTGGTATGAATACAAAGCTTCAGGCTGCCAAGATTGCTACAGCATCAAATGTTGATATGATTATTACAAACAGCAAGGATTTAGGCGTTTTACATCGTATCTTAGAGGGTAAAAACGAGGGGACTTTGTTTGTGGCAAACAAGGATGAGAACTTTGATTTGCCCGGATTTGTAAATAATCTTCATAAGAAATAAGGAGTATTTTTCTATGAATATGGATGAAAAGATTGCTCGTATTAATGAGCTTTATCATAAGTCAAAGAGGGAAGGCTTGTCAGAAGCAGAAAAAGAAGAACAGAAGAAGCTTCGTCAGGACTATATCGCCAGCATTAGAGAAAGTATGCGTGCACAGCTTAACAATGTAGATATTCTTGAAAAGGATGGAACCGTTGTGAACCTTGGAGAGAAATTCAATAAAAAGTAAGATGAACGAGAATTCTAAAAAAGAAATCAGAAAAGAAATCCTGTCAAAAAGAAAAGAGCTTTCAGACAATCAGAGAATGAAAGCTAAAACAGCTTTGGAAGAATATATTCTTCATTCTCCAATGTATCAGAAAGCCAAAAGTATTCTGATTTATGTAAACTATAGTGATGAACTTGAAACAACAGGACTCATTGAAAAAGCATTACATATGGGGAAAAAGGTATATGTTCCCAAGGTACTTGGCAAGCTGCAGATGGAGTTTTATAGGATTGATTCCTTGGATCAGTTAACGAAGGGGTATTACGGAATACCTGAGCCAAGCGGGATGGAGCCTTTATTTGAAGGGGAAGAGGAGAACTTGGTGCTGATGGTTATGCCCGGTGTAGCCTATGATCAGGATGGCTACAGATTGGGATATGGCGGTGGCTTTTATGATGTGTATCTGGAGAAACATTCCGAATTGCAGGATAAGACCATTGCAGTAGGATTTGTCTGTCAGGGAGTGGAAAAACTTCCGGTAGAAGACAATGATATCAGGCCATATGAAGTAAGATTATTTTAGTTCACATATGATTAATTGCACGTTGGATGATTTAAACGTGCTTTAGTTGATATTTCGTTTTATGAAAGAACGATATATTATATATTCATCAAGAACATTGGGACGTGAATGTTTCTGAACACTAAAAGGGCATTTAATTGAAAGGAGAAAAGAATTATGCCAGATTTTGTTATTCCACTTATTATTGCAGGAGTTGTTGTTATTTTCATTATGTGTCTGTTCTTTGCAGGCTATGTAAAAGCTTCACCGGATACAGCAATTATCATTTCCGGTATTCGTAAGAAACCTAAGGTACTCATTGGTAAGGCAGGTGTTAAGGTTCCTTTCTTCGAAAGAAAGGATGAGTTGAATCTTCAGTTGATTCCTATTGATGTAAAGACCAGTAATGCAGTTCCTACCGCTGATTATATCAATATCAATGTAGACGCTACTGTAAACGTAAAAATCAGTGATGTTGAAGACCGTTTGAAGCTTGCAGCACAGAACTTCCTGAACAAGAAGTCAGATTACATTGCAAGAGTAGCAAGAGAAGTACTTGAAGGTAATGTACGTGAAATCGTAGGTAAGATGGCTTTGGAAGAGATGGTTTCAGATCGCCAGAAGTTCGCAGCTCTTGTAAAAGAGAATGCAGAGCCAGACCTTGCAGCTATGGGTCTTGATATTATTTCCTTCAATGTACAGAACTTCGTTGATGGCAACGGTGTTATTGAAAACCTCGGTGTTGATAACATTGTAAAGATTCAGAAAAACGCAGCTATTTCAAGAGCTGAGAGCGAAAAGGAAATTGCTAAGGCACAGGCGAATGCGAAGAGAGAAGCTAATGAAGCAGAGGTTAATGCAGAGAGCGAAATCGCTAGTAAGCAGAATGAACTTGCTATCAAGAAAGCAGAGCTCAAGAAAGAGTCTGATATTAAGAAGGCTGAAGCAGATGCAGCTTATAAGATTCAGGAAGAGGAACAGAGAAAGACTGTTGAAATTACAACCGCTAATGCAAACATTGCTAAGCAGGAAAAAGAGATTCTCTTAAAGCAGAAGGAAGTAGAAGTTACAGAACAGACCTTGGAAGCTACTGTAAAGAAAAAGGCAGAAGCTGAGAAGTTCGCAAAACAGCAGCAAGCAGATGCGCAGCTGTATGAGAGACAGAGAGAAGCAGAGGCTCGTAAGTTTGAAACCGAGAAGGAAGCTGAAGCTATGAAGGCACAGGCAGAGGCTCAGAAGTTCAAGATGGAAAAGGAAGCTGAAGCTATCAGAAATAAAATGGAGAACGAGGCTGAGGGTATTAGAACCAAGGGTCTTGCAGAGGCTGAGGCAATTAGAGCAAAGGCAATTGCTGAGGCGGAAGGTATTGAAAAGAAGGCCGAAGCTATGGCTAAGATGGGTGAGGCTGCTGTCCTTGAAATGTACTTCAAAGCTTTACCTGAGGTTGTTAAGAATGCTGCCGCTCCTTTGGAAAAGGTTGATAAGATTACAATGTATGGTGATGGCAACAATGCAAAGCTTACCAGAGATATTATTAACACTGTAAATCAGGTAACAGATGGCTTGAAGGATTCTACCGGTGTAGATCTCTCCGCTATCCTTTCAGGATTCCTTGCAGGTAAGGCATCCTCTACAACAGTAACAGCAGATCCTGTAAAGGAAACTACTGTAAAGGAAACTCCTGTAGCGCCTGTTTATGAAGCTCAGAATGAGGATGCATTTAAAGAAGAGAATTAATTCTTGCACTGAAAATGAATATCGTTTAAACTAGGAAGAAGGAATCGCAAGATTCCTTCTTTTTAGGTACAGAAAGGAATTTGATGAAATGAATCAATCCTTAATTGAAAGATTTTTTGAGTATATAAAAATAGATACCTGTTCTGAGGATGAAAGCCTGACACAGCCCAGTACTATGAAGCAGCATGATTTGGCGAAGCTTTTGCATCAGCAGCTTGTTGACATGGGAACGCAGAATGTGAGATATGACAAGGAGCATTGTTATGTCTATGCAGAGCTTCCGGCGTCGGAAGGCTGTGAAAGTAAAACGAAGCTGGGACTGATTGCACATATGGATACGTCCCCTGCTATGTCTGGAACAGATGTAAACCCACGTATTGTTGAAGCATATGATGGTCAGGATATCTGTTTAAATGAAGCAGAGAATATTGTTATGTCTGTTTCTGAGTTTCCCGAGTTAAAGGGATATATGGGCAAGGACCTGATTGTAACGGATGGAACAACCCTTCTCGGTGCAGATGATAAAGCAGGTATTGCAGAGATTATGTGGGCTTTGCAGGAGTTACTTCATCATCCGGAGATATTGCATGGAAAGATTTGTGTCGCCTTTACTCCTGATGAAGAGATTGGAAATGGAACAGCTTACTTTGATATAGAAGGCTTTGATGCAGAGGTAGCTTATACGGTAGATGGTGGAGCTTTAGGTGAGATAGAATACGAAAACTTTAATGCTGCCGGAGCCAAGGTTACTTTTCATGGAAAAAGTGTTCATCCCGGATATGCCAAGGGGAAAATGGTGAATAGCATATTGCTTTCCCAGGAGTTTCAACAGCTTTTACCGGTATTGGAAAATCCGATGTATACAGAAGGCTATGAAGGCTTTTACCATTTGGATTCTATTTGTGGCAATGTAGAGAAAACGATTGCAGATTATATCATTCGTGATCATGATGTTCAGAGGTTCATAGATAAAAAGAATGTTTTCATGAAAGCAAAAGATCATATGAATCAAAAGTATGGTTATGAAGTGGTGTCTGTTGATATGAAGGATTCCTATTATAACATGCGTGAAATTATGGAAGGTCATATGGAGCTTGTTGACTATGCGGTTGACACCATGAGGGAGATGGGTGTAGAACCCAGGGTGGTTCCTATTCGTGGTGGTACAGATGGTGCAACTCTTTCCTATAGAGGTCTTCCTTGTCCAAACCTTTGTACAGGTGGAGAGAATTTCCATGGTAAATATGAATATATTCCTGTACAGTCCATGGAGATTATGGCGGAATATATAGTGAAGTTAGTACAGAAATTTGTATAGATATTTTTAGAATATAAGGATAATGATTATGTCAGAATTAAAGAATGTGAACAATGAAATCAAAGAAAAGGATGAAATCCATAAGCAGTTTCATTACATGGAACTATTGACCGGGGAGGTTGAAAAAAGAAGTAAGGAACTTGGCAGAAAGTTGACTGCCTGTGTAACAACCTTTGGTTGTCAGATGAATGCCAGAGACTCTGAAAAATTGATTGGTATTCTTGGAAAATGTGGATTTGAGATTACAGAGGATGAAAAGTCTGATTTTGTTCTTTTTAATACCTGTACTGTACGTGATAATGCCAATCAAAAGGTATATGGCAGACTTGGAGAATTGAAAAGCTATAAAAAGAAGAATCCGGAAATGAAGGTTGCTCTTTGCGGCTGTATGATGCAGGAGAATGTAGTCATTGAGAAAATCAGAGAAAGCTATCGTTTTGTAAACTTAATCTTTGGTACGCATAACATCTTTAAATTCGCAGAACTTTTGTATCGTGCATATACTGAAAAAGATATGGTAATAGATATCTGGGAAGATACAGACAGAATCGTAGAGGATTTACCTGTGGAACGTAAGTATCCATTTAAATCCGGAATTAATATTATGTTTGGTTGTAACAATTTCTGCAGCTACTGTATTGTTCCTTATGTTCGAGGAAGAGAACGCAGCAGAAGTCCTAAGGATATTATTAGAGAGATTGAGAACCTTGTACAGGAAGGTGTTGTTGAGGTAATGTTGCTTGGACAGAATGTCAATTCTTATGGCAAGAATCTTCCGGAAGAGGAAAAAATTTCTTTTGCACAGTTGCTTCAGGAGGTAGAGAAGATTGAAGGACTTGAGAGAATTCGTTTCATGACTTCACATCCCAAGGATTTATCTGATGATTTGATTCAAGTTATGAAAGATTCCAAGAAGATCTGTAAGCATCTTCATTTACCACTTCAGTCCGGTTCTACCAAGATTCTTGAAAAGATGAATCGTCGTTATACGAAGGAACAGTACTTGGAGCTTGCCATGAAGATTCGTAAGGAGATTCCCGATATGGCACTTACGACAGATATCATTGTTGGCTTCCCCGGAGAAACTGCAGAGGATGTAGAGGAAACCATCGATGTCATCAAAAAGGTACAGTATGAAAACGCCTTTACCTTTATTTATTCAAAGCGTACAGGAACACCTGCTGCAGCAATGGAGAATCAGGTACCGGAGGCAGAAGTTAAGGTTGGTTTTGATAAGGTGTTAAAGACTGTTCAGGATATGGCAAGAGAAAGAATTTCTCTTTTGGAAGGAAGTATTCAGGAAGTGTTGGTGGAAGAAATCAATGACCATGACGATACTCTTGTGACCGGTAAATTAAGTAACAATACAACCGTTCATTTTAAAGGGACCAAGGAACTGATCGGAAAAATAGTTCAGGTGAAATTAACCCAGTGTAAAGGCTTTTACTTTATGGGTGAGATGGTATAGATATTGATATAGATATTGATATAGATATAGGAATAGGGCACTTGCTCACGTTTGTGAGCAGGTGCTTTTCATTTTACGGAGAAGAACTGATTTTATGAAATATGCTCCGTTATAAAATGCAAAGAATTACGGAGCATTATCTGATATTGGTCAAATGCTCCGTTAAAAAAATAGATCTAGTACGGAGCATTGGGGGATATTGCGCAAAGTCTCCGTTAAATTAAGCATTAAAATAACGGAGATTTTGATTGAATTCGTATATTCTCCGTAAATTTTCTTAAAATACTACGGAGCCAAATGAATATATAGCAAAATGCTCCGTTAATCACTTGAAAAAGTAACGGAGATAATACATAAAATTTACAATGCCTCCGTAAAAAGTATAGCATGCCTTGATCAAGCCAAAAGAATTGCATTTTATCTGCCTATAAAAGACACATAAATATAAAAAATGGACATAAATCAATATTGACTTTGAATGTCTAATGCGTTAGACTAAATATGTCGAATGGATTAGACAAAGAAAAGGAGAAGTCATAATGAAGAAGCTGTGTCATAGAAATAAGAGATTGATTTTTGTAATAACAATTACAGCAATGATAACAATTGTGGCATTGTTGATGCTATTTGGCATGAAATATAAAAAGAAAATAACGAAGGATAAGCCGATTCCGGGAAAACTGGATGGAGCGGATATTTTATGGGATGTTCATAGTGTTAAATACAATGCTATGGAATACAAAAAGTTTGATTTTTTTCCGGAATGTACCTTTGTCCTTTTGCGGGATAATTACAAGGATAAGCTGATATTAAGCTACGAAGATGGTACAGACGAGATCATTTATGAAGGGGATTTTGTTAAAGCAATAGGTTTTTCTGATTTGAATGATGATGGGGTTGCGGATCTGTGTATTGAAAGCAGCTGTGGCTCGGGATGGATCAATGAATATTTGACATTTTATGATTTTAAATCCCATGAGAGTTATATGTATTTTGACAGATGGAATATTGATTATTGGATGAATTTAGTGGATGGAAAACTGACATTTGAATGTTACGAAAAGATAGAGGGGGAACAGAAAAGACTTATTTATTCATTTTGGCCTGAATTTGCCAGAAGGGAATTGAATGATGAGGAATTGGAACTGGCAGCGAAGGAAAGAAGAGAATTTTTAAATGGAATGAATGTCTTACCCATGGTAGGAGACAGTGTAAATGTGAGTGAATTTAACAAAACGAACCCGATTTCATTACCATTACAATATGATATTACAGGGGATGGTGTAGGTGACATATTTGGTTTTATTCTTTATGGAAGCGGTATGCCAAGAACCTGTATGGTTGTGTATGATTATGTGAATCATAAAGGTTATCTTTTAGATGGATATAATAATAGCTATAATTTGGAAAGACTTGAACAGGGGGAATTGTTGATTCGTCAACATAATGCGAGAAATAGTGAAGATACCATAGGAAAAGTGGTGTTGTCCGATGGAAAGCTGGTATTTGTTAAAAAGAATTACGAGAACGAATTTTGCAAGGAGACAAAGTCTGAAACTTCTTCGCCGGAACCCTTTCATTGGTCTACTTCTTATGGCAAATTTTTTGATCAAGCCGGTAATGAAATTAAGAATAATAAAGATTATCAGGAAATAATCTTAGAGGAATATCCTGGCATAACAATTCGTGCTAATGAATATAATTTAGGATATGTGGAGGGGGAAATATATTATCCAATCTACACTGGTATGCCAATTACAGATATTTATTTTTATGATGTGAACGGAGATGGTTATCGTGATATTTGCGCAAGTGGCTGCTGGGGATCAGGAATTGTTGATGAAGGTATTATAGTATTTGATTATACAACTAAAAAAAGATATAGTCTGAGAAACCGCGGGGTTACAGATTTTTCTTATGTGGTGGAGAATGGGGAATTGATGGTTAGGGAGGGATTTTCGTTTAGTGATAAAGATTTAAATGGCACGCCGGGAAGTATAAAGATGAGTGACGATGTTATGGAAGTATCTTTGGGCGCGGCTACCTATATAGCGAAAGCGGAGGAACCTCCATATACTTTTGGCTTAGAAATGAAAGAACGCCCTGAAATCAGGTTTGATAAATAAGATAAGTAAAGCATATTTACAGGTGTAATGTGATTGTAAATATGCTTTTTCTTTGGTACAATTATTCTTAGTTTGATAAACTTATGATAATGTAAAATCAAGGGGTGGAGTTAAGCTATGGATAAACTATTGTTAGCCGGAGAAGAAGACGGTTTTTATTATCTTATAAAGAGTAATTTGGAAAAAGAGTATGATTTACTGGAATGTGAATTTGGCCTACAGTCCATAAAGACAAATGCCAGATTGCAGATGCCGAAATATATCATATGTACAAAGGACAATATAACCAATCCTACTATCTTTCTGGATATTAAAGACGCTTTCCCTAATGTTGCTATGATTGTAATCTGTGAACAGACAGATACTTCCCTGGACGCATCTAGAACAAGAGGCTTGTTGATTCTGCATAGACCCCTTAACATTACAGCTATAAAAGATGCAATCAAGAAGGTTTCCCTGGAAGTTGATGTGGAAATACCACGTAAGAAGATTCTTATGGTAGATGACAGTGCACTTATATTACGTAGTTTAAAAGAGATGCTTGGCAGTGAATATGATGTAACCTGTGCAACCTCAGGATATAAAGCACTTGATCTGATGCAGGTTAATAAGTATGACTTGGTGCTTCTTGATTATGAGATGCCCAATATGAACGGACATGAGCTGCTTGTTGAAATGAAGAAAAAATATTCTCTGCAAAATATACCGGTTGTTTTTTTGAGTTCCGTTACAGATGCAACCAAAATCAAACAGCTTGTAAGCTATAAACCTGCAGGTTATATATTGAAACCCATTGACAGTGAGTTAATCAAAACCACTGTAAAGAAGATTCTGTTGGGGCGATAAAATAAAAGGAAGAAAATATGGCAACTCCTAAAATTTTTGAAAGTGAATATAGATTTTGTTTGATTCTGTGGAAAAACGAACCCATCAGCAGTTCTAATCTTGCAAAGCTTTGTAAGGAGGAATTGGGATGGAGCAGAACCACAACCTATACGGTGATTAAGAGACTGACAGAGCGAGGGGTACTTAAAAATGAAGAAAGTATGATTTCTTCCCTGGTATCCAAAGAAGAGGTACAGGTATCCGAGATGGAAGAAATGATGGAAAAGACTTTTGAAGGATCTATTCCGGCTTTTATAGCTGCATTTGCTAAGAAGCAGAAGCTGTCGGAAAAGGATTTAGAGGATATTCGACGTATTATTGAAAAGTAGAGGAAGCTTATGACGAAAATCTTTTTAGGGATATTTAATATCTCGTATGTTGTGGGATTCTTAATCTTGGCAGTACTTTTAGTGCGTTTGATATTTAGAAAAGCCCCAAGAACTTTATTTTGTTTCTTCTGGCTACTGGTTTTGGTACGTTTGTGTATTCCTGTTGCACCCATGAGTCGCTTTAGCGTAATCCCTAGCACAGATCCGATTCCAACGGATATTATGACGAGCAATGAACCGGGAATCCACACAGGTATACAGACGTTTAATATATACTTTACAGAACAGCTGCGTTCAGAATCCATAACAGTAGTAGACGATGAAAGCAGTTTAACGAAGCTGGAAATCTTTCGAAGGATGATTTCCATTGCTACTTATATTTGGATGCTTGGTATGGTAATGCTGCTTGTTTATTTAATGAGTAGTAGCTTTATATTGCGATACAGGCTACGAACTGCAACAAAGTATGAAAAGGGGATATTTCAGAGCGACAGGATTGTATCCCCCTTTGTTCTGGGAATTATTAAACCAACGATATATTTACCTTATGGTATAGAAACACCGGATTTGGAACAGATAATTGCCCATGAAAAATCTCATATAAAACATATGGATTGTTTATGGAAGCCCTTAGGCTTTTTGGCTTTATCTGTTTATTGGTTTCATCCATTTATATGGATTGCATATATCTTATTTTGTAAAGATATTGAAATAGCATGTGATGAAAGAGTAGTAAAAGATTACACAAGAGAAGAACGAAAAATTTATTCGTATGCACTTATAAACCAGAGCGTGAAAAGGGTATTTACAGGTGTTTGCCCCGTTGCTTTTGGTGAAGTGGGAGTTAAGGAACGGGTAGGAAAGGTGATGGATTACAGGAACCCTTCCTTTTGGGTTTTGGCTTTATTGTTTGTGGTAGGAATGGCTTTAACAATAATGTTTATGACGAATCCTATTTAGATATAAGTGGTGCCGGATTTGGGTTCAAAAAGTTGAATTCGAAATTAGGCACCACTTGTTTTTTGGTTAAATATTCAGTATAATATACTTGTGTTTTGTGAAAAATTATACAATTTACATAAAATACAAAAATATAACAAAATATTGGAGGGTATATTATGAATATTTACACAACTGATAAGATTCGTAATGTTGTTTTGCTGGGACATGGCGGCAGTGGTAAGACCTCTTTGGCAGAGGCTATGGGTTATTTGTCCGGTATTACTTCCAGAATGGGTAAGGTAACAGATGGTAACACCATCTCAGATTACTCCAAGGAAGAAATAAAAAGACAGTTTTCAACCAGTACAACAGTGATTCCCATAGAATGGGATGGTTACAAGATTAATATTCTGGATACCCCCGGTGGTTTTGATTTTGTTGGTGAGGTAGAAGAAGCAATGTGTGCCGCCGGCGCAGCCGTTATTGTAGTTAATGGTAAGGCAGGTATTGAAGTTGGCACCTTAAAAGCCTGGGAACTGTGTGAGAAGTATAAGCTTCCCAGAATTATTTATGTATCGAATATGGATGTTGACAATGCTTCCTTCCGACAGGTGGTAGAAGATATGTCCTCCATGTTTGGCAAGAAGATGGCACCGTTCCATTTGCCCATTCGAGAAAATGAAAAGTTTGTAGGTTATATTAATGTTATTACAGAAGCCGGTAACA
Organism: Acetatifactor sp.; assembly: GCA_045616525.1. GTDB lineage: Bacteria > Bacillota > Clostridia > Lachnospirales > Lachnospiraceae > Acetatifactor. The sequence goes on along the minus strand of JAZLGY010000019.1, from coordinate 74,445 downwards.
GATGGCAGGGCAAGGATGTAGTTTCCTGTGAGGTTCCGGATTACAGCAAGGCAAACCTTCAGATCTGCAGAGATACTCTGATGGAAGCAGTGGCTGAAACCAGTGAAGAGATGATGGAGAGATATTTTGGCGGTGAGACCTTCTCCGAAGCTGAGATTCGAGCAGCACTTCGTATCAATGTTATGGATGGAAGTATTGTGCCCATGACCATGGGTTCCAATATTTTATGTCAGGGTATTTATACACTTTTGGATGATATTATTAAGTATCTTCCAAGCCCTGAGAACAGAGTTGTAGCGGGTATCAATATGAAGACCAGTGACATTTACAATGCCGACTATGATTTCTCCAAAGCAAAATCAGCATATATCTGGAAAACAATAGTAGATCCTTTTATTGGAAAATACTCTTTGATTAAGGTGAATTCCGGTGTGTTGAAGACTGACGATATGATTTACAACGTGGATAGAGACATAGAGGAAAAGATTGGTAAACTGTATGTTCTTCAGGGAAATAAACCCATTGAAGTGAAGGAACTTCATGCCGGTGATATCGGTGCCCTTGCAAAGCTTACGGCTGCCAGAACCGGTAACAGCCTGTCCACAAAAGCGACCACTATTAAGTATGGTAAGTGGGAGATTTCAACCCCCTATACTTGCATGAGATATAAGCCCAAGGATAAAGCTGACATTGATAAGATTTCACAGGCTTTGCAGAAACTTACACATGAAGATCAGACATTGAGAGTGGTGAATGATGCAGAAAATCATCAGACCCTTCTTTATGGTATGGGTGATCAACATTTGGAGATTATTGCAAGTAGATTGCTTAATGAATACAAGGTAGAAATTGAACTGAAGAAGCCCAGGATTGCATATAAGGAAACCATTAAGAAGACATCCGATGTGGAAGCAAAGTATAAGAAACAATCCGGTGGACATGGCCAGTACGGACATGTAAAGATGAGATTTTCAGCATCCGGTGACTTGGAAACTCCTTTTGTATTTGAACAGGAGGTTGTTGGAGGTGCAGTGCCTAAAAACTTCTTCCCGGCAGTAGAAAAGGGGTTGGCGGAATCTATGAACAAAGGACCTCTTGCAGCATATCCTGTAGTAGGTGTAAAGGCAGTTTTGTATGATGGTTCTTCCCATTCTGTTGACTCCTCTGAAATGGCCTTTAAGATGGCAACCATTCAAGCCTTTAAAAAAGGATTTATGGAAGCAGCGCCGGTTCTTTTAGAGCCCATAGCCAGCTTAAAGGTTGTTATTCCTGATTCCTTTACCGGAGATATTATGGGAGACCTTAATAAACGTCGTGGCCGTGTCCTTGGGATGAATCCCTGTGGTAACGGTAAAACACAGATTGAAGCGGATATTCCTATGAGTAGTCTTTATGGATATTGTACAGATCTTCGTTCTATGACAGGTGGCCAGGGTGACTTCTCCTATGAGTTTGTAAGATATGAGCAGGCTCCAAGCGATGTTCAGGAGAAAGAAGTGGCTGAAAGAGCAAGCAAGGTTTTGGAGAATAACATAGAAGAATAGTTCTTTTTCATTCTTGACATACGTTATGTTTTTAGGTAAACTTGATTAAGTTTCATAGACGTGACGTTGACGTAAAAAGTATTAAAAAAGATACCATATTAAACCCCTTCGTCTCAATATGACGAAGGGGTGATTTTATTTATAGGAGGAATTGAAAAATGTCAGTACCTTACAATCATCATGAGGTAGAAGAAAAATGGCAGGCTGTTTGGGACAATGAAAAAGCATTCAAGGTTTCAGATGACTATTCTAAGCCAAAGTATTATGCACTTGTTGAGTTCCCATATCCTTCAGGACAGGGACTTCATGTAGGACATCCTCGTCCTTATACCGCACTTGATATCGTAGCAAGAAAGAGAAGAATGCAGGGCTACAATGTACTTTATCCTATGGGATGGGATGCATTTGGTCTTCCTACCGAGAACTACGCAATCAAGAATCATATTCATCCTAAGATTGTTACCAAGAACAATGTAGGCAGATTTAAGAATCAGCTTCATTCTCTTGGATATTCCTTCGACTGGGAGAGAGAAATCAACACTACCGATGAGGGATATTATCATTGGACACAGTGGATCTTCCTTAAGTTATTTAAGGCAGGTCTTGCATACAAGTCAGAGATGCCTATTAACTGGTGTACCTCTTGTAAGGTTGGTCTTGCAAATGAGGAAGTAGTGAACGGTGTTTGTGAGCGTTGCGGTAGCGAAGTAGTTCGTAAGGTTAAGAGCCAGTGGATGTTAAAGATTACCGAGTACGCTGATAAGCTGATTGAAGGCTTGGACAGCGTTGATTATATCGAAAGAGTTAAGGTTTCGCAGAAGAACTGGATTGGAAAGAGCCAGGGTGCTGAAGTTGACTTTGCATTAACCGGTAAGGAAGATAAGCTTCGTATTTATACTACCAGACCTGATACTTTGTTTGGCGCAACTTATATGGTAGTTTCTCCTGAGCATCCTATGATCGAGAAGTACAAGGATGAAATCAAGAACTATGCTGCACTTGTTGAATATCGTGAGATGGCAGCCAAGAAGTCTGATTTCGAACGTACAGAGCTTGCAAAGGATAAGACCGGTGTTCAGATTGAAGGCTTAACAGCTACAAACCCTGTAAATGGTAAAGAGATTCCTATCTGGATTTCTGACTATGTACTTATGACATATGGTACCGGTGCTATCATGGCAGTTCCTGCACATGATGAGAGAGACTGGGATTTTGCGAAGAAGTTCAATCTTCCTATTATTGAGGTTGTTGGGGGAAGCCCTGTAAGTGTTCAGGAACAGGTATTTACAGATGTTCAGACCGGAACACTTGTTAATTCAGAATTTTTAAATGGTCTTTCAGTTGCAGATGCAAAGAAGAAGATTATTGAGTTCTTAGAGGAAAAGGGAATTGGAACCAGCAAGACAAACTTTAAGCTTCGTGACTGGGTATTCAGTAGACAGCGTTACTGGGGTGAGCCGATTCCTATTGTGAAGTGCGAGAAGTGCGGATTCGTTCCTTTGGATGAAAGTGAATTACCTTTGGTTCTTCCTGAGGTTGAGAGCTATATGCCTACCGATAATGGTGAGTCACCTCTTGCAGCTATGACTGACTGGGTTAATACAACATGTCCTTGCTGTGGCGGACAGGCACAGAGAGAAACAGATACTATGCCTCAGTGGGCAGGTTCATCATGGTACTTTATCCGTTATACAGATCCTACTAACGATAAAGAACTTGCAAGTAAGGAAGCAATGAAGTATTGGTTACCTGTTGACTGGTACAATGGTGGTATGGAGCATACAACCCTCCACTTATTATATAGTAGATTCTGGCACAAGTTCCTTTATGATGAGGGTGTTGTTCCTTGCCCTGAACCTTATCAGAAGAGAACCTCTCATGGTATGATTCTTGGTTCAAACGGCGAGAAGATGAGTAAGTCCAGAGGAAATGTTGTAAATCCTGATGATATTGTTAGAGATTACGGCGCAGATACTCTTCGTACCTATGAAATGTTCATTGGTGCATTTGATTTAAGTGCAGCCTGGAGCGAGGAAGGTGTACGTGGATGTAGAAGATTCCTTGAGAGAGTATGGAAGTTACAGGATATCGTTGTTGATGGCGATAGCTACAGCAAGGATCTTGAAACCAAGATGCATCAGACCATTAAGAAGGTTTCTTCAGACTTTGAAAACTTAAAATACAATACAGCAATTGCTGCGATGATGGCTTTGATTAATGATTTCTCTAAGAAAAATGAAGTTACCAACGCTGAATATAAGACCTTACTTACATTATTAAATCCTGTGGCTCCTCATATTACAGAGGAACTTTGGGAGGTAATGGGCTTTGAAGGTAAGGTATATCAGACCAGCTGGCCTACCTATGATGAAGCTAAGACAGTAGAAGCCACTGTTGAAATTGCTGTTCAGCTTAATGGTAAGATGAAGGGTACCTTTGTTTGTGCAAAGGATGCTTCTAAGGATGAGATGCTTAATTTGGCAAAGGAAACTCTTGGTGACAAGCTTACCGGAACTATCGTAAAGGAAATCGTAGTACCCGGCAGACTTGTAAATATTGTAGTTAAACCATAATCTTTTTGATTTGATTAAGTTCATCAGGAGTTGAGTGCTTTTTGATGGCTTCTATGGCTAAGGAGAGTTCTTGTTTGTTTAAAACAAGATTTTCTTCCTTAGCCTTTTTTAATAATGGTAGTAAAATAGTCATCAATTCTTTTTGGGTTTTTCCTTGACTTTGATTATAAAGAGATTGTAGAAAATCCAGTTTTTCTTTGGGAATGTCTTTTAAGGATGGTTCCTGCATCCAATCATTGCTATTTCCGGTCATGTTAATCACTCCTTTTTGATTTTATGTATCTGTTTGCATATATTCTTTTAGCATTTCATATTGTTCCATCATGTCCTTCATAGAATCCATCTGACCGAACATGTCCTGTAAACTACTGATTTTTTCCTTTTCATCCTGATTACAATAGGGGAGTAGATCCTTTAAAAGCATTTCTAGTTGACTGAACTGATCAATAATGCTTGATTCGTTAGATTTAGATTGGTTTGTAGATCTTTTGTGAAAGCTTGGTTTTCGATTTAAGGCGTTTTCTAATTCCTTGTATTTAATATAAATTCCCATAGAAGAATTCATGGGGCTGTCCATATAAGAAAGAAGAATCTTAAGCTTTTGTAAATTGTTATCGGTATATTGCGAATCAAAGAAAGTGGTAGTATCCATAGAGCCTCCCCAATTGTTATGATGGGGTGCACGTTTGTGCACCCGTGTAAATTAATTAACGATTGCAACCACATCCCTGATTGCAACCGCAAAAGCTGGAAAGTAAAAGAATCCAAATAAGAACATCGCAGCTGTTGCTTCCGCGTCCTGAGCCGCATCCACCAAGATTTAAACCGGAATTATTGTTTCCACAGAATAAAAGAAGCAGGATAATCCAGGTGCAGCTATTACTATCACTTCTGGAACAACCTGAATTGCAGCTGTTGCTACATACAGAATTGCAAGGTGTAGAATAAGAAGAATTGGAACAAGAGCAAGAAGATGTTGTTAAGTCACTCATAGTCGGTGCCTCCAAATTTATTTGTTATTATAGTTGTATTCTATGATGAGGGTGGTAAAATGTTTCCTAAATACATAGAAGTATGTAATAAATATTTGAAGATTACAAAATGCTGTGATATACTACTATAAATGCAGTTTTTTGGAAGTAAGGAAGGAGAAACAATGAAGTTAAATATTACTTGCATTCCAGGTGACGGAATCGGACCTGAGATTGTAGCACAGGCGAAAAAGGTATTAGATAAGGTGGCAGAAAAGTATGGCCACGAAATGAATTATACAGATATTCTTATGGGAGGAGCATCAATCGATGTTCATGGCGTTCCTCTTACAGATGAAGCAATCGCAACAGCGAAGGCTGCCGATGCAGTTTTGATGGGATCCATCGGTGGCAACACCTCAACATCCCCATGGTATAAGCTTCCACCTGAAAAGAGACCAGAAGCAGGACTTTTAAAGATTAGAAAGGCATTAAACTTATTTGCAAATCTTAGACCTGCATATTTATATGAAGAGCTTTCTGATGCATGTCCTTTAAAGAAGGAAGTGGCAGATAAGGGCTTTGATATGTTGATTATGCGTGAGCTTACAGGCGGTCTTTATTTTGGCGAGCGTAAGACGGAAGAAGTTGATGGCGTTATGACAGCAACAGATACTCTTACATATAATGAGAATGAAATCAGACGTATTGCAATCAAAGGCTTTGATATTGCCATGAAGCGTCGTAAGAAGGTTACCAGCGTTGATAAGGCAAATGTTCTTGATTCTTCAAGACTTTGGAGAAAGATTGTAGAAGAAGTTGCCAAGGATTATCCTGAAGTAAGCTATGAGCATATGTTGGTGGATAACTGTGCTATGCAGCTTGTAAAGGATCCTGCTCAGTTTGATGTCGTATTAACGGAGAATATGTTTGGTGATATTCTTTCAGATGAGGCTTCTATGGTAACAGGTTCTATTGGAATGCTTTCGTCTGCATCCTTGAATGATACAAAGTTTGGTTTATATGAGCCTAGCCATGGTTCTGCACCTGATATTGCAGGACAGGATATTGCCAATCCTATTGCGACCATTCTTTCAGCAGCTATGATGCTTAGATATTCCTTTGATCTTGACAAGGAAGCAGATGCTATTGAAGGTGCAGTACGTAAGGTGCTTGCAGATGGTTACAGAACAGTAGATATTTATACAGAAGGAACAAAGAAGGTTGGTTGTAAGGAGATGGGTGATCTTCTTGCAGAAAGAATCTAATTTATATAACGGAAGGGAAGCATAGACATGAGAAGTGATAATGCAAGAGCAGGAATGCAGCAGGCACCTGCAAGAAGTTTGTTTAATGCACTTGGTTTTACCAAGGATGAAATGAAGAAGCCTATGGTTGGTATTGTAAGCTCATACAATGAGATCGTACCAGGTCATATGAATATTGATAAGATTGTAGATGCTGTAAAGCTTGGCGTAGCAGAAGCAGGCGGTGTACCTGTTGTATTCCCTGCAATCGCTGTTTGTGATGGTATTGCAATGGGTCATGTGGGAATGAAGTATTCTCTTGTTACCCGTGATTTGATTGCTGACTCTACAGAGTGTATGGCAATGGCACATCAGTTTGATGCTCTTGTTATGGTTCCTAACTGTGATAAGAATGTACCCGGACTTTTAATGGCAGCTGCCAGACTTGATCTTCCTACCGTATTTGTATCCGGTGGTCCTATGCTTGCAGGTCATGTAGGCGGACAGAAGAGATCTCTTTCTTCTATGTTTGAAGCAGTTGGTGCACATGCTGCAGGAACAATGACAGAAGAAGAGGTAGAGAACTTTGTAGAAAATGTATGTCCTACCTGTGGTTCATGTTCAGGTATGTATACTGCAAACTCAATGAACTGTTTAACAGAAGCGCTTGGTATGGGTCTTCGTGGAAACGGTACAATTCCTGCTGTTTATTCTGAACGTATTCGCCTTGCAAAGATGGCCGGATATGCTGTTATGGATATGTATAACAAGGGTATTACCGCACGTCAGATTATGACAAAGGATGCTATTTTAAATGCACTTACAGTAGATATGGCACTTGGATGTTCAACAAACTCTATGCTTCATCTTCCTGCTATTGCACATGAGATTGGCTTTGACTTTGATATTTCATTTGCAAATCCTATTTCAGAGAAGACACCGAACCTTTGCCACCTTGCACCTGCAGGTCCTACTTATATGGAGGATTTAAATGAAGCCGGTGGTGTATGGGCAGTTATGAAGGAGCTTGCTGATATCGGTCTTCTTCATACAGATTGTATGACAGTAACAGGTAAAACTGTTGGTGAGAATATTGCCAATGCAATCAACAAGAATCCTGAAGTTATCAGAACAGTTGATAATGCATTTACCAAGACAGGTGGTCTTGCAATTCTTAAGGGTAACCTTGCTCCTGACGGATCAGTTGTTAAGCGTTCAGCAGTTGCACCTGAAATGCTTGTACATGAAGGTCCTGCACGTGTATTTGACAGTGAAGAGGATGCAATCGCTGCAATCAAGGGTGGAAAGATTGTAGCAGGTGATGTTGTGGTAATCAGATATGAAGGACCTAAGGGTGGCCCCGGAATGAGAGAGATGTTAAATCCTACTTCTGCAATTGCAGGTATGGGACTTGGTTCTTCTGTAGCACTTATTACAGACGGACGTTTCTCCGGTGCATCCAGAGGAGCTTCTATCGGACATGTTTCTCCTGAAGCAGCTGTAGGTGGTCCTATTGCTCTGATAGAAGAAGGAGATATCGTAAGCATTAATATTCCTGAATACAAATTGGATGTTAAGGTTAGCGATGAAGAGATGGCTAAGCGTCGTGAGAAGTGGCAGCCTAAGGAAAAGCAGGTAACAGGTTATCTTGCTCGTTATAAGGAATTGGTTACCAGTGGAAACAGAGGCGCAGTTCTTGAAATTCCAAAGAGTAAATAAGTATTATAGATAGAAAAGTACAAGAAAGGAATCAGTGAAATGTTATTAAGTGGAGCTGAAATCGTAGTTGAATGTTTAAAAGAGCAGGGAGTTGACACCGTATTTGGTTATCCCGGCGGAACAATTTTGAATATTTATGATGCATTATACAATCATTCAGATGAAATCAGACACGTGCTTACCAGCCATGAGCAGGGTGCTGCACATGCTGCTGACGGATATGCAAGAGCAACCGGTAGAGTTGGTGTATGTATGGCAACCAGTGGCCCTGGTGCAACCAATCTTGTAACCGGTATTGCAACCGCATATATGGATTCAGTACCTATGGTTGCTATTACCTGTAATGTAGGTCTTCCTTTACTTGGTAAGGATACCTTCCAGGAGGTTGATATTGCAGGTGTTACAATGCCTATTACAAAGCATGGCTTTATTGTAAAGAGCATTGATGAACTGGCAGATACTATTAGAAAAGCATTTAAAATTGCACAGAGTGGTCGTCCCGGCCCTGTGCTTGTAGACATTACTAAGGATGTAACTGCTGCAAAGTTTGATTATCGTCATGAAGAATATGTAGCAATCAGCAGAGAATCTTCCTTGGATGGTAAGGCAATCGAAAAGGTTGTTGAGATGATTAAAGAGTCCAAGAAACCTTTCCTCTATGTAGGTGGTGGTGCAATTCTTTCTGATGCAAGCCGTGAGGTTTCTGAATTTGCAACTTTGGTAGATGCTCCCGTATGTGATACCTTGATGGGTAAGGGCAGCTTTGATAATAATAGTCCCAGATATACCGGTATGATTGGTATGCATGGAACCAAGGCTTCCAACCTGGGTGTAAGCCAGTGTGATCTTTTAATTGCGCTTGGTGCACGTTTCTCAGATCGAGTAACCGGTAATGCTAAGAAGTTTGCTGAAAATGCTAAGATTATTCATATTGATATTGATGCTGCTGAGATCAGAAAGAACGTAAGAGTTGATGCTGCAGTTGTTGGTGACTTAAAGCAGATTCTTCAGGTATTGAATATTAAGCTTGATGCACAGAACCATGCAGACTGGATGGAAGAGATTCAGGCATTAAAGGATCAGTATCCATTAAAATATGATTCAGATAAGCTTTCTTGTCCCTATGTTATTGAAGAGATTGACAGAATTACCAAGGGTGAAGCTATTATTACAACAGATGTAGGACAGCATCAGATGTGGGCTGCACAGTTTTATAAGTATTCAGAGCCTCGTACCTTCCTTTCTTCCGGTGGTCTTGGTACTATGGGATATGGTCTTGGCGCATGTATCGGTGCACAGGTTGGTAAACCTGACAAGATTTGTATCAACATTGCAGGTGACGGATGCTTCCGTATGAACATGAATGAACTTGCAACTGCAAGCAGATACAATATTCCTATTATCCAGGTGGTAATCAATAACCATGTTCTTGGTATGGTGAGACAGTGGCAGACACTTTTCTATGGTCAGAGATATTCTCAGACTGTATTAAATGATAAGGTGGATTTCTGTAAGGTTGCAGAAGGCCTTGGCTGTAGCGCAATTCGTGTTACCAAGAAGGAAGAGGTTGCTCCAGCGATTGAAAAGGCAATCAGCTTAAAGGCTCCTGTATTGATTGAGTGCATGATTGATGAGGACGATAAGGTATTCCCTATGGTTCCTGCAGGTGCACCAATTAGTGAAGTTTTTGATGGTGACGATTTAAAAAATAAAGAGAATTAATTATAGTAATCCCCGCTATTGTCAGTGATTTCGGTTTAGAATATTTTTTCAGACACGCTTTCGCTCTACATTTCACGTAGCGGATACTAACAAAAAAGGAGACAGGGGAATCAATTCCATAAATGGATTGTTTCCCCTGTCTCTTTTTTGAAGTACCGACGTGAAATAAAGGTCTGAAAAATAATATTCTAAATCTCAACCACTGACAAACACGGGGATTTTTATTATATTTCTTCAAATGTTAAATTTTTATAAAATTCCTTCTTGACACAAAGGGTGAAAGGTATAAAATATCATTTGTGTCAAAAATTGTAAAAATTAAGTATTTTACAGCGAAGAGGGAAGAAGTAATGAAGATTTTTTATCCAAAGTTAGTTAAAACCATGAAGAATTATAAGATGCAGCAATTGCCAAAGGATATATTGGCTGGTGTGATTGTTGCTATTATAGCCTTTCCACTTTCCATTGCACTTGCTATCGCTTCGGGTATGACACCTGAAAGAGGTTTGTATTCTGCAATTGTTGGTGGATTTTTTGTTTCATTTTTTGGAGGCAGCCGTGTAAATATCGGTGGTGTTACAGCGGCAACCGTTATGACGGTATTTGGTATTGTCAGCGAATTTGGTTTGGCAGGTCTTGCAGTTGCATCTGTTATGGCCGGTGTGATTTTAATCTTTATGGGGCTTTTAAGATTCGGTGCATTGCTGAAGTTTATTCCAAGAACTATTACCTTGGGATTTACAGCAGCCATTGGTATTGGTATTTTTACCGGTCAGATTAAGGGATTTTTAGGTCTTGATATGGATAAGATTCCTGTTACCAATGTGGATCGTATGATTGCTTATGCACTTCATATTAATACAATTGATTATGTAACACTTGGAATTGGTATTGTAGCAGTTGCTATATTGCTTGTAACTCCCAAGGTAGTACCCAAGGTTCCTAACTCCCTGGTTGCAATTCTCGTTACTACCATCGGAGCTACTGTATTAAAGCTTGATACACCTACCATTGGTAGTGTATATGGTAAATTGCCTACACATTTTCCTAAGTTTGAAGTGCCCGAGTTTACTTCAGATATTATGGTGCAGCTTTTACCTTCAGCATTTACTTTGGCTATTTTGATTGCAATTGTAACCCTTCTTGCCTGCGTTGTTACTGATGGTTTAACAGGACACAGACATGATTCTAACCAGGAACTTATGGCACAGGGTATTGCGAATATTTTCTGTGGATTTTTTGGCGCAGCTCCTGTAGCAGGTGCAGTAGCCAGAGCTTCCAATAATGTAAAGAATGGTGGTAAAACACCAATTGCAGGTATCGTACATAGTATTGTAGTATTATTTATTCTTCTTGTAATGATGCCTCTTGCAGAGTATATTCCTATGTCAGCACTTGCAGCTGTATTGATTGTAGTAGCTTACAATATGTGTAACTTTAAGGAGATTATTTATATTGCAGTTAAGGCGCCCAAGGCGGACTTTATCGTTCTTATGGTTACCTTGCTTGTTGGTACCTTTGTAAATCTTCTTTCAGCAGTAGAAGCCGGTTTGGTTGTTACCTCATTATTGTTTATCTACAATATGTCAAACCTTATGAGCGTAAAGGAATGGGATTATTACGGCTCAGAGGATGACCCTGATGCGATTGCATACAAGCAGGTACCCAAGGAAACCTTCGTTTTCGAAATTAATGGACCAATGTTCTTTGCGGCTACAGATAAGCTTGGTAGTATTCCTACAAAGAATAGTGAACTTAAAACTATTATTCTTCGTATGCGTGCCGTTCCTGTTATGGATGTGTCAGCTTTGTATTTTATGGAACAGACCTATGATGCTTGTCGCAAGGACAATATTACCTTAATCTTTTCACATGTTCAGGAACAGCCTATGGGAGTTATGAAGAAGACCGGTTTCTTTGAAAAGGTTGGAAAAGAAAATTTCTGTGTGAATATTGATGCAGCATTAGAGAGAGCAAAGGAAGTCAATGAACAGGAAGCATAATACGTAAAATGCTTGTAAGAATGGTATGCTTTACCAAAAATTTAGTTGACTAAAGTGGTATAAAAGTATACAATGTTCAGTGACTATTGGATTGAAAGCCAAAGTGGTATTCAATTACATATTATTACATTATATTAAACATGTTTTTTTAGGAGGAAAGAGAAGTGGCTAGAGTTTACAACTTTTCAGCAGGTCCCGCAGTTTTACCTGAAGAAGTATTGAAAGAAGCTGCAGCAGAAATGATGGATTATAAGGGATCCGGACAGTCGGTAATGGAAATGAGTCACCGTTCCAAAGTTTATGATACAATTATTAAGGAAGCTGAGCAGGATCTTAGAGATCTTATGAACATTCCTGATAATTATAAGGTTTTATTTTTACAGGGTGGTGCTTCACAGTTCTTCGCTGAAGTTCCTATGAACATGATGAAGAATAAGAAGGCTGGTTATATTATTACCGGTCAGTGGGCTAAGAAGGCATACCAGGAAGCTAAGATCTACGGAGAAGCTGTTGAACTTGCTTCATCTGCAGATGAGACCTTTGCATATATTCCTGATTGTTCAGATCTTCCTATTACTGATGATATGGACTATGTATATATCTGTGAGAACAACACAATTTATGGTACAAAGTATAAGACATTACCTAATACTAAGGGTAAGGTTCTTGTATCTGACGTGTCTTCATGCTTTTTATCTGAGCCTATCGATGTAACCAAATATGGTGTTGTTTATGGTGGCGTTCAGATGAACGTTGGACCTGCAGGTGCAGTTATTGCAATTATCCGTGAGGATCTTATTACAGACGAGTGTTTACCAGGAACACCTACCATGCTTAAGTGGAAGACACAGGCAGACAATGATTCTCTTTACAATACACCTCCATGCTATACCATCTATATTTGTGGTAAGGTATTCAAGTGGCTTAAGAAGATGGGCGGACTTGAGGCTATGAAGAAGCTTAACGAAGAGAAGGCAGCTATTCTTTACAACTTCCTTGATGAGAGCAAGCTTTTCAAGGGTACTGTTCGTAAGGAAGATCGTTCATTAATGAACGTTCCTTTTGTTACAGGAGATGAAGAACTTGATGCTAAGTTTGTTAAGGAAGCAACCGCAGCTGGATTTGTTAACCTTAAGGGACACAGAAGTGTTGGTGGTATGAGAGCTTCTATCTACAATGCTATGCCTATCGAAGGTGTACAGAAGCTTGTAGAGTTCATGAAGAAGTTCGAAGCTGAGAATCTTAAATAAGGAGAAAATATATGTTTCAGATTAATTGCTTGAATCCTATTTCTGCTGTAGGCTTAAACCAGTTTACAACAGATTATCAGATTGTTGATGATGCTAATAAAGCAGAAGGTATCCTTGTAAGAAGTGCAGTTATGCATGACATGGAGCTTTCTGATAACCTTCTTGCAGTTGCCAGAGCAGGTGCAGGTACAAACAATATTCCTTGTGACAAGTGTGCAGAAAAAGGTATCGTAGTATTTAATACTCCCGGTGCTAATGCTAATGCTGTAAAGGAACTTGTAATTGCAGGTATGTTACTTGCAAGCCGTGATATCGCTGGCGGTATTGATTGGGTAAAGAACAACAAAGATGATGCTAATATTGCTAAGACCGCAGAGAAGGAAAAGAAGAACTTTGCCGGTACCGAAATCGCAGGCAAGAAGCTTGGTATTATTGGTCTTGGTGCTATCGGTGTTAAGGTTGCTAATGCAGCTAGACATTTAGGAATGGAAGTCTATGGATATGACCCTTATCTTTCTGTAGATGCTGCTTGGAGCCTTTCAAGAGATGTTAAGCATGTAATTAATCTTGATGATATTTATACAAACTGTGATTTCATTACAGTACATGTTCCTTTGATGGATGCTACAAAGCATATGATTAACAAGGAAGCTATCAACAAGATGAAGGATGGCGTTGTTATTTTGAACTTCGCTAGAGATCTTCTTGCAGACGAAGAAGAGGTTATTAAGGGAATTAAAGCCGGAAAGATCAGAAAGTATGTTTCTGACTTTGCTAATCCTACAACTGCAGGTCAGGAAGGCTGTATCGTAATGCCTCATCTTGGTGCTAGTACAGATGAAGCAGAAGATAACTGTGCACAGATGGCAGTTAAGCAGTTAATGGATTATCTTGAGAATGGTAATATTATTAACAGTGTTAACTATCCTAAGTGTGACATGGGTGTTTGCCAGCAGGCAGGCCGTGTAGCTGTATTCCACAAGAATGTAGCTAACATGATTACTAAGTTTACAGCTCTTTTCGGTGAGAAGGGTATCAACATTACCGATATGATGAATAAGTCTAAGGGTGAAGTTGCTTACACAATGTTCGATATTGAAACTCCTGCAGATCAGGATATTGTTGAGAAGATTGCAGCAATCGAAGGCGTATTCAAGGTAAGAATTGTAAAATAATGTTGTTGTAAAACAATAGATCATAGGAAAAGGGAACCGCGAGGTTCCCTTTTTCAATATGTAGAGACGATAAAAATGAAGAAGTTACTTTATGGTTTATTATTAACCTTAGCTGCTGTAATCTGGGGAAGTACCTTTGTGGCTCAAAGCATTGGTGGTGATGCAGTAGGTCCGTTTAGTTTTTGCTTTTTACGTTCGGTTTTAGGCGCATTTATTTTGATACCGGTTATATTTATTTTGGAAAAGCTTGGGATTGGTCAAAGAAAACCGAAGGATAGGAAACAGTGGAAGCGGTTATTATTTGCCGGTGGCTGTTGCGGAGTATTGCTTAGTTTGTCAGCGATGTTTCAACAGGTCGGTTTATATTTGGATTCGGGTGTAGGTAAGTCGGGGTTTCTGACTACTTTGTATATTATTATTGTTCCGGTTTTGGGACTGTTTTTAAAAAAGAAATGCAATCTGAATGTTTGGATTAGTGTGATTATAGCGTTACTAGGTTTTTATTTTTTATGTTTAAAACAAACGTCACAAATGAGTCTTGCTGATATTATGACATGCATCTGTGCATTAATGTGCGCATTGCACATTATGGTTGTGGATCATTTTGCCCCGGAAGTGGATGTGGTTCGATTGTCCTGTGTTCAGTTTGCTGTTGCGGCAATCACTGCATTTATTCCGATGTTTTTTGTTGAATTACATCATTCTTTTGGAGAATTTGCTAGCTGGGGACAGCCACTTATGAGTTTTCAGAATTGGCTACCCATACTGTATGCAGGAATTATGTCTAATGGAGTTGCATATACCCTGCAAAGTGTTGGACAGAGAGAATTAAATCCTACCGTGGCCTCCTTGATTATGAGCCTGGAGTCTGTATTTTCTGTCTTATCAGGATGGTTGGTTTTAGGTGAGGTTCTTTCGGTGAGTGAAGGAATTGGCTGTATTTTGGTTTTTGCAGCTGTTATTTTGGCTCAAATCCCCATGAGAAGGAAGAAAGAGAGTAGCTATGAGTAATTTTGACTGGTGCGTATATACCTATAAACATAGAAGGATGTTACGTTATGTGATTGATAAATATGTTAAGGATGTAAAAATTAAAGAGGAAATGCTAGCGCGTGCCAAGGTTCACGATATGGATAAGATGCTCATGTATCTGTTTATGGAACAGGTTGAAACGCAAATGTGGCATGTTTCCAATAAATCTCATCATTTGGAAAGTGGCAAGGTGAATACATATTTGGATCGTTTGGAAATGGTCCTGGATTATGAAAGTGCGCCATATACAAAGCCGGATAAACCATTAAATGCCTATGATTTTACAAAGAAGCTTTGTGAAGATGGCTATATTGCCGAAACAGAAGCTGCACCACTTTTTGAAATTATGCATGAGCTTGGAATAGATGAATCCTATGATGCTACCAAGGATAAAGAAGGCATGGAGTTCGTTGCATCCATAGGAGAAGTAACATGGGAAATGATTCTGATGGAAGTATTAAAGTATGTGAATGAAAATCGTACCAATGAACTTTCCATTGTAGAAAATATGCTAAAGAGGGGAGAATAACCATGAATAAACAGGCGAAAAATAAAGATTTATTATATGCTTTATATTTGATTGCAATACTGGCAGCTGTAATCCTTATTGTGAAGTTTATTGGCGGTGCATCAAAGAGTAGTTATGATGGGAAAACGATAGCTTGTGTAGATGATCTGGAAGGGGCTATTATAGGTGTACAGATCGGTACTACCGGCGATATTTACGCTTCTGATTATGAGGGAGACGAAGCCGGAACCAAGGTGGAACGTTATAACAAAGGAACCGATGCCATTCAGGCGCTGATGAGTGGTAAAATTGATTGCGTTGTTTTAGATGAACAGCCGGCCATTGCTTATACCCAGAAAAATCCGGAATTAAAGATCCTGGAAGAGGATTTTGCCTTGGAGGAGTATGCGGTTTGTATTGATAAAAGCAATGTGGAGCTGAAACAGAAAATCAATGAAGCATTTTATACCTTACAGCAAAACGGAACAATGCAGAAGATTATCGATAACTATGTAGGCGATGATGATGTAAAGGGTACATATCATTATGTTCCTAAGGATATTGAGAGAAATGGTGTTATCGTTGTAGCTACCAATGCAGCTTTCAAACCATATGAGTATTATGAAAATGGAAAAATCACCGGACTTGATATGGATATGATGCAGGCAGTATGTGATGAGCTTGGCATGGAAATGCGTATCGAAGATATGGAATTTGATTCCATTATTACAGCAGTAGTTTCCGGCAGAGCAACAGTAGGTGCGGCTGGCATGACTATGACTGAGGATCGACTTAAAAATATCGATTTTACAGATAGTTATATTACTGCAAAACAGGTAATTATTGTTCGCGATGGCGATGCTGCTTTAGGTAGTGAGAGCTTTGTTCAAAAGCTGAAAAACAACTTTATTACAGATCATCGTTATCAGTATATTTTAAGAGGTTTGGTGAATACACTTTTGATTTCGGTGTTATCGGTGATTCTTGGTGTATTTCTTGGTGGTTTGATTGCAGTGGTTCGAACAACCCATGACAGAACAGGAGGCCTTAGTTTTCCTGATTTTATTTGCAGAGTTTATTTGACAATTGTACGTGGTACACCTGCCATGGTTCAGCTTTTAATCTTTTACTATATCATTCTTGTTTCTGTTAGTAACAAGATTACAGTTGCAGTAATTGCCTTTGGTCTTAACTCTGCTGCATATGTTGCAGAAGTCATTCGTTCCGGTATTATGTCGGTACCCAAGGGACAGATGGAAGCCGGAAGAAGTCTTGGACTAAGCTATGGACAGACTATGATCAGTATTATTCTTCCACAGGCTTTAAAGAATATTTTACCTGCTTTATGCAATGAGTTTATTAGTTTGATTAAAGAAACCTCAATCAGTGGTTATATTGCGGTTGTAGACCTTACAAAGGGAGCGGATATTATTCGAAGCAATACATATGATGCATATATTCCTTTGTTTACAGCAGCATTATTCTATTTGGTAATTGTTCTACTCTTAACACAGGGGGTAAAGGTTTTGGAAAGGAGACTTCGTGGCAATGAAAGATAATCAGAGATTGGAATTTAAAATCCGGGATGATGTACTTTTAGATGTACAGGACCTAAAGAAAAGCTTCGGTGACCATGAAGTATTAAAGGGCATTTCAACCACGGTAAGGAAGGGGGATGTAATTGCAATTATTGGCCCCTCCGGTTGTGGTAAATCCACCTTTCTTCGTTCCTTGAACTGTTTAGAGGATCCCACAGGAGGAAAAGTGTTCTTTGAGGGTGTTGAAATAACAGACTTATCGGTAGATATAAATGTGGTAAGAGAGAAGATGGGAATGGTATTCCAGCAGTTTAACCTCTTCCCAAACATGACCATCAAAGAAAACATTATGCTTGCGCCTGTTAAAAAGGGAATCATGTCAAAAGAAGAGGCGTCTAAAAAGGCTGACGAACTACTGAAACGTGTTGGACTTTCAGATAAAGCAAATGCATATAGCCCACAGTTATCCGGTGGTCAGCAGCAAAGAATAGCCATTGCAAGAGCACTTGCTATGAATCCAGATGTGATGCTTTTTGATGAACCGACCTCAGCCCTTGATCCTGAGATGGTAGGAGAAGTATTAGCCTTGATCAAGGAACTGGCATCAGAAGGAATGACCATGTTAATCGTAACCCATGAAATGGGCTTCGCAAGAGAAGTGGCCAACCGTGTTATGTTCTTCCACGAAGGTATCATCCTGGAAGAAAACGATCCCATTTCCCTCTTTACCAATCCTCAGAGCCCAAGGCTCCAAGAGTTCTTATCCAAGGTTTTGTAGGATGGTAAGGGTATGCCCATCTTAATTCGTATTTGTATATAAAAATCCCGGGGAAATAGGGTGTTTGATTTAATTTATTTTTTAAGACACGCTTTCGCTCTGCATTTTCTGTAGCGGATACTAACAAAAAAGGAACCAATAGACCAATTCCATAAATGGATTGGTCTACTGGTTCCTTTTTTGAAGTACCGACGGAAAACAACGGTCTTAAAAAACAAATTGAAATCTCGCACCCTTATTTTCCCGGGATTTTGTGTTCAGGTATTAACGAATTAAGATGGGCATACCGTTACCATCATTTAAGTCCTGGAGATCATCGCTTAATTTCTGCTGAGAAGCACAGGATGCTTCGCTCTGGATGTCCATGTAGAGAATGAAGATTTCTTCTACGGATTTGCCTTCTTCCTTGGCAATGAGTTCCATGATTGGTTTGAGTTTTTCTAACTGCATTGAAACCTGAACCTTCTGAGGGTCGATATCGCCTAATTTGGTTTCTGCGTATTTGTTGATACGGTTTAATATTTCTCTTTCATGATCTGTCATTGTTGTTACCTCGTTTCTTTGTTTTTCAATACATTTTCACTGTCCAATATTTTAACACTATCAGGGTGTGATGTATACAGTTTTTTCATCCCGGCTTTATCCAATTATCTATTGAGAATTGGACGTTATTTTGGTACAATATAATGTGATTAAATGCACTTATTTTACCCTTTGATAAAAGTGCAAAAAGATTGTAAAAGGAGTAATGAAAATGGCAAATATTATCCCATTTAAAGCATATAGACCCGGCAAGGGTTTGGAAGAATTAAAAGCGGCTTTGCCTTATGATGTATATAATAGACAGGAAGCTACAGAGGAAGTAAAGAAGCATCCTCGTTCATTTCTTAAGATTGATAGAGCAGAGACTACCTTTGATGATTCTGTGGATACTTATGATCCTTTGGTTTATGAAAAGGCAAAAAATATGCTTTTGGAGGATATTGCATCCGGCGATTATGTGAAGGATACACAGAAGGGATATTATATTTATGAATTGATTATGGATGGACGTAGCCAGAAGGGGATTGTGGCATGTGCTTCCATTGATGATTATCAGAATAATATTATTAAAAAGCATGAGAATACCAGAGCAGATAAGGAACAGGACAGAATCAATCATGTTGATATCTGTAATGCACAGACCGGTCCTATTTTCTTAAGCTATGCCGGCAATGAGACATTAAAGAACATTATTAACAAGGTTTGCAGCACAAAGCCTGAATATGATTTTACATCTGAAGATGGTATTACACACAGAGGCTGGAATATTTTTGAGGAGGATCTGATTACACAGATTCAGGATGCTTTTACTAAGATGGATAGCATCTATATTGCAGATGGTCATCATCGTTGTGCTTCTGCTGTAAAGGTTGGTATGAAGAGAAGAGCGGAAAATCCAGGGTTTACAGGTGATGAGGAGTTTAACTATTTCCTCTCTGTTCTTTTCGATGCGGATGAATTAAAGATAATGGATTACAACAGAGTGGTTAAGGATTTAAATGGATTAACCAAGGAAGCCTTCCTTGAAACCATTCAGAAGGATTTTGATGTAAATGAAAGTAAGGTGCAGGTTTCTCCTTCCAAGAAGGGCGAATTTGGTATGTATCTTGGGGGAAAATGGTATGTGTTGAATGCAAAAAACCATTTGTTCAGTGAGGACCCTGTCAAGGGATTAGATGTTTCCATATTGCAGGATTATTTATTGAATCCGATTCTTGGAATTCAGGATCCCAAGACAGATAAGAGAATTGATTTTGTTGGCGGAATCAGAGGCTTGAAGGAGCTGGAAAGAAGATGTGGTCTTGATATGGAAATAGCATTTTCGATGTATCCTACATCTATCTATGAATTATTCTCAGTTGCAGATCAGGGACTTTTGATGCCACCGAAATCAACCTGGTTTGAACCGAAATTGCGTAGCGGATTATATATTCACAGTTTAGATAACTAATGGGGGAAGGGTATAAGCATGGACAAAAAACTATATAAGCTAATGAATTGGCCTCAGATTGAGGAGATTATTTATTCAGAATGTTCTAATCCACATGAATTATTGGGAATGAAAAAGGTTGGAAAGCAGTATTTGATTCAGTGCTTTCTTCCGGGATATAAGGAAGCTTTTGTTGAGATGGAGGATGGAAAAACCTATCAGATGGAGCTGGCTGATGAGGAAGGATTTTTCGCAACACTTGTTCCTGAAAAGGGAAGATATCTTTATGTGGCTACTCCTGAAAATAAAGGGGCAAGGGTTAGTAGGTTTGGGGATCCGTATAACTATGCACCCATGATTACCAAGGAAGACGAAGAAAAGTTCGTAGCCGGAATCCATTACAATATCTATGATAAATTAGGCGCTCATCCAATGGAGATGAATGGGGTGAGAGGTACCTATTTTGCAGTCTGGGCACCCAATGCATTGAGAGTCAGTGTTGTTGGAGATTTCTGCAACTGGGATGGTAGATTTTATCAGATGAGAAGATTGGAGAAATCAGGTATCTTTGAAATCTTTATTCCCGGTATTAAGGATGGTGCACTTTATAAATTTGAGATTAAGGCCAAGGGCGGACTTACCTTTATGAAGGCCGATCCTTACGGATTTGGTGCGCAGCTTCGTCCTGATAATGCCAGTGTTGTAACAGATATCAGAGAATTTGCATGGGAGGATGAAGCGTTTCTTAAGAACAGAGCTTCAATGCAGGGGGAAAATGCACCAATGAGTGTATATGAGATGTACCTGGGAAGCTTTGTGGATCCTGAAGATGGAGAAGAATATGCCAATTACCGTGCCATTGCTCCCAAGGTTATTGAATATGTAAAGGAGATGGGTTATACCCACGTGGAGTTGATGCCTGTTATGGAACATCCTTTGGACAATTCATGGGGATATCAGGTGATTGGATATTATGCTCCAACCAAAAGATATGGTACGGCAAAGGATTTTATGTATTTTGTAAATGAACTCCATAAAGCTGGCATTGGCGTAATTCTTGACTGGGTGCCTGCTCATTTCCCAAGAGATACGCATGGTTTATCCGGATTTGACGGAACATGCTTGTATGAGCATCAGGATCCAAGACAGGGAAGTCATCCTCACTGGGGAACTCTCTTATACAACTATGGAAGACCTGAGGTTTCCAACTATCTCATTGCCAATGGTTTATATTGGGTAGAAAAGTATCATGCAGACGGAATCAGAATGGATGCGGTAGCCAGCATGCTTTACCTGGATTACGGAAAGAGTGACGGTCAGTGGGTTGCCAATATGTATGGCGGCAATGAAAATTTGGAAGCTATTGAAATGATTAAGCATTTTAATTCTGTTTTGAAGAAGAGAAACCCTGCTGTATTGTCTATTGCCGAAGAAAGTACAGCCTTCCCGATGATTACCGGGAAACTGGAAGATGGTGGCCTTGGTTTTGATTTAAAATGGAACATGGGATTTATGAATGATTATCTGAATTATATTCAGTATGATCCATATTTCAGAAGTCATCATCATGGTGAGTTAACCTTTAGTATGATTTATGCCTACAGTGAGAAGTTTATGCTGGTATTTTCACATGACGAAGTGGTTCATGGAAAAGCTACTTTGATTGGCAAGATGCCCGGAAGCAGAGAAGAGAAGTTTGCCGGCTTGAAACTTTCCTATGCATATATGATGACGCATCCCGGCAAGAAACTCTTATTCATGGGTCAGGACCTTGGAGAGTTTGATGAGTGGAATGAAGAAAGACGCGTGCAGTGGAATCTGAGAGATGTACCGGAGCATCGTGGTGTTGCCGATTTGTATAAGGATTTAAATCATTTATATAAAACAGAGAAGGCGTTATATTTATATGACCAGGACCCCAAGGGATTTACCTGGGTCAACTCAATTTCAGGAAATGACTGCTATATCAGCTTTCTAAGAAATGGTGAGACGGAGGATGATTTCCTTTTGGTTGTAGCCAATTTTGCCGGAATTAAGCAGACTATACGTACAGGTGTACCCTTTGAGGGCAAGTATGTGGAGATTTTAAATACAGATGATAAAAAATATTCCGGCAGTGGAATAGTTAACAAGAAGCCAATTCCTGCCGATGATATCAGATGGGATGACAGAGAGGTTTCTGTTCAAGTGGAGCTTGCACCTAATTCGCTTAGTATTCTTCGTTTTGATCCTTATACAGAAGAGGAATTAAAGAAGGTGATTGAAGAACGTGTCATCAAGAGGATGCAGAGCGTTCCCAAATGTAACAAGAAAACAGCTGCCCCTAAAACTAAAACTAGAAAAGGTGGAGAAAAATAATGCCAGATGTAGAAATTAAACCATTGGAAGATTTGGAACAGCAGATTCAGTCAGGGGCTTTTCAAAAGTTCTTGGAAAGTCTTCCGGAAAAAGCATTGAATTTTGGAGTTCGAGCACTGCTTGCCTTAATCTTTTTTGTAGTTGGTGTGGAAATTATTAAGTTAATCAGAAAGATTGTCAAGAAGTCCATGAACAAAGGAAAGGTAGATGTTGGTGTCATCCAGTTTACCGATTCCTTCTTGAAAGCAGCTTTATATATTGTTTTGATCTTTATGATTGCAAACAGCATGGGCGTAGATGCCACAGGAGCAGTGGCGGTATTAGGTTCTGCCGGTGTAGCAGTTGGTCTTGCATTGCAGGGCAGCTTGTCCAATCTGGCAGGTGGTGTATTAATCCTGGCGTTAAAGCCCTTTAAGGTTGGTGATTATATTGTTGATGCGGCCGGAAGAGAAGGTAGTGTTACCGATATCCATATGTTCTATACAAAGCTTCGTACTGCAGATCACAGAGTTATTATTCTTCCAAACGGAGCCCTTGCCAATGGAAGTATTACCAATGTAAGCGCAGAAGACTTCAGAAGATTGGATATTCCTGTGGGTATTTCGTACCATGCAGATATTAAGCTTGCCAGAAAGACCTTGATGGAGGTTTTGTCCAAGAATGATTATGTGGACAAGGGAAAAGAAATGATGGTTATGGTGGACAGCCTTGGAGAAAGCAGTGTTAATTTAATTGTCAGAGGCTGGGTTCCAGGTTCTAACTATTGGAATGGTAAGTTTAGCTTAACGGAAGAGATTAAGCTTGCACTTGATGAAGCAGGAGTATCTATTCCATTCCCACAGCTGGATGTACATGTTTCTGAAAATAAATAATAAAAGCAAAATAAAAAAGCAGGATGTTTACATCCTGCTTTAAGCTGAAAATGGGAATCGAACCCACGACCCCTTCATTACGAGTGAAGTGCTCTACCGACTGAGCTATTTCAGCACTGAAATATATTATATAAGTTCTGTTTTAAAAAATCAATAGATTTATCCTATAGATATTATTCGAAAGAGGCATACATGAATTACAAGGAAGAAAAACAACCCGAAAGACTGGCAAACTTAATATTGTATTTTGGTGCAACGATTTTGCTGTCAATCCAAGGGTTTGCCGGAGACTGGCCTCTTATTATTATTTTATATGTGTGGACGCAGCTACTGGTTCTCCTGTATTTTTTTAATAATAAAAAAATGCCATTAAAATGGCAATCTTTTATGCAGGTTACTTTTTCTGCATTAGCTATTTTTTTCTGCGGTATATGCCAGGCCAATCATCAGAGTACTATGGTATTGATGATTGCCTCCTCCAATATGGTTGCTTTATATCGTAATAAAAAACTGATTGTATATAACTGTGTTTTGGACTGCGTAATCATTGGAATTCACAGTATGATAGAAGGGGTTGTTGAACTCAATTCCATATCGGATGTATTGGAAACCTCAACATCGGTCTGCGTTTTGATGGCAATTAATCTTCTTCTTTTGTTTGGTACTTATCGAGAGGATCATAACAAAAAAATTCTGGAAAAAACAGCCCAGGAGGCTTTGGCTGCGGAGCAGAGTAAATCAGAATTCCTGGCGAACATGAGTCATGAGATTCGTACACCTATGAATGCCATTATCGGTATGTGCGAATTGGTGTTAAAGGAAAAAGACTTAAGCAAAATGGCAAAAGAATATTGTAGAAATATTCAGAATGCTGGAAGAAGTCTTCTTTTGATTATTAATGATATTTTAGATTTTTCCAAAATCGAGTCAGGTAAAATGAATCTGATTGAAGACGAGTTTGATTTATCCTCTACGATAAATGATGTTGTTAGTATGGCTATGACTCGTATGGGTAATAAGAGATTGGAACTGGTTGTGGATGTGGATCCTGAGATTCCCAAGGGAATTATTGGAGATGAGCTTCGCATCAGACAGATTATGGTCAATCTTATTACCAATGCGGTGAAATATACAAATGAGGGTATTGTGGTATTAAAGGTATCACAGACAAAGAGAACCTATGGTATTAATCTGACGATTTCGGTAAAGGACTCGGGAATTGGTATCAGCTCGGATAATCTTGAAAGATTATTTGACAGTTTCCAGCAGGTAGATACAAAAAAGAACAGATCTGTAGAAGGAACCGGTTTGGGACTTGCTATTACAAAACGTCTATTAACGCAAATGGGCGGTTTTATCAATGTAGAGAGTACTTATGGAGAGGGCTCAGAATTCAAAGTGGTTATCCCGCTTCACGTTGCAGATTCGTTACCGTTTATCAATGTGAAGGATCACGAGGATATTCATGCTGTCAGCTTCTTTAAGGTTGAGAAATTTGTTCATGAGGCAGTTGCCCGTGAATATATTCCTGTATTGCAGAATATAGGGGAAAAGCTAAGAATTAAATATGAGTATTTTAATAATATTGACGACTTGAAAGTTTATTTGCACAAGAATGAGATTAATCATTGTTTTATCGGTCGTGAAGAGCTGATGGAATACAGAGAATTCTTTGAAGACCTTTCAAAGTCAGTGGAAGTAATTGTTTTACAGAACAGAAGAGACTCCATTATTGTTCCAAAGGGAATGAGAAATATGTTTAAACCCTTTAGTGCAATGGGAATTGCTACAGTTTTGAATGATAAAACAGAATATGTTTCATTGACAGATGAAAAGCATTTGGATGCAAGCTTTATTGCACCAAAAGCAAAGGTTTTGATCGTTGACGATAATGAAATCAACTTGCAGGTTGCGGTAGGATTGATGCAGCCTTATAAATTACAGATTCATACGGCTGAAAGTGGTATGGATGCAATCAGAGATTTGGCTTCTAGGGACTATGATTTGGTATTTATGGATCACATGATGCCGGGAATGGATGGTGTTGAGACAACCAAGCTGATCAGAAGCAAGAAGGAAGAATATTATCAGAAGCTTCCCATTGTTGCATTAACAGCAAATGCAGTCAGCGGAGCCAGAGAAATGTTTATGGAAAATGGTTTTGACGGATTCCTGGCAAAGCCTATTGAACTTTCTGCCTTGGAGAGAATTTTAAAGCAGTGTATTCCGGATTCATTGAAGGAAAGAGTCACCAATTTGGATGATTCGCAGACAGATTCCTCCAAGGAAAAGGTGGAGATTGCGTATCTTGAAGAATATGAAAGATTGGTTGAAACAAGAACTGGTTTGTTCTATTGTGGAAATAATGTTGAGGCATATCTTTCGATTATTGATAAGTTTGCCAAGAAGGGAAGAGAAAAATCTTCTTTGATTCGTGATCTATATAAAGAAGAAAATTGGAAGAGTTATACCGTCGAAGTTCATGCATTAAAGAGTACAGCACTTTCCATTGGTGCCAAGGAGCTTTCAGAACTGGCCAAGATGAATGAACTTGCTGCCAAAGCAGGAGATTATCAAACCATACATGATCATCATGCAAGAATGCTTGATTTATACAGTCAGGTTATTGATGTGTGCGAAAGATTATTAGATTTAAATAAGAGCAAGTTAAAGGCCACGGAAGAAATTGTCTCTGAAGAAACAGAATCTGTTGTTATATCTGAAATGCAATTAAGAGAATATATTAATCGTGTTGAAGAAGCTGCAGCGGCTTTTGATGGAGATGCCATTGTAAGTGTTGCAAAAGAGGCTGAGAATACCATTTGTCTTGGTGTTGATTTGCGTGATTATTGGAAAAAGATTAATGAACTGGCCAGTGACTTTGAATATGAAGAAGCAATGAAGGTTGCAGGTTCTATGAAAACATTATTTTAAAGCCTGAACGAATAAACGGAGAAAAAGCATGAGTAAAATCGCAATTACAACGGAATGTGTTTGTGATCTCCCTGTGCAGCTGATGAAGGAAAAGGATATCGGGTGTATTTACTTTGATATTTTGACAGACAAGGGTATCTTTCAGGATACGACGGAAATCAGTGAACGAAATGTACTGGAATACATGGAGAATGGGGAAAAGAAAGCAAAAAGTGATGAGCCTTTGGTTGTAGACTATATGAATATGTTTAAGTCTAAACTACAGGATTACGATGAAATTATACATATCTGTATTAGTGAAAAGGTAAGCAGAGCCATGACGCATGCTACTATGGCCAAATTAGAGCTTGGAGAAGAGGGAGAAAAAATCTTTCTGATTGACTCTATGCAGCTATCCTCCGGTATGGGGTTGATGGTTTTGAGCGCTGCAAAAATGAGAGATGAAGGAAAGTGTGCGGAAGAGATTGTGGCAGCAATGTATGATCTTCGTAAACGAGTCTCCACTACCTTTATTACAAAAAATGCAGATTATTTATTCTTTAATATGCGTGTCAATAAGTTGGTTATGAAGCTGTGCAACAGATTAAATCTGCATCCTGTATTAAGAATGAAGGACGGTACGCTTCAGTTGAAGAATATTATGGTGGGTAATTATGAGAAAGCATGCAATAAATATATTTCTATAGAATTGGCTCACCCATTAAATATAGAAGAGAATATGGCATTTATTACACATGCGGGGTGTAATAATAACAGGCTTGAAATGATAAAAGATCGTGTGGGAAAGATGAAGAAGTTTGAAAAGCTATGGTGTCAGCCGGCGTCTGCTACAATAACATGTAACTGTGGTCCGGATACCTTCGGCATTATCTTTTTTCAGAAGGGAAAAGTATGAAACATATATTAATTGTAGATGATAATAAAACCAACCTTGTGGCTGCAAAACAGGCACTAAATAATGATTACAAGGTAACAGCTGTAACCATGGGAAGCCAGGCTTTAAAGTTTTTTGAAAATAATACCTGCGATTTGATTCTGCTGGATATTAACATGCCTGATATGGATGGTTTTCAGGTTTTTGAAAAACTAAAGGATATTCCAGAGTGCGCAAGTATTCCGGTTATATTTTTGACTGCTGATAACAATTCGGAGACGGAGAATAAGTGCCTTGAAGTAGGTGCAAGCGATTTTATAGCAAAACCCTTTGTGGCAACAGTTATGCTATCAAGAATTGGTCGTGTTTTGGAGCTGGAGGACATGAGAAAGAAGCTTTCAGATCAGCTTCAGCAAAAGATTCAGGAAGTAACAGATATTAGAAGCAAGATTCAAAAGGATGTGCTTACTGATCTATGGAACAGAGCATATACAGAAAATAAAGTGAATGAGTTTATTGAGCAGGGGCGAAAAGGCTTCTTGTTTATGATAGACATGGATAACTTTAAAGCTATCAATGACAATTATGGACACATTGAAGGTGATAATACCCTAATTATGTTTGCTGATTCTATGCGTAAATATGCTAAGGGTTCAGATATTCTATGCCGTATTGGCGGCGATGAATTTGTTATGTATGTCGATGGCGAGGGAGACAAGGAATCCATTGGGAAGCTGGCACATAATATCATTAAGGATTTGTGTGACAAGATCGAAATGAAGAAGTATAAAACCAATTCATCAGTATCTATTGGTATTGCGCAGATTCCTGAGGATGGAGAGAACTTTGAACAGCTTTATAATGCTGCAGATAAGGCACTTTACTATGTAAAACAAAATGGTAAGAATGATTATCATTTCTTTAGTGAACAAAAAAAGGAAGAGGAGAAAAGGGGCGCTAATCTTGTAGATTTGAAATATTTGCAGGAGGTCATGTCCAGAGCCGATGCCGGCAAGGGCGCTTATCAGTTGAACCTTGATAACTTCCATAACATTTACAATTTCATACGTAGATTTGTAAAGCGTGATGAAAGAGAGGTTCAGATTCTTCTGTTTACGTTGTCTGCACCTGAAAATATGCTTTTATCTACTGAGGTAAATGAGAAAGCTATTGAATATATGGAACAGGCAATTTATAAGAGCCTTAGAAGGATAGACGTCTCTACCAGATATTCGAATAAACAGATTATTGTAATTTTGATGGATTCCAATATTGAAAACGGTAAACATGTAGCTGAAAGGATTATTTCCTGCTATAGAGAATTGGCCGGAGACAGTAAGATTAGCTTTGAATATGGCATAGCTATGATGGATAAAAATGATTAATTGTTAAATTGTATAAGAAAAATAAAAAACATATACAATATTTGTCTAAACTTTACATAATGTGTGAAATGTGATAATATTGCTATATGTTTTTTTATTATTTGGAAGAGTAAAAATCAGATATAAATCTGGTTGAACGGAGGAGAAATGAAACAGTTAATGTTAGGTAATCAGGCCTTTGCAAGAGGCTTGTATGAAGCAGGCTGCTGTGTAGTATCCAGTTACCCTGGTACACCTAGTACAGAAGTAACAGAGGAAGCAGCAAAGTATGATGATATTTATTGTGAATGGGCACCCAATGAAAAGGTTGCAATGGAAGTAGCCTTTGGCGCATGTCTTGCAGGTAAGAGAAGCTTTTGCGGAATGAAGCATGTAGGACTTAATGTTGCAGCGGATCCTTTATATACATGCTCATACACTGGTGTGAATGCAGGTATGGTTATATGTGTAGCAGACGATCCCGGAATGCATTCTTCGCAGAATGAGCAGGACAGCAGACATCATGCAATTGCATCCAAGGTTCCCATGCTTGAGCCAAGTGATTCACAGGAAGCCTATGATTTTGCTAAGCTTGCTTATGAGATTTCAGAGACCTTTGATACTCCTGTTATTATCAAAATGTGTACAAGAGTAGCACATTCTCAGAGTATTGTTGATACGAAGGAAAGAGTTGTTCCTGAAGTCAAGAAATATGAGAAAAACATTGCTAAGTATGTTATGATGCCCGGCAATGCAATTAAGAGACATCCTTTCGTAGAAGAAAGAACCAGAAAGCTTACCGCGTATGCTGAAACCAATCCGGTAAACCGTGTTGAAATGGGAAGTACAAAGCTTGGAATTATTACTTCTTCTACCAGTTATCAGTATGCCAAGGAAGTATTTGGAGAAAATGCAAGTATTTTAAAGCTTGGAATGATTCATCCATTACCTGAAAAATTAATTCTGGATTTTGCTGCCAAGGTAGATCAGCTTGCAATCGTAGAAGAACTTGATCCTATTATTGAAAATCATTGTAAGGCTTTGGGACTTGAAGTAACAGGTAAAGATATTTTCCCTATGGAGGGGGAATATTCACAGAATATGATTGCAGAAAAGCTTGGCGTTAAGGTGCCTGAAAGCAAGAAGCTGGATGAGCAGCTTCCTGTAAGACCTCCCGTTATGTGTTCAGGTTGTCCTCACAGAGGCTTGTTCTACACCTTAAAGCAGAATAATTGCACAGTGCTTGGTGATATTGGATGTTATACTCTTGGCGCAGTAGCTCCTTTAAATGCCATGGAAGTTACTCTTTGTATGGGAGCATCTATTTCATCTATCCATGGATTTAATAAAGCTCTTGGAGAAGAAAGTGAAAGCAAGACCGTTGCAGTTATCGGTGATTCTACCTTTATGCATTCCGGTATGACAGGACTTGCAAATATTGCATATAATCAGAGTAATTCAACTGTAATTATCCTGGACAATTCTATTACCGGTATGACAGGGCATCAGCAGAATCCTACCACAGGATACAATATTAAGGGTGATCCGGCAGGAAAAATAAATTTGGAAGAATTGTGTCATGCACTTGGATTTAATAGAGTAACGGTTGTAGATCCTTATAATCTTGCAGAATGCGACAGAGTTTTGAAGGAAGAATTAAGTGTAAGTGAGCCTTCTGTTATTATCAGCAGAAGACCCTGTGTATTACTGAAGTATGTGAAGCATGAAAAGCCTATTAAGGTTGATTGTGATAAGTGTGTTGGCTGTAAATCTTGTATGCGTCTTGGTTGTCCTTCTATCAGCATGAAGGATGGAAAGGCATGTATCGATACCACTTTATGTGTAGGTTGCGGCGTATGTAAACAGCTTTGTAAGCTGGGTGCTCTTTGCAGTGAAGAATAGGGGGAGAGAGCAGATGGATACAAAGAATATTATGATTGTTGGTGTAGGTGGACAGGGTTCATTACTGGCAAGTAAATTATTAGGACACCTTCTTTTAACAGAAGGATATGATGTTAAGGTTTCAGAGGTACATGGAATGAGCCAGAGAGGTGGTTCTGTTGTTACTTATGTTAGATTTGGTGAAAAGGTTTATTCCCCGATTATTGATAAAGGGGAAGCAGATTTTATTGTTTCTTTTGAACAGTTAGAGGCTGCAAGATACATAGAATATCTTCGCAAGGATGGTCGTATTGTTACCAATACGCAAACCATTGATCCTATGCCTGTTATTACAGGTGCGATGGAGTATCCGAAGGACCTTGTTGCCAAGATGGAAAAAGAGGGTATTCAGGTGGATGCTATGGATTGCCTTTCACTTGCAGAAGAGGCAGGATCTCCCAAGGCAGTTAATATTGTGTTAATGGGAAGATTGTCCAAGTATTTTGATATCCCTATTGAAAAATGGGAACAGGCAATCAAGGATTGCGTTCCTGCCAAATTCCTTGATTTAAATATGAAGGCTTTTCAATTGGGCAGAGATTTTTAATTGGAAAGAGATTTTTAATTGAGAAGAAATTTTTAATTGAGAAGAAATTTTTAATTGGAAAGAGATTTATAATTGGAAAGAGATTTTTAATTGGGAAGAAATTTTTAATTGGAAAGAGATTTTTGATCGGGAAGAGATTATTGATTAAGAAAAAGATTATTATTTGGTAAGAGATTTTAAATTGATTTAAACAGCCGAATTTGGGGTTGGCTGTTTTAAATAAATAACTAACTAGAAGAGAGGTTACAGAATGAAAAATTACTACCAACCGGAAATTGAAACCATGCCATTAGACAAATTACAGGCATTACAGAGTGAAAGACTGGTAAAACAGGTAAAACATGTTTGGGACAACGTAGAGTTTTACCGTAACAAGATGAAAGAGGCAGGAATCAGCCCGGAAGATATTCAAGGCATCGAAGACTTACACAAGCTTCCCTTTATTACAAAGGATGATTTAAGAGATCAGTATCCTTATGGCTTGCTTGGTGCTCCGTTGTCAGAATGTGTTCGTATTCAGTCTACTTCCGGTACAACAGGAAGAAGAGTTGTTGCTTTCTACACACAGGAAGATATTGAGGTTTGGGAAGAATGTTGTGCACGTGCTATTGTAGCTGCAGGTGGAACCAAGGAAGATGTATGTCATGTATGCTATGGATATGGTCTATTTACCGGTGGCCCTGGCTTAAATGGTGGATCTCATAAGGTTGGATGGTTAACACTTCCTATGTCATCCGGTAATACCGAAAGACAGTTACAGTTTATGGAAGATCTTGGTTCAACCATTATTTGCTGTACGCCATCTTATGCAGCGAACCTTGGTGAAGCAATTGCTGAAAAGGGAATTAAGGATAAGATTAAATTAAAAGCAGGTATCTTTGGAGCAGAGCCTTGGACAGAAGAAATGAGAAGAGATATCGAAAAGAGTCTTGGTATCAAGGCATACGATATCTATGGATTAACAGAGATTTCAGGTCCGGGTGTATCCTTTGAGTGTGAGGAGCAGGCTGGTATGCATATTCAGGAGGATCATTTCATCCCAGAAATTATTAATCCTGAAACAGGAGAAGTATTACCTGAAGGTGAAATCGGTGAATTAGTATTTACCTGTATTACCAAGAAGGCATTTCCACTTCTCAGATATCGTACCAGAGACCTCTGTTACCTCACTAGAAAGCAGTGTTCATGTGGAAGAACTCATATTCGTATGCATAAACCTACCGGTAGAAGTGATGATATGATGGTTGTTAAGGGAGTAAATGTATGGCCTTCACAGATTGAGGCAGTACTTTTGAATCAGGGCTTCCAGGCAAACTATCAGATTGTTGTAGACCGTGTTGGTAACAATGATACTATTGAAGTTCAGGTTGAACTTACTCCTGAGATGGCTTCAGATGCAAGCGTATCTAAGGAAGCTAAGGCGAAGGACGTAGTAGCCGGACTTAAGTCTATGCTTGGTATTAAGGTAGATGTTAAGGTAGTTGATCCTAAGACAATTGTAAGAAGTGAAGGAAAAGCTGTCAGAGTAGTAGATAAGAGAAATCTTTACAGATAATTTTAGCTTTAAAAGAAATTCCCCTATGTACGATTCTGTGCATAGGGGATTTGTTAAGGGGTATAAAGTTTGTTACTTTTCGAGTTATGTCAAATGAATTATATTTCTGGCTTTTTGAAATGTACAAATTATGGCGTATAACTGTTTTTCTCGCTGTAGGCCATAAC
This sequence comes from Acetatifactor sp., assembly GCA_045616525.1. Classification (GTDB taxonomy): domain Bacteria; phylum Bacillota; class Clostridia; order Lachnospirales; family Lachnospiraceae; genus Acetatifactor. Next base: position 41,801 of record JAZLGY010000019.1, on the reverse strand, counting down.
TTTTAAGCTTGGCCAAAGGTAAAATTGGGTCTCTAGCGTTATTATGGCTTAGAAGGCCATAACTTTTAAGCTTGGCCAAAGGTAAAATTGGGTCTCTAGCGTTATTATGGTTATGAAGGACATAACTTTTAAGCTTGGCCAAAGGTAAAATTGGGTCTCTAGCGTTATTTTGGTTATGAAGGACATAACTTTTATGTTTGGCTAACGAAAAAAATATGTCCCCAGAGGTAGTTTGGGGTAAGAGGACATATTTTTTCCTTTTATCCAACAGTAAATATAAAGTGATATGATATAATTTGAATATATTATATGAATCGTTAGATGAATTTCTGGCTTTCTGAAATGTACAAATTATGGCTTATAACTGTTTTTCTTACTGTAGGCCATAACTTTTAAGCTTGGCTAAAGGTAAAATTGGGTCTCTAGCGTTATTATGGCTTAGAAGGCCATAACTTTTATGTTTTACCAACGAAAAAAATATGTCCCCAGAGGTAGTTTGGTTTAAGAAGCCATAATTTTTTCCTTTTATCCAACAGTAAATATAAAGTGATATGATATAATTTAGATATATTAATAGTAAACGTTAGTTGGATTTCCGAAAAGAACGTAATACTTAAATGTGAATATAAAATAAAGGAAATAAAATAAAGGATAAAAATAAAGGAAATAAAATAAAGGAAATAATAAAGGAAAAAATAAAGGAATAAAATAAAGGATATAAAATATTGGATATAAAATAAAGAATATAAAATAAAGAATATAAATTAAGATTATAAATTTAAGAATATAAATTAATGAGGCATTAATATGATTATAGATTTTCACACACATGTATTTCCGGACAGTATATCTGAAAAAGCACTGCATAAGCTTGCGACAGCGGCCTGCTGTGCACCACATACGGCGGGAACACAGGACTCCCTTAGATATTCCATGGAGAAATACGGAGTAGATTATAGCGTCACGTTACCTGCGGTTACCAATCCTGAAAAGGTTGTTAAAATTAATGATCAAGTGATTGAAGAGTTGGAAACGAATTTCAAGCAAGGGATCATTGGATTTGGTGGAATGCATCCCGGCTTTGCAGGATATAAAGAAGAATGCAAGAGACTTCGTGCCCATGGTGTAAAGGGAATCAAACTTCATCCGGCATATCAGGAATTGGATATCAATTCCATAGAAATGAAGCGGGTGATTGAGGCAGCCAGCAACGAGGGATTGATTATCTTGACACATGCCGGAATTGATATTGGTCTTTATGATAAAAATTATTGTTCTGTAGAACAGATTTTGGATGTGGTTGATACGGTGCATCCTGAAAAATTTGTGCTTGCACATATGGGTAATTGGGCACAGTGGAATCTTGTTGAAAGTGATTTGGCAGGAGCAGATGTTTATTTAGACACTGCTTTTACCATTGGAGAAATCTTTCCGTATAAAGATGCACAACCCGGTCCCTATAGAGCGACGCTTTCAGATCATGATTTTATAAGGATATGTAGGAAACATGGTTTTGATAGAATTCTGTTTGCAACGGATTCTCCGTGGCAAGATCAAGGATATTATATTGATTTGATTAAACAAATGAATCTTGGGGAAGAACGTAATGACAGTATCTTTTGGAAGAATGCTGCAGGTCTTTTGAAATTAGATATACTGAATGAAAGTTAAATAATTAAAAATTTTATGATTAAATCATTAGATGATTAAATCATAAAATCATAGATAATTAAATCATTTAATCTTTAGATCATTAAATCGTTAGATAATTTTATTAATTTAAAAATAAAATCAACAATATGAGAGGAAAACAGTAGCATGCCTGTAACAGATTATTTGGAAAGAAACCATAAATTATATGGAGATGAAGTAGCCTTGGTAGAGCTTAATCCAACCATGGCAGAGACAAAGAAGAAAACCTGGAAGGAATATGATTTGGTACAACAAACATCTAATGTTCCATACAGAAGGGAAATTACCTGGAGCGTGTTTGATGAAAAGGCCAATCGAGTTGCCAATATGCTTTTGGAGCGTGGAATACAAAAGGGAGACAGGGTAGCAATTTTAATGTTTAACTGTTTGGAATGGTTACCAATCTATTTTGGTATTTTAAAAACAGGTGCTATTGCAGTTCCTTTTAACTTCCGTTTTGATGCGAAGGAAATTAAATATTGTGCAGATCTTGCAGAGGTTCATGTGTTATTTTTTGGACCGGAATTTATTGGTAGAATTGAATCTATTGAAGAGGATTTAAGTAAGGGAAGACTGTTGATTTATGTTGGGGATGGTTGCCCTACTTTTGCAGAAAGTTATAGAGAACTTGTGGCAGACTGTTCATCAAAAGCTCCTCTGATTCGTTTAGAGGAAGAAGATGATGCAGCTATCTACTTTTCATCAGGTACCACAGGATTTCCCAAAGCAATCTTACATAATCATGAAAGCTTAACACAGGCAGCACAGATGGAGCAGAAGCATCATTTAACAGATAGAAATGATACTTTTCTCTGTATTCCGCCTTTATATCATACAGGCGCAAAATTCCATTGGATGGGAAGCTTGTGCGCGGGAAGTAAAGCGGTTCTTTTAAAAGGAACCAGTCCTGAAATTATTTTAGATGCTATTAGCAAAGAAAAATGTACACTTGTATGGCTTTTGGTACCATGGGCACAGGATATTTTGGCAAGCATTGACAGAGGGGATTTAAAACTGGAAGATTATGAACTTGACCAATGGAGATTGATGCATATTGGCGCACAGCCGGTTCCACCTTCCTTGATAAAACATTGGAAGGAATATTTCCCACATCATCTGTATGATACCAACTATGGTTTATCCGAATCAACCGGTCCCGGATGCGTTCATTTGGGTGTAGAAAATATTCATAAGGTTGGTGCTATTGGTGTACCCGGTTATCGTTGGAAATGTAAGATTGTTGACGAAAACGGAGTGGAGGTACCTCAGGGAGAAGTTGGCGAGCTTTGCGTAAAGGGTCCAGGTGTTATGACCTGTTACTATAATGATCCTGAGGCTACAGCAGCCTGTCTTAAGGATGGATGGCTTTATACCGGAGATATGGCTATGATGGATGAGGATGGTTTTATTTTCCTTGTAGACCGTAAAAAGGACGTTATTGTTAGTGGTGGTGAGAATATTTACCCTGTACAAATTGAAAACTTCTTAAACGCTTATGATAAGGTTATGGATGTAGCTGTCATTGGTTTACCTGACGCCAGACTTGGCGAAATCACAGGAGCTATTATTTCTGTAAAAGAAGGTATGGAATGTACAGAAGAGGAAATCATGGAATATTGTAATGGATTACCTCGTTACAAGAGACCTAAGAAAATTATCTTTGCTGAAGTTCCAAGAAATGCTACCGGTAAGATTGAAAAGCCTGCACTTCGTAAGAAATATGGCGCTGACAAACTTGTTGAACAGCAAAATAAAGGTTAATAAAAGAAATCGTGGATGCCATTCTGGGATGTTGAACAGATGGCATCCATTTTAGTTTGTGGATGTATGTTTTTGTTTAAATAGCTGGTGGAATTTAGGAGATTGTATTTAGGAGATGGTTTTTAGGAGATTGTATTTAGGAGATTGTATTTAGGAGATGGTTATGTCTTTCCCGTCATATAATGTAATTAAGACATATTTTTTCAAGAAAAATCGTACTATAGTTAGGGCCTAACAATAAGTTTTTGCTTTTGGGACATAATTATCATAAAAAATATCATAAAAAAATATGTCCTAATCGGATATATAGAATTATAAGACATAACCAAGCAATCCACCCCCCAATATTATTATGGCTTCAACGCTTTTTATATTTTCTTTATCTTGTAAACAGCATTAATTACAACGATAGCAATTTAAACCGTTCTACTTCTATTATTAGTACGGTTTAATGTAGAAATGTTTCGAAAGAACCCGGAATATGAAGTTTAAAGTCTGCTGAGCCATTCTTTGATATTCAATAAATCTCTGTAAAGAATCTCAAAAACCAACGCCCCATGCCAAATTATTCAATAAACCTTTGCAAAAAAGCGACACCTACCACGAATGTGAGTAGGTGCCACTACTTAGAACCATTTTACAAAGAATCATTATAACTAATATAAAACCTAATTCTAACGACTTATTTTAATGACTGCTTTTGCGGTACTTCAATCTTTTCATCAAAACATGTAAACATCTCGTCAAGCTGAGTCTTATCCATTTTCTTTGTAAATAAGCTTATGATAGGAACAATTATGAGCCCACCGACCATAGCAATTACGCCGGAATGAATAGAGGTTTTGGTTACATACTTAAAGATGGAAGGCCAGTTAGCATTGCTGATGAAGCCCAGGCTTAAGCAAAGCTGGATGATGGCAATTACGCTACCCCAGATAAAGCTTACAATTACAGAAGCTTTTGTTATGCCTTTCCAGTATAAGCCATAAAGGAATGGCGCTAGGAAGGCACCTGCAAGAGCACCCCATGAAACACCCATCATTTGAGCAATAAAGGTTAACTCGGGATGAGAATCCTTAATGATAGCAATCACTGCAGAAATGACAATAAATACTACAATGAAGAACTTCATAATGATGACCTGTTTTTTCTCTGTTAATTCCTTTTTATTCTTCGCCATAAAAGGTTTGATTACATCCAAAGTAAAGGTAGAACTAGATGTCAATACTAAGGAAGATAAGGTGGACATAGAAGCGGAAAGTACCAAAATAATTACAACGGTTACAATAATAGGGGAAAGTGTAGACAACATAGAAGGAACAATGGTGTCATATAAAACCTTGCCATTTTCACTGTATTTAACTTTATCCGCATATAAATGTCCAAAGCCGCCAAGGAAGTAACAGCCACCGGCTACAATAATTGCAAATAATGTAGAGATGATGGTTCCTTTATGTATATCGTTCTCACTTTTGATGGAATAGAACTTTCCAACCATCTGAGGAAGTCCCCAGGTACCCAGTGAGGTTAATATTACAACGAAAAACAAAAATGCAGGATCGGGACCGAAGAATGAGGAGTAAGCACCGCCTTCCCAACCTTCTGCAGGGACAGCTGAAAGCTTCTGGGTGGCAGCTAAAAGCCCACCATTATCCTTTAAAACGGCACCAATGACTGCAGTAATACCAAATAACATGATGATGCCCTGAATGAAGTCATTAATGGCTGTAGCCATATAGCCGCCAAAGATTACATAGAAGCCTGTTAAAATAGCCATAATTGTTATGACTAACCAATAAGGTACATCAAACACTAAGCTGAATAAGCTTGATAATCCATTATACAAAGATGCTGTATAAGGTATTAAGAAAATAAAAACGATTACAGATGCTGCAATTCTTAAGGCTGTGGAATCAAAACGTTTGCCAAAATAATCAGGCATTGTTTTGGCATCTAACTTTTGCGTCATGATACGTGTTCGCCTACCCAAGATGTTCCAGGCAAGAAGAGAACCGATAAAAGCGTTGCCCAGACCTGCCCATGTTGCTGCAAGGCCAAAGAGCCATCCGAACTGACCGGCATATCCAACAAAGATTACAGCAGAAAAGTAAGAAGTACCAAATGCGAATGCTGTAAGCCAAGGACCGACACTTCGTCCGCCAAGAACAAAACCATTGACGTCGGTTGCATTTTTTCGACAATAAAAACCGATGCCGATTAGGAGCGCAAAGTAGAGAATTAAAATAACTATTTGCATAAAAATCCTTTCTTTGTATGTTCCCTCATACAATATAAATTATTTATGTAATCACGCTTTAAAGAGTTAAAGACTACATAAATAAATTATCACAATTCCGTACTTTGCGTCAATGTAAACATCCGGGTTATGAGGCTCTTTTTTTATAAGAATGTATAATAATTTCCATGACCTGATATAGAAGAACGGACATGATACAAAGAATCATGATTGAGGTAATAACAAGGTTTAATTTAAAAACCTGACTGCCATAGATAATCAGGTATCCAAGCCCTTGTTTTGCGGCCAGAAATTCACCGATAATAACGCCAACCAGGGTAAGACCGATATCTACCTTGGCAGTGCTTAATAAGGTGGGAAGGGCGGAGGGAAACACGACATATTGAAATTCCTGTATTTTATTTCCGCCTAAGGTTTTGATTAAAATTAATTTGTCGTTTTCGCATTCCTGGAAGGCTGTCTGGAAGCTGATAATGCTTCCAAAGAGAGCCACAGATATTCCTGTAATGATAATGGTATTTCTGCCTGTGCCAAGCCAAACCAAAATGAGGGGAGCCAGTGCTGATTTGGGGAGACTGTTCAGGGCCACAAGGAAGGGCTCGGTACATTTGGCAAAGGTAGGAAAAAACCACAGGAGTAATGCACATATAAAGCTTAACAATAATACGAAAAAGAAGCTGACCATGGTTTCATATAAGGTGGTTCCTGTATGGAGCAGTAGGGTATGGTTTTTAATCAGTGACAAGAAACAAGTCAGAATACCACCGGGAGATGAAAAGAAAAATGTATCAATCCAATGAAGGCGAGCACTGATTTCCCATAATGAAAGAAATAATACTAGGATGCAAAAACGTAAGAAGGTAATCAAGTGATGCTTTTTCCGGTGAGCATTTATAAAATTTTGCTGATTATTTGTTTTCATATTGCATAGCCTCCCATAGCTTTCTAAATAATTCATGATATTGAGGAGTGGATGTAATGTTATGAATTTCATTAGTTGTTGACATGTCTTGATTATGGAAAACTTCAGAAAAATCAGGAACATCAATATTAAGACAGATACTGGCAGGTCGTTTACTTAATACAAGTATTCTACCGGATAGACGTATGGCTTCTTCCAAGTCATGGGTGATTAGTATGGCTGTCTTATGAGATTCTTTGATGCGACTACAGATATCTGCAGATACTGACAATCTTGTCTGATAGTCTAAGGCACTAAAAGGTTCATCTAAAAGAATGAGTTCAGGGTTTAATGCCAGAGTTCGGATTAAAGCAGCACGCTGTCGCATGCCACCGGAGAGCTCAGAGGGTTTTTTGTTGGAAAATTCCATGAGCTCATACTGGCGTAGTAAGTTTTCTACGTTTTTATAATAAGAGAGATCTTTTATGTGATGCATTTTTAGTCCCAGTGTTACGTTACTGTAGATATTTAGCCATTCTAACAGGTGATCCCTTTGCAGCATATAACCAATCCGACTTCCTGTGTAGCTAAAGGAACCTTCTTCCGGCTGTATCAGTCCTGCAATAATGGAAAGCAGAGTGGATTTTCCACTTCCGCTTGGACCAACGATTGCAACAAATTCCCCTTCCTTTACAGAAAGGTTTATATCCTTTAAAACAGGAGTCTCTCCAAAAAGAGAATGGTAAGCAAAATTGATATGATTCATGGTTAAGATATTGTTTTTCAATTTGGGGCCGTGCCTTACTTTTCTTGTTTTGATTATTCTATTCAAAATCTTGCATTAAAGTGTTTAGTATGTTAAGATAATATGAAAATTTATGATAAGTTCATGAGAGTATGCTTATTTTTATACATCATGAAACAGAAAGGAAAGCTTTATGGCAGATTTATGGGGCGGTCGTTTTACAAAGGAAACAGATCGCATGGTATATGAATTTAATGCCTCCTCGCCATTTGACAGAAAGCTTTATAAGCAGGATATTACAGGTAGTATTGCACATGCTACCATGCTTTGTAAGCAGAACATTATTTCCAAGGATGAGGCAGAAAAAATCGTCTCAGGCTTAAAGGGAATTTTACAGGATGTAGAGGATGGCAATCTTGTAATTGATTTAAAATATGAAGACGTACATAGCTTTGTAGAGGCAAATCTGATTGACAGAATCGGAGACGCAGGTAAGAAGCTTCACACCGGTCGAAGCAGAAATGATCAGGTGGCTTTAGATATGAAGCTTTTTACAAGAGATCAGGTAGTAGCAACAGATACCTTGTTGAAGGAACTTTTGGAAACAATTCTTACAACAATGGAGGAAAATGTAGAAACCTACATGCCCGGATTTACACATTTACAGAAGGCCCAGCCTATTACACTGGCTCATCATTATGGTGCTTACTTTGAGATGTTTAAGCGTGACAGAGATCGTCTTGCAGATATCTACAAGAGAATGAATTATTGTCCTTTGGGAAGTGGCGCACTTGCAGGAACCACTTATCCCTTAGACAGAGAGTATACAGCTGAGCTTTTGGGCTTTGCCGGTCCAACCATGAACAGTATGGATTCTGTATCTGACAGAGATTATTTGATTGAGTTTTTGGCTGCGCTTTCTATGATTATGATGCATCTTAGTAGATTTTGTGAAGAAATCATTATCTGGAACAGCAATGAATATCGCTTTGTTGAGATTGATGATGCTTATTCAACAGGAAGCAGTATTATGCCACAGAAGAAGAATCCTGATATTGCTGAGCTTGTCAGAGGTAAGACCGGACGTGTGTATGGCGCTCTTATGAGTTTACTTACCACAATGAAGGGTATTCCTCTTGCATATAACAAGGATATGCAGGAAGATAAAGAGATGGCATTTGATGCTATGGAAACCGTACAGAACTGTGTTCTTTTATTCAATGGCATGATTAAGACCATGAAATTTAGAAAAGACAGAATGGAAGACAGTGCTACCAAGGGCTTTACCAATGCAACAGATGCTGCTGACTATCTGGTTGTTAAGGGTGTTCCTTTCAGAGATGCCCATAGCATTATTGGTAGAATGGTTCTTTACTGCATCGACAAGAATTGCAGTATTGATGATCTTACCATGGAAGAGTTTAAGAACCTTTCAGATAAGTTTGAAGAAGATATTTATGAGGCAATTTCTTTAAAGACCTGTGTAGAAAAGAGACTTACAATCGGTGCACCCGGTAAGGATGTTATGACCAAGGTAATCAATGCACACAAGGAGTATTTAAAGAATTCAAAGACCTTGTAATTTTATTAAGTTACTAAACAATATTTAATATAAGAGGAGAAACATTATGAGTGACAAGTTAAAAGTTGGTATTTTAGGTGGAACCGGTATGGTTGGTCAGAGATTTATCTCACTTCTTGAGAATCATCCCTGGTTTGAGGTAACTGCAATCGCAGCAAGCCCTCGTTCTGCAGGAAAGACTTATGAAGAAGCTGTAGGTGATCGTTGGAAGATGACAACACCTATGCCTGAAGCTGTTAAGAAGCTTGTAGTTATGAATGTAAATGAAGTTGAGAAGGTTGCATCTGGCGTTGATTTCGTATTCAGTGCTGTTGATATGACCAAGGATGAAATTAAGAAGATTGAGGAAGAGTATGCTAAGACTGAAACTCCTGTAGTTTCTAACAACAGCGCACATCGTTGGACTCCTGATGTTCCTATGATGGTTCCTGAAATCAATCCTCAGCATGTTGAAGTTATTGAAGCTCAGAAGAAGCGTCTTGGTACTACAAGAGGTTTCGTAGCTGTTAAGCCTAACTGTTCAATTCAGTCATATGCACCTGTTTTAACAGCTTGGAAAGAGTTTGAACCATATGAAGTTGTTGCTACTACATATCAGGCTATTTCCGGTGCAGGTAAGACCTTTAAGGATTGGCCTGAAATGGTAGAGAATATTATTCCTTACATTGGTGGTGAGGAAGAGAAGAGTGAAAAAGAGCCTCTTCGTCTTTGGGGAGAAGTTAAGGACGGTCAGATTGTCCCTGCTACCAGCCCTGTTATTACCTGTCAGTGTATCCGTGTACCTGTATTAAACGGACATACAGCTGCAGTATTTGTTAAGTTTAAGAAGAAAGTAACCAAGGAACAGTTGATTGAGAAGCTTGTAAGCTTTAGTGGCGTTCCTCAGGAATTACAGCTTCCTAGTGCTCCTAAGCAGTTTATCCAGTATCTTGAAGAGGATAACAGACCTCAGGTTAACTTGGATGTAGATTATGAAAGAGGTATGGGTATCAGCGTTGGTAGACTTCGTGAGGATACCGTATATGACTGGAAGTTTGTTGGACTTTCTCATAACACTGTTAGAGGTGCTGCAGGTGGAGCGGTTCTTTGTGCAGAATTATTAAAGGCTCAGGGATACATTACAAAGAAATAAGTAATCCATTTTTATTCTAATATTAAGCAAAGGAAGGCGAATAGGATGAGTGAATTGCAATATCAGTTGGATCTAATGAAGGCTATGAATCAGAAATTAAGCACGGAAGGAAAGAGATATCAACTGGTATGTAACACTTCCTATAGTGCCTTCCTTTATTATTCTTTTGAAACAAAGGAAAATTCTCATATGGGTAAGTGGGATGATTTCTTTGATTTTAGAATACATGATTACAGAGATCTTGAGAGAATCTATGAGTTAATGGAGGAACCCTTCATTGATGAACTGAAAAGAGTAATTAATTTGGAGAAGTCCGGTGAAAAAGAAGCTGTAGTAGAATGCATGATGCGTAATAAGAGGGTTTGGCTTGAGTTCCGTACACATGTAGTCTATGACCCGGAACACAATCCGACTGAAAAGATTATTACTATTACAGATATTACCAAGTTTAGAATTCAGAATGAGGAATTAAAATATCTTGCGTATTATGATTCCAGTACAGGCCTGTATAACAGAAATTATTTTATTCGATTGCTTGGAGAGTATATTAGAAAAGCAAGAGAAGAGCATGAAAAAGTCAGTGTAATTCTGATTGATATTGATGATTTTAGAAAGATTAATGATGGTCTCGGTATTATTGTCGGAGATGAACTGGTGCAACAGTTTGGTTCTTTCCTGAAGGAGTTTTCGGGAGATGATATTATTATCAGCCATTTAAACAGTGATGTATATTGTATGGCAATTTACAATCCTGTTGGTGAAAGAGCTGTTGAAAATATTTATCGTAAGATCAAGGAGCGTACTACTAAGTTTTTCTCATTAAGTGGTGGACAGGAGCTTAGTATTACGGTAAGTGTTGGTGTGGCAGAATACCCTGAATCAGCCAAAAACACCCTGGAGCTTATTAACTGTGCGGAGATTGTAATGTTCCGTGGAAAGGCTCTAGGTAAGGATAATATTCAGTATTTTGATACTCCGATTTTAAATGAATTTTTGAAAAATGTAGAACTGGAAAATAAATTGAAAGAGGCTGTATTTAATCAGAATTTTGAGATGTATTATCAGCCACAGTTCTTTGCAGGGAATAAAAAATTACGTGGTATGGAGGCTTTGGTGCGTTGGAAGGATGATGATAATCATATGATTAGTCCGGCACTTTTTATTCCTATCGCGGAAAAGAATGGTTCTATTATTCCAATTGGTGATTGGGTTTTGGAACAGAGCTTAAAGCAGTTTGCAGAATGGAAGAAGCATTACATGGATCCTTTGATTATTTCCATTAATATTTCGTCTCTGCAGCTTATGAAAAAGAGATTTATTGATGAATTATTGATGATTATTAATAAGTATCATCTTAATTATCATGAAATAGAATTAGAAATCACAGAATCTGTTTTGATTGAGGATTTCGATAAAGTAACAGAAAAGTTAAAGTCTTTAAGAGATTATGGAATTAGAATTTCATTAGATGATTTTGGTACAGGCTTCTCATCCTTGTCGTATTTAAAGAGCCTTCCGATTGATACCTTAAAGATAGATAAATCATTTGTTGACACGGTACTTCTTGATTCAACTACCAGAGTTATTACCGAGAATATTATCAATATGGTAAAAACCTTGGGCCTTGAAACAGTTGCGGAAGGTGTAGAGCAGGAGCAACAGTACAAATATCTTCATGCAATTGGATGTGATATTATTCAGGGATACCTTTTTGGCAGACCTTTTGATGCAGATGATATGAAGAAAATCTTGATGAAAGCTATGGAAGAATAAGGGGAAATTTATAGCGTGGGGAAAAAACTGATTATTACCGAGAAACCCTCTGTTGCAAGAGATTTTGCGAGAGTTTTGGGGGTTAATGGTAAGGGAAATGGTTATATTGAAAATAATGAATATGTGATTTCCTGGTGTGTGGGTCATCTTGTAGAGATGCTTTATCCGGAAAGCTATGATATGAAATACAAAAAGTGGAGATTGGAAGATCTCCCTTTTTTGCCGAAAGAGTACAAATACGGTGTTATAGACAGTGTAAAACAGCAGTATGAAACTGTGCATGGACTTTTACATCGAGAGGATATTGATGTTTGTTACTGGGCAGGGGACTCAGGAAAAGAAGGACAAACAATAGAAGAAAATATCCGTAATTTTGGTGGCGTCAGAGAAGGAATGACAGAACTCAGAGTCTGGATTGATTCTCAGACAGATGAAGAGATTATGCGTGGGATCAGAGAGGCTAAGCCTATGGCTGAATATGCTAATCTTGGCTTTTCAGGTATTATGCGTACAATAGAGGATTATGCCCTGGGAATTAATTTCTCAAGAGCATTATCAGTGAAATATGGCCGATTAATAAATGATGCAGCTGCCACCAATTCCTATACAGCTATTGCAGTAGGCCGTGTTATGACCTGTGTGCTTGGTATGGTTGTAAGAAGAGAAAGAGAAATTCGTAATTTTACCGAGACCCCGTTCTATAGAGTCATTGGTAAGTTTACAGATGCAGAACTGGAAGGAGAATGGAAGGCTGTAGAAGGTTCAGACTATTTTGAATCTCCTTTGTTATATAAAGAGAATGGATTTAAGAAGGAAGAAAGTGCTAAGAAACTGATTGATGATCTGACAGGAAAAACAGCAGTTTTAGAGCAAATAGACACATCGCCCAGCAAGAAACGTGCACCGCTTTTATTTAATCTTTCTGAATTACAGGCTGAGTGTGCGAAGTTATTCAAAATAAGTCCGGATGAAACCTTGGAAGTAGCACAGTTTTTGTATGAACATAAGCTGACTACCTACCCAAGAACAGATGCCAGAGTTTTGACTACAGCGGTATGCAAGGAAATAACTAAAAATATAAATGGATTAAGTCGACTGGATTGGTCAAAAGATTATGTAAAATATATTATGGATCAAAAAGCCTATACCGGTCTTGCTAAGTCTCAATATACGGATGATTCCAAGGTTACAGACCATTATGCAATCATTCCTACAGGAATGACTAATGGAGTTAATACCCTTAGCCCGTTACAGAGCAAGGTATATGAGCTTATTGTTCGTAGATTTTTGGCAATTTTTTATCCTGCTGCCGAGTATATGAGTACGAAGCTTACAATTGCTATTGAAAAAGAGAAGTTTTTCTTGAGTCAGAAAACATTGATGAAACCGGGGTATCTTCTTGTTTCTTCTGTATATAAAGCTGCAGAAGAAAAGAATGATGACGATGAAGATATGGACCAGAAAAAGAAGGCTGCTCTGGAAGAATTTTTAAAGACAGCGCAAAAGGGACAGGAATTAGATGTTCTTGGTTTTGATATAAAAGAAGGTAAAACACAGCCGCCCAAAAGATATACAACGGGTACTATGGTTCTTGCCATGGAGAATGCTGGTAATCTGATTGAGGAAGAGGAATTACGTGCGCAGATTAAGAATTCCGGTATCGGTACCTCAGCAACAAGAGCGGAGATTATAAAGAAACTGGTAACAATCGGTTATTTGCAGTTGAACAAAAAGACACAGATTTTATCCCCCAAATCCATTGGTGAAATGATTTACGAGGTTGTGTATTTATCTATCCCGACGCTTCTCAATCCTGAGATGACGGCAAGCTGGGAAAAAGGCTTGGATGGCATTACCAAGGGTACGGTGGATATGAATGACTATCGCGGTCAATTGGAGGATTATATCCGAAGACAGACCTTGAATATGGCACAGAGTAACCTTACGGAAGAAATCAAAGATCATATCAGAGATTTCCTTGAAGAAGGTGCAAGAGGTGCTGCAGCAATTCATAAGATTGGAATTACATGTCCGGACTGCGGTGGTGAGTTAAGCACTACAAGCTTTGGTTATGGTTGCAGTAACTATCGTAATCAGGAAAATCCATGTAAGTTTGCCGTGGGTGAAATTGCCGGCAGAAAGCTTTCCCTGGATGAATTCAAGGAATTGATGGAACATGGAAAAACCCCTGTTTTAAGCGGCTTTGTATCCAGTAAGAAGAAGCCTTTTAAGGCAAGTATTGTTATGACTGAGGATGAAGAGAAAAAGCATCATCTGCAATTCGACTTTTCAGAAGTTTCGCCTGATTATTTGGAAGATGTTGTATGTCCCTTGTGTCAGGGACGAATAGAAATTACCGGATACGGATATCGCTGTGAAAACGCTCCAAGAGAGAATGGTACACCTAACGAAAATGAAAAGCGTCATTTTAATTTAGGTAAGATGCTTGGAAAAGATATTAATAAATCCCAGGTGAAGGAGCTTCTGACCCAGGGTAAGACCGGTACGATTCGAGGTTTTAAATCTAGTAAGACAAAAGCAAAGTTTGATGCTTGCTTAAAAATAGATGAAAATTTTAATATTACCTTTGATTTTGAAGAAGTAGAGGAAAAGGTCATTAATAATGTGCAGTGTCCATGCTGTGGCAGCGAGATTATTAAAAGTCGTTTTGGATTTCAGTGTAGAAATTATTACCGTCCCAAGGAAGGAGAAGAAGCTCCTGAAAATGCATGTAATTTCAGTATCGGTACCATTTGCCAAAAGGACCTGACGGAGGCACATTGTAAGGATTTATTACAAAATGGTATTACGAAAACAATTACCGGCTTTAAATCCAAAGCGGGAAAAAGCTTTAGTGCCAGATTAGAACTTGATAAGGATGAAAATGGCAAGGTAAAGGGACTTAAATTTAATTTTGATGCGACAGAGGATATGTACCTGAAGGATATTCAGTGTCCTGTATGTAATGGTCCTGTCATCATGCATAAGGATGGCTGCAGATGCTTAAATTATGGCAGAGAAGAAGGAAGATGTTCTTTTTATATTGGAAAGGTTGCGGGGGTTTCTTTAAATAAGGAACAGATTACGCAGCTTTTATCTACCGGACATACAGATGAAATTGAAGGGTTTTTATCTAAAAAGGGCTTATTCTTTAATGCAAAATTAAAACTGGATGAAAATCACAGGGCTACCTTTGATTTCCCCGAAAGAACCCCTACCGGTATGGTGGGAGATTCCGCAGATGCAGGAGCAATCAGTGGTTCTATCTTTGATACTTTTGGAGAAACAATGATTGAAACCGGAGATATGCCCAAAACGGAACCTGAGAAAGAAATCTCAGGTTTGTCAGAAAATGAAACTGAGAATAAAGGAGAATAAAAATGGCACAGGTTAAGATTGCAGAACTGTATGATTTAGAACATACAATTGCAAAGGATTTATTTGAAGGAGTGGAATATCCATGGCAGGTACTTCCTAAGATTCATGATTTTATCCTGGAACTTGGAAATAAACTGGATAGTAATCTGTTTGAAAAAAGAGGAGAGGATATCTGGATTGCAAAAAGTGCAAAGGTGGCTCCAACGGCATGCTTAAATGGTCCTTTGATTGTTGATGAAAACGCAGAGGTTCGTCACTGTGCTTTTGTCAGAGGAAATGCTATTGTAGGAAAGGACAGTGTTGTAGGCAATTCTACAGAGCTTAAGAATGTTGTTTTGTTTGATCACGTTCAGGTTCCACACTATAACTATGTTGGAGACAGTATTCTTGGATATTATTCTCATATGGGGGCCGGTTCCATTACCTCCAATGTGAAGAGTGAAAAAACTTTGGTGCAGGTACATGACGGTGAGAATATTATAGATACCGGTCTCAAAAAAATGGGAGCTATGCTTGGCGACCATGTAGAGGTAGGATGTAACAGTGTATTGAATCCCGGGACTGTTATTGGCAGAAATTCTAATGTTTATCCTACAAGCTGTGTCAGAGGTGTGATTCCTGAAAATCATATCTATAAGGATCAGAGTAACATTGTAGAAAAGCATTCTTAAATTTGTAGGAAATATGTTTAAAATTACGTAAACAATTTTTTATATAAAAAATACTAGATTTTTTAATACAAATGTGAGAAAATGTCTAGAGTAATTCTAAAGAATTCTAAAGAGTTGAAAGGAGATTTCACATGATTTATTCAAAAGAAGTTGAAGAAATGTGTACCGTAGCACAGGGCGTACATCATGGATGTGCACCTATTCCTGAAGAAGCTAAATGGGTACAGGCTAAGGAAGTAAAAGATATTTCCGGTTTAACACATGGTGTAGGCTGGTGTGCACCTCAGCAGGGAGCATGTAAGCTTACTCTTAACGTTAAGGAAGGTATCATTCAGGAAGCTTTGGTTGAGACCATTGGTTGTTCCGGTATGACACATTCTGCTGCTATGGCATCAGAAGTTCTTCCTGGACTTACTGTTATGGAAGCTTTAAATACAGACCTTGTTTGTGATGCTATTAACACCGCTATGAGAGAGTTGTTCTTACAGATCGTTTATGGTCGTACACAGAGTGCTTTCTCTGAGGATGGTCTTCCTATCGGTGCAGGTCTTGAAGACCTTGGTAAGGGACTTAGAAGCCAGGTTGGTACAATGTATGGTACTTTAGCTAAGGGACCTCGTTACCTTGAGATGGCTGAGGGTTATGTAACAGGTATCGCTCTTGACAAGGATGATCAGATCATTGGTTACCAGTTTGTTAACTTTGGTAAGATGACTGATTTCATCAAGAAGGGTGACGATCCTACTACCGCTTATGAGAAGTCTAAGGGACAGTATGGTCGTGTTGCAGATGCTGTTAAGATTATCGACCCTAGAAAAGAGTAAGGATAAAGGAGGACTAAAATAATGGCTTTATTTGAATCATATGAAAGACGTATTGATAAAATCAATGCTGTATTAAACAGCTATGGAATCTCCTCTATCGAAGAAGCTGAGAAGATTACCAAAGATGCAGGTTTGGATGTTTATGAGCAGGTTAAGAAGATCCAGCCTATCTGTTTTGAGAACGCTTGCTGGGCTTACACTGTAGGTGCTGCAATCGCTATTAAGAAGGGATGTAAGAGAGCTGCTGATGCTGCTGCAGCTATCGGTGAAGGACTTCAGTCTTTCTGTATTCCCGGATCTGTTGCTGATACTCGTAAGGTAGGTCTTGGCCATGGTAACCTTGGTAAGATGCTTCTTGAGGAAGAAACAGATTGTTTCTGCTTCCTTGCAGGACATGAATCATTTGCAGCTGCTGAAGGTGCTATCGGTATCGCTGAGAAGGCTAACAAGGTTCGTCAGAAGCCTCTTCGTGTTATCCTCAATGGTCTTGGAAAAGATGCTGCAAAGATTATTTCAAGAATTAACGGATTTACTTTTGTTGAAACAGAGTATGATCCTTATACCAATGAAGTAAAGGAAATCGAAAGAATTGCATATTCTGACGGTCTTCGTTCAAAGGTTAACTGCTACGGTTCTAACAGCGTATCTGAAGGTGTAGCTATCATGTGGAAAGAGAACGTTGATGTTTCTATCACCGGTAACTCTACTAACCCTACAAGATTCCAGCATCCTGTTGCAGGTACCTACAAGAAGGAAAGAATCGAAGCTGGTAAGAAGTACTTCTCAGTAGCTTCAGGTGGTGGTACAGGTCGTACACTTCATCCTGATAACATGGCTGCAGGTCCTGCTTCTTATGGATTTACAGATACTCTTGGACGTATGCATGGTGATGCTCAGTTCGCTGGTTCTTCATCAGTTCCTGCACACGTTGAGATGATGGGTCTTATCGGTATGGGTAACAACCCTATGGTTGGTGCTACTGTTGCTGTAGCTGTTTCTATTGAAGAAGCTGCAAAGGCTGGTAAGTTCTAAGTAGATTTTTAAAAATCGCAGAGCAAACTATCATTCATGGTAGTTTGCTCTTTTTATTTGCATAGAGATTTGATATAATTGTATTACTTTTATAGAGTGCGTGGCATCATTGGTTATTTTGACATTGGATAACGGAGGTATTTATTTTATGAGGATAAAAAACTTCGCAAGTTTAGATTCTATAAATCAGGACAGATTCGATTTGGAGGGCAGGCTATTACGATTTTATATTGTAATGCAAATTGCTTGGGCTTTTGTGAATATGTGTGCATCTATCATTTTGAAAATGCCTTTTGCAACAATGATGATGTATTGTCTTTTTATGTTGGGAATGCTGCTTGTTTTTGGAATTAGCAAGATGATGAAAAAACCTAGCATTCTTACGGATATATACTTTGTAGCAATGGTTTTGGTATATCCGTTTATGTGGTATTTTGCGGGTGGTTCCAGATCCTCTGCAAGTATTCTGTTTGTGTGTGAACTTGTACTGTTTGTAATGTGTCTTAAGGGAAGAAAACAGGCTATTTTTATTGGAATCAGTTTATTTTCTTCGGGATTTGTACAGGGAATGTCACAAAGATTGCCCAATCCTGTATATCCCATGACTATGGAACAATATCAGAAGGGTGGATCTGTTTTAGGATTAACAACCTGTCTGTTGATTGCCTCCCTGTTGCTTATGCAAAAGAAGGAATATGTCAAGGAAAGAGATGCGGCGGTTTTGTCAGAAATGGAATTGGAAAGAAGTAACTCACTTCAGAAGAACTTCCTGGCAAATATGTCTCATGAAATCAGAAGCCCACTTGGTATCGTTATGGGCTTTAATCATCTGATTATGGATAGCGATAGCATTGAAAATATACATGAGTATTCTAAAGATATAGAACAGGCCGGTAGTACATTGTTAACGGTGATTAATGATATTTTGGATTATTCCAAAATTGAAAGTGGTAAGCTGGATATTATAGAAGCAGATTATTCCTTTTCTGATTTGATTTCACAAATAAATAGAGACATTGGACTGAAATGTAATGAAAAAGGTTTAAGGTTAATCACTGAAGTAGATTCCAATATTCCTCAAAATCTCCATGGAGATAATATTCGTTTAAAGCAGTGCTTAATCAACCTCTTGTCCAATGCAGTAAAATATACGGAAAAGGGAACTATAAACTTTAATGTTACCAGCCTAGAAAAAACAGAGAAAGATATTAAAATTCGTTTTGTTGTAAGGGATACCGGAAAAGGAATCAGTGAAGAGGCTTTACCTAATCTTTTTTCTGCATTTCAAAGGCTGGATGAAGGTGCCAATCGTGGAATAGAGGGAACAGGTCTTGGACTTGCTATTACCAAGAATCTGTTAGATGAGATGAATGGTACAATTGAGGTTCAGACTAAATTGGGACAAGGAAGTTCTTTTGTAATTGATATTTCTCAGCAGTTTGCAGAGAAGATAGCGGAAGATGAAATGAAGGTTTCCGAAGCAGTTTCAATTGCAGGTAAAAGAGTTCTTGTTGTGGATGATACAACCTTAAACTTAATTCTCATTAAAAGATTATTAAAAAAGGAAGGCATTGATGCGATAACTTTGGAGAGCGGCAAGGAATGCTTGGCTGATGTGGAACAGCATCCGTATGATATCATTTTATTGGATCATATGATGCCGGAAATGAATGGTGTAGAGGTATTCAAGAAAATAAAGGAATTGGGCGGACTAAACCAAAATACACCGATTGTTATGCTAACGGCAAATGCCATGGTAGGCGCTATGCAGGAGTATTTAGATATTGGTTTTGATGGATATTTGAGTAAACCGGTTAATCCCGAGGAATTAAAAGAATTGATTTATCGTTTAGTGATAAAGCAGTAATATATTCTTTGATGAAATAGAAGGAATAGGATTTGAAAAGATTTAGGCATTTGCTAAAATTCGTGAGCAAATGCCTTATTTTATGCGGTTTCTTATTTGTTATTGATTTTTATGATTGTAACTTAATTTTCGGTAGTAATATCGGCTGGGTTTTCGGCAGTGGTTTCAGTAGTGAAATCAGTAGTAGTATCCGTAGCATTTTCAGCCGAACTTTCGCTTGAACTCTCGTTAACTTCCTTGGAAGGAGTCGGAATAGCAATGGTTGAAGTATCTTCACCACGTACGGTTGCTAATATAAACTGCATTCTGGTGCAGGCTCTCTGATAATTCTCCTGTGCGTATTCTTCCATTGCGGGATCGTAGCCGCCTTCATATGCCTGGTGGTAATAATCAACGGCAACATTCATGTAATCGCTGGCTTCTTTTGCAACATCTTTTAAATATGCGTAATTTTCAGGATAGTTCATATTGGCCAAAACCTTGAAGGTATCGCGTAACTTATCAAGATTTGCAAGAAGCGTATAAGTGGACTGACCAATGTTGTCTTCATTTGTATTTTGTAATGCATTAATCTGTGTACTGATTTCATACACATCGTTACTGAAGGAATTTAAGTCCTTTTTAAATTTAGCTTCTACAGGATCTTCGGACTGACATCCACCAAACATTGTCAGCAGAAGCACGCATAAAAGTATACTAAAAATTTTTTTAATGTTTTTCAAATTCATAAGCCCCTTTTCTTACTGTATTCAAAACTGTTACAGCAGAAAGTCTAACATATTTTCAAAATAGGAACAATAGGTTAATAAAGAAATAAGAAAATATAAAGATTTGTTGACATTTCGCTTCAAATGAAGGAAAGTATAAAGGAAAACTTTTTTTACGGATTGTCATATTCGGAAAGGACATAATTTGAATAAGCTTGAATTTGCAAAATTTATTGAAAAAGGATATGTATTGTTGGATGGAGCTACAGGTTCCAATCTGATGAAGAAGGGAATGCCAGCAGGTGTTTGCCCTGAAAAATGGATTTTGGAGAATCCGGATGGGATTTGTGAATTGCAGTCTGCTTATGTAGAAGCAGGTACTGATATTTTATATGCGCCTACCTTTACAGCCAATCGAATAAAATTGGAGGAATATGGCCTAGGCGATAAGCAGGAACAGATGATTAATGATTTGGTGGGACTCTGTAAAAAGAGTGCGGCAGGAAAAGCTTTGGTTGCCGGTGATTTAACTATGACCGGACGCCAGTTAAAGCCTACCGGAAATCTTTCCATGGAAGAATTGATCGATGTTTACAAGGAACAGATTATTCTGATGGAAAAAGCAGGAGTAGACTTGCTTGTTGTGGAGACTATGATGAGTCTTGGAGAAACCAGAGCGGCGCTGATTGCTGCAAAAGAAGTAAGTGAACTTCCAATCATTGCAACCATGACCTTTGAAGCAAGCGGTAAAACCTTATTTGGTTCCGATGCTGCGACCTGTGCGATAGTACTTGATAAATTAGGTGCAGATGCTATCGGTGTAAACTGTTCAACCGGACCGGCTAAGATGGTAGATATTATTGAGAGCATGGCGCAGGTTACTAAGAAACCATTGATTGCAAAACCAAACGCCGGATTACCTGCAATTGATGAAAATGGAAACACCTATTATGATATGGGACCGGAAACCTTTGCAGAAGAGATGAAGCTATTGATGAAGGCCGGTGCACAGATTTTAGGTGGATGTTGTGGTACGGATCCGAGATATATCGCTTTGCTTAAGGAAAATACCAAGGATCAGAAGGTAATGAGAACGATTTTTCCTGAAGCAGGAATCAGAAGACTTTCCAGTGAGAGAGAATCCTTTAGCTTTGGACTTAATGATCCATTTTTTATTGTTGGTGAAAGAATAAATCCTACCGGTAAAAAGAAGTTACAGGAAGAGCTTCGAAACGGTTCCCTTGATATGGTTTCTGAATTTGCAAAATCGCAGGAAGAAGCGGGCGCAAGCGTACTGGATGTTAACATGGGTATGAGCGGAATTGATGAAAAGGAGATGATGCTTGCTTCCATCGAAGAGATTTCCCTTGTAACCAACCTGCCCCTTTCCCTGGATTCCAGCCATATTGATGTTTTGGAGGCAGCTCTTCGTAACTACCACGGACGAGCACTTGTAAACTCCGTATCCTACGAAACAGAGAAGTTTGAAAAACTCCTTCCTATTGTAAAAAAGTATGGCGCGATGTTTATTCTTCTTCCTTTAAGTGATGAAGGACTTCCCAAGGACTTACAGGAGAAGATGGAGATTATTCAAAAAATCTACGACCGTGCAATAGAACTGGGTATGGAAAAGGAAGATATTGTAGTGGATGGTTTGGTGGCTACCGTCGGTGCCAATAAGATGGCCGCATTGGAAACCTTGGAAACCATCAGATACTGTAAAGAAAATGGCCTTGCAACTATTTGTGGTCTTTCTAATATTTCCTTTGGTATGCCGGAAAGAATTTATGTAAATACAGCCTTTTTGACCATGGCGATTCAGGCAGGACTTACCATGGCGATTGCCAACCCTTCTCAGCAGATTTTGGTTTGTGGAGCTTATGCCTCTGACTTACTCCTTGCGAAAAAGGATGCGGATTTAAAGTATATTGAATATGCATCCAATATGACCAAGCTTGTGGCGGAGAATAAATCTGCAGCTTTGGAAAAAGCAGGTGAAGGTAAAGTCGGTGAAAACAAAGCAGAAGGTGCCGGTAATGACGAAGGCTTAACCCCGTGGCAGAAGAATATTAAGGAAGCTGTTGTAAAGGGGAACAGAAAAGGTATCGGTGCTATGACACAGAAGGCCTTAGATGAGGGTGAGGATGCGCAGAACCTATTGAATGTAGCGCTTCTTCCTGCTATTAATCTTGTGGGAGATTATTTTGAAAAGAAAAAGTATTTCCTTCCCCAGCTGATTGCCAGTGCAGAAGCAATGAAAAATGGTATCGAGGTATTGGAGCCACATCTGGTACAGGGACAGTCTGATGAGAATATGCCGGTTGTAATTATTGCAACAGTAGAAGGGGATATTCACGATATCGGAAAAAATCTTGTGGCATTAATGCTTAAAAACTATGGCTTCAAAGTGATTGACCTTGGCAAGGATGTTCCCAAGGAAGTTATCATTGAAAAAGCCAAAGAATATAAAGCAGATATCATTGCTTTATCTGCACTTATGACAACAACAATGAAGCGTATGAAGGAAGTAATTGACTATGCGAAGAAAATGGGAGTCACAAGCAAGGTTATGATTGGCGGAGCAGTCATTACCCAGGAATATGCAGATGAAATCAGTGCAGACGGATATTCCAAGGATGCTGCAGATGCAGTGAAGCTGGCAAAGCGTTTAATGGGCATGATGACCCAGTAAATCGTCAGTGTTGGTAGAGTGTTGTACTTATAACCGAGGAGAACCCCGACATTGATAGGGGATTGGGGTATAGCCTAAAAAGAAGAATACTTGTTGTTGATAGATTATTCTACCTATGATAAAATAGATAGAATTTATGATATGTTTAGGAGGCAAAAAGGATGAACGGCGCAGATGCAATTATTAAGTGTTTGGAAGCAGAAGGCGTAACTACCGTTTTTGGTTATCCCGGTGTTGCGATTTGTCCATTTTATAATAGTATATTACAGTCTGATATTCAGACAATTTTGATTCGTACAGAGCAGAATGCAGCACATGCTGCAAGCGGTTTGGCAAGAACTACCGGAAGAGCAGGCGTTTGTGCAGTTACCAGTGGCCCCGGTGCTACCAATGTTATTACAGGTATTGCCACAGCTTTTGCTGATTCCATTCCTCTTGTATGTATTACAGGACAGGTTAATTCTACGTTGCTGGGAAGTGATGTATTCCAGGAGGCAGATATTACAGGTGCGGTGGAATCCTTTGTTAAATACAGCTATCTTGTAAAGAATGTAAATGACATTCCCAGAATTTTTAAGGAAGCTTTTTATATTGCAAATACAGGACGTAAGGGACCGGTTTTAATCGATGTCCCCATTGATATTCAGAATGCCAATATTAGTAAATTTGTTTATCCTGAAGAAGTAAAGCTTCGTACCTACAAGCCTACAGTAAAGGGACATGCGGTTCAGATTAAAAAGGTAATCAAGGAGCTTGAAAAGGCAAAGAGACCTATTATCTGTGCAGGTGGCGGTGTGCTTTTAAGTGATGCACAGGAAGAATTACGTGAATTTGCCAAGAAGCACAAGGTTCCGGTTGTTTCTACCATGATGGGTATTGGTGCAATGCCTACAGAAGCTGAGATGTATTTTGGCATGGTTGGTAACAATGGTAAGCCTTATGCCAACAGAGCGATGAATGAGTCAGATTTGATTTTGATGATGGGTGCCCGTGTGGCAGACCGAGCAATCAGCCAGCCTGATTTGATTACAAAGGATAAGGTTTTGGTACATATTGATGTAGATCCTGCTGAGATTGGAAAAAATGCAGGAGCAACCATTCCTTTGGTTGGAGATGCTAAAAATATTTTAACAGATCTTTTAAATGAAGATTTCAGCTGTGAGCATGATGAATGGATTGAAAGCTTAAATGAGTACAAGAAAACCATGGCGCCTAAGAGAAATCCCAATAAAGACTATGTTGATCCCGCTGTATTTATTCAGAAGCTTAGCAAAGCAATGAAGTCAGATGGTATCTATGTA
The DNA here is from genome assembly GCA_045616525.1 of Acetatifactor sp. Taxonomy (GTDB): domain Bacteria; phylum Bacillota; class Clostridia; order Lachnospirales; family Lachnospiraceae; genus Acetatifactor. Next base: position 17,486 of record JAZLGY010000019.1, on the reverse strand, counting down.
GCTGACGTTGGTCAGAACCAGATTTGGTCATGTGCTTATCATATTGTCAGAGACGGTAAATTCTTTACCAGTGGTGGTATGGGTACTATGGGATATTCAATCCCTTGTGCACTGGGTGCCAAGAGAGCAGACAGAAGCAAGCAGGTTATTGCAGTATGTGGTGACGGTTCCTTCCAGATGTCTATGATGGAACTTGCTACAATGCAGCAATATGATATTCCTGTAAAGATTATTGTATTTAGAAATAATTATCTTGGAATGGTTAGACAGTATCAGCACTTCACCTACAAGGATCACTATTCAGTAGTAGATTTGCAGGGAAGTCCTAAGCTTGATAAGATTGCCGAAGCTTACGATATGGAATATCTCCTTCTTGAAAATATGGAGAAGTGTGACCAGGTAATTGAAAAGTTCTTAAAGGATGACAGTCGTTCCTTATTGGAATGTATGATTGATCCTATGGATCTGGTATAAAGAGGTGGATGTATATGAGAAAGAAGATTTATTCTGTTTTGGTTGAGAACAGATCCGGTGTTCTTAGTAAGGTTGCCGGACTTTTTGCCAGAAGATGTTTTAATATTGATTCTTTAGCTGTTGGCGAAACAGATGACCCTGATGTATCTTGTATGACCATTGTCAGTACCGGTGATCAGAGAACCTTGGAGCAGATTGAAAAACAGTTAAATAAAAAGCTTGATGTTATTAAGGTAAAGACCTTTGAAGAAGCAGCCAGTATCAGCAGAGAACTTATGCTTGTAAAAGTAAAGTACAACAAGAATAATCGTAAGGATATTATGGAAATCTGTGAAATCATGAAGGCCGATATTGTTGATATGTCCAAGAAGTTTTTGATGATTCAGATCTGTGATACTCCGGATAAGATTAATGTGATGATTAGCATGTTATCCAGCATCAGCATTGTGGAAGTTGCCAGAACAGGAACCCTTGCTCTTTCCAAATGCGTTGAGAATGAAGAGTGCTAGTGGTTGACAAGAGTATTTTATCTTGTTAAAATACGAAAGTATGAGTGAAATAATAATCAAAGAGGATTGAAGAATTATGCAGAGAAAAGTTTTTCAGTTGCTTACAGAAAATACATCAGGAGTGATGAGCCGTATTTGTGGTTTGTTCTCCAGAAGAGGATATAATATCGAGAGTATTACTGCCGGTGTGACTGCAGATCCAAGATTCAGCCGTATTACCATAGTTACCTTTGGTGATGACGATGTTCTTGATCAGATTGAGAAGCAGGTAGCTAAACTTATTGATGTAAGGGATGTCAAGGAACTTAAACCTGATGAAAGTGTTTATCGTGAACTTGCTATGATTAAGGTAAAAGCCAGTGCTATGGAAAGACAGGGCGTGATTAGTGTTGCCGATATTTTCCGTGCGAAGATTGTTGACGTTGCGGTAGATAGTCTGATTATTGAAATTACAGGTAACCAGGCCAAGATCGAAGCTTTTATTAAGCTTTTGGATGGTTATGAGATTCTTGAGATTGCCAGAACAGGTATAGCAGGTCTTGTCAGAGGTACAGACAAGGTTGTTTATCTTGATGAATAATTAATTATCATTGTTAGCTCTAGGGAAAACCTATCAGTTATATATATTTTTTTAAAATAAATGGAGGATAAAAAAATGGCAAAGATTTTTTACCAGGAAGATTGTAACCTTTCTATGTTAGAAGGCAAGACAATCGCAATCATCGGCTACGGTAGCCAGGGTCATGCACACGCTTTGAACCTTAAGGATTCAGGATGTCATGTAATCATTGGATTATATGAAGGTTCTAAGTCTTGGGATAAGGCAGTTAAGCAGGGCTTTGAAGTATATACAGCTGCAGAAGCAGCTAAGAAGGCTGACATCATCATGATCCTTATCAATGATGAGAAGCAGGCAGCTCTTTACAAGAATGATATTGAGCCTAACCTTGTTGCAGGTAACATGTTAATGTTCGCTCATGGTTTCAATATTCATTTCGGTTGTATCCAGCCTCCTAAGGATGTAGACGTTACTATGATCGCACCTAAGGGACCTGGTCATACAGTAAGAAGCGAGTATCAGGTTGGTAAGGGTGTTCCTTGTCTTATCGCTGTAGAGCAGGATGCTACAGGTAAGGCTCAGGATCTTGCACTTGCTTATGCTTTAGGTATTGGCGGCGCTAGAGCCGGTGTTCTTGAGACAACCTTCCGTACAGAGACTGAAACGGACCTTTTCGGTGAGCAGGCAGTTCTTTGTGGTGGTGTTTGTGCATTAATGCAGGCTGGTTTCGAAACTCTTGTTGAAGCTGGTTATGATGAGAGAAATGCATACTTTGAGTGTATCCATGAGATGAAGCTTATTGTAGACTTAATCTACCAGAGTGGATTCGCAGGAATGAGATATTCTATTTCTAATACAGCTGAGTACGGTGATTACATTACCGGACCTAAGATTGTTACAGATGAAACAAAGAAGGCTATGAAGAAGGTATTGTCTGATATCCAGGACGGTACATTTGCTAAGGACTTCTTACTTGATATGTCAGATGCTGGTAAGCAGGTACATTTCAAGGCTATGAGAAAGCTTGCTAGCGAGCATCCTTCAGAGAAGGTTGGCGAGGAAATCAGAAAGCTTTACAGCTGGAACAACGAAGAAGATAAGTTAATCAACAACTAATCAGATTCTTAAGAGCTATGGCTTAGGCCATGGCTCTTTTTTGTTTCCGTACCCTTTATCTCCATATTGTTTATCTCGTATCTATTCTTTCTTTAGATTTTCTTAAAGTATTGTTAGACTTCTTTTTTAGATTGGTATATTATGATAGAGTTATAGGTGTTTAGTATTATGACAAAAGAGAAAGGACAATATATTTTGGATAATCGAATATTAGTTGTAGAAGATGATAAGGATATTAGAGAAGGGATTGCTATTTATTTAAAAAACCAAGGCTATGATGTATTGCAGGCCGGCAATGGTTTTGAAGCTCTGGAAGTGATTCAAATGGTGGAAAATAACAACGAAGCTCCTATTTCATTGGCTGTTTTGGATGTTATGATGCCCAAGATGGATGGAATGACCTTTCTTATGAAAATAAGAGATCAGGGAATTGAATTTCCTGTAATTATGCTGACGGCGAAGTCAGAAGAGATTGATAAGGTTATGGGATTAAATATGGGTGCAGATGACTATATTACCAAGCCCTTTACTTTGCTGGAGTTGTCAGCACGTATTAATTCACAGCTTCGTAGATATCAGAGATATTCCAATCGTAAGGCTGAGGAAAATGTAAATGCCAACCAGATTGTTTTGGGTGATTTGGTACTGGATGAAGAAAAGATTCAGCTTACGGTTAGCGGAAAAGAGATTAAGCTGACTCCCATGGAGTATAGAATTGTGCAGCTTCTCATGAAACATCCGGGAAAGGTATACTCTACAGATGAGATTTATGAGAGTGTCTGGAGTGAGAAGGCTGTGAACTCCGATACTATTATGGTTCATGTAAGAAATATAAGAGAAAAAATTGAAGCAGACCCTAAAAATCCTAAATACTTAAAGGTTGTTTGGGGTGTTGGCTATAAGATGGATGAAAACTAATGGAAAATGAAGAAAAGAGAAGTGCGTGGCCGATAGGCATATTGGCTGCTTTAATTGCTGCGTTCATTATAACTGCATTATTACCCATGGTTCATAAAATATATGATGAACTTGAGGTTAGCTTTTACACTACTTATACAGTCAATAGTTTGTTTGACTATGACTATGTTTTATACAAGATGCTTTTGACAGAAAAAAAGGGGGAATCTGTCAAGTATGAGGATATGTTTCTGAACAAGGAAATGGATCTGTATGATGTAGCTGAGGTAGAGCAAAAGAACGTAAAGGATGCCTGCAAGGGGATTCGTAATGATGCTTTATATCGTTTAAAGATGTTGGAAATGAATATCCGTACAGGAAATAAGATTGAGTCACTGGAGTACTTTATAGTGGATCATGAAACCAATACCAGTGTCGGTAATCTTTCTGTAGAGGATATGCGTTATAATGATTATGCATATTTTTTGAGACTATCCTATGATCAGGATGGAAAGATGACAATTGCTAATATGAAGGACGATAGAAGTTCCAATTTACAGCAGGATTGTTATCGATTTGCAAATCGTACTTATGCTGAGAATTATACCGCTGAAAAAATTGGTGAAGTATATGTTAATTATGCCGATACCATTATGGACTACATGCAGATGGAAGGAATTCGCAATTGTGATATTTTCTGGGGCATGAAAAAAACTGTTTGGAATCAGCGAAACGAAGAGGCAATTAACGCTCTTGCTTATCAGTATTATAAAGATACCATTAAAATCCCGCAGATTTCCATGATCATTGTGTTATTATTGATAGTTTTAGGAATGTATGTGCGTAATCCTATTGGACTTAAGAAGGTAAAGGAAAGAGAACAGAAATATACACCGGTTTTGATTATTTTAATTGGTATTTTCTTTTTTATTATTTACTATTTTGGATTTCATATTACCGATATGGTTACAAGACTCTTCATTGAAACAGATAAGAGCCTAAGATATTCAACAGCACTAAGTGGTAAGCTTCTTGTCAGATATGGCTTGTATGGAATTTTTCTGTTTTTCTTATTCCTGTTGCCATTCTTTTTGGGTACCTGTTTTATCAATATCAGAAAAATGGGAATGGATCGATTTATCAGTGAAAGAACACTTTTGTTTATGGGGTGTAATCTGCTGGTGCAGAAGATTGGCAAACATTTTAAACGTCTTGCCAAAATAGATATGACAAGAGCGTTAAAGAGAACTACATTAATTGTTATTATGTTTAATGTTGCGGTGGTTGCCGTCATTGTAATAGCCGCAACCTTGGGCGGTCCCATTGTAGCGATTGTTCTGTTGATTGTTTACTTGCTATTTCTGTATTTTATCGGTAGTAAATATATTGTTAAGCTTCAGGATAAATATCAGAAGTTATTAAAAGCAACCAATGCCATTGCGGAAGGCAATCTTGATTATAGTGTGCAGGAAGATTTGGGTATATTTGAACCATTTAAACCTGAGATTTATAAGATTGAAGAAGGCTTTTCCAAGGCCTTGGAGGAAAAGGTTAAGAGCCAGAAACTAAAGAGTGAATTGATCACAAATGTATCACATGACCTAAAAACTCCACTTACAAGTATTATTACTTATGTAGATTTGCTTGGACAGGAGGGGGTTTCTGAAGCCGACCGTAAGAAATATATTAATGTTCTTGCAGATAAGAGTACACGTCTGAAGGGGTTAATTGAGGACTTGTTCGAGGTTAGTAAAGCCAACAGTAATAATATTACCCTGAACATGCAGGAGGTAGATCTTCTCAGCATGATTAAGCAGCTCTATTTCGATCTGGAAGACAGATTTAAAGAGAAGGATTTAACTGTAAAGTTCCGTTTCCAGATGGAGAAGGCTTTTGTGAATATTGATGTGCAGAGAGCATTTCGTGTATATGAAAACCTGATGACCAATATTCTAAAATATGGTATGGCAGGCACAAGAGTGTACTTTGATGGCGCAATTGTAGATGGCAAGGTGATGATTGAGTTTAAGAATGTATCGGAGCAGGAAATCACTTTGGCAGAAGAAGAACTGAAGGCCAGATTCGTACGAGGCGATGTGGCACGTAATACAGAAGGAAACGGCCTGGGACTTGCAATTGTTCAAAGCTTTACAGAGGCAATGGGCGGTGAGTTTAGTATTTTGTGTGATGGTGATTTATTTACAACGAAAACTGTTTGGAAATGTAGCGAAAAGTTTGATTTATAAAGGATTGAATGATATAGTAGTCATAGTTTAAAAGTAAGTTTATAGGAGGTTCTTACAAATGGGTAAGATTTTTAGATTTGATAAAGATGTAGATACTGATCAGATTATTGCATCACAGTATCTTTTGTTCCCTACTATCGACGAGATGAAGGTACATACCTTTGAGTCCTTAAATGGTAGCTTTGCATCTGAGGTTAAGCCGGGAGATTTTGTTGTGGCTGATGAAAACTTTGGCTGTGGTTCTTCCAGAGAACAGGCACCCAGTGTTTTAAAAGCACTTGGAGTTAAGGCCGTTGTTGCAAAGTCCTTTGCAAGAATTTTTTACCGTAATTCTATCAACATCGGTATGCCTGTTATTGTTAGTAAAGAGCTTTATGATGTTGTTAGTAACGGCGATGAAATGGAACTTGATTTGGAAAAAGGTGTTATAACTGCAAATGGCAAGACCTATTCCTGTACAAAGCTTCCTCAGAAAATGCAGGAGATTTTGGACCAGGGTGGATTGATTGCGTCATTGAACGTTTAATACTTTTGATAATAAGGAGGAATAGACCATGGGAATGACTATGGCTGAAAAGATTATTGCAGCGGCTGCAGGAGTAGCTTCTACCAAGGCCGGTGATATTGAAACAGTAACTTTGGACAGACTGATGAGTAATGACGGTACAACACATCTTACCATTGATATGTACAATAAATTAAAGAATCCTAAGATTGCAGATGTAAATAAGCTTGTTTGGATTGTAGATCATAATATTCCTGCAGATAGCCCTAAGACTGCAGCTTCTCATAAGAAAATGAGAGATTTTGCCAAGGAACATGGTATTACATATTATGAAGGGGAAGGTGTTTGCCATCAGGTAATGATGGAGAACCATGTACGTCCGGGTGAACTTATTTTTGGTGCAGATTCTCATACCTGTGCTTATGGTGCCCTTGGTGCATTCGGCACCGGTGTTGGATGTACTGACTATCTGTATGCAATGGTAACAGGAACCTCCTGGTTGCTGGTACCTGAAACAATTCGCTTTAATTTAACGGGAAAATTAAAGGATGGCGTATTTGCACGTGACCTGATTCTGACTATCATCGGCAAGATTAGTGCCAATGGTGCGAATTACAAGGCTATGGAATTTGCCGGTGAAGGCTTACATACATTAAATATGGCAGACAGAATTTCTATTTGTAATCTCTGCGTAGAAGCAGGTGCAAAGACAGCCCTTATGGAAGTGGATGATATTGCCATGGATTACTTAAAAGAGCATGGAAGAGAGCCCAAGGCTATCTTTAGTTCGGATGAGGATGCTGTATTCTCTGAGGTTATTGATATTGATCTTTCCGACATTGAACCTATCGTTGCAAAGCCTCATTTTGTAGACAGTGTTGTTCCTGCTTCAGAATGTTTCGGCACTAAGATCGATGAAGCATTCCTTGGTTCATGTAATAATGGACGTATTGAGGATTTAAGAGCCGGAGCGGCTGTTATTAAGGGTAAGAAGGTTGCACCTAAGGTTCGTTTCCTTGTAGTTCCTGCTAGTAGAAGTATTTATAAGCAGGCGTTAAAGGAAGGACTTTTAGATATCTTTATGGAAGCCGGTGCAATTGTAATGAATCCGAACTGCTCTGTATGCTGGGGTGCTTGTCAGGGTGTTATTGGTGAGGGAGAAACCTTAATTTCTACCGGTACCAGAAACTTTAAGGGACGTGCCGGACACAAGGATTCCTTTGTATATCTTGCAAGTGCAGCCACTGTAACGGCTTCAGCAATTGCAGGAGAGATTACTACCGCAGACAGAGTATAAATATTTAAAATATAAGAGGATATATTAATATGAGTGATACATTTACAGCAAAAATATGGGTATTGGGAGATGATATTGATACCGATATTATCCTTCCTACAGAGTATTTGGCATTAAAGAGTGTAGAGGATATGAAGCCTTATGCTTTCTCTCCGTTACGTCCGGAACTTGCAGGTTTAATCCAGCCCGGCGATATGATTGTTGCAGGCAAAAACTTTGGCTGCGGTTCTTCCAGAGAGCAGGCGCCTGAGGTTGTGAAGGCCCTGGGCATTTCCTGTGTAGTAGCCAAATCTTATGCCAGAATCTTTTTTAGAAATGCAATTAACAATGGCTTACTTTTGATTGAAAATGCTGATTTGTATGATGCAGTCACAGAGGGGGATACCTGTAAGGTAACACCCGGTGAAAAGATTGAGTATCAGGGTAAGGAATATGAGATCGCATCCCTTCCTGATAATCTTTTGGAGATTCTCAATGCCGGCGGGCTTGTTAAGGCAATGAGAAAGAGAAATGGACTTGATGAATCAAAGGAGTAAGTTATGGCACATACATTAATTGAAAAGGTTATTGGAAATAAAGTTGGAAAAGATGTAAAACCCGGAGATATCGTTACCGTTGATGTAGACTGGTGTATGGTTGATGATATCATGGTTCCTTTTGCTGTTAAGAAGTTTGAGGAGATGGGTTTTAAAAAGGTTTGGGATCCTGATAAGGTTGTTTTGATTTATGATCATTTTCTTCCTGCAACCCAGACAGATGATTCCAGACACTTCAGAGAAGGTGATGCTTTTGCCGAAAAGTATGGTTTGAAGAATGTACATAGAACAGATGGTATCTGCCATCAGTTAATGACAGAAGCGGGATATGTAAAGCCCGGTGATATCGCCTTTGGTACAGACAGTCATACCGTAACCTATGGCTGCGTTGGTGCATTCTCAACAGGTATTGGTTATACAGAGATGGCAGGAATCCTTGGAACGGGTAAGCTATGGATGAAGGTTCCCGAATCTATTAAGGTTGAAATTAATGGTGTATTACCTTCAAATGTAACCTCCAAGGATGTAATCCTTCGTATTATTGGTGATCTAACTGCTTCAGGAGCAACCTATCAGTCCTTGGAATTCTGCGGTTCTACTGTTGAAAACATGAGCATTGCAAGCAGAATGACTATGTCTAACATGGCAGTGGAAGCAGGTGCAAAGTGTGGAATTACAGCTCCTGATGAAAAAACCTGTGAATATTGTAATATTCCATATTCTGATGAGATGAAAGCCTTACGTGCAGATGCAGATGCTGTATATGCAAGAGTATTAACCTATCAGGCAGAGGATTTTGTTCCGGTTATGGCATGTCCTTCCTTAGTTGATAATATTAAGCCTGTTTCAGAAGTAAAGGGAACAAAGGTTGACCAGGTATTCCTTGGTTCCTGTACCAATGGCCGTTTAGAAGACTTACAGGCTGCTGCTGAGATTTTAAAGGGCAAGAAGATTGCACCATACCTTAAGATGATTGTTACTCCTGCAAGCCGTAAGATTTACAGAGAAGCATTGGCTGATGGAACCTTGGAGATTTTATCCGATGCAGGTTGTATTATTACAACACCCGGCTGTGGCCTTTGTTGTGGTCGTGGCGGCGGAATTCTTTCTGATGGAGAGGTTGTTGTTGCAACCAATAACAGAAACTTCCTTGGCCGCATGGGTACCAGCAAGGTTCAGATTTATCTTGCATCACCGAAGACAGCTGCTGCAACAGCTTTGACAGGTGTTATTACAGAAGCATAATTTAGAATGGCATTCGTTCAGGGAATCCTCGATGAATGCCTTTTTTTATCGTGAAATTTATGATATAATACCTAGAGTTGATTTTGGAGGTGTGGTATGTACGCATATATCAAGGGGACGGTAGAAGAGGTTTATGAAGACCGTTGTGTAATAGAAGCCAATAATATAGGTTATAATATCCAGATTTCACCTTTGACTGCATCAAAACTACCTAGTGGTGGAAAAGAAGTGAAGATTTATACATATACAAGTGTCAGAGAGGATGCTTTTCTTCTGTTTGGCTTTATGACAAGGGGAGAATTGGAGCTGTTTAAGCTTTGTATTTCTGTCAGTGGTATTGGTCCTAAGGGTGGTCTGTCACTTTTATCGGCAATGGAACCTGAAGATTTGCGTTTTGCCATAGCCGCAGGTGATGTAAAAACTATTTCCTCTGCACCGGGAATCGGTAAAAAAACAGCGGAAAGACTTGTGCTTGAGCTGAAGGGCAAGATTGATTATGAGGATGCAATGTTTAATCGTGAAATGGGCAATGTAGATGGTATTGCCACCGGTGCAAATGAAAATGACAATGCTGTGATTAAAGAAGCTATTGAAGCATTGATTGCATTGGGATATGATGCAGGTATTTCTGCGAAAGCAGTTCGTAGTGTGGAAAATGCAAAGGAACTGGATGCAGGTACCTTACTTAAGAAGTCCTTGAAATACTTGATATAGTAGGAGCGTTTTTAGTTTATGGCTAAGAGAATGATAGAAACCTCTGTAACACAGGAGGATGTTAAAATTGAAGGTTCTTTAAGACCACAGACCCTGGATGAATATATTGGTCAATCCAAGATTAAAGAGACCTTAAAGATATACATTGATGCGGCTAAAAAGAGAAAGGATGCGCTGGATCATGTTTTGTTTTATGGGCCTCCCGGACTGGGAAAGACTACACTTGCAGGTATTGTTGCTAACGAGCTTGGTGTAAATTTGAAAATTACCAGTGGCCCCGCCATTGAAAAACCCGGTGAAATAGCAGCTATTTTAAATGGCCTTGAGGATGGAGATTTACTTTTTGTAGACGAGATTCATCGTTTGAACAGACAGGTAGAAGAGGTTCTGTATCCTGCTATGGAGGATTTTGCAATTGATGTTATGATTGGAAAAGGTCCTACTGCAAGAAGTGTACGTTTGGATCTGCCGAAGTTTACACTGGTTGGTGCAACCACCAGAGTGGGACTCCTTAGCGCACCGCTTCGTGATCGATTTGGAATGGTTAATCATATGGAATTTTATTCCGTGGATGAGTTGAAACTGATTATCCAACATTCGGCCAAGAAGCTGGGGGTTGGAATTGATGAAGCCGGTGCCATAGAGATGGCCAGAAGAAGCAGGGGAACGCCGAGACTTGCCAATCGTATTCTGAAAAGAGTCAGGGACTTTGCTGAGGTTCGTTTTGACGGTTTTATTACCCTGGAGGTAGCACAGACGGCTTTGGACCTGATGGAAGTTGATAAGCTTGGTCTTGATTATCTGGACCGTAATATTTTGAATGCGATTGTTGAAAAGTTTGCAGGCGGTCCTGTAGGACTTGATACATTGGCTGCTTCTGTTGGCGAGGATGCCGGAACCATAGAGGATGTGATTGAACCCTATTTAATAAAAAATGGTTTGATTAACAGAACGCCAAGAGGAAGAGTTGTTACAGATTTAGCTTATAAACATTTGGGCCTTATTAAGCCGGAATAAAAATACCTTGCTAGGCCTTGTTTTTTTAGTTATAATGTAAAAGTTATGTACAATAAACAGTATATTCTGTGAAAAATATTTAAATACTGAAGTAGTGATTTGGAGGATAGGCAGATGTCTGTAAAAACCGATGCAGAAGTCGTTATTGGAGATAAAGTGATCACCTTAAGTGGTTATGAAAGTGAAGAATACCTTCAGAGAGTAGCATCTTATATTAATAAGAAAATTAATGAATATGGTAAAATGGATTCTTTTAAGAGACAGCCTATTGAAATGCAGAATATTTTAATGCAGCTTAATATTGCTGACGATTATTTTAAGGTTCAGAAGCAGAATGCTGTACTGGAAGAAGAGTTGCAGAGAAAAGAAAAAGAACTGTATGATTTAAAGCATGAGCTTGTTGCATGTCAGATGAAAATGGATACTGTAGAACGTGCACATAGAGATATGAAGGAAAAGCTTGAGGATGCTGAAAAGAACGTTGTTAAGCTTGAAACAGAGTTACAGAATCGCAGAAGATAATTTATATTTTTAAAGCTGCCTTTTTGGCAGCTTTTTGACTAGGTAACGAGGAAACTATGGAAAATAAGGTTGAACTGTTAGCCCCGGCAGGGAACAAAGAAGCATATTTTGGAGCTGTTAATGCCGGAGCGGACGCGGTATATTTAGGCGGTGAGCGCTTTAGTGCCAGAGCCTATGCCGATAATTTCACACAGGATGAGATTATAGAATGTATCAAATATGGACATTTGAATCATTGTAAGACATACCTTACGGTCAATACATTGGTAAAAGAAGAGGAAATGATGGATTTCCTTGCGTTTCTTTTACCTTTTTATCAGCATGGACTAGATGGTGTAATCGTACAGGATGTAGGTGCGTCAACGCTGATCCATAAGTATTTTCCCAATATGGAGTTACATATTAGTACCCAGATGACGGTAACAGGGTCCAATGGTGCGAACTATGTGAAGGATCTAGGTGCAGTAAGAGTGGTTCCTGCCAGGGAATGTTCTCTATCAGATGTTTCTTCTATCAAGGAAAACTCAGGACTTGAGATAGAATGCTTTGTTCATGGCGCTATGTGTTACTGTTATTCCGGCCAATGTCTAATGAGCAGTGTCATCGGAGGAAGAAGTGGAAACAGAGGCCGCTGTGCAGGTCCCTGCAGATTACCATTTTTGCCGGAAGGGCAGAAGAACAGGTTCTATCCCTTAAGCTTAAAGGATCTCTGCATGGTAGAAAAAATCCCCGAACTAATCAAAGGGGGAATCGACAGCTTTAAAATTGAAGGCAGAATGAAGAAACCGGAGTACGCAGCCGGGGTTACTTCCATTTATCGTAAATATATTGATTGGTTTTATAAGAGTCCAATGGAACCTTACAAGGTTTCCCAGAAGGATTTGAATTTCTTAAGAAACCTGTATATTCGAAATGAAATCCAGGATGGCTATTATTTTAGGCATAATGGTAAGGAAATGGTGACCATTTCTGAAGGTGGATACAATGGCAGTGAACAAAGTGTGCTGGATGAAATCCGTAGAAAATATATTGAGTCTGTAAAGAAGACCAAGATTACTATGAAAGCCACCTTTATCTGCGGCCAGAAAGCTTATCTGGAGATTCAGGCAGGGGATAGCACGGCAACTGTTTATGGAGAGGAAGTACAGAAGGCACAGAATAAGGGATTAACCGTTGAAGATATTGAAAAGCAGCTGAAAAAACTGGGAAATACTTATTTTGAAGCTGAAGATATAAGTATTTCTACAGATCAGATATCCTTTTATCCTGTGAAGCTATTAAACGAGCTTCGAAGAAAAGCAGTGGAAGAGTTAGAAAGAAAACTGATTATGAATCAGGGCTATTTCTATGAGCGAGAAGAAGTAGACTTAGCTTCCTATGAAGCATTTGTTTCCAAGGTGGAATTCAAGGAAAATAAAAAGGCTTCTTCAGAACAGGATTTTTCAGTGCTGATTACCAGAGATGAGCAGTTAAAAGCCTTAGAGCATTTATCAGTAAATGAGAAACGTAAGATTCATAGAATCTATGTAGAGGAAAGCTTAACAGAGGAAAATCCCAAAGTATTGGAAAAGTTAAAAGCCATTACGAAGGACTTTTCTATTCAGGTGATTTTGGCGCTGCCTCTTATACAGAGGCAAAATGATAGCGCATATGAGAAAGACACCTTTGAACTTTTATATCAGGATTTGATACAGGGTGTTTTGGTCAGAAACTTAGAACAGTTAGAGCACTTAAGAGAACATGGCTTCAAGGGCCTAATTTACTCTGACAGTAATCTCTATATATGGAACAGAGCTTCCGCCAAGCAGTTTTTAAAGGATGTACATGGATTTACCTATCCGGTTGAATTAAATCGTAAGGAAGAAAGAGCCTTATTTGAAAATACTCCTTTAGAAAAGGTTGGGGAAAAGATCATATACGGTAGACTACCCTTAATGGTAAGTTCCAACTGCATTTACAAAACCTTTGATTCCTGTAAGGGAAGGGGCGTGCATTTTTCTTCCATGGAAGACCGCAAGAATGCACATTTCCCAATAAAAATAGATTGTAATCATTGCCATAATATTATTTTCAATTCCGTTCCCTTGTCGCTGCACAAGGATTTGGATAAAAGGTATGGCAACGTACAAAAGAGAATTAGCTTTACCATAGAAAATACTGTAGAAACAGAGAGTATTTTGCATTATTATTTACAGGGAAATGAAACGAAATATCAATTGCCCATAGATAAATTTACAACCGGTCATACAGTAGAGGGCGTATTATAGCGAGGTATTTAGAATGAATTTATTGAGAGCGTTGGATAGTGCTTATTATCGAGAGATTATAAAGCTGGTATCCAATTATTTCATTATATTGTGTACAGGGATCTTCCTGTTTGAAAATTTTATAGCTTTCTTTATTAAGAGTGATAAGGAAAGAGGGGGAATCTATTGGAGACAGAGATTCTGGATGATTCTGGTACATGGACTTATGTTTTTGGATTTAACCTTGGTTACCAGGAACTGGGCCGTGGTGGTATTTGCGGGCCTAGTCATGGTGGGTCTAGCGGCCATCATATTGCTGACGGAAGTGATATACAAAGGGACCAATCGATTTTTCCTAAACAATATGTGTATGCTTCTGGGCACCGGACTCTGTGTCATCTGCAGACTGTCTGTTCAAAAGGCAATAAAGCAATTTATTATTATTATGGTTGCTTTTTGTTTCTGTATGTTTGTTCCACTGTTGATTCAGAAGTTTTATGGTAAATTACACAAGTATGGCTGGATCTACGGCACCATCGGCGTTGTTTTACTGTCCCTTGTTTTTATTTTGGGAGAAGTAAGTCATGGTTCCAAGCTGTCCATTTCAGCGGCAGGCTTTACCTTCCAGGCTTCTGAGTTTGTAAAGATTTTGTTTGTATTCTTCCTGGCTTCTGTTATGATTCGTTCCAAAAACTTAACATTTTTGTTCCTTGGAAGCTTTATGGCAGCAATCCATGTAATGGTACTGGTTGTTTCCAAGGACCTTGGTGCTGCTCTGATTTTCTTTATGGTTTATCTGGCTGTTTTATTTGTGGCAACAAGAAAGTGGTATTCCTTGCCCATCGGACTGATTGGAGGCGGTATTGCAAGTGTCATCGCTTACCGAATCTTCCCCCATGTCAGAATTCGTGTATTGGCATTTATAGATCCATGGAAATACATTGATAATAAAGGTTATCAGATTACCCAGTCCTTATTTGCCATTGGTACCGGAAACTGGTTTGGACTTGGAATTGGTCAGGGTAATCCCGGAGATATTCCTTATGTAGAAACAGACTTTATATTTGCTTCTATCTGTGAAGAACTTGGTGTTGTTTTTGGTATGATGCTGATTCTTGTTGTTCTCAGCTGCTTTATTATGATCATGAAGATGGCAGTGGAGAATAAGAATCTTTTCCATAGACTGATTTGTACCGGTTTCGGCGTATCCTATATCTTCCAGGTATTTTTGACCATCGGTGGAGGAATAAAGTTTATTCCTTTGACTGGTGTTACCTTACCCTTTGTAAGCTATGGTGGTAGCTCAGTATTTGCTTCCATGCTTGTATTTTATATTGTACTTGGTTTCTCCGGTGTGAAGGAGCAAGAAGAAAGTGTAGAGATCAAGAGCAACAATTTTGTTCGTTTTTTAATTGCTGTTTTCGTTTTGGTATATGCAGGCATGCTTACATATCTTGGTTACTTTACAGCAACCAGAGAACAGGATATGGTAAATAACAGCTACAATTCCAGACAGGAATTGATTCTGTCCAGAAACTACCGTGGTAATATTATGGATCGAGACGGTGTGATACTGGCCCAGACACAGTTTGATGAAAATTATAGAGAGTATCGAGTTTATCCTTACGGAAAATTGTTCGCGCATGTTGTTGGTTATCATACTAACGGAAAAATGGGTGTGGAAGGTCAGGCTAACTATTACTTGATTAATACTGATATTTCCATTACACAAAAAGCATCCAATGATGCAGCCGGTATCAAGAATCCGGGAAATGATGTATATACTACACTGGACTTTGAACTTCAGCAATCGGCAAGTAAGTCTCTTGGCGTATATAAGGGAGCGGTTATCGTTACTGATTGTAGAACGGGTGAAATCTTAGCCCTTGTATCAAAGCCTGACTTTGATCCTAACAATATTGAAGAGATGTGGGATGAACTGATTGAAGACAGTAAGAGCTCTGTACTGTTGAACAGAGTATACCAGGGTGTATATCCTCCCGGTTCTACCTTCAAGATTGTTACTGCATTAGAGTATTACAGAGAGTTTGAAGAAAAGATTGGTAAGTATTCTTATACATGTAATGGAAGCTACAGCCAGGATGGCGTAAAGATTAAATGTTACCATGGAATGAGTCATGGTACCGTTGATTTCTCCGGTTCCTTCTCTAAGTCATGTAACAGTAGCTTTGCCAATATTGGTATGAAGCTTGACAGAGATGAATTCCAGGATACCTTGGATGGCTTGATGTTTAATCAGCCTTTACCTCTTACCGTCAATTATTCGCGTAGTAGTGCACATGTAAGCGACGATATGGGAACAGAAGCAATGATGCAAACAGCCATTGGACAGGGTAAAACACAGATTACACCGATTCACTTAAATATGATTACCTGTGCCATTGCGAATGATGGTGTGTTAATGAATCCTTATGTGGTTGATCGTGTTGTTTCAGCCGATGGAAAACTTGTAAAACAGTTTAAACCTCAGCAATACGGACCATTAATGACATCTGATGAAGCAGATTTTCTTAGAAAACAGATGGTGAAGGTTGTAACTGACGGAACCGGAAGAAGCTTAAAGGGTGCTTCCTTTACTTCCGGTGGTAAAACAGGTTCTGCAGAATACAATAACGTTAAGGGTGATTCCCATGCATGGTTCACAGGATTTGCCCCAGCTGAGAATCCTGAAATCTGTGTTACTGTTATTATTGAAGGTGCCGGAAGCGGTGGAGACTATGCAGTTCCCGTTGCCAAGAAGATTATGGAAACATACTTTGAGAAACAGGAAGCGGGAAACTAGAAATATTAGCTTCTGATACAAATTGAAAAGAACATTAAACAACATTAAAACGATAGTCCTAGTTTGTTGGGGCTATCGTTATTTTTATGAAGATAATGAGCGCATGCATTACGGAACATGGTTAATGTTTCGGGACATTTTCCGAGTTCATGTTCATTAACAGAAGAAATTCTGATGTATCTTTTCGGATTTTAAACATTGGAATTTGAAAAAATCGAAAGAAAAGCAGCTTATATTCATCATTCTGAAAAACTAATTAGTTAGATCGAAAAGAATACCCTGGCAAAATTGCCTGAGGGTATGAATGACGGAAAGATAGTTTAACATAGGACGTTAAAGTCTTAAAGATAGACAATAATGTGGATGAAATTCACCTGATGATAATTTATAATGGTGCTAAGTTGATTATCAGTAGAAGACTTAAATGGATTTAGCAAGGAGGAGAAAATATAGTGTTGTCAAAAACAGGAAAATTTAATCTTTGGCAGTTGGCTGTAATCTATCTCCTGGGCGGAATACTACATGTTGCACTTAGAGATATTGACTTTACAGATTGTTTTAGTCAGGTATTTTATGGATGCGTTGTATTGATGTGGAGTGTGTCCATTAATGAAAAAATTATAAATGAAAAAGTGCGACGTATGCTTTACATCATTATATTTTTTATGGAAATGTATTTTGTGCTTCAAATATGCAAATACAGATTGTTTTTTAATAATAGAATTGTTTGGGCATATTATTACATTCCAATGCTTATTATTCCAATTTTATTGTTTTATTTAGCACTAAATATAAATCAT